>NZ_JBNOOE010000011.1:0-17279 GCF_050585265.1 Clostridium nigeriense | reverse complement strand
GGAACAGGCAGACGCACAGGACTTAAAATCCTGCGGTAGCGATACCGTACCGGTTCGATTCCGGTCTTCAGCACCAAAGCACTTAAGTTTATCTTAAGTGCTTTTTTTGTTACTCTTTAGGAAATTATAAACTAGTAAATGAATATGTTGTTAAGATTAGAAGATTAATAAATAAAAGTAAGTATATGCTAATAACTAAATGAATATTAATATAGATAAAAAGAAGTTTTCTGCAAAAATCATTTAATAGTGACAAAATTATATTAAAAATAAATTTTATAATGAGGATAAATAGTTAATATATAAGATTCCTTATATGAAAAGATGTATTCATATAAGGAATCTTATATATTATTGTCCTACGAAAAAAAATGCATGATACATCATATGACATAAATTTTTTTATTAAGGTGCTATAATTTAAATTACATTTTATGGAAGTATGGAGGGGAAAAAATGCAATATGGGGTAGATATATCAACTTATAAGAGGGTTGAAAATAAGAATAAGAAAAAGGAACTTAGGGTTCAAGGAACTTCGTTAAGCCTTATTACATCTTTTGTAATGGGATTGTTATTAAGTAGGGTTTTACTGTCAGCAACTATAGATATGGGGATAGCACCATTCGGTATTGCATATCTTATAGGATTGAAAAAAGAGAGAGGGAGAGGTACATTACTAGCTCTATTAGGTGTTGGTTTAGGATATTTATCTATATCATCTACATTAGAAGGAGCAGTTGCTTACTCTATGGCAGCTGTTTTAGTAATGATTTATATAGAAATTTGTAATAGGATAGAAATTAAGCAAAGAGATTATATAAGCTTTTTTTTAGTTTTTTCAGTATTTATTATATATAATTCCATAGTAAATAGTCAGCCTTTAGGAGTTAATGTAGTATTTTCAATATTAAAGGTAATATCTATGATACCTGTTAAATATATGATTAGTTATGCTTTGAATTGTGTTGATGAATTAGAAAGTAACTACTTATTCTCAACAGAAGAAATAATAAGTATAGGTATATTGGTTTGCTTGTTGATTTCAGGCATAGGGAATATGAGCTTATTTAATATACAAATTAGAAATATATTGGCACTAACTACAATTTCTATTTTTGCATATGTAGGTGGTGCTGGGCTTGGAGCATCCATAGGAGCATCTATGGGATTTATAATAGGAATTACCAATAATGATATTATAGGAGCTGTTACATTATATAGTTTATGTGGATTGATAATTGGAATTTTTAAAGAGACAGGTAGAATTTTTTCTTCTCTATCATATATAGTAATTTATTTTATAGTTTGGATGTACTCAGATTCCTTTTCAATTTATGGGGGAATAGAAGTGTTGATTGCAATAATAATTTTAGTTTCAATTCCTAAATTTATTATTGATTCTATAAGTAAGGAGTTTAATCAAGAAAAGAAAGCGGAGGTTATTAATGATATTCATTTGAATGGAATAAAGGGTGAATTTATAAATAGATTAGATTCTATGAAGTCTATATTAACAACACTATCAAATTCCATTTTAAATTTAGGAGAAAACGATATTTTATCTTTAAATAACAAGGGTACTGCAATGGTAGAAAATCTAGCTGATAGAGCTTGTTATAATTGTGAGCTTAGGCAAAGATGTTGGGATAGAAATTTACATTTAACTTTTGAAGGATTTTCAGAACTTATAAGTAGTTGTGAAAATAATGATATTTACTTGCCAAAAACATTAGAAAAGAAATGTGTAAAAACTAGGAGCTTGATGAAAAATGCGCAAGAAGTAGTTAATAACTATACGGTTAATGAAGCATTAAAAACTAGATTAACAGAAGGAAGAAATATAATTGCAAATCATATAAATAATATTTCTACTACGATTGAAGATATGACTAGAGATTTTGAAAAGGATATATCTATATGTACTGAAATAGATAAGATATTGAGAAAGGCTTTTAATAGAAGCAAAATTGATTATACAGATGTATTTTCTTATTTAGATAGGCGTGGAAGAATGAAGATAAAGGTTACAACAACTAATTGTGAAGGTGAAAGGTATTGTGTTAAGACTATACTTCCAGTAGTTAATACTTTGGTTAAAGTTCCGGTTTCTATATCGAATGATGGAGGTAGGATAGATCCAGAGACTGGTGAATGCTCTGTAATAATAGAAGAAACTCCTAAATATCATATGACATCTTATGCAGCTATAAAAGCAAAGGATGGAGAAACTTATATAGGTGATAGCTATAGTTTTTCTAAAAATAATGATGGAACTTATATAAGTATAATTAGTGATGGAATGGGATCAGGACCAGAAGCGAGAATGGAAAGTGGATTAGCTGTAGATTTAATTGAAAAATTTATTGAAAATGGTTTTAGTGAGAAAACTGCTATTGATACGGTTAATTCAATAATGTCTATGAAATTTAATGAGGATGAAAAATTTACGACTATGGATTTGAATATAGTGGATTTATATAATGGAGAATCAGAATTTATAAAGGTAGGTGGAGTAGTAAGTTTTATAAAGAGAGGTAAAGAAATAAAAGTTATTAAGTCCAATAGTCTGCCTTTTGGAATCCTAGATAGAGTAGATGTAAGCCCAGAAAGATTTAAATTAAAACATGGTGATATAGTAGTTTCTATTAGTGATGGAGTATTAGATATAGATAAGAATAATATTGGAAGCTATTCATGGTTAGAGGAATATTTAGAATATGCAGATACTAATCCTTCAGCTTTATCTAGCGATATTTTGGAAAAGGCTATGGTTTTAAGTGGGGGAAAAGTTAAAGATGATATGACTGTATTGGTATCTAAAATATATTCAGTATATTAAAAAATCTGAAATATTGTAAGAAAATAAATTTATTTTTAAATAATAATAAAGTATTACCTTTAAAACATAGTGGGATAGATATTATGACAACTGGAAATATTCAACTTAATGGGAGATAATATTTATCCTATTTTTATGTTTTATATCTATAAATATATCATTAAATATGAAAAAATATATTATGTTACTTGTTCTTTATAAAATTGTAAGAATTAGTTAAGAAATCTTGTTTACAGATGAAAATCTTAAGGTTATTATATTATATATTAAAATAAATATACTGAGGAGTTTTGTTGTGATAAACAAGGTAAAGGCTTTTGTAATTGAGAATGATTTAATACAAAAAGGAGATAAGGTTTTAGTAGCTCTATCTGGTGGACCTGATTCAGTTTGCTTGTTAAATATACTTTATCAGCTAAAAGTTTTTTTTGAAATTGAGATAGGTGCAGCTCATGTAAATCACATGCTCAGAGGGGAAGAAGCTTTAAAAGATGAGGAGTATGCAAGAAAATTATGCGAAGAGTTAGGAGTGAGTTTTTTCTCTAAAAGTATAGATATTGATAAAATATCTAAGGAAAATAATATATCTCACGAATTAGCAGGAAGAGAAGAGCGATATAAATTTTTTAAACTTATTAGTAAGGAAAATGGTTATAATAAAATAGCTGTAGCACATAATTCCAATGATCAGGCAGAAACTATATTAATGAATATTATGAGAGGAACAGGTATTGAGGGGCTTTGTGGAATCAGAAGTAAAAGAGATGGTGGAATTATAAGGCCTATACTATGTCTATCTAGAGATGAAATAGAAGAGTATTGTGAAATAAATAATTTAAATCCTAGAATAGATAAAAGTAATTTAGAAAATATATATAGTAGAAATAAAGTAAGATTAGATATTCTTCCTTATATGAAAGAAAACTTTAATAAGGATGTAGTAGAAACAATAAATAGAATGGCAAATTTATTACAAATAGATAATGACTTTATTGAAAAAGAGTGTAATAATATTTATAAAAAGTATTGCACAATTAATAGAAATAACATAATTATATCAAAAGAAGCTTTTTCTGAAGAGAAGGCACTTTTAACTAGGCTTATAAAAAAATCATTTATAGAATTTTCAGGTAAGCATACTAATTTTGAGATGAAGCATATTTTTGAAGTAATTTCACTAGCAAGCAACTCTACAAATAAAAAAATTAACCTTCCACATGGAATAATAGCTGAAAACATATATGGAGATATATGTTTAAAGTTTAATGAGGTTCATGGGAAAGAATATAACGAGATTATCTTAAATAAAAATCAATTGGATAACAATTCTGTAAGTTATGAAGATTATAGTATAAATTTTGTTATATTAAATAATAAAAATAATATAGAATTTTCTAATAATGTATTAATAAAATATTTTGATTATGATAAGATAAAAGAGAGAATAGTAATTAGAAAAAGAAAAAATGGGGATAAAATGGTTCCTCTTGGAATGAAGGGGACTAAAAAGCTTAAGGATATTTTTATGGATTTAAAAATACCTATAGATAGAAGAGATGATGTTCCTATTTTATGTTTTGATGATGAAATAGCTTGGGTAGTAGAGCATAAAGTTTCGGAGAAGTTTAAAATAACTAAAGAAACTAAAAATATTATAAAAATAATGTTTGCTAGAAAGGAATAGGAATATGATAAGGGACATAAAGGAAGTATTACTTACAGAAGAACAAATTTTAGAAAAAGTTAGGGAATTGGGAAGTGCTATTAGTAAAGACTATGAAAGTAAGGATTTACTTATAGTTGGAATTTTGAAAGGTTCAGTTATATTTGGATCTGAATTAATTAAAAATATCACTATACCATGTGAAATAGACTTTATGGCTGTATCTAGCTATGGAAATTCTACTGAAACTTCAGGAGTAGTTAGAATATTAAAAGATTTAGAGCATAGCATTGAAGGAAAAGACATAATTATAGTAGAAGACATAATAGACAGTGGAGTTACACTAGATTACTTATTAAAGTATTTAACAGCTAGAAAAGCAAATAGTGTTGAAATAGTTACATTATTAACTAAACCATCTAGACGCAAGGTAGATATAAACGTAAAATATTGCGGATTTGAAGTGCCAGATGAGTTTTTAGTTGGTTATGGATTAGATTACGCTGAAAAATATAGAAATTTACCATATATAGGTATATTAAAAGAAGAAGTATATAAATAGTATTATGAAATATAGTATTATGAAATATAGTATTATGAAATATAGTATAATAGTGCAATATAATAAAAACTAGTAGAAAGGGGGGCCTTGAATGAAAAAATATTCAAGTGCAACAGTATGGATATTTGTAATTCTGATATTGTTCTTTTCCGCGACTTTCTTATGGAATAGTGGTAGAACTGCAGATGAAATATCATACAGTGATTTTCAACAAAAATGGGTTAATGATCAGATAGAAAGTGTTGTAGTACATCCTGATAAGATGCTTATTTCAGGTAAAACAAGAGATAATAAACAATTCAATACATATGCTCCTAGTGAAATGGTGCAAATGTTAATGTCTCAAAATCCAAAAGATGATATAAAGGTAGATTTTAAGCAACCTTCAAATAGTAGTTTATGGATAAGTTTAATTCCTACATTAATAATGATGGGATTGGTGTTTGTATTCTTCTTTATGATGACACAACAATCTCAAGGTGGCGGTAGCGGAAGAGGTGTTATGAACTTTGGAAAAAGTAGAGCAAAAGTAATGCCTCCAGATGCTAAGAGAGTTACATTTGATGATGTTGCTGGTGCAGATGAAGAAAAGCAAGAGTTAGAGGAAATAGTTGACTTCTTAAAACAACCATCAAAATATACTGAAATGGGAGCTAGAATCCCTAAGGGTGTATTATTAGTTGGGCCTCCAGGAACAGGTAAAACATTACTTGCTAAAGCCATAGCTGGAGAAGCTGGAGTTCCATTCTATAGTATATCAGGTTCAGATTTTGTTGAAATGTTTGTTGGTGTAGGTGCATCAAGAGTTAGAGATTTATTTGAACAAGCTAAAAAGAGTGCTCCATCATTAGTATTTATTGATGAAATTGATGCTGTTGGTAGACAAAGAGGAGCAGGTCTTGGCGGTGGACATGATGAAAGAGAGCAAACTTTAAATCAACTATTAGTTGAAATGGATGGTTTTGGAGCTAATGAAGGAATTATAATGATTGCAGCAACAAATAGACCTGATATTCTTGATCCTGCTCTATTAAGACCTGGTAGATTTGATAGACAAATAGTTGTTGGAGCTCCAGATGTTAAGGGGAGAGAAGAAATATTAAAAGTTCATACTAAAAAGAAACCTTTAGCAGAAGATGTAGATTTAAAGGTGTTAGCTAAGAGGACTCCTGGATTTAGTGGAGCAGATATAGAAAATTTAGCTAATGAAGCAGCGTTATTATCAGTTAGAAGAAATGAAAAATTAATTGGAATGCAAGAATTTGAAGAAGCTATAACTAGAGTAATAGCTGGTCCAGAAAAGAAGAGTAGAGTTATTAATGATTATGATAAAAAGCTTACAGCTTATCATGAAGCAGGTCATGCAGTAGTTATGAATCTTTTAGAACATGCAGATCCAGTTCATGAAATAAGTATAATTCCAAGAGGTATGGCTGGTGGTTACACTATGCATTTACCTGATGAAGATAGATCATATACTTCTAAAGAAAAGTTAAGAGATGAGATGGTAGGATTACTTGGTGGTAGAGTAGCAGAAAAACTTATACTTACTGATATTTCTACTGGTGCTAAAAATGATATAGATAGGGCAAGCGCTATTGCTAGAGCTATGGTAATGGAATATGGTATGAGTGAGAAGCTTGGAACTATATCTTATGGAGCAGATAATAATGAAGTGTTCTTAGGAAGAAACTTAGGACATGGAAGAAACTTCAGTGAGGAAGTTGGAGCTGAAATAGATAGAGAAGTTAAGAAGTTTATAGATGAAGCATATGAAAGAGCTGAAACTTTATTAAGTCAAAATATTGATAAACTTCATGCTGTAGCAGCAGCTTTATTAGAAAAAGAAAAAATTGATGGAGAAGAATTCGCAAGAATATTCAACGCAAGTTAATACTGATTAAGGGATAGTCGGAAGACTATCCCTTAATTTTTAAAAATACGAATTATATTATTATAATAATAGAATAAATCGCTTATTAATCTTAAGAATACGAATTATAAAAAAATATTAAAATATAATATTCGAAATTATATTTTAATATTTTAGTTTAAATGATATAATTTATGAAAAGAATAATAATGTAAATAGGAGTGTATTAATATGAAGAGTGATATAGAAATAGCTCAAGAGGCTAAAATGGAACATATAACTAAAATTGCAGCTAAGTTAAATTTATCAGAAGATGATATAGAGCAGTATGGAAAATATAAATGTAAATTATCTTTAGACATATTTAATAAAAATAAAGAAAAGAAGGATGGTAAATTAGTATTAGTAACAGCTATTAATCCAACTCCAGCAGGAGAAGGGAAATCTACTGTTACTGTAGGATTAGGTCAGGCTCTTTGTAAAATGGGGAAGAATGCTGTAATAGCATTAAGAGAACCTTCTCTTGGACCTGTATTTGGAATAAAAGGAGGCGCTGCTGGTGGTGGTTATGCACAGGTAGTTCCAATGGAAGATATAAATTTACATTTTACAGGAGATATGCATGCTATAACTAGTGCTAATAATTTATTAGCAGCAGCTATTGATAATCATATACATCAAGGAAATGATTTAAGAATTGATTCAAGAAGAATAGTTTTTAAAAGAGTTATGGATATGAATGATAGAGCTTTAAGAAGTATAGTTGTTGGTTTGGGCGGAAAGCTAAATGGATTTTTAAGAGAAGATGGCTTTATGATAACTGTTGCATCAGAAATAATGGCTATACTATGTTTAGCCAATAGTTTAGGTGATCTTAAAGAGAGAATGGGTAATATTCTAATAGCTTATGATTTAGAAGGAAATCCAGTATATGCGAAACAATTAAATATACAAGGTGCTATGGCATTGCTTATGAAGGATGCTATAAAACCTAATTTAGTTCAAACTTTAGAAAATACTCCTGCCATAATTCATGGTGGACCATTTGCTAATATAGCCCATGGATGCAATTCAATAATAGCTACTAAGATGGCTTTAAAACTTGGAGATATAGTTGTCACTGAAGCAGGATTTGGAGCAGATTTAGGGGCTGAAAAGTTCTTAGATATAAAATGTAGATATGGTGATTTAGAACCCAATTGTGTAGTTATAGTGGCAACTGTTAGAGCTTTGAAAAATCATGGTGGGGTTTCTAAAGAAATGTTAAGTACACCAAATGTAGATGCTTTAGAAAAAGGAATTAGCAATTTAGAAAAACAAATTGAAAATATTAAAAAATATAACGTACCAGTAGTAGTCGCTATTAATAGGTTTGTAAGTGATAGTCATGAAGAAATTAAATTTGTAAAAGAATATTGCAATAAGCTAGGAGTAAAGGTCGCTTTATCGGATGTATGGGAAAAAGGTGGCGAAGGTGGAATGGAGCTAGGTGAAGTAGTTTGCGATATACTTGAAAATGAGGAATCTAACTTTAAACCAATTTATCAAATAGAAGATAGTATTGTAAATAAAATAGGTACTATAGCAAAAGAAATATATGGAGCAAAAGGTGTGATAATTACTCCAAATGCTAAAAAGCAAATTGAAGAGATTGAGAAATTCGGATTGGATAAACTGCCTATTTGTATGGCAAAAACTCAATATTCATTATCAGATAATCCAGCTTTAAAAGGAAGACCAGAAAATTTTGAAGTAACTGTAAAAGAAGTAAGAGTTTCTAATGGAGCTGGGTTTATAGTAGTACTAAATGGAGATATAATGACTATGCCAGGGCTTCCTAAAGTTCCAGCAGCTAATAAAATGGATATATTAGATAATGGTGAAATAATAGGATTATTTTAATATATGGAATTTACAACACTTGACAAATAATCTGTAATTGTTAAAATTAAATTGTTAAATTTATTGAGATTATATTTATTTAAACAAGGCAGCTTTCAAAGCTGCTTTTAATTGTATTAAGGTGGTGCTTGTATGATACTGGTAGTGGACGTTGGTAATACGAATATTGTTTTAGGATTATATAAAGATTCAAAAAATATTGCAGGTTGGAGAATTTCAACAGATGCAAAGAAGACATCAGATGAATATTCTATTCAATTTATGCAGCTTTTTCATCAAAGCGAATTAAACCCTAAAGAAGTGAGAGGAATAATAATATCATCAGTTGTTCCTAATATTATGCATTCTTTAGAGCATATGATAAAGAAGAGCTTTGGAATGAATCCTATAATAGTAGGACCTGGGGTTAAAACAGGAATTAATATTAAGTATGATAACCCTAAAGAGGTAGGCGCTGATAGAATTGTAAATGCTGTGGCTGCCCATGATAAATATAAGACTGATCTAATAATAATAGATTTTGGTACAGCAACTACATTTTGTGCTTTAACTAAGGAAGCTAATTACTTAGGTGGATGTATAACACCAGGAGTTAGAATCGCTTCAGACGCTTTATTTGATAGAGCAGCTAAGTTACCTAGAGTAGAACTTGAAACACCAAAAAGTTTAATATGTAAAAACACTATATCTAGTATGCAAGCGGGAATAATATATGGATATATAGGGCAGGTAGAATATATAGTTAGGAAAATGAAAAGTGAGATGAAAGATCTTGGTTCAGATGAACCTTTAGTAGTAGCAACAGGTGGATTAGCAAACTTAATTGCAAAAGAAACTGAAGTTATAGATAAGGTAGATTCTAGTTTAACATTAGAGGGGTTAAGAATAATATACGAAAAAAACAAGGAGTAGTATAGTATGAAAATTGGTAATCTAGAATTTGAAAATAATGTTTTTCTAGCACCTATGGCAGGAGTAACAGATATATCCTTTAGAGGCTTATGTAAGGAGATGGGATGCGGTTTAGTTTACACTGAGATGGTAAGTGCTAAGGCATTATACTATGAAAATGAAAATACAAAATCATTGCTTAGAATATCAGAGGAAGAAAGTCCAGTAGCTGTACAGATATTTGGAAACAATCCCAATATAATGGCTGAGGTTGTACAAAGACACTTTAATGAAAGAGAAGATATAAGCTTAATAGACATAAATATGGGATGCCCTGTTAATAAGATAACTAAGAATGGAGAGGGTTCAGCTCTACTAAAACATCCTGAGTTAGCTGCAAATATTGTTAGAGAAATCAAAAAGGTATCTACAAAGCCAGTTACAGTTAAGTTTAGGAAGGGCTTTGATGAAGGAAGTATAAATGCAGTAGAATTTGCGAAATATCTTGAAGATGCTGGTGTTGATGCAGTAGCTGTACATGGAAGAACTAAAGAACAAATGTATGAAGGAAAGGCAGATTGGGATATAATAGGTAAGGTAAAGGAAGCTATATCTGTACCTGTAATAGGAAACGGAGATGTGTTTACTTCAGAAGATGCTTTTGAACTAAAGAGAAGAACTAATTGTGATGGAATAATGGTTGCCAGAGGAAGTATGGGAAATCCTTGGATATTTAAGCGAATTGAAAATAAGTTAAAAGGATTAGAGGAAGAAGAAATAACTTATTCAGATAAAATTAATATGTGTTTGCGACATTATGAGTTAGCAATTAAATATGATGGAGAAAAGAAAGCAGTAAGAGAAATGAGAAAACATTCTTCTTGGTATTTAAAAGGAATGCCTAAGAGTAATGATATAAGAGCTGTTATAAATTCATTAGATGAAAGTAAAGCTGTAGTTGAAGTTTTAAATAATTACAGAGAAGAATTAATGAAACTTTATTAATAATAGAGGATAAAGTTATATAAATTTGAATATAAAAGATTTTTATGAATAAATATATTAAAAACAAGAATAATATATATCTGTTGACTAACCAAGGAATAGACTCTACTTAAGAGAATACTTATATTTCGGATTAGTTGACAGATATTATTTGCTGATTTATAATGTTTTAAATGATTTTGACAATATAAGACTTATTGTTAGTTTTTTAATAAAGAAGAATTTGAAGGGGAGAAAATCATGAGTGAAACTAAAAAATTCGTAATGACATACGAGGGTGTTAAGAAATTAGAAGAAGAATTAGAAGTTTTAAAAACTGTTAAAAGAAAAGAAATAACAGAAAAAATAAAAGTCGCTTTAGGTTATGGAGATTTAAGTGAAAACTCAGAGTATGATGAAGCTAAAAATGAACAAGCGTTCACAGAAGGAAGAATCATACAATTAGAAAATATGCTTAAAAATGCTGTAGTTGTTGATGAATCAGAAATACCTACAGATAAAGTTTCAGTTGGAACAATAGTTAAAGTTAAGGACTATGAGTTTGATGAAGAAGTTGAATATTCAATAGTAGGGTCAGCTGAAGCAGATCCTATGAATTTTAAAATATCAAATGAATCACCAGTAGGATTAGCTTTATTAGGTAAAAAGGTTGGAGAAGTAGTAGAGGTTTTAGTTCCAGGTGGAGTTAATAAGTTTGAAGTTTTAGGAATAAGAAGAGAGTAACGGAGGGATATCAATGTCAACTGAGGAAATGAGTTTACAAGAATTGGAATCTCAGTTCAATGAGCAAGAAGCTTTAAGAAGAGAAAAATTATCAGAATTACAAAGACAAGGTAAGGATCCTTTTGATGTATATAAAGTTAATAGAACTCATATGTCAGAAGAGGTTAAGAAAAACTATGACAATTTAGAAGGTTCTATAGTTACTGTAGCTGGAAGAATTATGTCTAAAAGAGGTCAGGGTAAAGTTGTATTTTCTGACATCCATGATAGAGATGGAAGAATTCAATTATTTATTAAAATAGATGAAGTTGGAGAAGAAGCTTTAAAGTCATATAAAACTTATGACCTTGGAGATTGGGTAGTTGCAACAGGAGAAGTTTTTAAAACTAAAACTGGAGAAGTTTCAGTAAAGGTTAAGAGCTTTGAATTAATTTGTAAGTCTTTAAAACCATTACCAGAAAAATGGCATGGCTTAAAGGATCCGGATTTAAGATATAGACAAAGAGAAGTAGATATGATTTCTAATCCAGAAGTTAAGCTAAACTTTATTAAAAGAGCAGCTATACTAAAAGGAATTAGAGAATTTTTAGATAATAGAGGTTTTATAGAAGTAGAAACACCTATGCTTTCAACAATAGCTGGTGGAGCTTCAGCGAGACCTTTTATAACTCATCACAATACTTTAGATATTGATATGTACCTAAGAATAGCTCCAGAATTATATTTAAAGAGAGCTATAGTAGCAGGGTTAGAAAAAGTTTATGATATGGGAAGAACTTTCAGAAATGAAGGAATGTCAGTAAGACATAACCCTGAATTTACTATGATAGAATTATATGAAGCTTTTGCTGATTATAATGATATGATGGAAATCACTGAGAATATGGTGGCTTATGTATGTGAAAAAGTAAATGGAACTACTAAGGTTATGTATCAAGGTACAGAAATAGATTTTGCACCGCCTTGGAGAAGAATAACAATGGTAGATGCAGTAAAAGAACATACAGGAATTGATTTTAATGCAATATCATCTAATGAAGAAGCGCAAGTTATTGCTAAAGAAAAGAATTTAGAATTTAAAAAGAATTTAGCACACGTTACAAAAGGTGAAGTTTTAAATGCTTTATATGAAGAGTATTGTGAACAACATATGATTCAACCAACATTTATATGTGATTATCCAGTAGAAATATCACCTCTTACAAAGAAAAAGAGAGGCGATGAAATGTTTACTGAAAGATTCGAAGGCTTTGTATTTGGTAGAGAAATATGTAATGCATATTCAGAATTAAATGATCCAATAGTACAAAGAGAAAGATTTAATCAACAAGAAAAAGAAAGAGAATTAGGCGATGATGAAGCTTATATGATAGATGAGGAATTTATGAGTGCATTAGAAACAGGAATGCCTCCAACAGGTGGATTGGGTATAGGTATAGATAGACTTATAATGTTCTTAACAGATTCAGCATCTATAAGAGACATTATAATGTTCCCTACAATGAAACCAGTTAAGTAGTTAAAAGAGCTGAGAAAACTCAGCTTTTTTTACTTTTTAGAAAATTTTTTTAGTTTATTTCGCTGAACATAGAAAAATAGGGAGCTTTTAAATAAATATATAGTAAAATAAAAAATAAAGAAAAATTTTTGATAAAAAAGACTTGCAATATTAATAAAAGTTGATATAATAACTAATGTAGTAAATAATCCGCGATAGCTCAACGGTGGAGCACTCGGCTGTTAACCGATAGGTTGGAGGTTCGAATCCTCTTCGCGGAGCCAGTTTAATTTTAAAATTATTTATAGTATTCCGTGGTAGCTCAATGGTGGAGCACTCGGCTGTTAACCGATAGGTTGGAGGTTCGAATCCTCTCCACGGAGCCAATTTAATTTTAAAATTATTTATAAAATATTCCGTGGTAGCTCAATGGTGGAGCACTCGGCTGTTAACCGATAGGTTGGAGGTTCGAATCCTCTCCACGGAGCCATTTTATAAAAGAGCTTTATAAGAGTAGATAAATTATCTATTGTTATAAGGCTCTTTTTGCTTGACATATAAATGGCTTTTGGTAAAATGAATATATAATTTAATAAATACTGTGACAAAGAGGAGTAAGCTTAAATTTATTTTAGAGAGGCGATGTTAGGTGAAAATCGTTATAAAGTTAAGTTGAAGGGCGCTTTCGAGTATTATTATATTGAAAGTTGGGCTATAGCCAAGAAGGGTGGAACCGCGGAATTGTAATTTCGTCCCTTTAGGTTTAGGGCCTTTTTTATTTACAAAAAAATTGGAGGTATGAAAATGGCAGTAGAAAAAACTATGGAAAAAATCGTTGCTCTTTGTAAAAGTAGAGGATTTGTATTTCCTGGCTCAGAAATATATGGAGGATTAGCAAACTCTTGGGATTATGGTCCATTAGGAGTTGAATTTAAAAACAATGTAAAAAAAGCTTGGTGGAAGAAATTCGTTCAAGAAAGTCCTTATAATGTAGGAGTAGACTGTGCTATATTAATGAATCCAGAAGTATGGGTTGCTTCAGGACACGTTGGTGGATTCTCAGATCCTTTAATGGATTGTAAGGAATGTAAGGCTAGATTTAGAGCTGATAAATTAGTAGAAGATCATATGACTGAAAATGGTGCAGAAGTTGCTAGTGCAGATGGATGGACTAATGAACAATTAAAGGATTATATCGAAAAGAATAATATTGTATGTCCTAAGTGTGGAAAGTTAAACTATACAGATATAAGAAAGTTTAACTTGATGTTTAAGACTTTCCAAGGTATTACAGAAGACTCAGCTAGCACAATATACTTAAGACCAGAAACTGCTCAAGGTATATTCGTAAACTTTAAATCAGTTCAAAGATCATCAAGAAAGAAGGTTCCATTTGGTATTGCACAAATAGGTAAGTCTTTCAGAAATGAAATAACACCAGGAAACTTTACATTTAGAACTAGAGAATTTGAACAAATGGAATTAGAATTCTTCTGTAAGCCAGGAACAGATTTAGAATGGTTTAAGTATTGGAAAGATTATTGCTTTAACTTCCTATTAAACTTAGGTGTTAATGAAGCAAATTTAAGAATGAGAGATCATGGTGAAGAAGAATTATCCTTCTATTCTAATGCAACATCAGATATTGAATATTTATTCCCATTTGGATGGGGTGAGTTATGGGGAATAGCTGATAGAACAGATTATGACCTAAAGAAGCATCAAGAACACTCAGGTCAAGATATGAACTATTTAGATCCAACAACTAACGAAAAATATGTTCCTTACGTAATTGAGCCATCTTTGGGAGCAGATAGAGTTGCTTTAGCATTCTTAGTTGATGCATATGATGAAGAAGAATTAGAAGGTGGAGATGTTAGAACTGTTATGCATTTACATCCGGCATTAGCACCATACAAAGCTGCTATTTTACCACTTTCAAAGAAACTTTCAGAAAAGGCTTTAGAAGTATATGCTGATTTAAGTAAGAAGTTTAACTTAGAGTATGATGAAGCAGGAAGTATAGGTAAGAGATATAGAAGACAAGATGAAATAGGAACTCCTTTCTGTATAACAATAGACTTTGATACTTTAGAAGATGAAGCTGTTACTATTAGAAACAGAGATACTATGGAGCAAGAAAGAGTTAAGATTTCTGAGTTAGAATCTTATATTGAAAAAAGTTTAGAATTTTAATTTTTTTAAAAGGTGAGTTTAAAAGCTCACCTTTTGTATTTAATAAATTAAAGTGTTATAATTATAAAGAATTGGGACAGACTTATAAGATAGATTAGTTTCTGATGATTAAATTAGGGGGAACTCCCATTATCAAAGTTATATGATTATAATATAATATTTTTATATAGATATGGTTGGAGGAATAGTATGAAGAAGCCATTTGATGAATTTAAGGAATTTATAAAAGATAAGAGGGTAGCTGTTGTAGGAATCGGAGTTAGTAATATACCTCTTATAAGGTTTTTAGTTAAATTAGGAGCAAAAGTAACAGCTTTTGATAAGAAAACTAGAGAAGAGCTTGGAGATGTTGCAGAGGAATTTGATAGATTAGCTGTTACACTAGAACTAGGAGAAGGATACTTAGATAGACTTACAGGATTTGAAGTTGTGTTTAAGACTCCATCTATGAGAATAGATTGTGAAGCCTTAATTAGGGTTAAGGAAGAAGGAGCATATATAACTTCAGAAATGGAGGAGTTCGTTAAATATTGCAAAGGAAAGATTTTTGGAGTTACGGGTAGTGATGGGAAAACTACAACTACAACTATTATATCTAAGATTCTTATAGAAGCAGGATATAAAACTTGGGTTGGAGGAAATATTGGTACTCCTTTATTTGCTAATGTAGAGGAGATAAAAGAGGAAGATAAGGTTGTTCTAGAATTATCAAGTTTCCAACTTATGACTATGGATACAGCGATAGATGTAGCAGTTGTTACTAATTTAGCTCCAAATCATTTAGATATGCATAAGGATATGGATGAATATATAGATGCTAAGAAAAATATATTCTTATATCAAGATAAAAGTGGAATTCTAATCTTGAACAGAGAAAATGATATAACTCATGGCTTTGTTAGTGAAGCAAGGGGAGAAGTTAGAGAATTTAGTTCTAAGAGAAAGATTGAGAAAGGCGCTTATTTTAAAAATAATATTTTATATGTAGATGATAGAGAGGTATGTGAGAAGGCTGATATCGTAATTAATGGTATCCATAATGTAGAAAATTATTTAGCTGCATTTTTAGCAACTAAGGATGAAGTTTCTATTGATGTCATGAAAAGGGTAGCTAAAACTTTTGGAGGAGTAGAGCATAGATGCGAATTTGTTAGAGAACTTAATGGGGTTAAGTATTACAATGATTCTATTGCATCTAACCCAACAAGGGCATTAGCAGGACTGTTTGCATTTGAAAAAAAAGTTATTTTAATTGCTGGAGGATATGATAAAAATATTCCTTTTGAGCCATTAGCGGAAAATGGATATCCGTATATAAAAGAGTTAATTCTTTTAGGTGCTACTAAAGATTTGATTAAAGCAGCTTTTGATAAACTTAAAATAGAGAAGGGAATAGAAGTTCCTATAGTTTCTGTAGAAAGTTTAGAAGAGGCTGTACTTAAAGCTAAGGATATAGCAAAAGATGGGGATATAGTTACATTATCACCTGCTTGTGCATCCTTTGATATGTTTCCTAACTTTGAAGTAAGAGGTAATAAGTATAAGGAAATAGTTAAAAATTTAAAGTAAAAATAATTTAGCTGTATTAAATATATCAAATTTGAAATTGGATATATTTGATACAGCTATTTCTATATTTTGTTTTGAGATATTACTAAATGATTAGAAAGAATATTTATCATATTTAAAAGTGTCATGTTTCTAGATTTGTATGAATAAATAATATATGAAGTTTACATATATAGTAGTTAAATGAAATTTAATAATGAAATAAAGTTCTTTTTTATTAAAAATAACTATATAACAACAATAACTTTACCTGGTGTATCATTATATAAAAAAGTTAGAATTAATAAGAAAAATGAAGAATTATAAGTATAATCTTAAATTATATGGAGATTTAAGTGTATTATTGTGAAATAATCGTGATAATATAAATAGCGTCGTCGGGAACAACGGCGAAATAACAACGAAAAATTGCAACAAAAAAGTGTTGACAATTAAGACGTGGAATGTTATTATAAATAAGCAAGTCGATAAGACTTAGATCTTTGAAAATTGAACAGAATATAAGTTAAGTATAAAATAAACCAGCAATTCTTTTAAGTCTTAAAATTAAGACTCA
>NZ_JBNOOE010000010.1:0-130721 GCF_050585265.1 Clostridium nigeriense | reverse complement strand
GGATGTTATATTAAACTCTCCAACCTATAAAATAAAACTAAATTTTCTAAAGTTTACACAAAAATATTGACAGACTCTTTAAATTTTTAGAAAAATAATCATTTAAAATATATTAATCCTTGAAATTTTAGTCAAAAAGCCTTTATATGCAGTTTTAATTTCTTCATTTTCTTCAAGCTTAATTAATAAATTTAACCTTGCTACTAATATTTTTCTAAACTCCCTCTCTATTTTTTCCATATGATCACCTCTATAGATATTTTTGTTTGTATCACTTAAATTTTACAAATATATCATATTCCTTAGAGTTAACTTTAAGTCAAGAGTTTTTTATTTATATAATCATTATTTATAAATAAAAACATATTATATCGACGTAATTTAGAGAGTTCAATAGTTAAATTCATTAAGAAAATTCCGAAGCATGAGGAATTTTCTCCTTTAGCTACAAATTAGGAGATATCATATTTCGGTGACTTGGAGTTTACGACGGAACAAGAAATATGATATCTCCTAATTACTATTTTTTGAAGGTAAAGAATTTTAATAGTATAAATGTTACTGGTATTCCTATTATTGCTGCTAAACAATAGGCTATTAATTTATGTAATCCTAAAATATTGAAAGTTATTATTACAACTATATTTTGAATTATAAAGTTTGGTATATATGAAATAGCAAACTTTATGAACTTCGTAAAGGCTAGCTTTTCTTTGAAAGTTATATAACTATTTAAAATATAGGATACAACAAGTCCAGAAATATATCCTAAAATAAAGGCTATATTTTCATTCAGTAAGCTTGAATATATAAAGGAAAATACTACTCCATTAAAGGTATTTATAACACCTATAATTATAAAAAATATAAATTCTTTATTTAAAAATATTTTCTTTATCTTGTCCATAATATTCATTTATCTTTTCATCCTTATTACTTATTAATTTATCTTTAATAATATATCTTGGTCTAGCCTTAGTTTCATTATATATCTTTCCTATATATTCACCTATTACACCTAATGAAAGTAGTTGAATTCCTCCTATCATCCAAATAGAAATTACAAGTGATGTCCAACCTATTTGTGTTTTTCCAAGGAATTTTACTACTAGTGAGTATATTAATGCAATTAAGCTCATAAAGAATATTCCAAATCCTAAAAATGAAATTAATCTTATAGGTTTAATACTAAAGGAAGTTATTCCATCTACTGCAAATGCAAGCATTTTCTTTAATGGATATTTAGACTCTCCTGCAAATCTTTCGTGTCTTTCATATTCAACAATAGAATGCTTGTATCCGATTAATGGTACTATACCTCTTAAGAATAAATTTACTTCTTTGAATTCACCTAATCCCTCTAATGCTCTTTTACTCATAAGTCTATAATCCGCATGATTATAAACAACATTTACACCTAATTTATTCATAACTTTATAAAAGCCTAGAGCTGTTGTCCTTTTAAAGAAAGTATCTGTTTTTCTAGAACTTCTAACTCCATATACTACATCACTACCTGAATAATATTCTTCAACAAACTTTTCTATAACATCTACATCATCTTGTAAATCTGCATCTAAAGAAATAACCATATCTGCATATTCCTTAGCTGTCATTAGTCCTGCCAGTAAAGCATTTTGATGCCCTCTATTTCTTGATAGATTAACACCTGAAAATATGGAATTACTATCATGTAGTTCTTCTATTATGTCCCAAGTTCTATCTTTAGATCCATCATTAACAAATAATATTTTGCTATTCTCTGAAATTTGCTCATTATCAATCATTTTATTTATTTTTTCTAAAAGCCTTTTACTTGTTTCTTCTAAAACTTCTTCCTCATTGTAACAAGGAATTACTAAATATAATATTTCTTTCATAGTACACTCTCTCCATATTTATTATATAAAAATTTAATTCCTTCTATAGCCATAATTATAAATGCCCATGCTATTATTAGCGAATATCTTACTTGTGATTCTGTTACTAAATACATAACTCCATATCCACATAGGATTATATATAATAAATTAATCTCTGAATCTTTATTATTCTTCTTTCTATTAATTAGACCTAAGAACACAAGTATCATAATAAATGCATAAATAATTTGAACTAACCAAATAGATAATTCTATTTTAATATTATCCTCTGCTATATCTAACTCAGACCAAGAAATACCACCAAAATCCCCTATACTCCATTGTACTGCAAATTTAAGCAAATAAAATCCAACTACTTTTAATGGATTATTAGTAGTTAATCTTTCTATAATAATTTCTTTACTAGCTTCATTTATCTTATCATAATCGTAATTATATTTATCTACAATAGCTGCATCTTCTTCATTCCATCTTCCAAAGTTATCCATATTGGTTCCTTTTAAAATACTAGTGATTTTCGGCTCACTACCTTTCCATAATGGATATTCCGTTATACCTATCCCCTGCAAAGTACCGCTTACAGTAAATAAAATTAAAAGATATGGTATTAAGTAAAAACCTATTCTCTTAGCTTTTTCAAATAACTTATCCTTTGTATAAATTATTAAATACATCGCAAATGCTATAACCATAATTGTTGCTACCATTCTAAATAAATTTCCAATAGCTAATGTAACTCCTGATAATATTAAATAATATTTACTTTTTTTATTTTTAACTACTAATATAAATAAATATGTACTTATTAAATAAAATGGTATTGCTATATTTTCAGTACAAAAAACTCCAACATAAGTTACCAATGGTGGAAAAAAGGAAGCTAACCCTGCTGCGTATAATCCTAATTTTTTAGAGTTAAATATCTCCTTTGCTAGAATATATATAAAGTAAATTGTTAAGACACCAAAAAATAAATTAAAACCCTTCATTACAATTAAGTTACTAGCTGGAAATATCTTTATCATAAAAGCCATATATAGTACCATTATCGTTAAGTGTGGAAATCTAGCTATATATCCAGTTCCCCAAAAAGCTCCTGTATCTCCTGTTAGTAAATTCTGAGCACATTCATATATTACTTTAAAATCCGATGTTGGAACAGTATTTATATTTAGTAACCATAATCCTCTTAAAATAAATCCTATAGCTAAAATTAATAATACCTTCCACTTTGTACTTATTTTCTTTTTAATAATAAACAATTCTAAAGCAACTGTAATTGTTAAAATTAAAATTGGTATTATAACTTCTATAGTAAATTTATCATAAGTTATTAAGCTCCCAATAGCAATTACTCCACAGGAAAATATAACTATCCCCATTAAAACTGTTAATATGTTTGTATAGAACTTTGTAAAACCTATTCTAAACTTATCCAAACCTGCCTCCTAATTTATATAATGGATACTTAATCCACCTTTTTAGTTTTATAATAATAATTATTTTTTATTATTTTATCTGCTACATCGTATGCTTTCTTTAGCATTTCTTCTTCTTCATCTGATGGATTTCCAACTACTATTCCTCCCTTAATAACTGTTGCATCCCTATTAGTATTTAATAAATTTCTTCCCATTTGATATCCCTTAGTATCTAGTCCCATAAGATATGACACAGTTGTCATAATATCTATTTGTCCACCATAATTTTCAACAATTTTACTAGGTATATCACTCCCACAGATAATTAAAGGAATTTTATTATCCTTTTCTTGCCACCAATCACCTTCGAGATTACTAGCTTCTACGTCCTCCATATAATATTTATGAACTCCTCCATGATCTCCATAAATTACTACTATAGTATTATCTAACAATTTTTTTTCCTCTAATAATTCAAAAAATAATCCTATTTGCTTATCTGCATAATGAATACTTTGAAAATATCCACCTAACCTATTTTGATCTAATTCTGTTGGTAAATCTAGTTCTCTATACTTTTCAGCTATATCAAAAGGTCCATGGCTAGTTAAAGTAGGGACAACAGCTAAAAATGGCCCTTCTTCCTTCGAAAGCTTATCCACAAATTGTGTGTAAAGACTTCTATCAGATAATCCAAAACCTGCATATTCATCTATATTATAATCATTTATATCCCATATTGTCTTATATCCTGCTGCTGATTTACCTGCCTCAGCCCAATTCCAATCACCAGCTCTTTCAGCATGAGTTAAAATAGTATTATATCCCTCTTCATTTAGCAGTCTTGGTAACGAACTATATTTTACCTCTGGATAATTTAAATAAGTTATAACATCACCTAAAGGTAATACCCCTGAGGCTGCCATCATATCCATATCTATACTGTTTCCAGCATTATTTTGTTCATATATATTTTTAAAATATATATTATTTTTAATTAGCTTATTTAAATTAGGCGTGATTTCTTGTCCAAATACTTCTTCGTTAATTACAAAGTTTTCTAAAGACTCAATTTGAAGAAATATAACATTTTTACCTTTTGCAATAGCTTTATACTCATTATCTTCTATATCTTCTTTATTCCAAGCTAACCATTCATCTATTTCCTTAATTTCATCTTCATTAACTCCCTTTATAAGCTTTAATACCGTTTTATAATCTTCATAGATATGGTTTCCCAAAAAAGATCTATAACAAACTCTAGTATAAGTATTCCATGATGCTTCCCAATCATCTTGAATAAATTTAACTTCTCCATTTGATACATCCCTTATATCAAATATATAATGATATAATCCTAAAATACTAAAACAAACAGCTATAAGTGAAATTGAAATTACTATCTTCTTTTTACAATTAATTTTATTAACTACTTTTCTATAGATAAACATAATAAGAATAATATCCACTACAAAAATTAAATCCTTCATATTAGGATTAATTATTCCTTTATTTAAAGTGTTAAACCCTTCATTATAAAATAAGAATTTAAGAGCTAGTAAATGTCCTGTACCTCTGTAAGTCCATAAATCTAGAATAATAAAAATAGAATATATAATATCTATAAAAATTAAATACTTAATAGATGATTTTCCCTTAAATAATAAACAAGGAAATATTATTACTCCTAATATAGCTATATGAGGAATTAATAATGCCTTCTCTATTTCTATTCCACTAAATAAAAGTCCATTATCCGAGTTAATAAATGATGTAAAAATCAACCCTTTTATATATAAAATTCCTATAATTAAAATAATCCATCTATATCTTTTCAAAGATTTCCTCCCTATTAGATTTTCTAAATAAAAATCTAATTCCTTCTGTTGCTAAAATAATAAATACCCATGCAATTATTAGTGAATATCTTCCTTGTGATTCTGTTACTAAATACATAACTCCATATCCACATAGAATTAAATATATTAAATTAATTTCTAAATCCTTATGGTTTTTCCTTCTATTGATTATTCCTAAAAATACAAGTATCATAACTAATATATAAATTACTTGTAGTAATTCAAGTGATACATCAAATATTATCTCATCTTCTGGAACATCTAGTTCAGACCAAAAAACTCCTCCGAAATCTCCTTCATTCCATTGCATAGCAAATTTATCTAGATAAAACTTAGCTAACTTTAAAGGATGTGTCGTAGTTAGTCTTTCAATTATAATTTTTTTACTTGCTTCTTCTATCATATCATAATCATACTCATACTCATCTACTATAGATGCATCTTCTTCATTCCATCTTCCTCCACTTTCTATGTTACTACCCTTTAATATACTAGTAACCTTAGGCTCACTACCTTTCCACAAATGAAATTCAGTTACTTCAATCCACTGTAAAGCAAAACTTACTGTAAATAAAACTACTAAATATGGAATTAAATAAAGTCCTACTTTTCTAACTTTTTCAAATATCTTATCCTTTGTATATATTATTAAATACATTCCAAAGGCTATTACCATAATAGTTGCAACCATTCTAAATAAATTTCCAACAGATAAAATTGCACCTGATAATATCAAATAATATTTACTTTTCTTATTTTTAACTACCAATATAAATATATAAGTGCTTAATAAATATAAAGGAATAGCAATATTTTCTGTACAATAAACTCCAACATACGTTACTAACGGAGGAAAAACTGAAGCTAAGCTAGCTGCATATAATCCTAATTTCTTAGAGTTAAATATTTCTTTTGCTAAAAGATATATTAAATAAATAGTTATAATTCCAAAGGCTAAATTAAATATCTTCATTATAATTAAGTTATTTACTGGAAAAATTTTTATCATTACAGCCATGTATATTACCATGATTGTTAAATGTGGAAATCTTGCTATATAACCACTTCCCCAAAAAGCAGCAGTATCTCCCGTTAATAAATTCTGTGCGCATTCGTAAATTACTCTAAAATCTGAAGTTGGCATACTATTTACATTTAATAGCCATAATCCTCTTAAAACAAATCCTAAAAATAAAATAGATAAGAGTTTCCATCTTAGATCTAGATTCTTATTCACAATAAATAATTCTAAAGCAATTACAAATATCAAAATTATTCCAGGTACTATATCTGCTTTATCAACCCTTTCTAAATAAATAAAACAATAATATATAACTATTGCCATTAGCACTAATAATATATTTATATAAAATTTAGTAAAATAACTTTTAAATTTATCCAAAACTGGCCTCCTTACATGGAAAATTTTGTATTTTTTTACATATACCTATTAAATTATATCATAAAAATATTAATGTTCCTGTAATAAATTCTTAAGGAATAATTAAAAAATCACATATTCTATATCACTAAATTTTCTATGCCAAATTTTTCTTTATAAAATACGAAACTCAGGCTATAAAAAGCCTGAGTTTCGTATTTTATTCTATTTATTTGAATATTTTTTATGAGTCAAAATAACTTCTTTTGCCATTCCTTTTAATAATTCAGTAGTCATTAATTGGTCTTCTGCATGCATTAAAAGTAATGATATTTGGACTTTATCTCCTGATGCTTCTTGCATAATTAAAGAGCTGTGAGATTCATGAGCTTTAATTAATGAATCTTCTGCTTCTGCAACCAATTTATCTGCTTCTTCAAAACATTCTTCTCTTGCTGCCCTCATAGCTTCAAATAAAGCTGATCTAGCTTCTCCAACATTACTTATTAATTGAAATGATATTAATTCTAAATTATCCATATTTAATCCTCCATCTAAACTACTTTAGTTCCATGAATTTCTTTTGCACCTGTATATTCTAATATATAATCTCTATTTTCTTTATTTACACCTTTTCCTGGCATAATTATAATTCTATCATTAGCATACTCAACTAATTCTTTTAATACATCCTTACCTTCTAGAGCATTTTCCATTCCACCCTTAGTTAGTATTCTGTGTACACCAAGTTCTACTAATTCATCTATAGCTCCTTTTTTATCTTCAATACTATCAAAGGCCATGTGAAAAGTTATTTTCATAGGTCTAGCCTCTTCTACTAACTTCTTCGTTAAGTCTAAATCTATTTTATTTCCCTTTAATGCTCCAATTACAACTCCATAAACACCAATTTCTTTGCACATTCTAATATCTTCTAACATAATTTCTGCTTCATCTTCAGAATACTCAAAGTTACCACCTCTTGGTCTTATAATTACCATTGCTGGAATCTTAAGAGTGTTAATAGTTTTTTTTATATTTCCAAAGCTAGGTGTTGTCCCATCTTCTAAAAGATTATCACAAAACTCTATCCTATTCGCTCCTAAAGCTTCTGCTCTAATAGCTTCATTATAATTTCCTACACATGCCTCAAATATCTTCATAAAATTTACTCCTTCTCTTAATCAAATGTTATAGGAGACTTAATTCTCTTTAAGTATGCATCTAACCATTCTTTACTTGCTACTTCATAAGTGGTTTTACCATTTTCTTGTTTATTACATACATAAACTGTTGGCTCTAATTCATCTGTAACTACTGAAAATGAAAATCCTTCAATATTAGTAGCAACTCCAAATTCTCCTTTATTGTTTAATGCTACTACTGATAAATCTCCTGCATTACCTCTTCTTCTAACAAGTTCTCTATTTAATCTTTCTACAGCCATGTCTGCTGCTTCTTGAGGATGATATCCTTCTTTCATTAATCTTACTATTTCATAAGAAATACATCCCTTCATTAAATCTTCTCCAAGTCCTGTTGCAGTGGCTCCCCCAACTTCGCTATCTACATAGAAGCCTGAGCCTGAAAGTGGAGAATCTCCAACTCTTCCTTTTTTCTTCATAAACAATCCACTTGTAGATGTTCCGGCTACCATTTTATTA
This sequence comes from Clostridium nigeriense, assembly GCF_050585265.1. Lineage (GTDB taxonomy): Bacteria > Bacillota > Clostridia > Clostridiales > Clostridiaceae > Clostridium > Clostridium nigeriense_B. The sequence goes on along the minus strand of NZ_JBNOOE010000010.1, from coordinate 122,513 downwards.
TTACAATCTAATGCTACCATTCCTACTGTATCATGTCCATCATATGGACTTAAACCTTCTTTGGCAATTTCTCTTCTCTTCTTTTCATAATGTAATTTTGCCCTATCTGTAAGCATATTTACTCTTTCAAATCCATTTTTATGAGCAAATGCTTCTGCTCCTAATCCTTGTAAGAAGCAATTTACTTGTTCTTTACTTAATCTTCTTGCTATACTAATTGGATTTTTAAAATCCTTAATTCCTGCTACAGCACCAATTGAAAGTGAGTCACCATCCATATAAGCTGAATCTAACTCTACTTCGCACTCTTCATTTGGTAAACCACCATATCCTACTGATTTATAGAAAGGAAAGTCCTCAACCATTTTTATAGCATTTTCTATTGCATCTCCTGCTGAATTCCCTTTTTTTAATAATTCTGCAGAGCTAGTTATTCCTTCTACAGCCATTCTCCATGTTGCTATCATTGCATATTTCATAAGTCTATCCTCCAAATAAATTTGTATGCAATAATTAAAAGCAATATCTATGCCAACCTTCTGCGTAATATGTATTTTAAAGAAGATTAAAACTATTATTTTACTTTCTACTAAAGTGTATTGTAAAATGATACATATAACAATAAATTTGATACAGTATATTGATATTTTAATTACAAAAATACAATTTATATATATTTTCTATACAATTATTATATGGGTTAGAAAGGATCAACTTATGAAGAGAATAGATTTAATTTATAATACTATTAAAAATCTAGACAATGGTGAAGGAATTACTACTTTGGAAATAAGTAAATATTTAAATTTAGAGCGTTCTAATGTTAGTAGAGATTTAAACTTATTATTAAAAAATGGTAAGCTATTTAAAAATAATAGTCGTCCTGTAAAATACTTTTTTAATAACCCTAATTCTACTGACTTTTCTAAGAAATCTTCTTTAGATAAGCTTAGTTATTTATATCCATCTCTTGCGCCTGCTGTTAAATTAGCAAAGACCGCTATATTATATCCACCTAACGGAATGAACTCGTTAATAATAGGAGATACTGGTGTTGGAAAATCAATGTTAGCAAAGCTTATGCATGAATATGCTAACTCTTTAGATATTACTAAAGATATGCCTTTTATCCATTTTAACTGTTCTGACTACTCAAATAATACACAATTATTAAGTGCCCAATTATTTGGAGTTAGAAAAGGTACTTTTACAGGTGCTAATGAAGATAGGCGTGGATTAATAGAAGAAGCCAATGGTGGTATTTTATTTTTAGATGAAATTCATAATCTTCCAAGTGAAGGTCAAGAAATGCTATTTGTATTTATGGATACTGGATATTTTAAAAGACTTGGCGAAGTATCTAAAAGAATAAAATCTTCTGCTAGAATAATCTGTGCTACTAACAAAGATATAAATCAATCACTATTAAATACTTTTATAAGAAGAATTCCTATTAAAATTAACTTGCCTGATTTAAATGAAAGACTATTAGAAGAGCGTTTGACCTTAGTAGAATACTTCATTAAAGAAGAAAGTTTAAAATTAGATAAACCTATACTTGTGTCAATGAATTCTATGTTATGTTTATTATCCTACGATTGTCCATATAATGTAGGTCAATTAAAAAGTGATATTACTCTAGCTGTAGCTAATTCTTACACAGATTATTTTATAAATAATAAAAAACATATTAAAATTAATAGTCCTGACTTACCTAATGATATTAAAAGTGCTCTTAATAAAAACTTAGATAAAGAAATAAAATTACTTGAATCCTTAGATTGCATAGATGGGTATTTTATTTATGATAAAAATACTAAAATAACTAGTCATTCCTTTATAAAGCAAAAACATATTATTTTATCTAAGTATAAGGATTTTATTAATAATATAGATGGTGCTATACATCATAAAGATAGCTGTACAAATTCTATATTAAATTATTTTAATGACTATATGGATACAGTAATAGAAAATCAAAGTAACTTTACATATACTTTTGAAGAGTCAGCTTATGATGAGCTTTTATCTAAGATTATAAACTTAGATGAAGATTTAAAAGAAAAATTATCTAGTGATACATTTAAAAGATTTCTTCATATTCATATAGATATGATATATGACAGAATTGATCTTATAGATGCTACAACTTTATCATCACTAAATAAACTAAAATCACTTTATAAGGATTACTATCCTCTAACTTTAGAAATAAAGCTATTAATAGAGAAGAATTATAATATAAACCTATCAGATTTAGAAGTTATTTTCTTAATATCTTTAATAATAAACATTAAATCTATATAAAAAATTTTTTTCCTAATTAAAAATTAAGAATGAAGGATTTTTCTTTGAAATATGTCCTTCATTCTTAATTATATATTTTATATTTATTTAGCTAATTCATAAATTGCTCTTGCATAGGTTTCAACACATTTTTTTAGCTGATCCAATTCGATATATTCATTTTTTTGATGAGCTAAATCAGGTTCCCCTTCATTAATAGGACCAAAAGCTACTGTATTCGGCATTAATTTAGCATATGTTCCTCCTCCTGAAGCCAAAAGTCTAGCTTTTTCATTAAAAGCTCCTTCATATGCTATTTTCAAGCTTTGAATAAGTTTATGATCCTTAGGAAAATGTAGTGGATAATTATGATTTCCCATAACAAAGTCTATAGTGCTTAACTTAACCTTTTCCTCTACCTTTTTTACTATTTCTTTAAAATCTATAGTAACAGGATATCTTATGTTAAATCTCATTCTTATTTCTTCAGAGTTTCCATTTATAATTCCTAAATTCATAGTTAGCTTTCCTGATTCTTCATCTTCAAAGTTAATTCCTAATCCTTCCCCATTGTAGGCTCTTCCAACAAGATTATTAAAATCCTTTAAGAATGTTGTGAAATTATCTTCAAAATCTAAGGTTTTATATAAATACTCCATCATCTTACATGCTGCATTATCTCCTTCTTCTGGAGTGCTTGCATGAGCAGATTTTCCAAAGACTTTTATAATTATTGAATTTTCATTTACTAAATTTTCAATTTTATATTCCTTGTTTAAATCTATATTATTAAAGTTATTTAAAAATTCCTTATCCTTAAAAGATAACTTAACTTCGCACATATCTGGAACTATATTAGATTTTTTACCACCCTTTATATATTCAAGCTTATAACCTTCACTATCAGATACTTTATGAATAAACTCAAAAGTTAATATTCCCTTTTCTGATGTTACTATTGGAAAGTATGCATCAGGAGTAAAGCATAGTGTTGGTGGTTTTTCTCTTTCTAAATAGTAATCTATATCTTCTGTTCCCGATTCCTCATTAGTTCCAAATATGACTCTCACATTTTTAGATAGTTTAATACCTGAATCCTTTAAAAGTTTTAAGGCATATAATGATGCAAATAATGGCCCCTTATCATCTAAGGCCCCTCTAGCATATAACTTTCCATCCTTGACTACAGGCTCAAAAGGATTTGTATCCCAACCATCTCCTACTGGAACAACATCAATATGTCCAAGTACTCCTACATATTCATCACTATCTTCATTTTTATATTCTGCATATCCTATATAATTCTCTAAATTAGTTGTTTCAAATCCATAGCTTTTACATATATCTAATATGCATTCTAACCCTAGTTTAATGCCACTCCCAAAAGGAGCGGCATCTTTCTTTTCATCTTTAATAGTATTTATTTTAAGAATTTTAAATAGATCTTGGAAAAATTCATCTTGTAAACTTATATTATCAAATAAATTCATATTCCTTACCTCACTTTTAAATTATAGTGAGAAATCAAAATCATCATCATCTTCTTCAGCTTCTTTTATTTCTAATTCATATTGCTTCTTATCCATCATCTTAATAAATGGATACCATATTCCCATAACAACAACCATATCGAATAATTGTAATAATGAACCTCTTATACTTCCTGTAATTAAGTATCCTTGAATTATTGGAGGAGTTGTCCAAGGTAAATAAATTCCATTTGGCTTTGGTACTATTTCTGTGCTCATAGCAAAGTAGTTTATACAAATAAGAACAACTGGAGCTACTAGTAATGGAATAAATGCAATTGGATTTAAAACCATAGGTAATCCAAACATAATTGGCTCATTAATATTGAACATACCTGGAACAGCTGATAACTTACCAATTTCCTTATATTGTTTTGATTTTGCTCTTAAAGCTAGGAATATGCAAACTGCAAGAGTTGCACCAATACCTCCCATCCATATTAAATCATAGAATTGCTCTGTTAAAATATGTGGTGGTTTTAATCCTGCTTGAATTGCAGCCATATTTTCTTCTTGTAATTGTAACCAGAATGGTCTAATAACACCATTTAATGTTGAAGTTGCATTAACTCCTAAGAACCAGAATAAAGTAGATAATATTGCTAATCCTATAGCTCCAAATATATTGTTACCAACTAAAGCTTGTGCTGGTGCTGCTATAATAGTATAAATCATATCAAATATTGAACCATAAGAAGTCATTTGGAACAATGTACGAACTATTAACATTAATGTAATAATTACAAATCCAGGAATAAGTGCTGAGAAAGCCTTTGATACTGCTTCTGGAACACTTGGTGGCATTTTTATTGCAATATTTTTCTTTACAAATATATTAAATATTTCTGTTACTGCAATACCTACAAATATAGCAACTATAATACCCTTAGCACCTACCCAGTTACCAATTTCAATCATTCTTCCAACATAGTGAGAAGTTCCTTCTATTTCAATATAAGTATCAAATGGCATTAAAAGCACAAAGCTTGCTATACTTAACAAAGATACTGTAAAGGCATCTATTCTATATCTTTTTGAAAGGTTATATGCTATAGCACCAGCTATATATATAGCCATAAAATCAAATGTTACTCTAACTGGAGTCTTTATTAATTGATAAAAACCTTCCCCAAAAAGCTTAACTTGCAAGTCTTCCCAACCTGGAATAGGGAAATCAGCTATAATCATAAATACTGACCCTATAATTAAAAAAGTCATTATTGTTGCAAATGAATCACGAATAGCTCTTAAGTGTCTTTGTGCTGATATCTTTTGAGCCATAGGAATAACTTTTTCTTCTAATATTGCCTCAAACTTATTCATTTTATCCCCTCTTCTTTCTCAATAAAAGACTATTGATTAGCTTTTATCATTTTTATCGCTTGTTTTAAAACTTTTTCACCATTCATAGTTCCATAATCTGCTGAATTAATTACAGCTACAGGAACATTTTTTTCCTTACAAGGTCCTTCAATATCCTTTAATAAAAATTTAACTTGTGGTCCTAAAAGTACACAATCAACTTGCTTCTCATTTAATATTTCAAAAGACTTTGCAAATGGAAGCGCTTCTATGTTAACTTTTACATCATGTTTAGCCGCAACCTCTCTCATTTTTGTTACTAATAAACTTGTTGACATTCCAGCGTCACAGAATAAATAGATATTCTTCATAATAAATCCTCCTAAAAATTAATATATTATTGCTAATATTATACATAGCAATTTTCATACCAAATTAAAAAATATTTACTAATCCTTTTGTTTTCTTAATACTTTTTATATTTTAAAAGTATCAAAATCATAGTAATTACTAGTGTATCATTTATTAATACACTTATTTTTGTATTTTTTCGTTTTTTTAACATAGTGTATTGTAAAAAAAATATTTCTATACATTAAAACTATTTATAGAATACATATTAGAAGAGGAGATTTTTAATAAAATAAAAGCCTATTTAGTTTCAAAATTTCCATGCTAAAAGCTAATGAATATATCAAATCTAAAAAGGCTATATTTAATATCTTTAAGTCATTTATCTTTTGTAACTTAATATTATTTTACTTAAGATAAATTTATGTGTCTACTATATTAAATTATAATATTATATTTTGTGATAAGCTCTTATATCTTTCGTATCTTTCCTTAGCATTTTCTTCTGTTTTTTCAAATAATTCTTCTGCTATTTCTGGAAATGCCTTAGCTAATGATGCATATCTAACTTCTCCCATTAAGAAATCTCTTAAGCTATTACTTGGCTCCTTAGAATCTAAGTTAAATGGATTTTTTCCTTCAACCTTTAAATCTGGATTATATCTATATAGATGCCAATATCCTGAATCAACAGCTCTCTTTTCTTCATATGGAGTATTAGACATACCAATCTTAATTCCATGAGATATACAAGTAGCATAAGCTATTACTAATGAAGGTCCCTTATAAGCCTCTGCCTCTGCAATTGCTTTAAGAGTTTGATTTAAGTTAGCTCCCATACATACTTGTGCTACATAAACATATCCATATGTCATAGCCATTAAACCTAAGTCTTTCTTCTTAGTTCTCTTTCCATTTGCTGCAAACTTAGCAACAGCTGCTTCTGGTGTAGATTTAGAAGATTGCCCTCCAGTATTTGAGTAAATTTCAGTATCAAATACTAAAACATTTATATCTTCTCCTGAAGCCAATACATGATCTAAGCCACCATATCCAATATCGTAAGCCCATCCATCTCCACCAAATATCCATTGAGATCTCTTAACAAAGAATTCTTTATCCTTTAATATTTCTTTTGCTATATCTGAATTTTCTACTTCTAGAACTCTTCTTAAGCTTTCAGCTCTTTGTCTTGTTCCTTCTCCATTATCTACATTATCTAACCACTCTTTTAATACAGCATTAGTTTCTTTAGACATATTTCCTTCTTCTAAAGCTATTCTTACATTGTCAGCAATTCTATCTCTAATTGTCTTAACTCCTAAGAACATTCCAAGTCCATATTCTGCATTATCTTCAAATAATGAATTTGCCCAAGCAGGTCCATGCCCATTATGATTTGGTCTATATGCAGTAGCAGCTCCTGATGCAGCCCATATCGATGAACAGCCTGTTGCATTAGCAATCATCATTCTATCACCAAATAATTGAGTTACAAGTTTAGCATAAGTAGTTTCTCCACAACCTGCACATGCTCCTGAAAATTCAAGTAATGGCTCTTCAAATTGGCTCCCCTTAACTGTAGTCTTACTCATAGGATTTTCTTTTGGAGTAAGTTCTTCAATAGCATAATTCCATGCTTCAATTTGTTCACTTTGAGTATCCATAGGTTTCATAACTAAAGCTTTTCCTGGTGCTGGACAAATTTGAGCACAGTTTCCACATCCAGTACAATCTAAAGGAGTAATTCCAATAGTATAATGGAATTCTTTATCTCCCTTAACTCCATTAGCCTTTACACTCTTATAACTGTCTGGAGCATTTTCTATTTCCTTTTTAGTTGCTAAGAATGGTCTAATAACTGCATGAGGGCAAACAAAGGAACATTGGTTACATTGAATACAATTATCTGGAAGCCATTCAGGAACATTGACTGCTATTCCCCTCTTTTCAAATGCAGTTGTACCAGACATAAATGTACCATCTGAAACTCCTGAATCTACAAATGTTGATACAGGTAAACTGCTTCCTTCCAATTTATTTATTGGAATACATATTTCTTCTACAAACTTTGGAACACTCATCTTCTCTTCAATCATATCATCTTCAGCATTTTTCCAATTTTCTGGAGGACTTACTTTCATTAATGAATCTAAGCCCTTATCAATAGCTTCAAAGTTCATATTGATAACTTTTTCACCCTTTTTACCATATGAAGTAACTACTGCTTCCTTTAAGTATTTAACAGCATCTTCAATAGGTATAATATTAGCTAACTTAAAGAATGCTGCTTGCATTATCATATTAATTCTTCCACCAAGACCTATTTCTTGAGCTATTTTTATTGCATTAATAATATAGAACTGTATATTATTTTCTACTATATATCTCTTCATCTTAGCAGGAAGCTTTTTATTTAATTCTTCCTCACTCCAAATAGTATTTAAAACAAATACCCCATTATTTTTAAGTCCCTTTAATACATCATAATTATAAACATAAGATTGATTATGACATGCAACAAAATCTGCTTTATCTATTTCATAGTGAGATTTTATCGAAGTTTTTCCAAATCTTAAATGAGAAACTGTGATTCCTCCTGATTTTTTAGAATCATAGGCAAAATATCCTTGTGCATACATATTGGTATGGTCACCTATAATCTTAATAGCACTCTTATTTGCCCCTACTGTACCATCTGAACCTAGCCCCCAGAACTTGCATGCTGTTATTCCTTCTGGTGTTGCATCTATATCCTCTTTAGGTGATAAAGATAAATAAGTTACATCATCTTCTATTCCTATAGTAAACCTATTCTTTGGTTTCTCTTCTTTTAAATTATCAAAAACTGCTACTATATGAGATGGGTATGGGTCCTTTGAACCAAGTCCAAATCTACCTCCATATACCTTTGGTGGGTTTTCCATTTCATTAACAGCTCTAACTATATCTAAAAATAAAGGCTCACCAATAGAACCAGGCTCCTTAGTCCTGTCTAGTACAGCAATCTTTTTAACACTCTTTGGAATAACCTTCAATAACTTTTCTATTGAAAATGGTCTATAAAGTCTTACCTTTACAAGACCTACCTTTTCGCCCTTTGATCTTAAGTAATCTATAGTTTCTTCTGCAACTTCAATTACTGAGCCCATAGCTACTAATATTCTATCTGCTTCTGGATCTCCATAGTAATCAAAGCAATGATATTCTCTTCCAGTAAGTTCAGTTATTTTTGCCATATACTCTTCAACTATATCTGGAATATCTTCATAATACTTATTTAATGATTCAGTTAATTGGAAATATACATCTGGATTTTGTGCTGTACCTCTTATAACTGGATGATCAGGATTTAAAGCATTTTTTCTAAATTCATTTAAAGCTTCATAATCAACAAGATTCGCTAATTCATCATATTCTAAAACCTCAATCTTTTGTATTTCATGAGATATTCTAAATCCATCAAAGAAATTTACAAAAGGCATTCTAGCCTTTATAGCTGTTAAGTGAGCTACAGGTGCTAAATCCATAACTTCTTGAACAGAACCTTCTGAAATCATTGCAAAACCAGTTTGTCTTGCTGCCATAACATCTTGGTGGTCACCGAATATACTTAGTGATGAAGTTGCTATTGCTCTTGCAGCTACATGAATAACTGCTGGAAGCCTTTCACCAACTATCTTATACATATTAGGAACCATAAGTAATAAACCTTGAGAAGCTGTAAAAGTAGTACTTAAAGCTCCTGCTTGAAGGGATCCATGAAGTGCTCCTGCTGCTCCTGCCTCAGATTGCATTTCAACTACATTTACTGGTTTACCGAAAATATTTTTTCTTCCTTTTGCAACCCACTCATCTACATGCTCAGCCATAGGTGATGAAGGGGTTATTGGGAAAATTGAGCTTACTTCTGTAAGAGCATAAGCAACATAAGCTGCTGCGGTATTTCCATCCATGGTTTTTGTTTTTCTCATTCTCCTATTAATCCTCCTTTAAATTCTAATAATAAAATAAATTTATATAAAACGCCTTAATATTTTAAGTATTTGCATCGCTATGTTCTATTATGCAACTAATATTTTATCTAATAAACATAACGTAAATTCACTATACCAAATTTTTCTTGAATTTAAAAGATAATAATTATTTTTAAATAGTAACTTCATCTAAAATAAAAATTTCTATTTAACTAACCTCTTTCATAACTTATACAATATTCTATAATTTAACTACTCCCTAGTTTTAACACTTAGCTTTCTATAATAGTAAATATTTATAAATAAAAACGACATGCATACGGTAAAATCCCGCACACATGCCACTTAAGACTCTTTTTTATTATCTTTTTAATAATATCACATGATTAGTTATATATTATTTTTATAATCTTAGAATCCTGTTATTTCAGCTAGTTTGTAAGATGCTATTTCACCATCAACATCAATCCCCATAGCTTTGAACTTCCAAGTTCCATCTGATTCAAGATTATTTATATTATCCAAAGCTGTTCCTATTTGATTTCCTTCAGAATCATATAAATTAAAAGTTACTTGAACATAACTACAATCTTTACCACTATTATTTTTTATAACACCTTTTAAGTAAGTTGCAAATTGATCTGTCTCTGTTTCTACTTCCCCAACTAATTCAAACTTTTCCTTCTTTGCTGTAGAATTTTCTACTTGTCCAGTTTCAGTTGTTCCACCATTTGGTGTAGTAGAATTACCGCCACCGGCTGCATTTATTGCTCCAACTATTATCAAAAGTACTATAACTATAAACCACACTCTTTTATATATTGGTTTTTTATTTTTCGCTCCACACCCTGGACAAATTTTCGCACTCGATGCTATTTCTTTAGAGCAAGATTTACATTGTATCATTTTTGCCATCATTTAATTCTCCTTTATTTAACTATAATATGATTTTTCCAATAGACATTATATCATATAGTCATTGTCGAAATTTGCTAATTTTTGAAGGTACTTACTATTTTTATCTAGTGTCATATAATATAATTTTTCATTATATTCATCAATGAAGAAATATTGGTACTTTTCATTCCAATTCATATATAAATTTTTAGTCGCTATTTTTTCTTCTTTTTAACTATATATAAGTTACATATGTTTAATCTTATAATTATTTATCTATGAAGAAGTCTTTAAACGTAAAATCATACACTGTTCTATAATATATTTGAATAAACTTAAATTAACTTTATTAGTTTACTTATGAATTATTTTAAATTTATTTTCTATTAACTCTTTATCCTTAATTTAAATACAAATAAAAACTCAAGCCATTATAAACTTGAGTTTTCTAATTTAATTTAAATACTTTTTCATCTCAATAACAAGTATATGTGATTTTTTCTTTGCTTTAATATTTATATTCTCTTCAACTATTTCAAGTCCATCTCTTTCATTAAGTTCAAGATTATTAATAATTGAATCTCCTTCTATTTGAACTAAATATCCTTGTCTTCCTTTTTCTACTGAAAACTCTATCTCTTTTCCTTCATCTAATTCAACTACATAGAAGTTTGCATCTTGATTTATCTTTATAGGTGCATTTCCTTCTTTGCTTGAAACTATATTAAGCCAATTATTTTGTCTATCTTTTTCATTAAATCTATAATCTCCATAAGCTGGCTTATAATCTTTTTTATCTGGAACTATCCATATTTGAAGTATTCTTGTAGTTTCATCACCTAAATTTTCTTCACTATGATAAACTCCTGTTCCAGCACTCATATACTGAACTTCACCTCTATATACAGTATTCTTATTACCCATACTGTCTCCATGAGTTAATCCACCATTAATAATATAAGATACAATTTCCATGTCCTTATGTGGATGTAAATCAAATCCTGTTCCTGTTGCAATTAAATCATCATTTATAACTCTTAAAACTCCGAAGTTCATGTTATCAATATTAAAATAATCTGCAAAAGAGAAATGAAATATACTTCTTAACCATCCTAAGTCACTCTTTCCCATATTTTTATGATTAACTTTTCTTAACAAATTAAATTCCTCCTTGCTTCTTAATTTTTAATTATTTTAAAACTTTGACCCTAGTTTCTATTGGATTAAAAGTTTTTTCACCTGCTCCTGCTACAATCTTACCGAAAGGCATTTGAGCCATCATCTTCCAAGTACTTGGTATATTGAATTCCCTCTTAACTTCTGAATCTATCAATTCAGTATAGTGTTGAAGACTTGCTCCAAGCCCTTCTGTTGCAAAAGCAGTCCAAACTGAGAATTGCATCATTCCTGAAGTTTGTAATGCCCATACTGGGAAGTTATCCTTATATAATTCAAATTGTTGTTGTAATGCTTCTACTACTGCAAAATCTTCAAAGAATAATACTGTTCCATATCCACCCTTAAAAGAATTAATTTTTTCTTCAGTTGATGTAAAATCACTTGCTGGAACTATCTTTCTTAACGCATTCATAGTTATATCCCATAGCTTATCATGAGACTCTCCTAATAAAATAACAGTTCTTGTTGTTTGAGAATTAAAAGCAGATGGTACATGCTTCACTATATCCTCTACAATTTCTTGAATTCTTTCATCCGCTATTGGTGATTCCTTACTTATTGCATAAATGCTTCTTCTTTCCTTTATTGCATCATAAAAATTTTTATTCATTTATAATCCTCTCCTATCTTTCATTACCCTATTTTATTTTTATATATTTTCAATGAAAAAAATTACTTTAAAACTTTTCTTAATTGAATTAAATTTTCAAGAAGTTGAATTTTATTTTCTTCACTTATATCCTTAAATAAATTATCTATAAATTCCTTGTGTTTAGGAAATATATGAGCTATAAAATCATGTCCCTTTTCCGTTAATGAAACATAATAAACTCTTTTATCTTTATTACATTTTCTACGAACTACAAAATCCTTTTTCTCTAGCTTATTTATTACATACGTAATAGTTCCACTAGTAACAAGAATCTTTTCGGCTACCTTTTGCACAGGTTGATCACCTTTATGATATAGCATTTCTAAAACACCAAATTCACTTATATTTAATTCAAACTCTTTAAGACTTTTTTCTATTTCAAAAAATAAACTATCATAAGTTCTAGCCATTGCAATAACTAGCTTTAAATTCACATTGTTCATATATTCACCTACATTATCTTGATTTCAAGATAATTATAACCCTAATTTATCTTGAAGTCAAGATAAATACTGAAAATTATTTTCAATTACTCATTAAGAACCTTTTATTTAAAAATTTATAAAAAAACAAGTAAAATAGGTATTATAAAATTACGTTATTTTTTGCACTTCTTCATTTATAAATTTTTCATCAAAATGAAAGCAACAGTTTCAACATTAATAGTAGGATTTAATTTAATAAGCCAAGTAATTCTATTAGTAGTTACTATATTTTTATCAATTAATAATCTAACACCAATTGGAGCTGTTTTGTCAGTTGGTAATTTAGCTGGTTCCTTCTTTTCAGGCATCGGAGCTGTTATAAAATCTATATCAATATTAAAATCATCTAATACATTATTCGAAAATTTTTCAGTTAAATATGATAATATCTCCCTAAAGAATATTGAAAGTATAACTTTTAAGAATATCTCCTATAATTATTCAGATAAACAAGTTCTATATGACATAAATATTTCATTTGAAAAAGGTCATAAATATGTTATTACTGGAGAAAGTAGAAGTGGTAAATCAACTCTATTAAAAATATTAATAGGATTTCTTAAAGATTATAATGGTAATGTACTGTATGATAATACAGAACTAAGAGAAGTTTCGCCTACTAGTATTTATAATAATATAAGTTATATAGATCAAAATATATATTTATTTAATGGCACTATAAAAGATAATATAACTCTTGGTCAAGATTTTAGTGATGATGATTTATATGAGGCTTTAACTAAAAGCTGTTTAATAAATTTTATTAATGAATTACCAAATGCAATCAATACAATTATAAAAGAGAATGGAAAAAATATCTCTGGTGGGCAAAGGCAAAGAATTGCGTTAGCAAGAGCTCTTATTAGGAAAATTAATTTTATTATTTTAGATGAAGGTACATCAGCCTTGGATAAAGAAAATGCTAAAGAAATTGAAGATACATTAATATCATCTAAGGATTTATGTGTTATATTTGTTACTCATAATTTAAGAAATGAAATTTTACCTAAAGTTACTGCCTATTCAATATAATTTAAATGTGATATTTTAATTTTAATAAAAAACTATGCATCTTTTGATGCATAGTTTTTATTTGGAATTTATATAACTAGCTAGCTGAAGTTTCAGATAGCTGCTCTAAGTCTTTAATTATTACTTTAACTAGGTCTAGCTTACCCTTCGCATAGTCCTTTTCATTTAACCAATCTATACCTAATTCTAAGGCTTTTTCTGTTTCTTTATATTCTTCTAATAATTTTTTAATTAATTCATCTCTCATATTTTTCTCTCCTTAAAATATACTTTTACTCAACAGTAACTGATTTTGCTAGGTTACGAGGCTTATCTACATCACAACCCTTTTGTTTTGCCATATAATAAGATATTAGTTGAAGTGGTACTACTGATAATACTGGAGTTAGTAATGGGTTTGTTTTTGGTATATAAATTACGTCATCACAAACTTCTTTAGCATCTTCGTAGCCTTCATTTGCTATTCCTAAAACTCTTGCTCCTCTTGTAACTACTTCTCTAATATTGCTTATCATCTTATCTCTTAACCTATCTTCAGTTAATAATGCTATTACTGGAGTTTCTTTTTCTATTAATGCTATTGGACCATGCTTAAGTTCTCCACCTGCATATGCTTCTGAATGAATATAAGATATTTCTTTAAGCTTTAATGAACCTTCTAATGCTACAGCATAATCAACTCCTCTTCCTAAGAAGAATAAGTCTTTATTCATATAGTGCTTTGAAGCATATTTTTGTAATTCATCTTTTTTATTTAAGATTAATTCAACTTTTTCAGGTAATGCTAATAATTCTTCTTTTATTTCTTCTGATAAGTTACTATCTAAAGTTCCCTTAAGCTCTCCAAAGTATAATCCTACAACATAAAATGCTATTAATTGTGTCTCATACGCCTTTGTTGATGCAACTGCAATTTCTGGACCTGCCCAAGTGTAAATAACATGATGAGCTTCTCTTGAAACTGAGCTTCCAACAACATTTGTAATAGCAAGAACCTTTGCTCCTACTTTTTTAGCATCTCTTAAAACTGCTAAAGTATCAGCTGTTTCTCCAGATTGGCTAACAACTATTAATAATGATTTTTCTGTTATAAGTGGATCTCTATATCTAAATTCTGAAGCTATATCAACCTCTACTGGTATCTTAGCTAGTTTTTCTATTATAGTTTTTCCAACTAATCCTGCATGATAAGCTGTTCCACATGCAACTATAAACACTCTATCGAAAGATTCTAGTTCTTCCTTTGTAAGATTTATATCATCTAACTTAACCTGTGTATTCTTTAAAACTCTAGATGTTAATGTATCTTTTATTGCCTTTGGCTGTTCATGGATTTCTTTTAACATGAAATCTTCATAACCACCTTTTTCTGCTGCATCTACATCCCAAGTAACATGATAAATTTCTTTATTTATCTGTTCTCCATCTTCTGTTTTAATTTCTACTCCATCATTAGTTATTATCACGAATTCTTTATCTTCTAATAAATAAACTTCTCTAGTGTGGTTAAGAACTGCTGGTATATCTGAAGCTATAAAATATTCATCTTTTCCTAATCCAACTATTAATGGACTATCTTTTCTAACTGCCACTATTTTATCTGGTTCATTTTTGCAGATAACTCCAATAGCATAGCTTCCTTCCATCTTTGATGTAGCTTTTGTTACAGCTTCAAATAAATCTCCATTGTAATAGTAATCTACTAAGTTTGGAATTACTTCTGTATCAGTTTCTGAATAAAACTTATATCCCTTAGTTTTTAACCACTCTTTTAGCTTTATATAATTTTCTATGATTCCATTATGAACAACACTAATTGTTGCATCTCCATTTGTATGAGGATGCGAATTAACATCTGATGGCTCTCCATGAGTTGCCCATCTAGTATGTCCAATTCCTATATTACCCTTTAAAGGATTTTCCTTTAAGTTATCTTCTAAATTCTTTAAACGCCCCTTATACTTTCTAACTTCTATTTCTCCATTTTCTAATACAGCTACTCCTGCTGAGTCATATCCTCTATATTCTAACTTTGATAATCCCTCAACTAATATTGGAGATGCTTCTTTCTTTCCTACGAATCCAACTATTCCGCACATATTTCTTTCTTCCTTCCATTGTCTATTATTTTTTGCTTCTAAAATTAAGGTTCTGTCACATATATGGAAAATTTGAAATTTACAATGTAAAATATCTAACTACCTATTTACTTTAAAATAAATTACTAAAAATATACTTACTTTAGCAGTTAATTAAAAATTTTTCTTTAATTTTACACGTTCATTGTGAGACATCACCTTGAAGGCTTTAACACCAAGCTAATATTGTCCTGCAAATCACTTCACAGTTTTGTTAGCTGTTAACGGTAGTGTGCAATACCGTGGGGCACCCGCCGAAGTATCGATACTCCCCAACCTCGTCAGCTATTTTCTTCTACAAATGAATCAAATAGCTCTGGCGCTTTATATTTTTTTCTATCCTCCTTTTTTATTATGTCTTTTAATTTATAGTACATTCTATGCACTTCAAATTAAAATCTACACTAATTTTATCATACTTTTTCTCAAAATCAACGATTTTAATTTAAATTTAATTATTTTTAGTTATTTTTTAAGTTTATTTTTATATTTCTTTAATTTTCTCTTGTTTGCTCCTATTAATAACTATACATGTAGATGTCTAGACATATTTACAATTCATAACTGTTAATTTATAATTCTTGAAATAAGTTTTTATTATTCACTTTTCTATCTATTAATTTTAACTTTTCTTGTCTAGATAATTGCTTTATGGCATATTCTCTTTTCATTGCTTCTATCTTATTATCAAATTCTTCAAAATAAACTATTTCTACTGGTAACCTAGCCTTAGTATATTTTGCTCCCTTTCCACTATTATGAGCCTTAAGTCTTTTTTCTAAGGAGGTTGTCCATCCAGTATATAAAGTATTATCACAACATTTTAATATATAAACATAATTCATTTAATCTCTCCAATATAATCTATTTATTAACTTTAATAAATAGATTATACATTAAAAAAGTGCTTCTATATAATTCCCTAAATATTAAACAAAGGTTATCTTAAAAAAATTATATTTAAGATAACCTTATAATTATTTATTTAAATGCATTTTCAATTCGTGTTTTTATCTCCTCAACTTTATCTTTAGCAACAGTTGATTTTTCTCTTATAGCTGTATCATATTCATTAAATAGATTTTCCATATCAGTAACAGTACTTCTTAAAGAAGCATCTTCAACTGTATTCTTTAAATCGGTGACTTTTCCCTTAAATTCAGTACTATATTTATCCCAATCCTCAGTTTTTATATTTTCTATTCCGCCTTCAACTTTTCCTTTAAACTCTGTATATAAATTATTTACAGATGTTCTGCTTTCATCTACTGTTGATTCAGGCATATTTGTTCCGTTAGTATTAGGATTAGTTCCATCTGTTACACCTGTACCATTTGTGTTTCCATTTGTTCCGTCTGTTACACCTGTACCAGCATTATTATTTGTTGATGGATTTTCTGTATTAGTTTTTCCACAAGCTGCTAGTCCAAAACTGCAAGTTATCAACATACCAATTAATATTTTTTTCACTTTAACTCCTCCTCTCTTGCTACATAATTATTTTCTCTCTAATTTTATAAATTATACTATTAGTGAAATGTTATGTTACTTGTATCAATTGATCTAAAAGTTAAAACAAAAAATATATATATTAAAATCTTATTTTAGTAACTTAAATAAATTATTTTCCTAATTGTCCCTAGTTAGCTGTTGCTTATTAATTGTAATAATACCCCACTTAATATAGTTAAAGAATAAACTAAATTTGTAATTACAAAATTTTTCACAGCTAATATAAATGTATCTTTTTTAGTTTGAAGTTTATTGAATTTATTTATATTTCCTTGAACTAATTTTAAAACTAGTAAAGTTACTATTGAAATTGTAGGTAATGCTCCAACTAATACACCTATAACTATTGCTATAAATCCAATATAATATAAGAACTTAAATAACTTCAATGCATTTTCTTTTCCTATATAAATTGGTAATGTATATCTCTTATTTTCAATATCATCTTCTATATCACAAATATTATTTGCAAGCATTATATTGGATATTCCCATTATTGGACATAAGCTTATTAAAAATATATTTATTAACTCAATTATATTAAAGTTAATGCTTATACTACTTAATTCATTAAAACTTATACTTAATATTCCCGCATTAAATACATGGATATAAATAGTTAAGAATGTGATTATAAATCCCATAGCTAACCCTGAAAAAATTTCACCAAAAGGTGTTCTTGAAATTGGAATCGGGCCAAAAGAATATGCAATTCCTATAACAAATGATACTGCTCCAATAAATAAAACTATTATATTGGTATTTTTAACTAATAATAAACCTAAAGCAGTCGCTATGATTAGCATAATGAAAATAGTTACTCTTACCACCTTTGGATTCAAATTATGACTTACTATTGCATTATGAGTTTCATATCCATAGCCTTCTTTTTTTATTGCTTTAGAATAATCCATATAATTGTTTATAGCTGTAGTAGTCATATCAAATATTATCATTGAAGAAAACATTATAATAGCATTCTTCACATTAAAAGTGTCAAATCTATATATTGCATAAAATGTTCCTAATAAAAAGGGAATAACACTTGCTACCTTTGTTCGAATCTCTACTAAATTTAAAAAGCTTTTGATATTCATTTAATTTCCTCCTCATTTATTCCTTAATATTTTAACATAAACTAAAAAAATATATAAATAAAATATTTATACCTAAAAATATATATACAATTTAAAATGAAAAAGTAATGCATTATGACTAATCTATCATTCTGCATTACTTTTTAAATTATTTTCAAATTATTTTTTCTCTTAATTATTACTAATATAACTTTCGACACTTTGATAATTTTATATAAAAAATCTACCTTTAGGCAGCCTTTCTATTAATCTAACTTCTTAGTGTCTATCCAACTCATCATTTCTCTTAATTCTTTACCTACTACTTCTATTGGATGTTCAGCTTCCATTTTTCTTCTTGCATTAAACATTGGTCTTCCAACTTGATTTTCTAATAACCAATTTTTCGCAAATGTTCCATCCTGAATTTCCTTTAATACTTTCTTCATTTCTTTCTTTGTTTCATCTGTTACTATTCTATCACCAACCATATAATCACCATATTCAGCAGTATCCGATATAGAGTATCTCATCATACTCATACCACCTTGATATAGTAAGTCTACAATTAACTTCATTTCATGCAAACATTCAAAGTATGCATTTTCTGGTGCATATCCAGCCTCCACTAATGTTTCAAAACCTGCTTTTATAAGAGCTGTACAACCTCCACAAAGAACTGCTTGTTCTCCAAATAGATCTGTTTCAGTTTCATCTTTGAATGTAGTTTCTAAAACTCCAGCTCTAGCTCCACCAATTCCATTTGAATATGCAAGAGCTAAATCGCGAGCATTTCCTGTTGCATTTTGATATACAGCTATTAAGCATGGTACTCCTGAACCTTCAGTATAAGTTCTTCTTACCATATGTCCAGGTCCTTTAGGTGCACACATGAACACATCTACATCTGCTGGTGGAACTATTTGTCCATAATGAATATTAAATCCATGAGCAAATACTAAGGCATTTCCTGATTCTAAGTTAGGTGCTATCTCTGTTTTATAAACTTGTGCTTGTTTTTCATCTGGTAATAAAATCATTATAACATCCGAAGCCTTTGTTGCTTCTGAAACTGTTGCTACTTGCAATCCTGATTTTTCAGCTCTTTCCCAAGATTTACTACCATTATAAAGTCCTACAACAACATCTACTCCGCTTTCCTGCAAGTTTAGTGCATGTGCATGCCCTTGGCTACCATACCCAACGATAGCAACTTTTTTCCCCTTTAATAAATCTAAATTTGTGTCCTTTTCATAATACATTTTTGCCATTTGTCTAACCCCCTATTATTTATACATCTTCTTCGCTTATTATTTCATTAATTGGTGCACCAGGTGCAACCATAGGAAATACTTTTTTATCATTGTGAATTACATAATCTATTACAACAGGCCCTTTATATTCCAGAGCCTCTTTTAATACAGGTACAAGTTCCTCTTTTTCGAAAACCCTATATCCCTTACCACCAAAAGCCTCTGCTACTTTTACAAAATCTGTAGTACTATTTAAAGTTGTTGATGAATATCTACCTTCATAGAAAAAATTTTGCCACTGTCTAACCATTCCTAATGAATTGTTATTTACTATTATAACTATTATAGGCAACTTATTTTTGGCTGCTGTTGCTAATTCATTGCAGTTCATTCCAAAACTTCCATCACCGGCAATATTAATTACTTGTTTATCCTTTAATGCCATTTGTGCTCCAATTGAAGCCCCGAGTCCATATCCCATAGTTCCAAGACCACCTGAAGATATAAATGTTCTTGGTGTCTTAAACTTAAAAAATTGAGAAGCCCACATCTGATGCTGTCCAACTTCCGTTGTGAGAACAAAATTGCCATCATCTAACTGACTTAATTTTCTAAATAAAAACTCTGGAGTTAATTCACCTGTTTCAGAAGTTTCTTCAATATTTAGAGCTTTAAGTTCCCTCATTTTTCTAAGCCACTCCTCATTCTTTTTTTCTTTAAGAAGTGGTATTAATCTCTGGAGAACTGTTTTTAAATCTCCAATTACAAAAGCATCTACTTTTACATTTTTATTTATTTCTGCTGGATCTACATCTATATGAATTATCTTTGCATTTCTAATATGATCTTGGTTACTTATTACTCTATCACTAAATCTCGCACCAAGATTTATTAATAAATCACATTTACTGGTTAATATATTTGAAGCCTTACTTCCATGCATTCCAATCATCCCAGTATATAATGGATGATTATATGGAAATGATGACATCGCCATAAGTGAAGTTGCAATTGGTGAATTTATCTTATTAACTATTTCCATAAGCTCTTCATAAGCTCCTGATGCTACTACTCCTCCACCTGCATATATAAATGGATTTTCTGCTTCATTAATTAAACTTGCTACATTTTGTAAAGCCTCATTGGTAATATGCTTAGTTTTTCTTTCAACTTCCTTCGGAATTAATGGTTCATATATTGCTTTAGCTTGTGTTATATCTTTAGGTATATCTATTAATACAGGTCCCGGTCTCCCCTCCCTTGCTATATAAAACGCTTCTTTTACTACTCTTTGCAAATCATTAACATCTTTAACTATATAATTGTGTTTTGTTATGGGTATTGTTATCCCTGTAATATCGACTTCTTGAAAACTATCCTTGCCTAATAACTGCTTTGTTACATTTCCCGTGATAGCAACTATAGGAATAGAGTCCATATATGCTGTAGCAATACCAGTCACTAAATTAGTTGCCCCAGGACCAGAAGTAGCTAGACAAACTCCAACCCTCCCAGTAGCTCTTGCATATCCATCTGCAGCATGCGAAGCTCCCTGTTCATGAGCTGTTAATATATGCGTGAGCTTATCTCTATATTTATATAACTCATCATATATATTAAGAACAGCACCACCTGGATATCCAAATATAGTATCAACACCCTCATCTAAAAGAGATTTTATTAATATCTCAGCTCCCGTTATAATCATAAATACCCCCCTTTTTTGAATGTAAAATTAAGAATTAAAAATGAAAAATTAATGATATAATTCAGAAAAGCTGAATTATTAAATTTCTAAACTTCGAAGGAGTTTATTCCTTAATTATGCATTGTCCATTACTTAAGTATTGCTCCTGTGCTTGCTGAACTTACTAATTTTGCATATCTTGCTAAATATCCTTCTGTAACTTTTGGTGGTAATGGCTTAAAGTTTTTTCTTCTCTCTGATAAAACTTCATCATCTACCAATAGTTCTAGTCTTCCCTTTGGAATATCTATTGAAATAATATCTCCCTCTTCTACTAGAGCTATAGTTCCACCTTCAGCTGCTTCTGGAGATATATGTCCTATTGCAGCTCCCTTTGTTGCCCCACTAAATCTTCCATCTGTTATAAGTGCTACATATTTATCTAATCCCATTCCTGCAATTGCTGATGTAGGTGATAACATTTCTCTCATGCCTGGACCTCCCTTTGGTCCCTCGTATCTTATTACTACTACATCACCTTTAACTATTTTCTTAGAAAGAATTGCAGCAATTGCATCTTCTTCTAAATCGAATACTCTTGCTGGTCCCTTATGCACTAACATTTCTTCTAATACTGCTGATTTTTTAACTACTGCTCCATCTTCTGCTAAGTTTCCTTTTAATACTCTTATTCCACCAGTTTGGCTAAATGGAGTCTCTATACTTCTAATAACATCATGATCAAGTACTTCTACTTCTTCTAAATTTTCCTGATGCGTTTTAGATGTAGCTGTAACGCAATCTAGATTTAATAAATTTTTCTTTGAAAGCTCTTTCATAACTGCTTGAATACCACCAGCCCAATATAATTCTTCAATATGTGTATCTGAAGCTGGTGCTAATCTGCAAAGATTAGGTGTTATTTCTGATATTTCATTAATCATATCTAGGTTTAACTCTACCTTTGCTTCATTTGCTATTGCTGTTAAATGAAGTACGCTATTTGTAGAACATCCTAATGCCATGTCCACAGTTAATGCATTTCTTATAGATTTTTCATTTACTATATCTCTTGGCTTAATATCTTTTTCTAATAAGTCCATTATTTTCATTCCTGCATATTTAGCAAGTCTCATTCTTTCTGAATATACTGCTGGTATTGTTCCATTTCCAGGCGATCCCAAACCTAAAACCTCTGCTAAGCAATTCATTGAATTTGCTGTAAACATTCCTGAACATGATCCACATGTTGGACATGCTTTATTTTCCATATCGCATAAATCACCTTCTAACATAGTCCCATTCTCAAATGCCCCAACTGCTTCAAACATAGTTGAAAGTGATACATCCTTACCCTTGAATTTACCAGCTAACATTGGCCCTCCGCTAATTACTATTGCTGGTATATTAAGTCTTAATGCAGCCATCATCATACCAGGAACAATCTTGTCACAGTTTGGAATTAATACTAAAGCATCGAATGCATGTGCCTTAACCATACATTCTATAGTGTCTGCAATAAGTTCTCTTGTAACTAATGAATATCTCATTCCCTCATGTCCCATTGCAATTCCATCACATACTCCTATAGTTGGAAATACTATTGGAGTTCCTCCAGATATCAATACTCCTTTTTTAACTGATTCTACTATTTTATCTAGATTTATATGGCCTGCTATTATATCATTTTGTGAAGTTACAACACCTATTAAAGGTTTATTTATTTCTTCATCTGTTAATCCTGTTGCCTTTAGTAATGATCTATGTGGGGCTTTTTGTGGCCCCTTCTTTATTACATCACTCCTCATATAATCCACCTCATAAAACTCAAATTTTTTCTAATACTAACTTTCCTACCTCACTAGTTCCAACCAGTTTCATTCCATCACTCATTATATCCCCTGTTCTATATCCTTCTTCTAAAACTTTAACTATAGCCCCTTCTATAACTCTTGCTTCGTCCTCTAAATTAAAGCTAAACTTCAGCATCATTGCTGCAGAAAGTATAGTTGCTAATGGATTTGCTATTCCTTTTCCCGCAATATCTGGTGCACTACCATGTATAGGCTCATACATTCCAAACTTTCCTTCCCCTAAAGATGCTGAAGGCAACATACCAATAGATCCTGTTATCATACTTGCTTCATCTGATAAAATATCCCCAAACATATTAGAAGTAACTATTACATCAAATTGCTTTGGATCCCTTACTAATTGCATAGAAGCATTATCCACATACATGTGATTAACTTTTACATCTGGATAATCCTTGGCAACCTCTTCTATAACACTTCTCCAAAGTCTTGAAGTTTCTAATATATTTGCTTTATCTACACTTGTAAGTTTTTTATCTCTCTTCATAGCTGTTTCAAATGCAATTTTTGCTATTCTTCTTACTTCATTTACATTATATCTTTCAGTATCATAAGCACCTTTTACTCCATCTAATTCTTCTGTTCCTCTTTCTCCAAAATATATACCTCCAGTTAATTCCCTAACTACGCATATATCTATTCCATCTCCAATTATGCTATCTTTAAGTGGAGACGCATCCCTTAATGGTGCATATAATAAAGCTGGCCTTAGGTTGCAATATAAGTTAAGAGCCTCTCTTAACCCAAGTAATGCTTGTTCTGGTCTTACTTTTGCATTTTGGCCATCCCACTTAGGTCCCCCAACAGCTCCAAGTAATACTGCATCAGCTTTTTTGCAAGCTTCTAAAGTTTCTTCTGGAAGTGGTGTCCCTTGTTCATCTATTGCACACCCTCCAGCTAATAAGTATTCATATTCAAAAGTATGGCTAAACTTATCCCCAACACAATTTAAAATATTCACAGCTTCTTCAACAACCTCTGGACCAATTCCATCTCCCGGTATAACAGCTATTTTATACTTCATCTTAATGACCCCCTATTTTACAATTAATAATTGATAATGCATAATTTATAATTGTAGATATAATTCAGCAGACTGAATTATTAAATTTTCCAAACTCCTTAGGAGTTTATTCATTAATTATTCATTATGAATTATCCATTATGCATTATTTTTAATGTAGTTTACTAGTCCTCCACAATTAATTATTTTTTGCATAAACTCTGGAAACGGTTCGCCCTGATACTCTTCTTTTTTAGTATTATTTTTTATAATTCCTGTTGTAAAATCTATTTCAAGTTCATCTCCTTCATCTATTGCCTTAACAGCTTCATCACATTCTAATATTGGCAGGCCTATATTAATTGCATTCCTATAAAATATTCTTGCAAATGTCGATGCTATAACACAACTTACTCCACTTTCCTTTATAGCTATTGGCGCATGTTCTCTTGATGAACCACATCCAAAATTTTTATGTGCGACTATAATATCTCCTTTTTGAACTTTCTTTATAAATTCTTTATCTATGTCTTCCATACAATGAGTAGCCAATTCCTTTGGATCAGAAGTATTTAAATACCTTGCAGGAATTATTACATCTGTATCTACATTATCTCCATACTTAAAAACTCTACCTTTTGCTTCCATTTCCTATAACCCCCTATTTATAATTAATAATTAGTAATTAATTATCCATTATGCATTGCTCACAGTTTCTGGATTAGTAATCTTTCCTGTTAGTGCTGATGCTGCTGCAACTGCTGGACTTGTTAGATATACTTCTGACTCAACATGTCCCATTCTACCTACGAAGTTTCTATTTGTAGTTGAAACTGCTCTTTCACCTTTTGCTAAGATTCCCATATGACCTCCTAAACAAGGTCCACAAGTTGATGTTGAGAATACAGCTCCTGCTTCTACTAAATCTTTTATTATACCTTCTTCTAAAGCTTGAAGATAAATATTTTGAGTTCCTGGGAACACAATACATCTAATTCCCTTTTTGATTTTTTTCCCTTTTATTATATCCCTTGCAATTCTTAAATCAGATATTCTCCCATTTGTACACGATCCTATAACTACTTGATCTATTTCTATCTCCCCAACTTCATCAATAGTTCTTGTATTGTCTGGTAAATGAGGAAATGCTACTGTTGGTCTTAATGTACTTAAATCTATTTCATATACCTCATCATACTCTGCATCTTCATCTGCTTCATAAACCTTCCATTCTCTATCTGAATGATCCTTTAGATACTCAATAGTTACATCATCTACAACAAAAATTCCATTTTTTCCACCTGCTTCGATAGCCATGTTTGACATTGTAAATCTATCATCTATTGAAAGATATTTTATTCCATCTCCCACAAATTCTATTGATCTATATAAAGCTCCATCAACACCTATCATTCCTATAATATGAAGAATTATATCTTTACCACTTACCCACTTAGCTGGCTTATTCTTTAAAATAAATTTTATAGCTGAAGGAACCTTGAACCAACACTTACCTATAGCCATTCCCGCTGCCATATCTGTGGACCCTATTCCTGTTGAAAAAGCTCCTAATGCTCCATAAGTACACGTATGCGAATCTGCCCCAATTACAACATCTCCAGCAACCACTAGTCCTTTCTCAGGAATTAAACAATGTTCAATTCCCATTTCTCCAACATCAAAGTAATTTTTTATATCTTTTTCCCTAACAAATTCTCTTATCATTTTATTTTGCTCTGCTGCCTTTATATCCTTATTAGGAGTAAAATGATCAGGTACTATTGCAATCTTATCCTTATTAAAAACTTTTTCTAATTTCAATTTATAAAATTCATTAACTGCTACCGGTGATGTAATATCATTACCTAGCACCAAATCTAAATTGGCTTCTATTAATTGCCCCGTCTTTACACTTTCTAACCCTGCATGGTCTGCAAGAATTTTTTGAGTCATAGTCATTCCCATATTTTTAGTCCCCCTTATTTAAATGTAGAATGTAAAATGAATAATGTATGATTATTAATTATTCATTTTTAATTGAAGTATTCTCCATACTCAGTTATATCTTTATCTCCTCTTTCTAAAGCTGCAATACCTGTTCTCACTATTTCCACTATTCCGTAGTCTTCCATAAGCTCTATCAAAGCATTGATTTTGCTTTCATCTCCTGTTAATTCAATAGTTACTGTATTATGTGCAACATCTATAATCTTACTTCTAAATATCTTAACTACTTCATTTATTGCCCCTCTTTTTTCTGATGAAGCTTGTACTTTTATTAGAACAAGCTCTCTATATACTGAATATTCAGAATTTAATTCATGTACTCTTAGAACATCTTCCAGCTTATTAAGCTGCTTAGTAAATTGTTCTAAAACATCATCATTCCCCATTAATACAATTGTCATTCTTGATATTTCTAAATTTTCTGTTCTACCAACTGTTAAACTATCAATATTAAATCCACGTCTTGCAAATAAGCCTGAAACTCTCGTCAAAACTCCTGATGAATTTCTAACTAATACAGATAATACATGTCTCTCCAAATTCTTAGCCCCCTTTAAAAAATTGTGTAAAAAAACCACCCTTAATGATAGCTCATTCTGGTGGTAATAAAATTCCCCCTTAATTTATACAATCACTAGGTTCTAACAAACCCTTGCCTTTAACGGTGCTTACCGGTTATCACTTACTAATGCATCTTTACACTTTCTGAGATACTGCTCCAGAGTGATTATTATTTAGTAAACTATCCATTCCCACCAACCATGGACTCTCTGAAAGTTTTAATCTAAATAAACTTCTCCTTCATTGCATTTATATTCATAAGGTCATATTAAATTTTAGTATTGTTAAAATTTTACTACCCAAACTTTCCAGTGTCAAGAATTTTTTGAAAACTTTGTAAATTCACTTTTAAAATACTTTTTTATATATACTTCATTAATACTTTATTATTAAATAGAGATTTTTATTAATAATTTAATACTTTTTATTAATTTATATATTTATATTATTTGTTTTTATATTTAAATATTAATAATTTAATTTGCTGATATTTTATGAAATTAATGTGTAAAATTATATAATATATAAGATTAATAAAAGGAACTCAATAATATGAATTCCTTTTATTAATCTTACATTTTAACACTATCCTATTCTAATGCATGACATTGAAACAGAGCTGTTCTGTATGCTTCTATGAATTACTTCTACATTATCATTTTTATCTTGTGCTCCAGCTACGTATAATAATGGTAAAAAATGTTCATCTGTTGGTACTGCAAGCTTTGATATATCACCTAATACTTTATATTTAATTAATATATCGTGATTATTATTTTTTATTGCTTTAATTATATACTTATCAAAAGCTTCTGCCCATTCATATGGTTTTCCATAAATATCATAGTCTGCTGCTCCTAAATTATGGACTATATCTCCACTACCTATAATTAGTATGCCTTCTTCTCTAAACTTTGCTAACTTTTGCCCTATCTTATAATGTTGCTCTTCTGTAAGTAAAGCATTTAAACTTATTTCAAAAGTAGGTATATTAGCCTTTGGGTAAAGATACTTTAGTACTCCCCATGCTGCATGATCTAACCCCCACTCATCAGTAAGTTTTGCTCCCTCTTCTTTTAACTCATTCGCAACCATTTCAGCATATTTTTCTCCACCATCTGGTTCATATTTTATATTATATATTTCCTCTGGAAATCCATAAAAATCATAAATCTGTCTTGGTTTATTACTATATGTTAGATATGTTCCTCTAGTTTTCCAATGAGCTGAAATTATAATTATAGCTTTAGGGATTTCTAACTCTTGTCCAAGTTTTATTAATGATCTTGTATATTCATTATCTAAAACTACATTCATTGGACTACCATGAGCTAAAAATAAAACTGGCATTTTTTTATTCATTATTGTCACCTCATAAAATTCGTTTATTATACACATAATAACTATAACTACATATTATGTCAAATTTGTTATTATCTAATTTAATCCATATGATTGTTCATTATTCATCTTATTCTATCTAAATGTTATACATAAATTAAATAATACATCTTAAATCATTAATAAATTTTGATACCTATTAATATTTGTACTTCAAAAAAATAATTACTACTTTTTGAGAATAATTTATTGACCTGCACGTTACGTATAGTGATAAACTCTATGTAGAAAGAGGTGAAAATAATGAGAATAAATGAAGTTGTGGAGCGTGTAGAGTTAAGTAAAAGAGCTGTAAAGTATTATGAAGAAAAAGGATTAATTAAAATTAATAAAGACGAAAATGGATATAGAAATTATACCGAGAAAGATATAGGAGTTTTAGAACAAATATCTGTATATAGAAAAATCGGTATGGATTTAAATTCAATTAAAAATATTTTAACTAATCCAGAAATAGAAAAGAAAGTATTAGAGGATCTATATACTAAAAAGAAGTGTGACATAGAAAATCAAAAGCAGCAACTTTTAATATTAGAAGAAATGATACATAGTAGAGAAATTAAATATACAACACTAAATCAGGAGTTAGATTATATAAGCATTGCTGATTCAATTAAAGAAATGATACCAGGGGTATACGGACAAATGTTTATGTACCATTTCTTACCGTATTTAAATATACCTTTTGAAAGTGACGAGCAAAGGGATGCATATAACAATATTATAGAGTTTTGGGATAATGTTAAAATAAAGATTCCTTTATCACTGAGAATTTCTAATTTTATAAATAAATTCTTAATGAAAAATAACATAGAGGAAGTAACACAAAAAATAGATAAAACCATTTTAATGATGCTAAATCCTACAGAAGAAGAATATGAAAAAACTAAACAAATGATATACTCTAGCTATAAGATTCAAAATAGTTTTTTATATAAATATAGTATTGCTTCAATTGCCAAAAGAAGAATGATGAAAGAATTACAAAGATGTGGATATAATGATATTTTTATTCCTAATTTAAAGAAACTTAGTCCTAAATATAATGAATACCATAATGCATTAATGAATTTAAATAATAAGATATGTGCTGAACTTGGATTAAAATATGACTCTAATTATAATTTAATAATAGATGAAAATAAGTAATAAACCCTTATCCTAACAAATCGGGGCTGTCTTTGCGACACCCCCTTTAAATTTCCTATATTTTACTTAATATTAAATCTACTAATCCATGAGCCATTTTGTCTATCTCTTCTTGGTTTTCTCCCTCTAACATAACTCTTACTAAAGGTTCTGTACCTGAAGGTCTTATTAAAACTCTTCCTGCTCCATGTAAAGCTTCTTCTATTTTCTTTATTTGATTTACTATTTCTTCATCTTCTAAATATATGTTTTTCTTATCATTTGGAACTTTAGCATTAACTAAAACTTGTGGTAATTCTTTCATTATTCCTGCAAGCTCACTTAAAGATTTTCCACTTCTCTTTCTTATAGCTGCTACTTGAAGTGCTGTAACCAATCCATCTCCAGTAGTATTGTAGTCTAAGAATATTATATGTCCTGATTGCTCTCCGCCTAGCACATATCCATCTTTAACCATTTCTTCTAGTACGTATCTATCTCCAACTTTAGTTTTTATAGTTCTAATCTCTTCTTTATTGCATGCTATATCTAATCCTAAGTTGCTCATTACTGTAACTACTAATGTATCATCTTTAAGTTTTCCTAAATCTTTAAGATGCTTTGCACATAGCATTAGTATAAAGTCTCCATTAATAAGATTTCCTTTTTCATCTACTGCTAAACATCTATCAGCATCTCCATCAAAAGCAAATCCTAAATCACATTTCTTTTTAACTACATATTCTTGTAACTCTTCTGGATGAGTTGAGCCACAATTTTCATTTATATTAGTTCCATCTGGATTATCATTAATTACATAAACCTCTGCTCCTAATTGTCTAAAAGCCTTTACAGCAGCCTTGTAACATGCTCCATTTGCACAATCTAAAGCAACCTTTAAGCCTTTTAAATCTACTGGTATAGTTGATAGAGCATAATCTGTATATTCATCAAGGGCACCAACTTCAATATGTGATCTTCCTAAACTATGTCCTGTTGGACTTGGAACTCCTTCAAATCCACTTTCAATTACTCTTTGAATCTCATCTTCTAATTCATCTGGTAACTTATATCCCTTGTTATCAAAAAATTTAATTCCATTATACTCAACTGGATTATGTGAAGCTGATATCATTATACCTGCATCAGCGTTATATTCTCTTATTAAATGTGCTACTGCTGGTGTAGGAACTACTCCTAATATTACTGCTTCGGCTCCTACTGATAATATACCCGATACTAAAGCAGCTTCTAACATATCTCCTGATATTCTTGTGTCCTTAGCTACTAATATCTTTGGTTTGTGAGTTCCTTCTGTTAATACATAAGCACCTGCTCTACCTAGTCCATAAGCAATTTCTGATGTTAATTCTGTATTAGCAATTCCCCTAACTCCATCTGTACCAAACATTCTACCCATATTTTTTACCTCGCTTTTTTCTATTGGTTATACATAATATCCTAATAATAGTATATATTTATAGTTTATACATTACAACTTTATTATTTCTTAATTTTTTCTAATCTATCTAAAATTAATCCATATCCACCAGGTCCATAATTTAAGCATTTATTAACTCTACTTATAGTTGCTGTACTTGCTCCCGTTTTCTCTGCAATTTCTGTATAGACCTTCTTTTCATTTAGTAATTGTGCAACATGCATTCTTTGAGCTAATGCCTTTATTTCATTTATAGTTGCTACATCTTCGAAAAAACTATAGCATTCCTCTATTGTTTCCAATTTTAAAACTGCTTCAAAAAATAAATCTAGTTCTGGATTTTTTAGTTTATTTTCAACTATACCCAAATAATTCACTCCTAACTTTCATTATTATCTTTAGAATAAGCATTATATAAATAAAATTATAACTTTACTTTTTATAATTTACAACTATGCTAGGCTAAAGTGATTATTCATCTAATATTTCTTCATTTACATATTTTAAATCTTTAAGTCCTCTATTTTCTAAATCATCATAAACTGAACTCGTTGGAACTAACCAAACCTCACCAGTTCCTTTATAAACATTAAGTAGCCCCTCTCCATTTAATGCTGTTCCTATAAGAGTTGTTCCTGATTTCTCTACTGTAAATTCAATATTTCCACTTCTCAATATTGCAAAATTACCATCTACTTTTAACACATCTCTAAATAACTTACATCTTAATATTTCTTTTTCTGGAACAGGAATTTCTAATACAACTATTCCACTTCCTTTTAGTCTTGTCTGATACACTCCTTCATTTCCAAAGAGCATAGATGATATATTTTTTTGAATTATAGGTTCTACTTCTACTTCTTCTTCACATGCATAAAATAATCCATCATCTATTATAATTTCTTCATCTTCCAATTCTATTAAGGTAAAATGTCCAAAGCTAGATTCTAAAAATACTTCACCTGTTCCTCTTAATATTGGCTTAAACATTGATTCTCCAGTTACCTTGCTAGAAAAAAATTTTTTACCTAGTCCTATTAACCCAGTTGCTTTATTTACTATATCAATATCTCCTTTCATATAGCTTAATGCACCTGCTTCAATTTTAACTGCACTATCCTCTAAAATAATTCTAATTTGCTTTAACCTAATAGATGAGTTTTTCATTAGATTTATTTGCATTGCAGTATTTAAGTCTTTTGCCCCTTGTAAGTCATCATATTCTAATATTTGAAAAGTACTTTCATTTTTCATTTCTGATACCATAGTAAGCCTATTTTTCATATCTTCTGAAGTTATCAAAGCATCCCCTCCTTTTTATCATTTTACCATATTCTATAAACTGTAAACTATAAATATTGTTTTACCTATATACATAAAAAAACTATATAAAATACTTAGTTAAATTAATAATAATTATTTAAACCAAGTATTTTATATAGTAAGACTTTAATTATATATTCTATTTAATGTTTTAAATTTATATAGTACCTTATGTTCCAATTTATATTTCAATATTCTACCTTTAAGATTTTATTTATATTCTCTAGCTTCTTCTTCTCCTGATAATACTCTAAGAGCCCCTTGTGCTAATGCTAATAATTCATCTTCTCCAGGATAAACTATAATTTCTCCAATCCATCCTATTCTCTTCTTCAATTCTGCTACAATTTTTTCTGAGTAAGCTATTCCCCCTGTAAGAATTATTCCATCAATTTTTCCATGGAGTACAGTTGACATCTCTCCAACGGCTTTTGATACTTGATATATAAATGCATCAAGGCATAATATAGCTTTCTTATTTCCTTCCTCTGCAAGCTTTAATACATCTCTTGCATCATTTGTATTTAAGTATGCTACATATCCACCTTTTCCAACTATTTTACTATAAACTTCCTTTTCTGAATACTTTCCACTATAACACATTCTAATTAGTTCACCTACTGGGACTGTACCAGCTCTTTCTGGTGAAAATGGTCCTTCTCCATCCAAAGCATTATTAACATCTATAACTCTTCCATTTCTATGAGCACCAACAGAAACTCCTCCACCCATATGAACTACAATTAAATTTAAATCAGAATACTTGACTCCACTCTCTTTTGAATATCTTTTTGCAACTGCCTTTTGGTTTAGCGCGTGAAATTTACTTACTCTTGGAAGTTCTGGAACACCTGAAATTCTTGCCACTTCTTCAAGTTCATCTACAACAACTGGATCAACTATAAATGATGGTATATTTAGTTCACCAGCTATTTTATTAGCAAGTATACCTCCTAAGTTTGAAGCGTGCTGTCCTTGTACTCCCATCTTTAAATCTTCTATCATTGTATCATTAACCTTATAAGTACCACTTTCCATAGGCTTTAGCATACCACCTCTACCCACTACTGCTGATAAACTTTTTAAGTCAAAGTTTTTTTCCTTTAATATATTTATTATTATATTTTTTCTAAAATCTATTTGATCGAATATTGTTTCGTATTTTTCTATTTCTTCTGATGAATGTCTTAAAGTTTCTTGAAATAATTCTCTTTCCCCTTCAAATACACCTATTTTAGTTGATGTTGACCCCGGATTAATAATTAATAACATGTCTGACATAACATAACCTCCCAATATATATTATTTCTTTGCATCTGCTACTAATGCAGCTAAAGCAATTGAATTAACCTTAGTTTCAAATTTATCTGCTCTTGAAGTTAAAATAACAGGTGCTGATGTACCAACTAAAAGTCCACCATTTTTTGTTTTAGCTGTATATGTTAAAGTCTTATACATAACATTTGCAGTCTCTATGTTTGGAAGTAAAATTATATCTGCCTTTCCTGCAACTTCTCCCGTTATTCCTTTATGATATGCTGCTTCTTCTGATAAAGCATTATCAAGGGCTAAAGGTCCATCTACAAGACAGCCTTTTATCTGTCCTCTATCATTCATTTTTGCTAGTAATGATGCATCAATAGTTGCTGGCATATCTGGATTTACAACCTCAACAGCACAAACAGCTGCTACCTTTGGAACTTCTATTCCACAAGCATGTGCTACATCTACTGAATTATTAAGGATTTGAACTTTAGCTTTTAAATCTGGATAAGTATTAAATGCTGCATCTGTTAATAGAATTAATCTATCAATTCCTTCTATCTCAAATACAGATACATGAGACATAAGTTTTCCTGTTCTTAATCCTACCTCTTTATTAAGTACACTTCTTAAAAAAGTAGCAGTATCTACTAAGCCTTTCATTACCATGTCAGCTTTTCCAGTTGAAACTAATCTTACAGCTTCTAACGAAGCTTTAGTAGTATTTACTTCATTAACTACTTCATACTCTGAAAGATCCATGCCTATCTTATCTGCTATTTTTTTAATTTTTACTTTATCCCCAACTAAGATGGCATCTGCAATACCTTTTTCTTTTGCTAACTTAATTGCTTCTAATACAGGTTCGTCTTGGGCAACTGCAACTGCAACTTTCTTATTAGAACAACTATTAGCTTTAAGTAATAGATCATCAAAATTTTTACTCATAATTACACCTCTGATACTCTAGTTGATTTTCTTCCCTCTACAATAACAAAAATTTGTTAAAAATATGTCATATTTTTATATGATTAACTCCTTTTCCTTTATATTGTAACAAAAAAAATTCTGAAAACAATAATTTTCAGAATTTTCCTTAATATTTATTTTATTGG
Source organism: Clostridium nigeriense (assembly GCF_050585265.1). Classification (GTDB taxonomy): domain Bacteria; phylum Bacillota; class Clostridia; order Clostridiales; family Clostridiaceae; genus Clostridium; species Clostridium nigeriense_B. The sequence continues at coordinate 88,041 of NZ_JBNOOE010000010.1, read as the reverse complement.
CTTATATTCTCTTATTATTTTCTCTGCAACCTTAAGTCCATCAACGGCTGCCGAAATTATTCCTCCAGCAAAACCTGCACCTTCTCCTGCAGGAAATAATCCTTCTACAGAAATACTTTGTAAGTTTTCATTTCTATTTATTCTAACAGGTGCTGAAGTTCTTGTCTCTATACCTGTTAAAATTGAGTCATAGTCTCCATATCCCTTTATTTTTCTATCAAAATCCACAACAGCTTCCTTTAATGCCTCTATTACATAAGATGGTAAGCATTTTCTTAAATCTTCAAATATATATCCTGCTGTGTAACTAGGCTTAACCTTTCCAAGTTTTGTACTAACCTTATCTTGCATAAAGTCTCCTAGTAATTGAATCGGAGCCTTATAGCTTTCTCCGCCTAACTTATAAGCTAAATTTTCATAATGTCTTTGGAATTCCATTCCCCTTAATGGAGATGAACCTTCAAAGTCATCTGGTCCTACAGTAACTACTAATGCTGAATTTGCATTTTCTAAATCTCTTGCATGATAACTCATTCCATTAGATACTAATCTTTCATTTTCAGAAGCTGCTGCTACCACAACTCCACCTGGACACATACAGAAAGAATAAACAGCTCTTTTTAATTTCTCACTTTGATATGTTAATCTATATTCAGCTGCCTTTAGTCTTGGGTGGTTATACATCTCTCCATATTGACTCTTGTTTATTACCTCTTGTGGATGTTCTATTCTAACTCCTATAGCAAAAGCTTTTGGTTCCATAAATACACCAACTTTATGTAGCATTTCATATGTATCTCTTGAACTATGTCCTATTGCTAAAATTAAATTTTCGCATTGAATTTCTTTACCATTTACTATAATGGACTTTACTTTACTATCCTCTATTTTTATTTCTTCTAATTTAGAAGAAAATAAAACTTCTCCACCTAATTCTTTAATTCTTTCTCTTATGTTTTTAACTACTCCCTTTAAAAGATCTGTTCCAACATGAGGCTTTGCAATATAAGTTATTTCTTCTGGTGCCCCAGCCCTAACTAATTCCCTTAATACATAATCACATCTAGTATCCTTAATCCTAGTAGTTAATTTTCCATCTGAAAAAGCTCCAGCTCCACCTTCACCAAACTGAACATTGGATTCAGTATTTAATTCACCAGTCTTCCAGAACTTATCAACAGTAGCAGTTCTTTTATCCACATCTTCTCCACGCTCAATTACTAAAGGTTTATATCCCTTTTCTGCTAATAGCAATGCTGCAAAAATTCCAGCTGGCCCAAATCCAACTACTACAGGTCTATTTTTAAGTTCCTTATCACCAAATTCAATATCCGCATTATATGAAGGAGTTTCTAATTTTATATCTTTATCCTTAAGTTTCTTAACTAATTTTTCTTCATTTTTATGCTCAACTTCTACACAGTATATGTATTTAATATCATTTTTCTTTCTAGCATCTAAACTTTCTTTTATTATCTTAAAATTAATTATTTCTTCTTTAGGAGTTTTCAACTTCTTTGAAATCTTATTTATTAATAAGGTTTTATCATCATCTATACTTAAGGCGATATTATTAATTTTTATAGCCATTTTCTCTTCCCCTCTCTAAGGTAGTATTACTATATAAAAATATTTACAGTTTTTAATTTTATCATATATTAAGTAAAAAAAGTAGAATATATACTATATTACTTATGGTTTTATAAACCTTTGGCAACTTTATATATATTCTACATATAATAATTATTCTCCAGACCCTTGAGTATTGTCGCTATTATTATTGTTATTATTGCTTTCTTGTGATCCTTGCGCAATTTCTTTAGATACTGTAAGAGTAACATGTTCTACTGATTCTATGGATATGCTTTCACTTAGATTTTTCAATGTTACTTTTGGTTCAACATCAAAAGTTCCTTCTTCCTTATAGCTACTAATATCCAAAGAATTTATAATATTTTCTTCAGTAACATTTGATAATTCATCTTCAAAACCCTTTATCGTTACTTTGATATTTTCTTTATTGGGAAGTACTTTTATCCCATCAACAGATCCAGTAATATTTAATTTAACACTAATTTCCTTAGTTGTCATAGATATAACATTAACTCTTGCAGTTAACAACTCTTCTCCCTGAGCTACACTTACTCCGTTAGGTATTATAACACTAAGGTTTACATCTTGGTTTCCAGTTATACTTGAAAGGTCAATTGCAGTTGTCGATAACTCATTTATAGTATCTAATACCTCAGTAGGCCCAATAATTTCTACCGTTTTTCTACTACTTTCTATAGACTTTAATTTCATGGTGCTCGGTAATTCTCCAACGGTAGCTACATTTATCTTAACTGATTTTCCTTTACTAACATTTATTTCAACTTTTGCAGTTTCTACTGAAAGATTAACATCTGTTACCTCAGTTCCTGATTCATCTACTGGTACTATTGGATAGTTATCAACAATATCCTCATTAATATTTTCTTTACTATCCGTTACTACTAGTTTAGATACTTTATTTACCGCAGATTCTGCTCCTGTTACTTTGACTTCTTCTGGAGTTATAGTTGGTTCTGAAGCAAAATATCCTGACTTAGGAGTAACTTTAATATTAGATGTTATAGGCATAGTCTTTTCTACCATGTCTTCTATATTAATGCTTACAGTTAAGGTATTAGTGTTTCTTATACTAACTGTAATTGGATAATCAACTATTGAAACTGGTACTTTATTTTCTCCCTTTTTCCAAACATATTCACTTAAATCAACTTGAACCTTAAAGTCACTTTTTTTTATTTTATTAATATCATTAGTATTTCCTTCTACTTTTAATGTTACATAAAATTCTTGTCCAGGAGTTAAAGCTAATTTAGATGAAGTTAAAGCATCAGAATTAATTAATTCAACTGGTATCTTACTAATTTCAGTAGTTCTTATTTTATTCTCTACATTAGTAACATAAACCCACAAGCCTATAGATATTAAAAGGCATATTATAGGTACTACTATCTTGCTTTTTTCCTTTTTATCCATACCTTCACCTTCTCCCCAGCTGATTTAAATTTAACATTTTTCTTATCACTATGTTGTAGCATCTTAAGTAAAATAATTCTTAATTTCTCTTTATTATAATTCCTTGTTAATCTACCATTAATAGCTAAAGATATAACTCCTGTTTCCTCAGAAACTATAATAACTATAGCATCTGAGATTTCTGATAACCCTATAGCAGCTCTATGCCTTGTTCCTAACTTTTTATTTATATTATTATTATTCGTTAAAGGTAATACACAACCTGAAGCTAATATTCTATCATTTCTTATAATAGTTGCTCCATCGTGTAATGGTGTATTAACTACAAAGATATTTTCAAGTAAATTTGATGTTACATTTGCATCTAATATAGTACCTGAATTTAACACATCTCCAAGCCTAGTTACTTGCTCTATTACTATTAATGCTCCTGTTTTAGTCTCAGCCAAATTACATACTGCATTTACTATTTCATTTACAGTTATATTTCTTTTTTCAGCATCTTGAATAATGTGAATCTCTTCAAATGCGCTTCTCCCTATATGTTCTAAAGCTCTTCTTATTTCAGGTTGAAAAATAATCACTACTGATAGCAATCCTATAGTAAGAGTTTTATTTAATATAAAATTAAGCACCTCTAACTTTAATATATAGCTTATTGGTATAAGTATAATCATTAAAATAATACCTTTTAAAAGTTGCTCTGCTCTCGTTTCTTTTATTAATGAATATCCTTTATAAAAAATATATGCAACCACTAATATATCTAAAATTGATGAAACTGATATGTTTTTTATTGTGTTAATTAAAATTGTACTTATTTCTTGCATCTAAGGGTCCCCCCAACTACTTATATATTTTAATTATACACCAATTAATATTATCTTAGTATAAGACTTTATTTTTTTTGATTAATTTAATAATATTTTAAGAGTTTCTATAATATAAATTTATGTAAAGAGAATTAGGGGTGATTTATTTATGGATAAAAATTTTTTTACTTATGTTAAAGAGCATAAAAATATTGTTATTGCTTCTTTATTATTACTATTTATATTATCATTTTCTTTATTTTTCATGACATATAATTCAAAAGATAATAGAACAAAAAGATATTTAAAAAATCTAGCTGAAGAGTTAAATGATGTTAATTCAACTCTTACTAATGGAGTAAAAGACTTAACTATAGATACAAATAATACTAAAGAGATATTGTCTACAGGTATTGAAAGCCTAAATGAAATTCTTATATCTGTTTCAGAAGTTAATAGTGAATCTTCTGATGTCTCATCATTAAAGAAAAATTTAACTAATGCTTTAAACTCCACAATAAACTTGTATGACAATAGTCTTATAATTTTGTCTAATCCAGAGAATGTTAAAGATAATGATGAATTAAATAAATTCAACACTTTTAAAGAAAACTGTATCTTAGATTACTCAAAACTAGTAGATAATAATATAAAAATAAGTTTTTCAGATGACTCCTTAAAATTTATAGACAACTTCAACAACTATATGAATACATTAATTAAAATTAATAGAGATTCGGATTTTAAGAATAGTCAACAAAAAGATTTTATATATACACTTGAAAGTTTTAATGATGACATTACTTATTTGAATGAAGATTTAACTTTAGCAATCAATAAAATAAGAGAAGATAAGAGAGATTTTCAAGGTATTATAGATGATATATATAATAAAGAGGACACCTTTAATAATTTAAAGGATAAGTTGGCCTTCTTATCTATTCCAGAAGGTTGCATGGAAATATATGAATCCTTAAATGAATATTTAAATACTTATTCAGCTTATTTAAATACTATAAAAGAAGCTGTAATATATGAAAAGATATCCTCAAATGCAGATGACGCTTCTGAGCAAATTACTAAAAATTATAAGAATTCTACATCAAAAAGAAATGATGTCCTAAAGGCTTATGAATCTTATGAAAATAAATTAAAAAATTTCTAGTATTAAAATTTTCCTTTTGGTAATAATAATTTTGGATATCTATTATCCAAAAGGAGGTTGTTTATGAAATATTTAAAAACAATATTTATTTTATTAATAACTCTTTTATTTTCAGCAGAAATTAAAGTATTTGCTTATAGCGATACTATAGAAATGAGGAAGAAAAATTTAAATGATGAATTGAATACTATATTAATAAATATTCCAAAAGAAAAAGTTGTTGAAGTTTTTAACCACAATGACAACTTAATTTATTTAACCAAAGAAGATTTAGACCTAATGGCTAAAATAGTCTATGCTGAAAGTAAAGGTGAGCCCTACGAGGGTAAGGTTGCAGTTGCATCGGTTATTTTAAATAGAGTGTTGACCCCTGGATTTCCAAATAGCGTTAAGGAAGTTGTTTTTCAACCAAATGCATTTTCTTGCGTAAATAATGGTGAAATTAATGTTCTTCCTACTGAAGAATGTTATGATGCTGTTTATGATGCTATTGAAGGAAATGATCCTACTAATGAAGCTTTGTTCTTTTATAATCCTGATATAGCTACATGTGCTTGGATGCAGGATGTTGAAAAATCAGATAGTAAACTTATTGGGCAACATTTATTTTTTAAAACAAGTTACTAAAAAAGTACTTCTATATAATTTTATAGAAAGTAAGAAATGGCTGCCATAAAGACAGCCATTTCCATTTTCATGGTAATTTATATTAAAGACTTAAGCCAAGTAAATTTATACTTTTAGTCCTCAAAGGTTCCTTTCACAATAGCTTCTCCATTCTTAACCATAATCTTTCCCATAGCTATAACAGTATCTATTTGTAGATTATCCTCATTAACTAAAACTAAATCTGCATCTTTTCCAATTTCTATTGATCCCTTATTTTTTAACTTTAATACCTTCGCAACATTTGAAGTTATAACCTTAATTGCATCATCTATTGGAATATTATACGTAGTGATACACTCTTTAACCTCTCCATATAAACTTGCTACTGAACAAATACCTACTTTTATTAATCTTCCCTTCTCATCAAATGTTGGCATACTTCCATTCCCATCAGATGAAAATGTAACATTTTTAGTATTGGAGTTATTTTTTATTAAAATGCTTAATGCTTCGCTAGCTCTTAATTCTCCTGGTGCTAATAGCTCTACTGGTGTACTTGTAGTAAAATCTATATATCCACCTTTATTAATATACTCTTCTCCTGATTTAAATAAATCTCCATTTCTATTTATATGAGTTGGAAGAATTTGAGTTATAGGAATCTCTGTTTCATCTGCTAATCTAAATAAATAGCCTAACTTTCTAGTTCCATCTCCTAGATGAATATTAACTATTCCTGATTTTCCTGATAATAATCCACCTACTCTAGATTGAGCTATTGCTTGAATTAACTCATCATATGTTGCTTGAGAACTTCTAGTATCTGAGATTGCTATTTCTCCAATACCGATAATCTTATCTATTAACATAATATCCTTTTTAATACTATCTGTTAAAGTTTTTACTGGTATTTCATAAGACCCAGTATAACAATATGTAGTTATTCCCTCTTCTTCTAAGGCTTTAGCTTTTGCTATTAAGCTTGCCATATCTCTACAAACTCCATCAGTTCCTATACATCCAACTACTGTTGTAATTCCCGCCTTAGTTATATCTGATAATTTAATTTCAGGTGTTCTCATATTGAAGCCACCTTCACCACCAGCTCCATTAATATGAACATGATTATCTATAAATCCCGGAAATAATAGCTTTTCTTCACCGTTTATAACCTCGATGTTAATAAAATTTTCTGGTATATCTAAATTATCATATATTCCTTCAATTTTATTAGATGATATAACAACATCCTTAACTCCTAAATACTCTGGAGCATAAACCTTTACTTTTTTAATTATCTTTATCATGTAATCCTCCTATGAATTTATAATTTCTTATCCTACATTATCCTTATAAATTTAATTAATATCAACCATAAAATACTACTCCTATAATTGTAGCTATCACTATTACTAATATGGGATGTACTTTTTTGCTTAATAGTACTAATCCAATAATTCCAGCTATTATTAAGCTTTTTATATCTAAATATGACTCTTTAGCTAAATCTAAAAAAGCTTTAATTATTAATGCAATTAATACTGGTCTCATACCCATTAGAGCTGCTTTTATTACAGTTGATTCTTTAAATTTTTCTAGCATCTTGCTTATTATAGAAACTAATACAAAGGATGTAAATATAACTCCTAATGTTGCCATAATGCTTCCAAGTACTCCTGAAAGCTTATACCCTACAAAAGTAGCTGAATTTATGGCAATAGGCCCTGGTGTCATTTGTGATACACCTATAATATCCATAAACTCACTTATACTAATCCAATTATTATTATCAACTATTTCCTTTTGTATAAATGGTAGCATTGCGTATCCACCACCAAAGCTAAATGTTCCAATTTTAAGAAATGCTAAAAATAGTTTAATTAATAAATACAACTACTCCACCTTCTTTCTTAAAAATATAACTCCATATATGGCAGACACTATTATTACTATTACTGGATGAATATCAAAAAGTACTAAAGCTATGAGAGCTACTATAATAGTTAATATTGTTCTAATATTTTTTTCTAATCCCTTACTTAAGCTAATAGCACCAACTAAAACTAATAATGGAACTGCTGCATTTATACCCATAAAACCTGCATTAACATAATAATTATTTCTGAATTTCATAAAGAAAGCTGCAATTAAAAGTATAATTAAAAAAGATGGTAAAATCACTGCTAATAATGCCATGATAGCTCCAAGAAATCCTGATATTTTATATCCTAAAAATATTGAACAATTTACTGCTAAAGCTCCTGGAAGACTTTGAGAAACTACTAATATATCCATAAACTCGTCTTTATTTATCCACTTTTTATTATTAACTACTTCTTCCTCAATTAAAGGAATCATAGCATAACCTCCTCCAAAGGTAAAAGCTCCTATTTTAAAAAAGCAAATAAACATTTCTATAATTTTTTTCATTCCTTCACCACCTTAATAATTATATTTAATATAATTTTATCTATAAAATAAAAAAGCCGCATTTATAGTATGCGACTTTTTAAAAATTTAATTATTCTTGTTCTAATATTATTTTCTTAGCTGTTAATATTGATGTAGCACTCATTGAGAATTCATCTAAACCATATTCAACTAATGTTGGGATAGCAGTTTCATCTCCTGCCATTTCTCCACACATTCCAACCCACTTACCATGTTTGTGAGCTCCATCTATAGTCATCTTTATTAATCTTAATACAGCTGGATGCATTGGGTTGTAAAGGTATGATACCTTTTCACTCATTCTGTCAGCAGCTAATGTATATTGGATTAAGTCATTAGTTCCAATTGAGAAGAAGTCTACATGCTTAGCTAACTCATCAGCGTATACAGCAGCAGCAGGTATTTCTACCATTATACCCCATTGGATTTTTTCTGAGTATTCTTTTCCTTCTGCTCTTAATTCAGCTTTACATTCTTCAACAAATTCTTTTGCAGCTTGGAATTCTTCTAAGCCTGAAATCATTGGGAACATAACTGCAAGATTTCCATATACAGAAGCTCTAAGTAATGCTCTGATTTGAACCTTGAATATATCTTTTCTATCTAAACATAATCTGATTGCTCTATAACCTAAGAATGGGTTCATTTCTTGTGGTAATGGTAAGTATGGAAGTGTTTTATCTCCACCGATATCAAGTGTTCTTATAACAACTTGCTTTCCATCCATTATTTCAAGAACCTTCTTATATGCTTCGAATTGTTCTTCTTCTGTTGGAGCTGAGTCTCTATCCATATATAAGAATTCAGTTCTGAATAATCCAACACCGTCTCCACCATTTGCAACTACTGCTTCAGCATCAGCAGGTGATCCTATATTTCCACAAACTTCAACTCTTCTTCCTGATTTAGTAACTGTCTTAACAGTTATTAATTTCTTTAACTCTTCTTGTTCTGCTAAGAACTTTTCTCTCTTTGCAGTATATTCATCGATAACTGATTGATCTGGGTTTATTATACATATACCTTCGATACCATCAACTATAACCATATCTCCATTTTTAACTGAAGTAGTTATATCCTTTAATCCAACTATTGCAGGAATTTCTAATGTTCTAGCCATGATAGCTGAGTGAGAAGTTCTTCCTCCAATGTTAGTTAAGAAACCAACTACCTTACTTCTATCTAATTGAGCTGTATCTGATGGAGTTAAGTCGTGTGCAACAACTACTGTGTTTGCTTCTGTTATAGCAAAAGCATCTCCACCTTTTCCTGCTAGATTAGAGATTATTCTCTTTGAAACGTCCTTTATATCAGCAGCTCTTTCTTTCATATATTCATCTTCCATTGAATCGAAGATCATTACAAAAGTATTAGTAACACTTTCAACTGCCTTCATTGCATTTATGCTATTTGATTCTATTTCTAGTAACATTCCACCAGTGAATTCTGGATCATCTAATAAAGTAAGATGAGCTTCGAAAACTTGAGCTTCATGTTCTCCAATTTCTTCTAAAGCCTTATCTCTTATTTTGCTTAATTGAGATTTTGATTGATCTAAAGCTTTTCTTAGAACTTCCTTTTCAGCTTCTACGTCAGAAACCTTTGCATCTGTTATAACTATCTCTTCATGTTCTTGTAAAAATACTTTTCCTATTGCATATCCTTTAGATGCGGCTATACCTTTTTTCATTGTTGAGATTCCTCCTTAAATAATAGCTATAAATTCAAAAAATATATGAATTTTATAGAACGTACTAATCTATTTTTATAAATTACAACTACTATGTATTATAACATATTTTTTCTTTATGTTAATAAGAATACACGCAATTTTTATTATTTTCTATCTTTAATTTTATTTTTCATTTATTTTATCTATATTATTACTATATAAGCATATTTTATCTAAAAATTTTCCCTAATATTTCAATTAAAATAAAATTTAATCATAAAAAGAAGGTATCCTAAACTAAAATATTAGTTTTTAGATATCCTTCTTTTTCATTACTACATTATAAATCATCTACTAGAGCTCCAGCTTTTGCATATGCAGTTGATTTTGCTTCAAAGAAATCTGTTTTAACTGCATTCGCATCTGCTAATATATCTACCCAATCTGCTGGATTTTTGCTATGTCCTTCATATATTTCATCAAAGCCTATAGCTTTCATTCTTATGTTACCTAAATACTTAATATAATTGCTTATTAATTGCTTATTAATTCCTTGGATATTATCTCCAATTACATAATGCCCCCAAGAAATTTCATGCTCCACTGCTGTTTTCATCATTTCTTTTAATTCATCTTTTAACTCTTCAGTGAAAATTTCTGATTCTTCTAATTGTAATTCTTTTAATATGTTTCTAAATAACCATAAATGAGTATTTTCGTCTCTATTTATATATCTAATTTCTTGAGCTGAACCTGGCATTTTTCCATTTCTCTCAAGATTATAGAAGAACATAAATCCTGAATAGAAATAAATTCCTTCCAGTATATAGTTTGCCATTACAGTCTTAACTAAGTTTTTTTCTGTTGGTGCTTCTAAAAAATTATTATAAAGCTCTCCTATAAATTTATTTCTTTCCAATAATATTTTATCGTCTTTCCATTGATACAATATTTCATTTCTCTTTTCTGGAGAACAAATTGTATCTAGCATATAACTATAACTTTGTGAGTGAACTGCTTCTTGAAAAGCTTGAATAGTTAAACATAAATTTACTTCACTAGCTGTTATATAACTATTTATATTTGATAAATTTGCAGTTTGGATTGAATCTAAAAATATTAAGAACGAAAGAATTTTATCATAGGCCGTTCTTTCTTCTTGTGTTAATTTATTATAGTCTTTAAGGTCTTGGGCAAGATTTATTTCTTCTGGTATCCAGAAATTATTCATAGCTTGCCTATACCAATCAGCTACCCATTTATATTTCATATTATTAAAATCATTTAAATTTGTTGTATTTCCATTTATCATCCTCTTTTTTGATGTTTCTATATCTCCTAATTCATTAAAAAGAGGTTTCTTATTAATAACCATGCTTTTCCTCCCAGATGAAGCTTTATATTTTTAATATTTAATAATTATGCTGAACAACTTTCACAATCAGCAACTGATAATGATTTTGATCTTACATAGTAAATTGATTTTACCCCTACCTTACATGCTTCTATATATAAATTCATAATTTGTCTCATAGTATAATCTGTAGTTATATATAAATTAAAAGATTGACCTTGATCTATATGTCTTTGTCTTATTCCATTAATTTGTATACACCACTTTTGATCTATATTATAAGCTGAATTATAGTACCAATAATTTTCTTCATTTAAGTTAGGTGCTGTTTTTGGAATTATACTTCCCTTCTTTTCTTCAAGCCAGAATCTTGCCATTACTGGATCTACTCCTTCTGATGTTCCAGCAATGGTTGCTGTAGATCCATTTGGTGCTACTGCAAATAAATATCCATTTCTAAGTCCATAAGTTCCTACTTCTTCTCTTAACTTATTCCACTTATCTGAATTATAATTTCTAAGTTTGAAATACTCACCAGTTTGCCAATCTGATCCTTCAAAGCAAGAATATTTTCCTTTTTCTTTTGCAATATTCATACTTGCTTTTATGGCATGATAATTTATTCTTTCATAAACATCATCTGCAAATTCTTTATGTTCATCTGCTGTCCAATGAATTAAATTATTTGCTAGCATATGATGATATCCACTAGTTCCAAGACCTATTGATCTATATTTCTTATTTGTTACTTCTGCAAATGGCACTGAATAGTAGTTTAAGTCTATTACATTATCCATAGCTCTTATTTGTGTTTCAACTACATATCCAAGTTCCTCATCATCCTTAACTTCTACATTTCCTAAAACTACTGATGATAAATTACAAACTACAAAATCTCCTGGCTTAGTCTTTTCAATTACTACGATATCTCCATTTTCATCAACAATCTCTGATTTTTGAATATCCATAGAACTCATATTTTGCATAATTTCTGTGCAAAGGTTCGATGAGTATATTATTCCCTTATGTTTATTAGGATTCATCTTATTTACTGTATCTCTATAAAAAGCAAATGGTGTTCCTGTTTCTGCAGCACTTTTTATTATTAGTCTAACTATCTCCTTAACTGGCATAACTCTTTTACTTATATTTTCATCTTCAACACATTCATAATATCTTCTTTCCCACTCTTCTCCATAGAAATCTTCTAATGAATAGCCCTTTGCTAATCTAATTTCATGTGGGCACATCATATACCAATTAGCATCTATATTTGTTTCTGCTAACTTCCAGAATAAATCTGGATAACATATTCCAGGAAAAACATCATGGGCTTTCTTTCTATCATCACCATTATTAGTTCTTAATTGTAAAAATTCAGGTATGTCTTTATGCCAAGCATCTAGCCATATTGCTACAGAGCCATTTCTAACACCTAATTGATCAACTGCAATTGCTGTGTCATTAAATAACTTAATCCAAGGTATTACTCCTCCTGAAGCACCTTTAAAGCCTCTTATAGGAGATTCTAATGCTCTAACCTTACCAATATATATTCCCATTCCTCCACCAAATTTTGATACTTCTGCAAAGTTATCTAGAGATTTATATATTCCTTTTAAACTATCATCTACTGCATCTATAAAGCATGAACTTAATTGATAAAATGGCTTTCTTGCATTTGACATAGTTGGTGTTGCCATGGTTGCTTTTAGAGAACTTAATACATCATAAAATCTCTTAGCCCAATCTACCCTATTTTCTTTCTTTTCTGGAATAGCAAGATGCATGGCTATTCCCATAAACATCTGCTGCGGTAATTCTAATCTACTTCTGTCATAATCTTGAATTAGATATCTCTTTGCTAAAAGATTAATCCCGCTATAAGTAAATAAAAAGTCTCTTTCAGACTTAATTTCCTTTTCTAGCTCTAAGATATCTTCCCTAGTATAATTTTCTAATATATATTTTCCATACAGGCCTTTATTAGTTAGTTCCTCTATAAAACCGTACAAATTTCCATATAGTTTATCATCTGAAGTTAACTTTCTATTTTTTCTTACTTCATCATATAGTTTATATACATAAAGTCTTTCAGCAACTTTTTGCCAATTTGGCTCCATATCTGTAGTTAATTCCAATGAAACTTGTATTAGTGAATCTCTTACTTCATCCTTACTCATATTAGGTCTTATTATATGATTTAACGCTTCTAAAAGCTTTTCTGCCGTATAAACTTCCTCTTCATTATCTAAACTAATTAAAGAGTTCTTACAAATATCTAATAAATCCATAGCTTTCCCCTTCCACTATATATAGTATATCTTCTCTCCTTTGTTGTAAAAATATACAACATATAGATACATTATAGTTTCATTTTTCCTTCATGTAAAATTGGAGATTCTAAAAAATATACTAAAAAAATGGAGATATCTTTTAATATCTCCCTTTCTCATTCATTGCCGATAATATCAATTATTTATTAAGACCTAATACTTTAAAATAAATATTATTTTAATTTTTCAGTCCACTCTTCTTCCTTAAATCCTACTAATACTGTATCATCTTTAACTATTATAGGTCTCTTAACTAACATTCCATTAGTAGATAGTATATCTAAAAGTTCATCTTCAGGCAAAGTTTTAACCTTATCTTTTAACTGCATTTCTCTATAAAGTACTCCTGAAGTATTAAAGAATTTATTTATTGGTAATCCACTTTTTTCAAGCCAAGCTTTTAACTCATCCTTTGTTGGATTTTCTTCTGCTATATGCCTATCTATAAATTCAATATTATTTTCTTCTAAATACTTCTTTGCTCTTCTACAAGTAGTGCACTTTGGGTATTCAACAAATAAAACTGACATAATATCACTCCTTAATTATAATTATTTTTTAACTATATTTATTATAACATATTATTTGTTAGGTATAATCAGATATATTTTAAACATATCTCCTTCTACTTCAATTTTTATACTTCCACTATGGAGCTCTATTATGCTCTTTGTTATTGCAAGCCCCATTCCTGAACCCTCTACAGCTGAATTTCTAGACTTATCTGCCCTAGTAAATCTTTCAAAAATATCTTCTGTATTAAAATCCATTTCATAATTTGAAATATTTTTAAAAGATATCTCCACTGAATTTTCTCCAGAATTTATATCAATATACACTCTAGTATTATTTAATGAATACTTCAACGCGTTAACAATTAAGTTCTCAAAAACTCTAGACATTAATTTACCGTCTAAATCTAAGATAATTTCATCTTCATTTGAACTAACCTTAAATTCTATATTTTTCTCTTCATATAGATTTGAATATTCACCAATTCCTTGATAAACTAATGAAACTATGTCTAATTTTTCTTTTTCTATCTTCATCTTCCCACTATTTAATTTTGACGCTTCAAATAAGTCTTCAATTAAGCTTTTTAACCTTTTTGAATTTCTATCTAAAATCATTAAATAATCTTTTCTTTCCTCTTCTGTTATATTAGGTTCATTTAATATATTCACATAATTAATAATTGAAGTTAATGGGGTTTTTAAATCATGTGAAACATTAGAAATTAACTCTGTTTTCAACTTTTCATTTCTAATTTGTTCATTTAAAGCTATTTTATATCCTTCTTTAATTTTATTTATATTATTTACTAAATCCTTAACTTCTCTTTCTCCTATATCCCCTAAGGTATATTCTAAATCTCCAGAATTAATTTTCTTTAATCCATCATTAATTATAGATACATCTAAACTTTTTTTAAGTGAATATATAACACAAACTAATGGTATTAAAACTAATATTAGTGTCCCTTTAAAAGGATATCTTGTTAAAAAAGTTACTAATAAATTTTGATTTCTTATTCCTGCAACTAGATATAAATATATTACAATTACAGCTATAGCTCCGCTTATTGAAAAAATTATCTTGTTTCTTGTATTTCTATACTTATATCCATACCTTATAACAAATATCAATCTTTTTAATACTTTAATTTCTAAATGAATATTATTCCTATTAAATATTGAATTAAATATAACTTTTACTAAAAGTACTAAAGTAATTATAGTTACAATTATCATAAATCTTGCTATTAATAACTCTGTTCTTATTAGATTTGAATAAGCTGCTGGATTTTTATAATATATTTCAATATATTTGTCTATGCCTTTCATATTTACCTTATCCGACATACTCATAACATAGTAATTATACTTATCCTTATTATCTAATCTAACTGAGGATAGGCCAATTTCCTTTAAATATAAATTTATATTATCCTCCAATAGAGGAACATTATTATCATATTGTTGTACTGAATTATATAAATTTATATCATTTGTTGTAAAGTCTCCAGTTTCTTTATTTATTAACACGTAGAAAACTTCATCATAGTAATATATATTATCTGATAAGTGTTCATTTTCATATTGTATCGCACTTATATCTTCTAAGTTATTACTATTTGAGTATATGTATTTAGATATATTTTTACTCTCGTAATATATCATTGATTCAACATATTTTTCTTTATTTATTAAAACATCAAAAGTTCCTGCACCTATTTTTGCAGAACTATCGTTAAAGGCTTGATAATATCCTGTGGCTAGTAAAAATAATAATATTCCTAATATTAATATTTCTATTCCCCAAACACCTGTTAAATAATTTTTAATTTTCTCTCTCAATTTTATACCCAACCCCCCATACTACTTTTATATATTCTGGGTCCTTTGTATTAATTTCAATTTTTTCTCTAATTCTTCTTATATGGACAGTTACAGTATTTTCGCTTCTATAAAAAGGCTCTTCCCATACTTTTTCATATATTTCCTTTATGGAGAAAACTCTTCCTAAATTTGACGCTAAAAGTTGAAGTATTTTAAACTCTGTAGCTGTAACCTTGATTTCTTCTCCTCTTAAAAATACTGTCTTTTCTTTGTTATTTATAATCAAATCTTTAACTCCTATTATATCTGGACTATCCCCTTCTAATTCTAAAGGATTTTGATATCTTCTTAATTGCGATTTGACCCTTGCAACTAACTCTAAATGATTGAATGGCTTAGCTATATAGTCATCAGCTCCAACATTTAATCCTAATATTTTATCACTATCTTCACCTTTAGCCGATAACATAATTATTGGTAAATTTCTTTTTTCTCTAATTTTTAAACAAGTTTTAATACCATCCATTCTTGGCATCATTATATCTAAAACTATTAAATGTACCTTTTCTTTATCTAAAACTTCTAAGGCTTCTATACCATCCTTTGCCTTATAAACTTTCATGCCCTCTCCTCTTAAATATATGTCAATGGCATCTCTAATTTCTTTTTCGTCGTCAACAACTAAAACATTAAACATATTATAAAACACCCCTTGAATTATTCTATCTTATAAATATAATATCTTATATTGCAGTATTTTACTAATTATAAAAATTACATTTTTATTAAAATACTAAATTGGATAAATTATATTAACATATCTACATATTTAATATATAATTTTTGTTGTAGATTTACTTAAATTTTAAGGAGTTAAAGATGTTTAACAAGTTTTCAATCAAAAAACACATGATTTTAGATTTTATTCTAATCTTTGCTGGATGTATAATTGCTTCTCTTGGAGTTAACTTATTCCTAGTTAATGCGCAATTGTTAAGTGGTGGTGCAACTGGTGTAGCACTTATTCTTCAATATTTATATAATATACCTTCTGGTATAACAGTATTTTTAATTAATATTCCTTTATTTTTTGTTAGCTATAAAATGCTAAATAAAAAATTTACTCTATACTCAGCAGTAGGAATGATATCTTTATCAATATCGTTAATGATAACAAAACCCTTATCTAGCTTAGTGAGAGTCGATGATATATTACTTTATTGTATTTATGGTGGATTTTTATCTGGACTTGGCTATGGATTAGTGTTTTTAAGAAATGGATCAACTGGTGGTACAGATATTATAACTATGGTAGTTAGAAAAAAATATTCTAATTTTGAAATTGGTAAACTTAGCTTTGGTTTAAATTGTATTATCGTTTTTATAGGTGCATTGATCTTTGGACTTCCTAAAGCTTTATATACATTAATATCAATGTTCGTTCAAGGAATTGTAGTTGATAAGGTTATTAATGGATTTAACAGCAAGAAACTTTTACTAATTTTAACTGAAAAAGAAGAAGAAATAATCAAATACGTTATTAAAGATATGAATAGAGGAGTTACCTCTCTTGTAGCTGAAGGAGAATATACTCACGAATTAAAGAAAATGCTGTACATAGCCGTAACATCCTCTCAGATGGTTCACTTAAAAAATAAAATTTTAAGAATAGATCCAAAAGCCTTTATTACAATAATAGATGTTTCTGAAGTTAACGGAAAAGGTTTCTACAAAATTTAATTATATAACTAATCTATAGACATATTATACTCACTCTCAATCGTCTTTATTAAAGTCTATTTTAGTATTAATATGTCTATAGATCTTATAATTATATTTTATTTTCCATTTATTATTTTTTAATTCTTAGCTGTTCTAAGATATTCCTCTTGTCCTAATTTATATAAATTATTACCTTCTGTATCTATAATAACTATTAATGGCATATCTTTAACTTCCATCTTTCTAATTGCTTCTGCTCCTAAATCTTCGTAGGCAATGATTTCTGATGCAACTATCCTTTTAGATATTAAAGCTGCTGCTCCACCAATTGCTCCTAAATAAATAGCTTTATTTTTTATTATCGAATTCAATACCTCCTCATTTCTAGCGCCCTTACCTATCATAGCTTTTAATCCTAAATCTAAGAGTCTTGGAGAATAATCATCCATTCTATAACTCGTTGTAGGGCCTGCTGATCCGATAACTTGTCCTTCTTTTGCAGGAGTTGGTCCAACATAATATATAGCTTCATCCTTAATATTAATAGGAAGTTCTTTTCCTTCATCTAATAACCCTATTAATCTTTTATGAGCCGCATCCCTAGCAGAATATATAGTTCCTGATAATAGTATTCTATCACCAGCCTTTAATTTTTTTATTTTTTCATATGTTAATGGTGTATTTATCATTATGTCCATAATTTTCCTCCCCTATAAAATTACTTCCTTATGTCTAGTTGCATGACAGCTTATATTTACTGCAACTGGTAATCCTGCTATATGAGTTGGATATGTTTCTATATTGATTCCTAAAGCAGTTGTCTTTCCCCCAAAGCCTTGTGGTCCAATTCCCAATTTGTTAATTTTTTCTAATAACTCATCTTCTAAATCACTATAAAACTTATTTTCATTTTTACTATCTATAGACCTTATTAAAGCTTTTTTAGATAAATATGCTGCCTTTTCAAAGGTACCCCCAATACCAACACCAACTATCATAGGTGGACATGGATTAGGTCCAGCATCCCTTACAACTTTTATAATGAATTCCTTTATGCCATCTATTCCATCTGTTGGTTTTAACATTTTTATTTGGCTCATATTTTCAGATCCAAATCCCTTTGGTGCTACTGTAATTTTAAGTTTATCTCCAGTTACTATTTTATAATGAATAACAGCTGGTGTATTATCATTTGTATTAATTCTATCTATAGGATCTTTAACTACTGATTTTCTTAAATATCCATTATTGTATCCTCTTCTAACTCCCTCATTTATAGCCTCTTCAAGACTACCTCCAATTATATGAACTTCTTGTCCAATCTCTACAAATATACAAGTCATACCTGTATCCTGACAAATTGGCATACTCTCACTTTTAGCTATCTCAGCATTTACTATTATCTTATCTAATATATCTCCTGCTAAATTCCAAGTTTCATTTTTCTTAGCTTTATCTAAAGCATTAAATACATCATTAGATAAATTATAATTTGCTTCAATACATAATTTTTCAATAACCTCTTGAACTTTCTCAATATGAATTTCTCTCATTTGCCTACTCCTTTTACTAAAAATAACTATAAATATTTTATCATATTTTGATCTTACATTTATTATATTTTAGTAAATACTTCTAATTAGGAGCTGTTATGAATAATAAACTATCTAAATATGCAACTTACTTTGTATACATTTTAATAGTTCTACTTTTGACAACTATATTCTACAACTTATTTTATTTAATTCTATCTTCTTTTAATTCAGTCCCTAATAATAGCTTAAAAATATAAAATAAAACAATGAGCTATATAAAAATTCATAAATTTTCTTATAACTCATTGTTTATGTAAATTTATATATTATTTTATTATTACATAGTGATTTTTGATGTATTTCCCCGGAAATTATTTGTTAATTAGTCTTTATATCCTCAAAATATCTTTCTATTCCCAAGTAAATGCCTTCAACTAATAAATTTTGATGTTCTTCCGTTTGTAGCTTTTTTTCCTCTTCCATATTTGATAAAAAACCACATTCTACTAATACCGAAGCTCCTTTGTAGTCATCTCTTAATATTAAATAGGCATCTCCTGCTGGTTTTGAAACTCTTTTATTATTATCTTTAACTATCTCTTTTACAGCCTCTTGGATATTATTCGCTAATTTTTTGCTTATTTCATTAGATCCATGCCATACTTGTGCACCATAACATTTTTCTTGAGGAAACATATTTTGATGAATAGATACAAAAACATCACAATTTACTTCTTTTTTCATATTTCTTCTCTTTTTTAAATCTTCTCTTTTCTTTTCTTTAATGGTAGAACCACTATTACCCAAAGCTTCATCATTTTCTCTTGTTAAATAAACTTTATATCCTTTAGCTTCTAAAACTTCCTTGAGTTTCAAACTTATTTGTAAATTTAAATCCTTTTCTATCGTTCCATTTTTAGATTTGGCACCACCGTCAAAACCTCCATGTCCAGGATCTATAAGGATAATTTTCTCTTCACCTACAGCCATGGTCTTTATAGGCATAAAAATAATAGTAAATACTATTATCAATAAGGATGCTAATTTTATTTTCTTCATTGATATTCCTCCATATTTTATTAATACTTATAAAAATATTATGTCCATTTTATCGATTTATTTACTATTATTTTTATTATAATTTTTATGATCAAAATATATATTCCAATACAAAAATAAATATGCTACTTAATAATCAATTAATGTTATTAAGTAGCATCTTATTAAAATATTAACTATTATCTATAACACTTTCTGCTATATTCATTGAGTGATCGCTAATTCTTTCTAAATTACTTAATAAATCTAGAAAAATAGCACCTGCATAAGCATTGCAAGTTCCATCATAAAGTCTTTTTATATGTAAATCTCTATATTTCTTTTGCATTTTATCTACTTCGATTTCTATTGTGTTTACCTCTTTAGCTTTATCTATATCTTTATTTGCATAACTATTTATTGCCATTTCTAAAGATTCAGAAGTCTTTTGGTACATATTTTTTATTTGTTTAATAGCATCTTCACTATATTCTAATTTCTTATTTATTTTTTGTAATGTTAAATCTGCTATATTCTCAGCATGGTCACCTATTCTTTCAATGTCATTAATAATATGGAATGTTGCTGCAACTATGCTTTGCTCTTTATCTGATAACTCACATTTTGAAAGCTTAATTAAGTAATTTGTAATAGCCTCATTTAATGTATTTATAATATTTTCATTTTCATAAACCTTTTGAATTAGATTCTCATCATTATTTTCAAAAGCTTCTAATGATAAAGCTAAACCTTTTTTAGCTTTGTTTGCCATTCTTAATGTTTCCTTAGCCACTTGTCCAGCAGCTATTACTGGTGTTTCCAATAATCTATCATCTATGTATTTTGGACCTGCTTTTTCATCTTCATCATCACCAGGAATTATCATATTAACTGTTTTTATTAATAAGCCTGTTAAAGGTAGCATTATAGCAGTATTTACTACATTAAATACTGTATGTGCATTAGCTATTTGCCTACTAACATCTCCTGGGCTTATAACAGATACCGCCTCACCTAAAATTCCACTTAATAATACTGGAATAAATATTATCGTACCACCTAAGTTAAATATTAAGTGAAGTATTGCTGCCTTACGTGCTGTCTTAGTTGTTCCTATTGATGCTAACATCGCAGTTATACAAGTCCCTATATTACATCCAAATACTATTGGTAATGCAGCTTTAATATCTATTGCACCTGCAGTTGCTAAAGCTACTAAGATACCTGTAGTTGCAGAAGAACTTTGAAGTACAGCTGTTATAATTGCCCCTGCAATTATTCCTAAATACCAATGTCCACCCACAGTTCCAATGATCTCATTAAATATTGGTAATTGAGTTAACGGCTTCATAGCAGCACTCATTTGTCCCATACCAACAAATAATATTCCAAAACCTAAAATAATATTTCCAACATCTTTTCTCTTCTTCTTTTTAGAGAACATAACCATTAACGCTCCGACAAATACAAATAACGGAGCAATTTGATCTAACTTAAATGCAACGAGTTGCGCTGTAATTGTAGTACCTATATTAGCTCCCATTATAATGCCTGCTGCCTGAGCCAAGTTCATAAGGCCTGCATTAACAAAACCCACCACCATTACTGTTGTGGCACTGCTACTTTGAATAACTGCTGTAACTATTGCACCTACTATAACAGCAATAATTGGATTTTTCGTCACTTTTTCAAGAATTGACTTTAATCCATCTCCAGCAGCATTTTCTAGACCATCCCCCATGATCTTCATTCCATAAATAAATAGTCCTAAACCACCAAGTAACTTTATTATAACCATTAATGATTCCAAAGTTATTCTCCTTTTCAACAATATTTTTACAAAATAAGTTTACATTATTTCTTAACATTTGTTAAGTAATTAAACATACATTTAAAGCCATTTTAATGTGGTAATTTTTTCAAATATCCAATTTTAATATTATCTTTATAAAATTACTTTAATATTAATCTATCATAATATTTATATATATAAAATAAACCTCGCAACCATATGGGTTGCGAGGTTTGTAAGCTTCCAAATATTATCTCTTTGAGAATTGTGGAGCTCTTCTTGCTTTCTTAAGACCGTATTTCTTTCTTTCCTTCATTCTTGGATCTCTAGTTACGAAACCAGCCTTCTTTAATTCTGACTTTAAGTTTTCATCAGATTTTATTAAAGCTCTAGTTATTCCGTGTCTTATTGCTCCAGCTTGACCTGTGAATCCACCACCGTGAACGTTAACTAAAACGTCGAATCTGTCTTTAGTTTCTGTTAAAACTAATGGTTGATTAACGATCATTCTTAAAGTTTCTAATCCGAAATAGTTTTCTATTTCTCTGTTATTTATAATAACTTTACCACTTCCTGGTACAAGTCTAACTCTTGCTATTGATTTTTTTCTTCTTCCAGTTCCCATGTATTGAACTTTTGCCATTTTTATTCCTCCTCCCGAGCATGTATTAGTACTTTAACTCAAGTACTTCTGGTTTTTGAGCATCATGTCCATGCTCAGTACCTCTGTATACTTTTAACTTCTTAAGCATTTTTCTTCCTAAAACACCTGTTGGAAGCATTCTTCTTACAGCTTCTTCGAAAGCGAATTCAGGCTTCTTAGCTAATACTTCTCTGTATGGAGTTTCCTTTAATCCACCTGGATATAAGCTATGCTTTCTCATTAATTTTTGATCTAACTTCTTACCAGTTAAAACAACTTTTTCAGCATTGATTACTATAACGAAATCTCCGCAGTCAACATTTGGTGTAAATGTTGGTTTATTTTTTCCTCTTAAAATTGAAGCAACTTGGCTAGCAACTCTTCCTAGTGGCTTACCAGCAGCATCAACAACATACCATTTTCTTTCAACTTCTTGCGCCTTAGCGATGTATGATTTCATGTTTTTCCCTCCCTGAACTTACATTTGTGCCTTACTTTTTTTAAGTAACTGCTTTTATGTCAAGACCCGGGGCTAGTGGATCTTATATACATAAATTATTCTAACAAACAAAACTATTATAATACACGCATACGGGTGTGTCAATATATTTTGTTCCATTATTTCAATTATTTTTTTATTTTAATAATATACTTTTTCTAGTACTAAACCATTGGCAGGAACGCATATTCCTGCTTTATCTCTTTCTTTACTATCAATAATATCTTTTATTTCTACTGGTTCAATTTTATTTAATCCTACCATAATAAGTGTTCCAACTATTATTCTAACCATATTATATAAAAATCCATCACCTGTTACATAAATTTTTATTATATCTCCAGTTTCTTCTACATATAACTCCGTTATTGTTCTTACTGTTGTCTTAACTGAGCTTCCACTTGTTTTAAAAGCAGAAAAGTCATGAGTGCCAATAAAATACTTGCAAGCTTCATTCATATATTCTACATCTAATTTTCGTTTTACATGATATAAATAGTTTCTATATATTGCCGATGGAATATCCCTGTTTAATATAGAATAAGAATAAGTTTTTCCTTTAGCATCATATCGTGAATGAAATTCTTCTTCTACTTCTTCAGACTTCAAAATTATAATATCATCAGGCAATTTATGATTTATGGCTTCTCTATACTTTTCAGCTGGTATCTTACTATTTGTTTTAAAATTAGCTACAAATCCTTTTGCATGGACACCAGCATCAGTTCTAGAACTACCTGTAACTTCAACTTCTTCATTAGTTAAAAGTTTAATAGCTTCTTCTAAAGCTCCCTGTAAAGTTGTTCCTACTTTTTGCTTTTGCCAACCTAAATAATTAGTTCCATCATATTCTAAAGTAAGCTTAATATTTCTCATAATATTATCACCTTTATTTTCTTATAGTATAAATCTAACTATTAAACTTCCTATAAACAACACTAAAAATATTAAAAAAGCTATAGTATCCTTATTAGAAAATCTCAACTCTTTCATTCTTGTTCTCCCAGCACCACCTCTATAAGCTCTAGCTTCCATTGCCATAGCAAGTTCATCTGCTCTCCTGAAAGAACTTATAAATAAAGGAACTAATAGTGGTATTAAACTCTTTGCCTTTTGGATTAATCCACCACTTTCAAAATCAGCTCCCCTTGCCTTTTGAGCCATCATAATTTTATCTGTTTCATCCATTAAAGTTGGTATAAATCTTAATGCTATTGTCATCATCATAGCAAGCTCATGCGCCATTTCTTTTCCAATAGGTCTTAATAATCTTTCTATCCCATCTGTTAATTCTATTGGTGATGTGGTTAATGTTAATACTGAAGTTCCCATAATTAAGAATATAAGCCTTAATGCCATAAATGCTGCTGTTCTTAATCCTTCAGTATAGACCTTTATAAACCCAAGCTCAAAAATTAATGAATCTGCTGTTCCCTTTATCATAAATACATTTAAAACTGCAGTAAAAATTATTAGAAAAAATACTGGTTTCAGCCCTTTGTATAAATATCTAGGTGGCAGTTTAGCAACATATACTGTCAATGCTAAAAATCCAACTATTAAAATATATCCAACAAATTTATCTACGATAAATAAAGAAATAATAAATAAAATTGATAAAATTATTTTAGTCCTAGGATCCAACTTATGAACAAAGGTTTCGCCTGGTATGTATTGACCTATAGTTATATCTTTTATCATTTCTGATCCCCCTAGTTTTTAATTTCCTTTAATAATTTTAGTAATTCCTCTTTTCCTTGACTAATAGTATAAACTTCATCTGACACATTAAAACCTTTTTGTCTCAAAGCTCTCATAAGATAAGTTACTTGTGGTACTGCTAATCCTATTTTCTCTAAAGTTTCAACTTCTTTAAAAACTCTAGCTGGAGTTCCTTGTAACGCAACTTCACCATTATTCATAACTATAATCCTTTTTGCAAGTTTACCAACATCCTCCATGCTATGGCTAACTAATATAATAGTCATCTTATATTCATCATGTAAATTTTTTATTTGATCTAAAATATCATCTCTACCTTTAGGATCTAATCCAGCTGTAGGTTCATCCAAAATAAGTACCTTTGGCTCCATGGCAATTACCCCTGCTATAGCAACCCTTCTCTTTTGTCCACCACTTAAATCAAAAGGGGACTTATTTCTGTAACTTTCGTAATCTAAGCCTACCATTTTCATAGCCTTTTTGACTCTTTCTGTAATTTCCTCTTGTTCAAGTCCTAAATTTCTAGGCCCATACTCAATATCCTTCTCTATTGTTTCTTCAAACAACTGATATTCTGGATATTGGAATACTAATCCTACTTTTTTTCTTATGTCACTTAGCTTTACTCCATCTTTTGTTATATCCTGTCCATCAACTATTATCCTTCCTGAAGTAGGTTTAAGTAATCCATTCATATGTTGAATTAAAGTTGATTTTCCTGAGCCTGTATGACCTATAAGGGCAACAAATTCCCCTTCATTTATTTCTATATTGACATTATTTAAAGCCACTTTTTCAAAAGGTGACTTTGGCATATAAACATGTAATAAGTTTTCTATTTTAATTGACATATCGCATTCACCATCTCATCTACATTTAAAATATTTGTATCTATATTTATCCCAGTATTCTTTAATTCATAGCATAGTTCTGTAACTTGAGGGACATCTAACCCTATTTCCTTCATTTTCTTAACATTAGAAAATACTTCTCTTGGTTTACCTTCTAATATTATCTTTCCATCATCCATAACTATTACCCTATCCGCTTGAGCTGCTTCATCCATATAATGAGTTATAAGCACTATAGTTATTCCATAGTTTTCATTTATATCTTTGATATTTTTTAATACTTCTTTTCTTCCTGATGGATCTAACATAGCTGTTGGTTCATCAAAAATTATACATTCTGGTTTCATTGCTAACACTCCAGCTATAGCTACTCTTTGTTTTTGACCTCCTGAAAGCAAATGTGGTGCATGTCTTCTATACTCATACATTCCAACCTTTTTTAAACTTTCATCTACTCTTTTTCTTATTTCTTCTGGTGGAACCCCAAGATTCTCTGGTCCAAAGGCAACATCTTCTTCAACTATAGTAGCTACTAATTGGTTATCTGGATTTTGAAATACCATACCTGACTTGGATCTTATTTTCCATAAATTATTTGGATCTAAAGTATTCAGATTATCTACTATTACTGTTCCTTCAGAGGGTAGTAAAAGAGCATTCATATGTTTAGCAATTGTTGACTTCCCTGAACCATTATGGCCTAATATTACTAAAAATTCTCCTTTTTCAACTTGAAGACTTACACCATTAACAGCATATCGTTCTTCTTCTCCTTCATTTACCCTATATTTAAAAGATACATTATCACATTTAATCATTGCTTCTTTCACAATATAGCCCTCCTTCTATCGCTTAACTTTCATTAAGTATTATATAAAGACTCAATTGGTGTATATACATTAACATAAGAATATTATAATATACATTTCTTTAATTACAATTAATTTAAAAATAAATTTTTAAGTTCTTATATAATATTTAATTTTTTATATACAAAAATGGGGACTAAGTTGTATCACTTAATCCCCTACATATTATACTAATTCAAGTATAACAACTTCAGCTCCATCCCCTCTTCTTGGGCCTTTTTTGTACATTCTAGTGTATCCACCATTTCTTTCAGCGTACTTTGGAGCAACATTGTCAAATAGGTTTTGAACTACTTCTTCTTCATTAACAAAAGCTAAAACTTGTCTTCTAGCGTGAAGGTCACCTCTTTTTGCTAAAGTGATCATCTTTTCAGCTAATTTTCTAGTTTCTTTTGCTCTTGTTTCAGTTGTTTCTATTTTACCATGCTTTAAAAAGCTTGTAACAAGGCTTCTTAGCATAGCTCTTCTTTGGTCAGTAGGACGACCTAATTTACGATAACCTGCCATATGGATTTACCTCCTTACTCATCGTTTAGTCTTAATCCTAAGCCTAATTCCTTAAGCTTTCTTTCGACTTCCTCTAAAGATTTCTTTCCTAGATTTCTTACCTTCATCATGTCATCCATTGACTTTCCAGCAAGTTCTTGAACTGTATTAATTCCAGCTCTCTTTAAGCAGTTATATGATCTAACTGATAAATCTAGCTCTTCAACAGTCATCTCTAGTACTTTTTCTTTCTTATCTTCTTCTTTTTCTATCATAATCTCTACATCATTAGTACTATCTCCTAATGACATAAATAATTTAAAATGCTCTATAAGAATTTTTGCTGATAAGCTTATAGCTTCATCTATCTTAATAGTTCCATTAGTCCAGATTTCTAATGTTAACTTATCATAGTCAGTAATTTGACCTACTCTTGTATTCTCAACAGTAAAGTTAACTCTTTTAACTGGTGTATAAATTGAGTCTACAGCAATAGCTGATAATGGAAGATCTTCACTCTTATTTTTATTTTGAGTAACATATCCTCTTCCTCTATTAACTGTTATTTCCATATATAACTTACCATTATCATCTAATGTAGCAATATGAAGATCCTTGCTTATAACTTCAACATCTCCATCAGTCTTTATATCTGCACCTGTAACTTCTCCTGGTCCTTGAGCATCTATATATATTGTCTTTGGACCTTCACCATTCATTATTAAAGCTAAAGATTTGATGTTTAATATTATTTCTGTAACATCTTCTTTAACCCCTTGTACAGTCGAAAATTCATGTAGTACTCCATCAATTTTAACTGATGTTGGAGCTGCACCTGGAAGTGATGATAAAAGTATTCTTCTTAGAGCATTTCCAAGTGTTATACCATATCCTCTTTCTAACGGTTCAACTACATATTTACCATAAGTACCATCTTCATTTGTCTCTATACATTCAATTATTGGCTTTTCTATTTCTAACATGCACAAACCCTCCTTATATCTTAAATGGCAACATTATTCTGAGGGCAATTGCTTATATATTTGTATTGTAAGATAAATCTTAACAATACAAATATTAAACTATTATTTGCTGTATAACTCAACGATAAGAGTTTCATTAACTGGTACGTCAATATCTTCTCTTGTTGGTTCAGCAATAACTTTACCTGAATAATTTTCAACATTTGCTTCTAACCATTTTGGTAATGTCTTAGGATTTTCTATAAATGTCTTGAATTTTTCAGTTCCTCTGCTCTTTTCTGTAACTAAAATTTCGTCATTAGCAGAAACTTTATATGAAGGAATATCAACTTTCTTACCATTTACTAAGAAATGTCCATGAGTAACTAATTGTCTAGCTTCAGCTCTTGAAGCACCGTATCCTAATCTATAAACAACGTTATCTAATCTCATTTCTAATAACTTAAGTAAGTTTTCACCTGTAATACCTTTCATATGTTCAGCCTTTTCATAATAAGTTCTGAATTGGCCTTCTAATACTCCGTATATTCTTCTAGCTTTTTGCTTTTCTCTTAATTGTACTCCGTAGTTAGATAATTTCTTCTTAGCTGCTCCATGTTGTCCTGGTGCATAACTTCTTCTAACAAAAGCACATTTATCTGTATAACATCTATCCCCTTTAAGGAATAACTTCATACCTTCTCTTCTACATAATCTACATGTAGCTCCAGTATATCTTGCCATTAATTACACCTCCTATATGAATACTAGACTCTTCTTCTCTTTGGTGGTCTACATCCGTTATGTGGGATTGGAGTAACATCTTTAATTAAAGTTACTTCTAATCCTGCCGCTTGTAAAGATCTGATTGCTGCTTCTCTACCAGCACCTGGTCCCTTTACATATACTTCTATACTTTTTAAGCCATGTTCCATAGCTGCTTTAGCTGCTGTTTCTGCTGCCATTTGAGCTGCGAATGGAGTGCTCTTTCTTGATCCTCTGAAGCCTAGAGCTCCCGCACTTGACCATGATAAAGCATTTCCTGCCGCATCAGTTAAAGTAACTATTGAGTTATTGAAAGTTGATTTGATGTGTGCAGCACCATGCTCAATATTCTTTCTTTCTTTTCTTCTTCTAGTCTTTTTAACTTTTTGAGCCATCGAATTCCCTCCTCACTACTTCTTCTTATTTGCGATAGTTTTCTTTGGACCTTTTCTAGTTCTAGCGTTAGTCTTAGTCTTTTGACCTCTAACTGGAAGACCTTTTCTGTGTCTGATTCCTCTATAACATCCAATTTCTACTAATCTTTTAATATTTAATGCAACTTCTCTTCTTAAGTCACCTTCAATTGTTAAAGTCTTTACGTATTCTCTGATTTTTGTTATTTCATCTTCACTAAGATCTTTAACTCTTGTATCAGGATTTACTCCTGTTTCTGCTAAAATCTTGTGTGAAGTAGAAAGTCCTATACCGTATATATATGTTAGACCTATTTCAACTCTTTTTTCTCTTGGTAGGTCTACGCCTGAAATTCTTGCCATTAAAACTTACACCTCCTGATATTGAAATGCATACACTTTTATTATATATGTGTATTTATATAATAAAATCCTAGGTCAATAGAGTTATTCTCTACTGTCAGCCGCACCTAAAATTTATCTACTTATTTAAATGCCTATATAATCATATTTGACTTTAACTGAAAAGTCAATACGATATACATAGTAAAATTATACTTTTTTTGCCTATACTTTGATTGTATTAGCCTTGTTTTTGCTTGTGCTTAGGATTTTCACAGATAACCATTACTTTTCCTTTTCTTCTTATAATCTTGCACTTTTCGCAAATAGGCTTAACTGATGGTCTTACTTTCATCGCTAACCCTCCTTGTAATACTTAGTGGTTATTTTTTCACTTTTATTTAGCTCTCCATGTAATTCTACCTCTTGTTAGATCATATGGAGAAAGTTCTATTGTAACCTTATCTCCAGGTAAAATTCTTATGAAGTTCATTCTTAATTTTCCTGAAATATGTGCTAGAATCTTGTGACCACTCTCTAGTTCAACTTGGAACATAGCATTTGGTAATGCTTCTAGTACAGTACCTTGCATTTCTATTACATCATCTTTTGACATAAGGTAATCAACCCTCCTTAACAATGCCTTTAAGTTTTAGAAATCTCTTTATTTTTAAATCAGTACCTCTATCCTTTGATATGATAGATGCTTTAATCTCATCATCTACATCATCTAAAACATCTATATGTTTTAGATTCTTATGTTTAGGCATCTGAACTGTTTTAGTACTCCCATTACTCAGAATTACATAGTCATCACTTAAATGTCCTATTACAACATATAAATAATTTTTATCTCTTCCGCTTCTTGAAAGAACCACTTTCCCAATTAAGTCATTGTTTTGCAAACTTTTCACCTCAATGATTACCTTAGCCATAAATCTACAAGCCACCTTTTGGTATCATGCGAATTTATAACTAAGCAACACTTATTTAATCAGTGTTAATATTTCGGGTCCATCTGGTAAAATTACAATTGTATTTTCGTAGTGTGCAGATAGACTTCCATCACTAGTTACTACAGTCCAATCATTGCTTAATGTTTTAACTTTATAGCTGCCTACATTAACCATAGGTTCAATGGCTAAAGCCATTCCCTCTACTAACTTAGGTCCTCTTCCCGGAAGACCATAATTAGGTACTTCTGGATCTTCGTGTACAACTCTACCTATACCGTGTCCTACGAAATCTCTTACTACAGAAAAGCCTGAAGCTTCAACGTAGCTTTGTATTCCATGTGATATATCAGTAAGTCTGTTTTCAACCTTTGCATATTCAATACCTTTAAAAAAACTTTCTTTAGTTACATTAATTAACTTATTAGCTTCTTCACTGATATTACCTACAGCAAATGTTCTAGCAGCATCTCCGTGAAAGCCATTTATATTAGCTCCACAGTCCACACTAATTATATCTCCATCTTTTAATACATAACCTCCTGGGATCCCATGAACTACTTGCTCGTTAACAGATATACATAGTGAAGCTGGAAAACCATACAGCCCTTTAAATGAAGGCTTCGCTCCATGCTTAGTTATAAATTCTTCTGCTATTCTGTCTAATTCAGCAGTAGTTATTCCTGGTCTTACTTTTTCCTCAACTAATAGCAATGTTTCTGCTACTATTTTACCTGCTTTTCTCATTAGGTCTATTTCTTTGTTGTTTTTAATGAAAATCACTATTCAACACTCCCTAAGATACTGCAGATACCTTCGAATACTTCATTAATAGCTTTCGTTCCATCTACAATTGAAAGTAAGTTTCTTTCTTTATAAAAATCAATCAGTGGTTGTGTTTGTCTCTCATACACATCAAGTCTTTCAGATACAGTTTCTTCTGTATCATCTTTTCTTTGGATTATATCACTTCCACAAACATCACATTTATCTGCTATAGTTGGTGGATTAAATTTTATATGATAGCTAGCTCCACATGATGGACATACTCTTCTACCAGTCATTCTTTCTAAAATAAATCCAGTAGGTACTTCAATTAATAAAGCTGTATCAATTCCTTCATTTCTTCCTAAAAGAAATTCTTGAAGAGCTTCTGCTTGATTAACTGTCCTTGGAAAACCATCTAATAAATATCCATTTTTACAGTCATCTTGTTCTAGCCTATCTTTTACCATATTAATAGTAACTTCATCAGGTACTAACTGTCCTTTATCGATGTGCTTCTTAGCTTCTATTCCTAGAGGAGTATTTTCAGAAATGTTCTTTCTAAATATATCTCCTGTAGAAATATGTGGTATTGAGTATCTATTACTAATTGATTTTGCCTGTGTTCCCTTACCTGCTCCAGGAGGACCTAATAATACTATCTTCACGGGCATCATCTCCATTATTAATCTATTTTAAGAATCCTTGATAATGTCTCATTACTAATTGTGAATCTAATTGTCTTGAGAAATCAAGTCCAACACCAACCATAATTAATAATGATGTTCCACCAAATTGAATTCCTTGTAGTTGTGAATTTGAAATTAATATTGGTAGTATTGCTAGTAAAGCAGCAAATACTCCTCCAATTAAAGATACTTTTGTAAGTACTTTTTCAAAATATTTTTCTGTTGCCTCGCCCGGTCTTATTCCTGGCACAAATCCAGCTGATTTGTGAAGATTTTCTGCCATTTCATCTGGCTTGAATGTAATTTGTGTATAGAACCAAGTAAAGAATATAGTTAATAATGCATAAACTACTGGATACATCCAAGTTGTTTCATTAAATATACTATAACTACTACTTGTTATCCAAATTGCCCAGTTGTGACTTGGGAAAAACTCAGCAATTGTCTTAGGGAACATCATCACTGACATAGCAAAGATTATTGCTATAACAGCTGATCCTATTATACTTAAAGGAATATGAGTGCTTTGGCCTCTCATAACCTTAGAGCCAACAGCCTTACCAGCATATTGAACAGGAATTCTTCTTTCTGCTAGTGAGAAGAATATTACTATTCCTAATAATACAATTGCAGCAGCAACAAATAATAAAATTTCAATTATAGTAATTTTTCCTTGATCCTTTAATGTAAATAATGACATTAAAGTTATAGGTAACTGAGATACTATATTTACGAATATTAATATGGATATACCATTTCCAAATCCTTTAGCTGTGATTTGATCTCCTAACCACATACAGAATGTTGAACCTGCAACTAATGCTATTAAAACAACAATAATTTCAGCCCAAGGCATTCCTGTTACGGCACCTCTAGCGGCAACCATACTATATGTTCCAAAAGCAAGAATAAATCCAATAACTATTGATAAAATTCTTGTAATCTTTTGAATTTTCTTTCTTCCTTCTTCACCTTCTTTTGAAAGTTGTTCTAATGAAGGAATAGCTATAGTTAATAGTTGTACTATTATAGAAGCATTAATATAAGGTGTAACACTTAAAGCAAATATACTAAATTGTCTAAATGCTCCTCCTGATATTAAATCATAGAAACCAAATATTGTTCCACTACTTGCTAAACTATTTAAAACAGTTGTGTCAATTCCAGGAACAGGAATATGTGTTCCTATCCTGAAAATTGCAATTAAAAATATAGTCCATAAAAATCTCTTTCTTAATTCGGGAACCTTCCAGGCATTACGTAGGGTTGATAGCATACTAAATCACCTCAACTTTTCCTCCAGCTGCTTCTATCTTTTCAGCTGCTGATTTTGAAAACTTACATCCTTTAACAGTTAGGCTTTTCTCTAATGTGCCGTTTCCTAAAATCTTAACGCCGTCTTTTACCTTACTGATAACTCTTCTTTCAAGTAAAACTTCTGGAGTTATTTCAGTACCATTTTCAAATATATTTAATCTATCAACATTAATGCTAACATATTGTTTAGCAAATATATTTGTGAAGCCTCTCTTAGGAAGTCTTCTATATAATGGCATTTGACCACCTTCAAATCCTGGTCTTACTCCACCACCTGATCTAGCCTTTTGGCCTTTTTCACCTTTTCCAGCATTTCTACCTAAACCTGAACCAGTACCTCTACCAACTCTTTTAGGAGCTTTTTTACTTCCAGCTGCTGGTTTTAATTCATGAAGTTTCATTACTCAATGCACCTCCTCTTTTTTTAAACTTCTTCTACTTTAAGTAGATAGTCAACTTTATTAATCATTCCTCTGATTTGAGGAGTTTCTTCATGTTCTACTGTCTTACCGATCTTTTTTAGTCCAAGGGCATGTGCAGTAGCAATATGGTCTTTTTTTCTTCCAATTAAACTCTTAACAAGAGTAACTTTAATTTTTGCCATTGCTTTTCCCTCCTAACCTAAAATTTCTTCAACAGTTTTGCCTCTTAATTTAGCTATATCTTCAGCTGTTCTTAAGCTTGCTAAACCGTTGATTGTAGCATTTACCATGTTTTTTGGATTGTTTGAACCTAATGACTTAGCCCTAACATCCTTTAAACCTGCTAATTCTAATACAGATCTAGCTGGACCTCCAGCGATAACTCCTGTACCTTCTTTAGCCGGCATTATAAGAACTTTACCAGTTCCGAATTTTCCATATATTTGATGAGGAACAGTTGTTCCAACTATTGCAACACTTACTAAGTTTTTCTTAGCGTCTTCTATTCCTTTTTTAATTGCTTCTGGGATTTCTATTGACTTACCCATTCCAACGCCTACGTGTCCGTTTTCGTCACCTACAACTACTAAAGCGCTGAATCTGAAGTTTCTACCACCCTTAACAACCTTAGTTACTCTGTTTATATTAACAACCTTTTCCTTAAGGTCTAGTGTGCTAGGATCGATTCTCATGTATTTCCCTCCTTGTTTATTAGAATTTTAAGCCTGCTTCTCTTGCAGCTTCAGCTAAACTTTGAACTCTTCCGTGATATACGTATCCACCTCTGTCGAATACTACTTCTGAGATTCCTTTTTCTAAAGCTTTTTTAGCTATTAATTCACCAACTAATTTAGCAGCTTCCTTGTTTCCGCCTACTTTAACATCTACTGCTTTATCTAAGCTTGAAGCTGAAACTAATGTTACTGAATTAACATCATCTATAATTTGAGCATATATATTTTTTTCACTTCTATATACTGAAAGTCTTGGTCTTTCAGGAGTACCAGAAATTTTCTTACGTACTCTTAGGTGACGTCTTTCTCTACTAGCTTTTCTGTCTACCTTCTTAAACATAAAGGTTTCACTCCTTTCTATTATTTCTTACCAGTTTTACCTTCTTTACGTCTGATTACTTCGTTATCGTACTTAATTCCTTTACCCTTATATGGTTCAGGCTTTCTCCATGATCTGATATCAGCCGCTGCTGCTCCAACTTTTTCTTTATCTATTCCCTTAACAACTACTTTAGTTGCAGCTGGAGTTTCGAAAGTAATACCTTCAATTGGTTCTATTTCAACTGGATGTGAATATCCTAAGTTCATTACAAGTTTCTTTCCTTGTAATTGAGCTCTATAACCAACACCGATTAATTCTAAGCTCTTTTCAAATCCTTTTTCAACTCCGATTATCATGTTGTTGATTAATGCTCTAGTTAATCCGTGAAGAGCTCTGTGCTCTTTTTGATCGCTAGGTCTAGTAACAACAACTTGGTTATTTTCAACTGCTATATTCATGTCTTTGTTCATAGCTTTAACAAGTTCGCCCTTTGGACCCTTAACTGAAACAACGTTATCTGCTGAAACAGCTACAGTTACGCCTGCAGGTATAGTTATAGGTAATCTACCTACTCTTGACATAATCGCACCTCCTGTTTTACTTGTTCTTATATATGTTAATCTAGTTACTTTCTAATTTATAATTACCAAACGTAGCAAACTACTTCTCCGCCTAATCCAGCTTTTCTTGCTTCTCTATCAACTAATAATCCAGCTGAAGTTGAGATTATAGCAATACCTAGTCCGCTTAATACCTTTGGAATTTCATCTTTCTTGCAGTAAACTCTTAGTCCTGGTTTAGAAATTCTCTTTATACCAGTTATAACTCTTTCTTTATCTGCACCATACTTAAGAGATATTCTTAACATTGGAACAACACCATCGTTATATTCCTCTAATTCTTTAATATATCCCTCTTGTAATAATATATTTGCAATAGCCTTCTTCACGTTTGATGAAGGAACTTCTACTACTTCATGTCTTACAGCATTTGCGTTTCTTATACGAGTTAGCAAATCTGCGATAGGATCTGTCATAACCATTTAATGTGCCTCCTTTCACTATATCTGTTTTTTACCAACTTGCTTTCTTACAACCAGGGATTTGGCCCTTGTAAGCAAGTTCTCTAAAACATATACGGCATATACCAAACTTCTTTAATACTGAATGTGGTCTTCCACATATTCTGCATCTTGTATAAGCTCTTGTTTTATATTTAGGTTCTTTTTTCCACTTTTCTATAATAGCTTTACGTGCCACGGTTTCCCCTCCTTATTATTGAGCGAATGGCATACCAAGGAATCTTAATAATTCTCTTGCTTCTTCGTCAGTATTAGCTGTTGTTACGAAGATTATATCCATTCCTCTAACCTTGTCTATTTTATCATACTCGATTTCTGGGAATATTAATTGCTCTTTAACTCCTAATGAGTAGTTTCCTCTACCATCAAAGGCTTTGCTTGAAACTCCTCTGAAGTCTCTAACTCTTGGAAGAGCAATTGTCATTAACTTATCAGCAAACTCATACATCTTTGCTTTTCTTAATGTAACCTTACATCCTAAAGCCATATTTTCTCTAATCTTAAAGTTAGCAACTGATTTCTTCGCTCTTGTTAAGATTGGCTTTTGACCTGCAATGATGCTTAAATCATTAACTGCAGCTTCTAATATTTTTTGATTGTCCTTAGCTTCTCCAACACCCATGTTGATAACTATCTTTTCAAGCTTTGGAACTTCCATTATATTTTTATATCCGAACTTTTCAATCATAGCTGGAATTACTTCTTTTTGATACTTTTCTTGAAGTCTTGTTGTCATAATTT
Organism: Clostridium nigeriense; assembly: GCF_050585265.1. Classification (GTDB taxonomy): domain Bacteria; phylum Bacillota; class Clostridia; order Clostridiales; family Clostridiaceae; genus Clostridium; species Clostridium nigeriense_B. The sequence continues at coordinate 51,613 of NZ_JBNOOE010000010.1, read as the reverse complement.
AGTACCTCCTTTCAGATTTTAGAATGTTTCTCCGCACTTCTTACAAATTCTAACTTTAGTACCATCTTCTAATATTTTGTTACTAATTCTTGTAGCATTTTTGCACTTTGTGCAGTATAACATAACTTTTGAGCTGTATATAGCTCCTTCTCTTTCAACTATTCCACCTTGCATGTTTGTTCTGCTTGGCTTTTGGTGCTTTTTAATTATATTAACTCCTTGAACAATAACTTTACCTGTTTTAGGATATACCTTTAAAACTTCACCAGTTTTACCTTTATCTTTACCAGAAACAACTACAACTGTGTCGTTTTTTCTAACATGTACCTTCAAATAAGACACCTCCTCCATTATAGAACTTCAGGTGCTAATGATAAAATCTTGTTAAATTCGTTATCTCTTAGCTCCCTAGCAACTGGTCCGAAGATACGAGTTCCTCTTGGTTGCTTATCATCCTTTATAATAACAGCTGCATTTTCATCAAACTTAATGTATGAACCATCAGCTCTTCTTAATCCTCTAACTGATCTAACTATAACAGCCTTTACAACGTCTCCTTTTTTAACAACTCCGCCTGGTGTTGCACTTTTAACGCTAGCAACTATTACATCTCCAATGTTACCGAACTTTCTTTTTGAACCGCCTAAAACTCTTATGCACATTATTTCCTTTGCACCTGAGTTATCTGCTACTTTTAGTAAGGTTTGTTGTTGTATCATTGAATTACCCTCCTTTCAGACTTAAAGCCTATTTAGCTTTTTCAACTATTTCAACAAGTCTCCATCTCTTATCTTTAGATAATGGTCTAGTTTCCATAATTAAAACTCTATCATTAATTTTAGCTTCATTGTTTTCATCATGAGCTTTAAACTTAGTTGTTCTATTAACTGTTTTTCCATATAATGGGTGTCTAACCTTAGTTTCAACAGCAACAACTATTGTTTTATCCATTTTATCTGAAACAACTCTACCTATTCTTTTCTTTCTTAATCCTCTTTCCATTAAGAGTTACCTCCTTTCAGATTTACTGCTCGAAAGCCCTGATCTCTTCTTCTCTAATGATGGTTTTGATTTGGGCTATAGATTTTTTTACTTCTCTTATTCTCATAGGATTTTCTAATTGACCTGTAGCTAATTGGAATCTTAAGTTGAATAATTCAGCTTTAAGGTCATTTAATTTAACCTTTAAATCTTGAGGATTATTTGCTCTTAATTCTTTTAATTCTCTAGCCTTCATTATTCTTCACCACCCATTTCCTCAAAATCTCTTCTTGTAACGAACTTACACTTTACAGGAAGTTTGTGTGATGCAAGTCTCATAGCTTCTCTTGCAACTTCTTCATTAACTCCTGATAATTCAAATAAAACTCTACCAGGTTTAACTACTGCTACCCAGTATTCTGGTGAACCCTTACCTGAACCCATTCTTGTTTCAGCTGGTTTTTCAGTTACTGGCTTATCTGGGAAAATCTTTATCCAAAGTTTTCCTCCTCTTCTTATATATCTGTTTATAGCAATTCTGGCAGATTCAATTTGATTACTAGTTATCCAACCACATGTTGTAGCTTGAATACCAAAATCTCCGTATGCAAGGAAATTACCTCTTGTAGCTTTCCCTTTCATTCTACCACGTTGTACCTTACGATGCTTAACTCTTTTAGGCATTAACATGACTAATTCCTCCTTTCTTATGCGTTAACTTCTTCCTTCTTTTCAACTTTTTTAGTTGGAAGAACTTCTCCATTATAAACCCAAACTTTTACGCCGATCTTTCCATAAGTTGTATCAGCTTCTGCAAATCCATAATCAATATCTGCTCTTAAAGTTTGTAGTGGAATTGTTCCTTCATGATATTGTTCTGTTCTAGCTATTTCAGCTCCACCTAATCTACCTGAACAAGCTGTTTTAACACCTTTAGCTCCAAGTCTCATAGCTCTTTGGATGCTTTGTTTCATAGCTCTTCTGAATGATACTCTTTTTTCTAATTGAGCAGCTATGTTTTCTGCCATTAATTGGGCATTTGCTTCAGCATTTTTAACTTCAACTATGTTGATTAATAAATTCTTATTATCAACTACTTTAGCTAATTTAGCTTTTAAAGCTTCAATTCCTGCTCCACCTTTTCCGATTATAACACCTGGTTTAGCAGTATATATATTTAATTTAACTCTCTTAGCAGCTCTTTCAATTTCAATCTTTGAAATACCAGCTGAGAAAAGTTCCTTCTTTACGAATTCTCTTATTTTGTTATCTTCTATTAGATTGTCTGCAAAGTTCTTCTTTGAAGCATACCATTTAGCATCCCAATCTTTGATAACTCCTACTCTAAGTCCGTGAGGATGTACTTTTTGACCCACTTGATTTCCCTCCTTCTTTCTAAGCTCTTTCTTTAACTACAAGTGTAATGTTACTTGTTCTTTTGTTAATTCTAAATGCTTTACCGTGGTCCATTGGTCTAAATCTCTTAAGTGTTGGACCTGCACCAACGAATGCTTCTGCTACATATAATCTTTCTACATCCATTTCGTGATTATTTTCTGCATTAGCAACAGCTGATTTTAAAACTTTGTTTATAACAACAGCTGCATCTTTTGGAGTATATTGTAAAATAGCGAAAGCCTCTTGAATATTTTTTCCTCTTATTAAATCAAGAACTACTCCTACTTTTGTTGGAGACATTCTAACATATTTAGCTATAGCTCTAGCTTCCATTTATGTTCCTCCTTTCCGGGATTACTTTCTTTTTCTTGCTGCTTTTTCGTCATAATCGTGTCCTCTGTAAGTTCTAGTTAAAGCGAACTCACCAAGCTTATGTCCAACCATATCTTCACTTATGAAAACTGGAACATGCTTTCTTCCATCGTGAACAGCAATTGTATGACCAATCATTTGTGGGAATATTGTTGAACTTCTTGACCAAGTTTTAACAACCTTCTTATCTCCACTAGCATTCATTTCTTCAATTTTCTTTAAAAGTCCTTCATGTACAAAAGGCCCTTTTTTTGTTGATCTACTCACTATAATTTGCCTCCCTTCATAATCTCTAGGCTGACAAGCCATGAAGAGAAATTTAACTTCTCTTCATACTACTTATCGTTTCTTCTCTTTATTATGAATCTGTCAGAATACTTCTTATTCTTTCTAGTCTTGTATCCAAGTGCTGGTTTACCCCATGGAGTAACTGGACTTGGTCTACCGATAGGTGATCTACCTTCACCACCACCGTGAGGGTGATCACAAGGGTTCATTACAGAACCTCTAACTGTAGGTCTCCATCCCATGTGTCTCTTTCTACCAGCTTTACCGATATTGATTATATCGTTAGTAGTATTTGAAACCGTTCCGATTGTAGCTCTACATTCGATTCTAACATATCTCATTTCACCTGAAGGTAATCTTAATGTAGCATAGTTACCTTCTTTAGCCATTAATTGAGCAGAAGTACCAGCTGATCTTACCATTTGGCCACCTTTGCCAATTTGTAATTCTATATTGTGTACAAAAGTACCTACTGGTATATTCTTTAATGGAAGAGCGTTACCAACTTTAATATCAGCATCTGCTCCAGAAACTATAACATCTCCAACCTTTAATCCAACTGGAGCAATTATATATCTCTTTTCACCATCAGCATATACAACTAAAGCTATGTATGCTGTTCTGTTTGGATCGTATTCTATTGTAGCAACCTTTGCTGGGATACCATCCTTATTTCTCTTGAAATCTATTATTCTATATTTTCTCTTAGCTCCACCACCGTGGTGTCTAACAGTTATTTTACCTTGAGCATTTCTACCACCAGTTTTGTTTAATGAAACAAGAAGTGACTTCTCAGGAGTACTTGTTGTAATTTCTTCAAAAGTAGCCATTGTCATTTGTCTTCTTGATGGGGTAGTTGGTCTAAACTTTTTAACTGCCATGTAAATTCCCTCCTTACTTTAAGCTTCTCTGGTATCTAAATACCAATAATATGCTTTATTCGCCTTATTGCATTCCTTCGAAGAATTCAATACTCTTGCTATCTTCTGTTAAAGTAACAACAGCTTTCTTGAAGTCAGCTCTTTTTCCTACATGTACGCCCATTCTCTTAGTTTTTCCCATAGTTCTTAAAGTTTGAACTTTCTCAACCTTAACGCCGAAGATTTCTTCAACAGCCTTTTTGATTTGAACTTTGTTAGCATTTATTTGAACTATGAAAGTGTACTTCTTGTCTGCCATAGCAGTCATACTCTTTTCAGTGATAACAGGCTTTCTTATAATATCATAGCTTGTCATTATGCGTACACCTCCTCAATTTTTGATACAGCATCCTTAGTTATGATTAATTTTTCAAATTTTAATAAATCATAAACATTGATGTTGTTAACTGGCATAATTTGTACATCAGCAATATTTCTAGCTGATTTGTAAAGTACTTCGTTAGATTCTCCAGTTACTATTAAAGTTTTCTTAGCATCAAATGCTTTTAAAACTTCAATCATTTTCTTAGTCTTTGGAGCTTCTAATGCTAGTGCTTCAAGTACTACCATTTGGCCATCTTGAACTTTGCTAGTTAAAGCAGATTTCATAGCTACTCTTCTCATACTCTTTGGCACTGAAACTCTATAATCTCTTGGCTTTGGTGCAAAAACAATACCACCTTTTATCCATTGAGGTGCTCTAATAGAACCTTGTCTTGCTCTACCAGTTCCCTTTTGTCTCCAAGGCTTGATTCCGCCTCCTCTAACCTCAGCTCTTGTTTTAGCTGATTGAGTTCCTTGTCTCTTGTTTGCTAATAAAGCAACAACAACTTGATGCATAGCATCTGTGTTAACTTCAACTCCGAACACATTATCGTTTAATTGGATATCTCCAACTTGTTTTCCTTCTTGATTAAATAATCCTACTGTAGGCATCCTGTTTCCTCCTTTCTACAGAAATTAAGCTTTAACTGCGTTTCTTATTACTACTGTACCCTTGTTAGGTCCTGGGATACCACCCTTGATTAGTATTAAGTTCTTTTCAGCTATAACCTTAACTACTTCTAAGTTTAATACTGTTGTGTTAACAGCACCCATATGTCCTGGCATATTCTTGTTTTTGAAAGTTCTTGATGGATCTGATGAAGCTCCCATAGAACCTACTGCTCTGTGGAATTTAGAACCGTGACTCATTGGTCCTCTATTAGCATTCCATCTCTTGATAACACCTTGGAATCCCTTACCTTTAGAAACTCCAGATACATCTACCTTTTCTCCAACTTCAAATAAATCAGCCTTAATTTCTTGACCAACTTCATAAGCTGAACAATCTTCTAATCTGAATTCTTTTAATCTTCTCTTTAGTGAAACCCCAGCCTTAGCATAGTGTCCCTTCTTTGGCTTATTAACTAATTTCTCTCTTACGTCTCCAAAACCAACTTGTATTGCTTCATAACCATCTTTTTCGATAGTTTTCTTTTGAACAACAACACATGGGCCAGCTTCTACTACTGTTACAGGAACAACTTTTCCGTTAACATCAAAAATTTGAGTCATTCCGATTTTCTTTCCTAATATAGCTTTTTTCATGTATTTACACCTCCTAAACATATTAGCGGATTGTTAGACAATCATAATAGTTCAAACTGTTTATTTAATAAGTATTAATTATAGCTTAATTTCGATATCAACACCAGCTGGTAAGTTTAATCTCATTAACGCATCAACTGTCTTTGGTGATGGGTTAACTATATCGATTAATCTCTTGTGTGTTCTGATTTCGAATTGCTCTCTTGAATCTTTGTATTTGTGAACAGCTCTTAATATAGTAACAACATCTTTTTCAGTTGGTAGTGGTACTGGACCTGCAACCTTAGCTCCTGTTGATTTTGCTGTTTCAACAATTTTTTCAGCTGATTGATCTAAAATATTGTGATCAAAAGCTTTTAATCTGATTCTTATTTTTTGTTTTGACATCTTGGTTTCCCTCCTTTTCATGTACGCTTTACTTCTAACGCACAACAGCGGATGTTCTATAAACTGTTCCTGGTGTTTCCTACTTTGAAACAGTATTTTACAAAACCCCTGTCGTTGGATTCTAGATCCTAACATACTCATCAGGAATTAACCCGGAAGTCCGGCAACCTCCTGACTCATCGCTGTTTGCTATACAACTCCTACATTATACTATGTTTACATAGGCTTTTCAAGAGTTTTTTAACCTTTTTTTAATAAATTTCAAAGCATATTTTTTATTAATTCTATCACATAATTTCGTTAGCAAATATATTCTATATGTGTTTCTTTTATTTATCAATATATTTTTTTTAGTAAATTTTTCTGATATTTCTATATCATTTATTATTCTTAACTAAATTCAATATATTAATCATTTACAAATATTTAAATTTTTATATTTTTTTAATTTAAACTTTAATAAATAAGTTTTTTCTATATTCATTTTGCTTATCCCGTTACATTTTATCAAAGTCATCTCAAACTTAATAGAATCACTTCTGAACTAAATAAAAAAATCATAAAAGTTTATTCACATGATAACATTTTTATAATTCGTATATACCCTAAAAAGAAAAGAGAGTAAAAGCGTCCCCTTACTCTCTAAATGTGATCACAATTTTCTATTTATTAATTAAAGTATTAATTTACTTATATAGTAATTATTACTATTCTATTATGCTAGTAACAACTCCTGAACCTACAGTTCTTCCACCTTCTCTGATCGCGAATCTTAATCCTTCGTCCATAGCAACTCTTGTGATTAATTCAACGTTCATATCGATGTGGTCTCCTGGCATAACCATTTCCATTCCTTCTGGTAATTTGATTGATCCAGTAACGTCTGTTGTTCTGAAGTAGAATTGTGGTCTGTATCCATCGAAGAATGGAGTATGTCTTCCACCTTCTTCTTTCTTAAGTACGTATACTTGACCTACGAACTTGTTGTGTGGTTTAACAGATCCAGTTTTTGCTAATACTTGACCTCTTTCGATGTCTGTTCTTTGAACACCTCTTAAAAGAGCTCCGATATTATCTCCAGCTTGCGCTTCGTCTAGTAACTTTCTGAACATTTCTATTCCTGTTACTACTACTTTTCTGCTTTCTTCTGATAATCCAACGATTTCTACTTCGTCTCCTACGTGAAGAACTCCTCTTTCAACTCTTCCTGTAGCAACTGTTCCTCTACCAGTGATTGTAAATACGTCTTCTACTGGCATTAAGAATGGCTTATCTGTTGCTCTTTCTGGTGTTGGGATGTAGCTATCTACAGCATCCATTAATTCTAGGATTGGTGCGATTGCTTTTTCATCTGTTGGGTTTTCTAAAGCTTGTAATGCTGATCCCTTAATTATTGGAATATCATCACCTGGGAAGTTGTATTCTGATAATAATTCTCTAACTTCCATTTCTACTAATTCTAATAATTCTTCATCATCTACCATATCTGCTTTGTTTAAGAATACTACTATGTAGTCAACTCCAACTCTTGATGCTAGTAGGATGTGTTCTCTTGTTTGTGGCATTGGACCATCTGCTGCTGATACAACTAAGATAGCTCCATCCATTTGTGCTGCTCCTGTAATCATGTTCTTAACATAGTCAGCGTGTCCTGGACAGTCAACGTGTGCATAGTGTCTGTTGTCTGTTTGATATTCAACGTGAGCTGTGTTGATTGTGATTCCTCTTTCTTTTTCTTCTGGAGCCTTATCAATTTCATCATATTTGAATGATTCTGCTAATCCTCTGTTTGCTAATACTGTTGTGATAGCAGCTGTTAAAGTTGTCTTACCGTGGTCAACGTGACCGATTGTTCCAATGTTTACGTGTGGTTTACTTCTTTCGAATTTTTGCTTTGCCATTGTAAAATCCTCCTTTATGGAAATTAAATAATATGAACCTTCTTAGTTATTATATCTAATTTAGTTCCATTTTTCTATACTTATATGAATTTTCCTCTAGTATTAATATACTAAATTTATCTTTAGTAATGTTACTTATAATTAAATTATTAGCAACATTACTAAAATTTATAACTAAAGCGAATTAGTTTCTTTCGCTTTTAATTTTTTCTTGAATGCTCTTTGGCACTTCTTCGAAGTGATCGAATACCATTGAGTAAGTACCTCTACCTTGAGTTCTTGATCTTAAAGTAGTTGCGTATCCAAACATTTCTGAAAGTGGAACGAATGCTCTTATTATTTGAGCTCCATTTATAGCTTCCATACCTTCAATTCTTCCTCTTCTTGAGTTAAGATCTCCCATTACATCTCCCATGTATTCTTCTGGTACTGTAACTTCAACCTTTTCTACTGGCTCAAGTAATACTGGATCTGCTTTAGTCATTGCATTTTTAAATGCCATAGATCCTGCAATTTTGAATGCCATTTCAGATGAGTCAACTTCGTGGTATGATCCATGAACTAATTTAACTTTGAAGTTAATAGTCTCATATCCTGCTATTATACCATTTTTAGCAGCTTCTTGAATACCATTGTCTATAGCTGGAATATATTCCTTTGGAATAGCTCCCCCAACAATAGCATTTTCAAATGTATATTCTCCTTCAGTTGGTTCCATTTCGATAACACAGTGACCGTATTGTCCTTTACCACCTGATTGCTTAGCATATTTAGCTTCAGCCTTAACAGCCTTTCTAATTGTTTCTTTGTAAGCAACTTGAGGAGCTCCAACGTTACATTCAACTTTGAATTCTCTAGTTAATCTATCAACTATGATTTCTAAGTGAAGTTCTCCCATACCTGCTATAATTGTTTGGCCTGTTTCTTGGTCTGTGTGAGTTCTAAATGTTGGATCTTCTTCAGCTAACTTAGCTAATGCTAATCCCATCTTTTCTTGACCAGCTTTTGTCTTTGGCTCGATAGCTACAGATATAACTGGTTCTGGGAATTCCATTGATTCTAATATTATTGGATCATTTTCTACACAAAGAGTGTCCCCTGTAGTTGTATTCTTTAATCCTATAATTGCTCCTAATTCACCTGCTTCTAATGCTTCAACCTCTTCTCTGTGGTTAGCATGCATTTTAACAAGTCTTCCGATTCTTTCTTTCTTGCCCTTAGTAGAATTTAATACATATGTTCCGCTTTGCATAACACCTGAGTAAATTCTTGTGAAAGCAAGTTTTCCAACGAATGGATCAGTAGCTATCTTAAATGCTAAAGCTGACATTGGAGCTTCATCTGAAGATTCTCTTGTCTCTTCTTCACCTTCTAAAGTAGTTCCCTTAATAGCAGGAATATCTAATGGTGATGGTAAGAATGCAACAACCCCATCAATCATTTGTTGAACACCTTTGTTTTTATAAGATGATCCACAAATACATGGAACTACTTCATTAGCTATAGTAGCTTTTCTTAAAGCAGTCATTATTTCTTCTTCAGTTAATTCTTCACCTTCAAGGTATTTTTCCATTAACTCTTCATCAGTTTCAGCGATAGCTTCTAACATAGCCATTCTATATTCTTCTGCTTGATCAGCTAAATCTGCTGGTATTTCTTCATATCTAACATCTTTTCCAAGATCATCGTAGAACATAATAGCTTTATTAGTTATTAAGTCTACCATTCCTTTAAATTGATCTTCTGATCCAACCGGAATTTGTATTGGAACAGCATTAGCCTTTAATCTATCTCTTACAGTGTTTATACATCTAAAGAAGTCTGCTCCTGTAGCATCCATCTTATTAACGTATATCATTCTTGGTACACCGTATTTATCTGCCTGTCTCCAAACAGTTTCAGTTTGTGGTTCAACCCCACTCTTTGCATCTAGAACTGTAACAGCTCCATCAAGTACTCTTAATGATCTTTCAACTTCAACCGTAAAGTCTACGTGACCTGGAGTATCTATTATATTTAATTCGTGACCTCTCCATTCACAAGTAGTAGCAGCAGAAGTAATTGTTATACCTCTTTCTTGCTCTTGAACCATCCAGTCCATTGTAGCTGCACCTTCGTGAACTTCTCCTATTTTATGACTTCTTCCAGTATAGAATAATATACGCTCAGTAGTTGTAGTCTTACCAGCATCTATATGAGCCATTATTCCAAAGTTACGGAATTTATCTAACGGATATTTTCTTGCCATCTGTATTTCCTCCTCTCAACGAGTAATTTTAAATTCGACAAAACTGTTTTGGTAAAAGTCCAAAACAGTTTGTATTTATTAGTATCTGTAATGAGCAAATGCTTTGTTTGCTTCAGCCATCTTATGAGTATCTTCTCTCTTCTTAACAGCTGCTCCTGTGTTATTAGCTGCATCCATTAATTCTCCAGCTAATCTTTGAGCCATTACCTTTTCGCCTCTTTTTCTTGAAGCATCTAAAAGCCATCTTAAACCTAAAGTCTGTCTTCTTTCAGGTCTAACTTCTATTGGAACTTGGTAGTTAGCACCACCTATTCTTCTAGCTTTAACTTCTAATAAAGGCATTACATTATTCATTGCTTCTTCAAATACTTCTAAAGCATCTTTGCCTGTTTTTTGCGCCACTATTTCAAACGCTTCGTAGCATATTTTTTGAGCTACTCCTTTTTTACCGTCTTCCATAACGTTATTTACTAATTTAGTAACAACCTTTGAATTGTATATTGGATCTGGTAATACATCTCTTTTTGCGATATGTCCTTTTCTTGGCACTTTTCTTCCCTCCTTAACATAATAAATTTAAGTTCATTGGTACTCTGCAATTAACATTGCCGTAAAGTGCTTCGCCTCTTCATCTATATAAACTTAATTTATAAATCTATGTAAATGCTGAAGATAAGCACTACTGTAGTTTATAGTTTAAACTACTTCTTTGCCTTTGGCTTCTTAGCACCGTACTTTGATCTTCCTTGCATTCTGTTAGCTACTCCTGCACAGTCAAGTGCTCCTCTTACGATATGGTATCTAACACCAGGAAGGTCCTTAACTCTACCACCTCTTATAAGAACAACACTGTGCTCTTGTAAGTTGTGTCCTACACCACCAATATATGCAGTTACTTCGAATCCATTTGTTAGTCTTACTCTTGCGATTTTTCTTAACGCTGAGTTAGGCTTCTTAGGAGTAGTTGTTTTTACAACTGTACAAACCCCTCTTCTTTGTGGACACTCATTAAGTGCTGGTGCTGTTGACTTGTTGATAACAGTTTTTCTGCCTTTTCTTACTAATTGGCTAATAGTTGGCATTTTTTCACCTCCTGAAATTTTTTTATCTATATATCTAAAATTTAAGATAAAAGCATTTTTACGAATTAACAAAGTTTTTTTTACATTTAAATCCCTATGTTAAATCTATCGTTTTTAATAAATTAATTATCTTATTTCTAAGCTATACACAAACAATTATTTTATCATTTTTATAAATATTATATATTGTTTTCTATTTAATTATATTATTTATAAAGAACTGATTTCATTTATAAAAGTTCATAGAGGCATAGCTCATGACTTTGCCTCCATGAATCCATGTAAGCAATTATATTGTAGTATATCTCAAAATCATACAATTCGTATTTTATCATTTTCGCATACACATGTCAATAAAATTGCGCTGTATTATTCAATTGATTCTATTACTTCATTATTGACTGGAACATCCTCTACATCTAGCTTTACATTTCTGTATCTCATCATTCCAGTACCTGCTGGTATTAACTTACCAATAATAACATTTTCTTTCAATCCTACTAATGGATCTATCTTTCCTTTGATTGCTGCTTCAGTAAGAACTCTTGTAGTTTCTTGGAATGATGCCGCTGATAAGAAACTATCAGTTGCTAAAGCTGCTTTAGTTATACCAAGTAACGCTTGCTCTCCTTTAGCTTCTTCTCCACCAAACTCTCTTACTCTTGTATTTTCTTCTTCAAAGTCAAACATATCTATCATAGTTCCTGGTAATAGATCAGTATCACCTGAATCTAAAACTTTAACTTTTCTAGTCATTTGTCTAACAACTACTTCCAAGTGCTTATCATTAATATCAACACCTTGAAGTCTATAAACTTTTTGAACTTCTGATAGTAAGTATTTTCTAGCTCCATCTATACCTTTAATAGCTGCAATATCGTGTGGATTTACTGAACCTTCAGTAATTTCATCCCCAGCTTCTATAAAGCTATCATCTGTTACTTTTAACCTTGAACCAAATGGTATTTCGTAACTACGTTCTTCTCCATCTCCAGCTGTAACAAATACAGTTCTCTTCTTCTTAGTTTCTTCAATTCTAACTGTACCTGCTATTTCACTTACTATAGCTAATCCTTTTGGTTTTCTAGCTTCAAATAACTCTTCAACTCTTGGAAGCCCTTGTGTAATATCGGCTCCAACAACTCCACCTGTGTGGAATGTTCTCATTGTAAGCTGAGTACCAGGCTCTCCGATTGATTGAGCTGCTATAATACCAACTGCTTCACCTATATTAATCTTTTGTGCTGTTGCCATGTTCATACCATAACATTTAGAACATACACCAACTTTACATTTACATGTAAATACAGATCTTATCTTAACTTTTTCGATTCCAGATGCTGCAACTCTTTCTGCAGTATCTAAATCCATATATTGATCTGCTTCAACCATAACTTCTCCAGTTTCTGGATTTATTACTTGTTCAGCTGTATATCTACCGTAAAGTCTTTCAGCTAATCCTTCGATAGCTTCATTACCTTCTTTAATTTCTGAAACATAAATACCTTCTGTAGTTCCACAATCAATTTCTCTTACGATAACATCTTGTGATACATCAACAAGTCTTCTTGTTAGGTATCCTGAGTCAGCTGTCTTAAGAGCTGTATCAGCATTACCTTTTCTAGCTCCGTGAGTAGAAATAAAGTATTCTAATACTTCAAGCCCTTCTCTAAATGATGCTCTGATTGGTAATTCTATAATCTTACCAGTTGGACTCGCCATAAGTCCTCTCATACCAGCTAATTGCTTAATTTGAGACTTAGAACCTCTGGCTCCTGAGTCAGCCATCATGAATATCGGATTGAATTTATCCAAGCTATCCATAAGTGCATCAGCAACATCTTCTGTTGTTTTAGTCCACTTCTCTATAACTCTTTCATATCTTTCTTCTTCTGATATGAAACCTCTTTTATACATCTTTTCTATTTTATCAACTGTTTCATCAGCTTCTTTTAGAAGTCTATATTTAGCTTCTGGTACTATCATATCTGAAGCAGCAACTGTTACGGCTCCAATTGATGAATAATGATATCCTAAAGCTTTTATTTTATCTAACATTATAGATGTATTAGTTGGTCCATGAACTGTATAACATTTATCTATTAATTTTCCTAATGTCTTTTTAGTTATTAGGAAGTCAACTTCTAAGTTAAATTCTTCATCTTTGTTATTTCTATTAACAAAGCCTAAATCTTGAGGAATAGATTCATTGAATATTATCTTACCAACTGTAGTAGTAATAATTCCTGATTTCTTTTCTCCATTTACTTCTCTATACATTCTTACTTTTATTTCAGCATGTATAGCTATTTCTCCTACTTCATAAGCCATAATAGCTTCATCTTTAGAAGCAAATATCTTGCCTTCACCTTTTGCTCCAGTCTTATCCATAGTTAAATAGTATGATCCTAGAACCATATCTTGTGTAGGTACACAAACTGGTTTTCCATCTGAAGGCTTCATTATATTTCCTGCTGCTAGCATTAAGAATCTAGCTTCTGCTTGCGCTTCAACTGATAATGGAACGTGAACCGCCATTTGGTCACCATCGAAGTCAGCATTGTAAGCTGTACATACTAATGGATGTAGTTTTATTGCTCTACCTTCTACTAAAACTGGTTGGAAAGCTTGAATTCCTAGTCTATGTAGAGTAGGGGCACGGTTTAATAGTACTGGATGATCAGTAATAACTTCTTCAAGTACATCCCATACTTGATTATTTACTCTTTCAACCATTCTTTTAGCACTCTTAATATTATGAGCTACACCATCTTCAACAAGCTTTTTCATAACAAATGGTTTAAATAATTCTAAAGCCATTTCTTTTGGAAGTCCACATTGGTACATCTTTAACTCTGGTCCAACAACTATAACTGATCTACCAGAGTAGTCAACTCTCTTACCAAGTAAGTTTTGTCTAAATCTACCTTGCTTACCTTTAAGCATATCTGATAATGACTTAAGTGGTCTATTTCCAGGTCCTGTTACTGGTCTTCCTCTTCTACCATTATCTATAAGTGCATCTACAGCTTCTTGAAGCATTCTCTTTTCATTTCTAACAATAATGTCAGGTGCACCTAAATCTAATAACTTCTTTAATCTGTTATTTCTGTTTATAACTCTTCTGTATAAATCATTTAAATCAGAAGTTGCAAATCTTCCTCCATCTAATTGAACCATAGGTCTTAAATCAGGAGGAATTACTGGAATTACATTAATAACCATCCATCTTGGATCGTTACCTGATTTTCTGAAAGATTCTACCACTTCTAATCTTCTTATGATTCTTACTTTTTTTTGTCCAGTGCTTACTTTTAATTCTTCTTTAAGATCTCTTGCTTGAGCTTCTAAATCAATTTCTCCAAGTAACTCTTGAACTGATTCAGCTCCCATTCCGCATACAAAGCTTTCTTCACCATATTTATCAACAGCTTCTCTATATTCTTTTTCATTAAGAAGTTGTTTCTTTAATAATGGTGTTTCTTTAGGATCTATTACAACATATGAAGCAAAGTATAATATTTTTTCTAAAGCTCTTGGTGACATATCTAAAAGTAATCCCATTCTTGATGGAATTCCTTTAAAGTACCAAATGTGAGAAACTGGGGCAGCAAGTTCAATATGCCCCATTCTTTCTCTTCTTACCTTAGCCTTAGTAACCTCAACTCCACATCTGTCACAAACTATGCCCTTATATCTTACTCTCTTATACTTACCGCAGTGACATTCCCAATCTTTAATAGGTCCAAATATTCTTTCACAGAATAAACCATCTCTTTCTGGTTTTAAGGTTCTATAGTTTATTGTTTCTGGTTTCTTAACTTCTCCTCTTGACCATTCTCTTATTTGATCTGGTGAAGCTAAGCCTATTTGTATAGCATCAAAATTATTCAATTCAAACAAGGGTATATCCTCCCTTCAAATTTAATGTTCATCATTTACAAAATCATCAAGTTCTAAGTCTTCTTCATGGAATCCTTCTAATGCAAAGTTATCAAACTCAACCTCTTCCTCAACTTCGTCCTCTGAAATTGTATAACTATCATCTATATTTACATCTTCTGAAACAACATCTTCTGTTCCTTCGATGTTAACTTCTAAATCTTCCATATCTTCTTCAGCAAACTCTTTAAGTTTCACTTCTTGGTTATCTTCATTTAAAACTTTAACGTCTAAACATAAAGCTTGAAGTTCTTTAATAAGAACCTTAAATGATTCTGGAACTCCAGGTTCTGGTATATTTTCACCTTTAACTATAGCTTCATATGTCTTAACTCTACCTACAACATCATCTGATTTAACAGTTAATATTTCTTGTAGTGTATGAGCTGCACCATATGCTTCTAATGCCCAAACTTCCATTTCTCCAAATCTTTGACCACCAAATTGTGCCTTACCACCAAGTGGTTGTTGAGTTACTAATGAGTATGGTCCTGTTGATCTTGCGTGAATCTTATCGTCAACTAAGTGAGCTAGCTTTAAGATATACATTATACCAACAGTTACTTCATTATCAAATGCTTCGCCTGTTCTACCATCATATAGTACAGTTTTACCATTTGCATTGTAACCTGCTTTTTCTAGACATTCTTCAATATCTTTTTCTGTAGCACCATCAAATACAGGAGTAGCTATATGCCATCCTAATTGACTTGCTGCCCATCCCAAGTGAACTTCTAGTACCTGACCGATGTTCATACGTGATGGAACCCCTAATGGATTTAAGCATATTTGTAGTGGTCTTCCGTCTGGTAAGAATGGCATATCTTCTTCTGGAAGAACTCTCGATATAACCCCTTTGTTACCGTGACGTCCGGCCATCTTATCTCCAACAGATATCTTTCTCTTTTGAGCTATATAACATCTTACTAGTTCATTTACTCCTGGGTTTAATTCATCCCCATTTTCTCTAGTAAACACTTTAACATCAACGATAATACCAGCTTCTCCATGAGGAACTCTTAATGAAGTATCCCTTACTTCTCTAGCCTTTTCACCGAATATAGCTCTTAATAGTCTTTCTTCTGCAGTTAATTCAGTTTCTCCTTTAGGTGTAACTTTACCTACAAGAATATCTCCTGATCTAACTTCAGCACCTATTCTAATAATACCTCTGTCGTCTATATCTTTTAATGCATCTTCACTTACATTAGGAATATCTCTTGTTATTTCTTCAGGTCCTAGTTTCGTATCTCTAGCTTCACATTCATATTCTTCAATATGTATTGAAGTAAATACATCTTCTCTAACTAGTTCTTCAGAAATAAGCATAGCATCTTCGTAGTTATAACCTTCCCAAGTAATGAAGCCCATTCTTATATTCTTACCAAGTGCTATTTCACCTAAATCAGTTGACGGACCGTCAGCTAACACTTGGTTTTTAAACACTATTTCACCCTTATCTACTAAAGGTCTTTGGTTTATACATGTACCTTGGTTACTTCTCTTAAATTTAAGAAGTTTATAAGTATCTATTCCGCCGTCTACATCTCTCTTTACTCTTATTTCATTAGAGCTAACATAAACAACTTTACCAGCATTCTTAGCCTTTGGAAGAACTCCTGAGTCTACTGCTGCTTTAAATTCTATACCAGTACCTACTATTGGTGCTTGTGGCTTTAATAGTGGAACTGCTTGACGTTGCATGTTTGATCCCATAAGTGCTCTCGAAGCATCATCATTTTCAAGGAATGGTATCATAGCCGTTGCTACAGATACAATTTGTCTTGGGGATACGTCGATTAAATCAACTTCTTCAGCATTAACAACTATAATGTCATGTTTGTTTCTAACAGTAACTCTACTATCAACAAACTTTCTATCCTCACCAATTGGCTCCTTAGCGTGTGCTACAAGATATTGGTCTTCTTCATCTGCTGTAAAGTATCTTATTTCGTCAGTTATTATTCCTTTTTCTTTATCAATAACTCTATATGGAGTCTCAATAAATCCATACTCATTAACTTTTGCATAAGTAGCTAAAGAGTTAATAAGACCTATGTTTGGTCCTTCCGGAGTCTCGATAGGACACATTCTACCATAATGTGAGTGGTGAACGTCTCTAACTTCAAAACCAGCTCTTTCTCTTGAAAGTCCTCCTGGTCCTAAAGCTGATAATCTTCTCTTATGAGTTAACTCTGAAAGTGGATTTGTTTGGTCCATGAATTGTGACAATTGAGAACTACCAAAGAATTCTTTAATAGCAGCTGCAACTGGTCTTATGTTAATTAACATTTGAGGAGTTATAGCTTCTTGGTCTTGAATAGTCATTCTTTCCTTAACTACTCTTTCCATTCTTGATAAACCAATTCTAAATTGATTTTGTAGTAACTCTCCAACTGATCTTAATCTTCTATTACCAAGATGATCTATATCATCTACATATCCTACGCCATAAGGTAATCCTAATTCATAGCTTATAGTTGCAAATATATCATCTTTAATTATATGTTTAGGAATAAGTCTATTTATATTTTTCTTAATTTCTTCTTTTATAGTTTCTTCATCATCGTAGTTATCTAATATTTCTTTTAATATTGGATAATGAACATATTCCTTGATATTTAAGTCTTCTATATCAAAAGATACAAACTTCTTTATATCAACAAAATGATTACCAATTACTCTAACTACCTTATCTTCAACTAAAATATCAACTGAGTTAATACCTACGCTTTGGATTTCTTCAGCAATACTTCTGCTGATTTTCTTCCCTTGCTCTACCATAATTTCACCTGTTTCAGGGTTAACTATATCAGTAGCAGCAATTTGATTGACTAATCTTAAATTTAATGCTAATTTTTTATTAAACTTATATCTACCAACTCTTGATAAATCATATCTCTTTGCATCAAAGAATAATGAATCAATAAGAGATATAGCACTATCAACTGTAGGTGGTTCACCTGGTCTTAGCCTTTTGTATATTTCTAATAAGGCTTCTTCTTTAGTCTTTGTATTATCTTTTTCTATTGTAGCTTTAAATCTCTCATCTTCACCAAAATAGTCTAAAAGCTCTTGATCATTTCCAAATCCCATAGCTCTAGCTAATATAGAAATTGGAAGTTTTCTCGTTTTATCTATTCTTACATAGATAATATCGTTAGAATCAGTTTCATATTCTAACCATGCTCCTCTATTTGGAATAACTGTAGATGAGTATAATCTTTTACCAGTTTTATCAATATTAAAACTGTAATAAACTCCTGGCGATCTTACTAGCTGACTTACAATTACTCTTTCAGCACCATTAATGATGAAAGTTCCTTGTTCAGTCATTAGTGGAAAATCACCCATAAATACTTCTTGTTCTTTGATTTCTCCAGTTTCATTATTTTGTAACCTTACAGAAACCTTTAGTGGTGCAGCATAAGTAGAATCTCTCTCTTTACACTCCTCCACTGAATACTTAATATTATCCATATCAAGTTTATAATCTACAAATTCAAGAACAAGATTGCCTGTGAAATTTGTAATAGGATTAATGTCATCAAATACTTCATGAAGACCTTCCTTTAAAAACCACTGATATGAATCTAATTGTACCTCAATAAGATTTGGCATTTCTGTTACATCTTTAACTTTACCAAAACTCATTCTAGTTCTTTTTCCGACTTGGACAGGATGTACCATGAATTTTCACCCCTTGTATAAAACTAAAATAACCAAAAACACACTTTCCCTAAGGACTTTATGTTTTCGGACAACATCACTAATTAGTATAACCAGCTTTTAAGCTATTATACATTTTTTTCATATGAATATATACCTACCCATAATGAATAGTACATTTAATGATACTATCATATTCTTCTTTCAATGTCAATTATTTTATTGTATAACTTATGTAAATCTATTTTTTAAATGTTTTTTATATAAAACTATATAAAGTATCCCAGCAATTTCATATTTTATATAGTTTTATTTAGACAATTAAAAAGGTGCCTTTACAGCACCTTTTTAAATTTAAAGTTAATTACTTAACTTCTACTTCAGCTCCAACTTCAGCTAATTTAGCTTTCATGTCTTCAGCTTCTTCTTTAGAAACGCCTTCTTTTAATGTCTTAGGAGCTCCGTCAACTATTTCCTTAGCTTCCTTTAATCCTAAACCAGTTAATTCTCTAACTACTTTGATTACTTTTATCTTTTGAGCACCAGCGTTAGCTAATACTACGTCAAATTCAGTTTTTTCTTCTGCAGCTGCAGCACCACCTGCAACAGCTCCTGCAACTGCTACTGGAGCAGCAGCACTTACACCAAATTCTTCTTCACAAGCTGTAACTAGCTCGTTTAATTCTAAAACAGTCATTTCTTTTATAGCTTGAATTATATCTTCTCTTGTCATTTTAATTGCACCTCCAAAATTTTTATCAGTTATTATTCAGCTGACTCTGATTCTTTTTTTTCTTTAATTGCATTTAATAAATATGCAAGGTTTGATAATGGAGCCTTGAAGCTTCCAAGAAGTTTTGCAATAAGAACTTCCTTTGATGGTATTGTAGCAAGCTTTTCAACTTCTGCTTTGTTATATACAGCACCGTCTACCATACCAGCTTTTAATTCTAATTTCTTGTGATCCTTAGCAAATGTATGTAATACTCTTGCTGGAGCAGTAGCATCTTCATATCCAAATGCTATAGAAACTGGTCCTTCTAAATATTCATCTAGACCTTGAATCCCTAATTCGTTAGCAGCTAATACTACTAGGTTGTTTTTATAAACCTTGTATTCAACACCTGCTTCTCTTAAGCTTCTTCTTAAAGCTGTATCTTCTTCAACTGTTAAACCTTGATAGTTTGCTAGAACAACTCCTTGAGCTTTTTCTAACTTTTCTTTAATTTCAGCTACTTTAGCTTCTTTAATTTGTCTATTCTTGTTCATTACTGTGTGTCCACCTCCTCACAGTTTTTTAACTGCAAATTTATATTAAGAAAGGCCTTCCCATAGACATAGGAAGACCAATAAATAATTACTTACCTTGGTATTCCTCGGTAGGCAATCATTTAAACCTTTCGGCACCTACTGTCTTTGGAATCAGTATTCTTTTTAACAACATTTAAGATTATATTATATAATCTTTTTTCTGTCAATACTAATCTAAAACTTTTGTTGGGTTAACTTTTGCTCCTGGTCCCATTGTGCTAGAAACAGATACTGATTTAATGTATTGTCCCTTAGCAGCTGCTGGTTTAGCTTTTACTAAAGCATCCATTAATGCACGGAAGTTTTCTTGTAACTTTTCAGTTCCAAAAGATTTTTTTCCGATTGGGCAGTGAACTATAGCAGTTTTATCAACTCTATACTCTACCTTACCAGCCTTAATTTCAGCTATTGCCTTAGCAACGTCAAATGTTACTGTTCCTGATTTTGGGTTTGGCATTAATCCTTTAGGTCCTAAAACTCTACCGATTCTACCAACAACACCCATCATATCTGGTGTAGCTACAACTACATCGTAGTCAAACCAATTTTCAGCTTGGATCTTTTGAACTAATTCTTCTGCTCCAACGAAATCTGCACCAGCTTCTTGAGCTTCTTTAGCTTTTTCTCCCTTAGCGAACACTAAAACTCTTACAGTTCTACCTGTTCCATTTGGAAGAACAACTGCTCCTCTAACTTGTTGATCAGCATGTCTTGGGTCTACCCCTAATCTAACATGTAATTCTATAGTTTCATCGAACTTTGCCTTAGCTGTCTTAACAGCTAAATCTAAAGCTTCAGATGGAGTGTATAATGCACTCTTATCTATTAATTTTGCGCTTTCAATATAATTCTTTCCCATAATTTGCCTCCTTTGTGGTGTTAACGGTTTTTACCTCCCACTTTTTTACGAATTACTCTTCAACAGTTACTCCCATACTTCTTGCAGTACCTTCGATCATGCTCATAGCAGTTTCGATGTTTGCTGCATTTAAGTCAGGCATCTTTAACTCAGCAATTTTTCTAACTTGTTCTTTTGTTATTTTACCAACTTTAGTTCTATTCGGAACTCCTGAACCACTTTCGATTCCTAATTCCTTCTTTATAAGAACTGCTGCTGGTGGAGTTTTTAGTATAAAACTAAAAGATCTATCTTGGTAAACTGTTATAACAACTGGTATTATTAATCCAGCTTGGTTAGCAGTCTTTGCATTGAACTCCTTACAGAATCCCATAATGTTAACACCATGTTGACCTAATGCTGGTCCTACTGGTGGTGCTGGTGTCGCCTTACCTGCAGGAAGTTGAAGTTTAATCATCCCTGTTACTTTCTTAGCCATGTTAATATTCCTCCTATACTGTGGTAATACGGACTTATGTCCTCCCACCTTATTAAAAGATTAGTTTATATTAAACTAATTTTTCAACTTGTGTAAATTCTAGTTCAGTTAGAGTTTCTCTACCAAACATATCAATTAACGCTTTAATTTTGCGTTTTTCTAGATTTATCTCTTGTATTATAGCCACAAATTCTCTTAGTGGACCAGAGATAACTCTTACACTTTCCCCTACTTCTAAATCAATTTCTACTGGAGCTTCATTAACTCCCATAGACTCAATTTCTTCATCTGTTAGGGGAACTGGTTTAGAAGCTGGGCCAACAAAACCTGTTACACCCCTAGTGTTTCTAACCACATACCATGACTCATCAGTCATTAGCATTTTTACTAACACATATCCAGGAAACTTCTTTTTTAGAGAAATCTTTTGTTTCCCATCTTTTTCTTCTACAACTTCCTCCATAGGCACTTGAATGTCTTGAAGTAAGCTTTGAAGATTTCTATTTTCAATGGTTTTTTCAAGATTTGCTTTAACTTTGTTTTCGTAGCCTGAGTATGTGTGTACAACATACCATCTTGCTCTTTCGCTCATATTTTCTTATAGGCGATCACCCGCCTAAACCTCCTTTTATTTTAGTTTTAAAAAGAATCCAAAGAGGTTTTGAAAAATATAATCTAACCCACCTACTAATATAAGATATATTAGTACAACTACGCCAACTGCAATTAACGCTTTTTTAGTTTCATTTTTAGAAGGCCAAGTTATTCTTTTAACTTCTGCTTTTACCTCTCTAAAAAATTTGAATACACCACCATTACTTGGTGATTTTTTAGTTAAATTCACATTTTCCTTAACAGCCATTACTTCACATCCTTAATCTTTGTGAGTATATGTCAACACTATATCAGCTAATTACTTAGTTTCTTTATGAGTTGTATGCTTTTTACAGAACTTGCAGTATTTATGCATTTCTAATCTGTCTGGGTCATTTTTCTTATTTTTCATTGAATTGTAATTTCTTTGCTTACACTCTGTGCATGCTAAAGTTACCTTTACTCTCACAGTCTGCACCTCCAGTTTACCGTAAATAATATAAAAATCTACTACTTTATGTTAATTTGTTTTCGTTAATTACTTAAACACATTATCACAAAACATGTATTATGTCAATATATAAACCTTGCATTGGGCTAGGTAATGAAACCCAACCCAATGCATTATATAATTTAATTATTACTATTCTATTATGCTAGTAACAACTCCTGAACCTACAGTTCTTCCACCTTCTCTGATCGCGAATCTTAATCCTTCGTCCATAGCAACTCTTGTGATTAATTCAACGTTCATATCGATGTGGTCTCCTGGCATAACCATTTCCATTCCTTCTGGTAATTTGATTGATCCAGTAACGTCTGTTGTTCTGAAGTAGAATTGTGGTCTGTATCCATCGAAGAATGGAGTATGTCTTCCACCTTCTTCTTTCTTAAGTACGTATACTTGACCTACGAACTTGTTGTGTGGTTTAACAGATCCAGTTTTTGCTAATACTTGACCTCTTTCGATGTCTGTTCTTTGAACACCTCTTAAAAGAGCTCCGATATTATCTCCAGCTTGCGCTTCGTCTAGTAACTTTCTGAACATTTCTATTCCTGTTACTACTACTTTTCTGCTTTCTTCTGATAATCCAACGATTTCTACTTCGTCTCCTACGTGAAGAACTCCTCTTTCAACTCTTCCTGTAGCAACTGTTCCTCTACCAGTGATTGTAAATACGTCTTCTACTGGCATTAAGAATGGCTTATCTGTTGCTCTTTCTGGTGTTGGGATGTAGCTATCTACAGCATCCATTAATTCTAGGATTGGTGCGATTGCTTTTTCATCTGTTGGGTTTTCTAAAGCTTGTAATGCTGATCCCTTAATTATTGGAATATCATCACCTGGGAAGTTGTATTCTGATAATAATTCTCTAACTTCCATTTCTACTAATTCTAATAATTCTTCATCATCTACCATATCTGCTTTGTTTAAGAATACTACTATGTAGTCAACTCCAACTCTTGATGCTAGTAGGATGTGTTCTCTTGTTTGTGGCATTGGACCATCTGCTGCTGATACAACTAAGATAGCTCCATCCATTTGTGCTGCTCCTGTAATCATGTTCTTAACATAGTCAGCGTGTCCTGGACAGTCAACGTGTGCATAGTGTCTGTTGTCTGTTTGATATTCAACGTGAGCTGTGTTGATTGTGATTCCTCTTTCTTTTTCTTCTGGAGCCTTATCAATTTCATCATATTTGAATGATTCTGCTAATCCTCTGTTTGCTAATACTGTTGTGATAGCAGCTGTTAAAGTTGTCTTACCGTGGTCAACGTGACCGATTGTTCCAATATTTACGTGTGGTTTACTTCTTTCGAATTTTTGCTTTGCCATTGTAAAATCCTCCTTTAATCTTTGTAATAAACTTTGCCTAGCGTTTTCTAGTTTTTTTGTTGATATATTGAGCCCACACAAAGATCAAAGCAACCTAAAATTACAATAATCGCAATTAGTGAGCACTCAACTATATTGGAGCTCATGATCGGGATTGAACCGACGACCTCCGCCTTACCAAGGCGACGCTCTGCCTACTGAGCTACATGAGCATTTCCATCTTTTTTAGTTTACATTTTAATATACCAATTATAAAGTTTACTATTGTTCAAAAAATTTGTCAATATGAATTTATTGACTTATTTTTCGCTATAAAGACATTTTTCAAGTTTTCTCTTAACTCTTTGAAGTGCATTATCTATAGACTTCGCTTGCCTATCTAAATCACAAGCAATTTCCTGATATGACTTTCCATCTAAATAAGATTGAAGAACTTCCATTTCCAAGTCAGAAAGTACTTTAGCCATTTCTCCTTCAATATGTTTTATTTGTTCTTTTCCTATTATAAGTTCCTCAGGGTCTGTTATCTTAAATTCAGATAATACATCAATTAAAGTTCTATCCGACTCTTCCTCATAAATTGGTTTGTTTAAAGATATATATGTGTTTAGGGGGATATGCTTTTGTCTAGTAGCTGTTTTTATAGCCGTTATTATTTGCCTAGTTATACAAATTTCCGCAAAAGCCTTAAAGCTGGTTAATCTATCAGCTTTAAAATCTCGTATAGCTTTATATAAACCTATCATTCCCTCTTGATAAATATCTTCCTTATCTGCTCCAATAAGAAAATACGATTTAGATTTAGCCTTTACAAAATTTTCATACTTTGAAATTAAGTATTCTTGAGCTCTGCTGCTTCCTCTTTTAGCCTCATCAACCACTTCCTCATCCGATTTATTTTGGAATTCAACATATAAAGTTTCTTCCATTCTAATACTTTCCACTATATATCCCCCCCTTTTTTTAAGCCCATACTATAAATAAGTACATATATTATTTACTACGTCTCATAGCTTCTAACTTTTTCAAAACATCATCATCTATATTGTCAAATAAATTATTTTTATTTGATATATTAGTATTTTTTAATGTTTTTCTTTTTATTCTATTTTGTGTATCAAGAACTTCATTGTAAAATTCAATGGAGGACATTCTAACTGCTCCTCTTTGAAAAATAGTTTGTTGCTCAAGCCAATCCGATGTCACAACATAGACTTCAAATCTTCTACCTATGTTATTAACTTCTCTCTCTATATATGAGTCAGCCGTTTCTCCATCCTTAGTAAAAACTATACTTATATTATTATTTATATCTTCCTTCTTTTCAATGCTTCCATTTACCTTATGTGCATCAAAAACGATTATAATTTTACATCCCTCATAAACAGAGTAATTATGTAAACTATCTATTAAACTTTGCCTAGATCCATCAAAACTATAATCTTTTTGAGCCTTTAGATTAGGCCAACTATTTATAACATTATACCCATCAACAAATATTATTTTCACATGGTACCTCTTACGAGATGACTATTTTGCTAGTCTTCCCTTCAATATTTCATACATCATTATACCACCTGCAACCGAAGCATTTAAAGAATTTATTTTACCTACCATAGGTATTTTAACTAACTTATCGCATTTTTTTAAAGTAAGCTTAGATATTCCTCTTCCTTCACTTCCTATAACCATAGCACATGGTCCTCCGAAATTAACCTCATAGCTATATTCATCTCCAGCTATATCTGCTCCATATATCCAAAGGCCTTCTTTTTTTAATTCATCTATAGCAGCATTTATATTTGTTACCTTTGCTATCTTCATATGTTCAATAGCTCCTACTGAACATTTATAAACTGTAGATGTTATACCAACATTTCTTCTCTTTGGTATAATAATACCATGAACACCACATAATTCAGCAGTTCTTATTATAGACCCTAGATTATGAGGATCTTCTATTTCATCTAATATAACTATGAATGGATCTTCGCCTTTTTTCTTAGCTAAATTTAGCATATCTGCTATTTCACAATACTTATATGGTGTAACTTGAGCTATTACTCCTTGGTGATTAGTTCCTCCACTCATAGCATCTAGTTTTTTTCTATCTACTTCTTTTAAAACTAGACCTTTTTCTCTTGCTATATTTATTATTACCTTTATAGAACCTTCCATGTGTCCATTGGCAATATATACAGATTCTATAGTCCTATCACTTTTAAGAACTTCCATTACTGCATTTCTGCCTATGATTAAATCTTCTCTAGTTTCAGCTTCATTTATTTCAAAAGAATTATCTCTATTATCTAATTGTCTTTTATTTCCTTTAGAAAACTGTTTTTTAGGCTTATTCTGACTATCTTCAAACATTTGTCTTTCCATTCTAGCTCTCATTCTAGCTTCTCTTGTTCCTTTAGTCATCTTAATCACTCCTCATCTCTATTATATACTTTTTACAAGTTATGTTACCTGTATTTCAGTAGATTTTTCTAATATATTAAATAGTCTTTCCTTATTTCCCGTCAAGTACAAATAACCAAGTAATGCTTCAAAACCAGTTGCATTCCTATAATCTATAACATTTGCATTTTTAGGTACTGTAGCTGACTTAGTATTTCTTCCTCTTTTATAGATATACAGTTCATCTTCCATTAACTCTTCTTCTATTATATGCATTATATTAGATTGACTTTTTGCTTTAACATAACTAATAGCCTTTACATGAATTTTATGTGCAGATAGTTGTGTATTATTTGAAAGAATGTAATTTCTTATATACACTTCAAATACACCATCTCCTATTAACGCTAACTGCAAAGGATTTAATTGCCTAGCTTCTTCTCTACTAAATTCTCTAATTCTTAAATCCTCTAACATACTTTCTCTCCTTTAAATAAAGGCTGCATTTTGCAGCCTTTATATTAATTTATTTTTTTCCATCTAACACCTTGAGGTGTATCTTCTAAAACTATATTTCTTGCTTTTAAATCATCTCTTATTTTATCGGCTAAAGCAAAATTTCTATCTTTTCTTGCTTGTTGTCTTTCTTCAATTAGTCTTTCTATTTCCTCTTCTAATCTACCCTTAGTTGACTTTTGAAGAATACCTAATGGATTTCCAAGCTCTCTTATTAACTCTAGTGTCTTTTCACAAAGTTCTTTAGATGATTCTATAGAAATGTTTGTATTAATATCCTTTATAAGATCAAATATAGCCGTAATTGCATCAGCTGTATTAAAATCATCATCCATCTTCTCTATATATTTTTGTCTGTAAGAATCTAATGAATTTAGATACTTTTCTTCTGATTCATCCATCTTTTCTTTTTTAACTTCTTCAATTAAATTTTCTAAATTTGAAATAGCATTATATAATCTTTCTACTGACGCCTTAGCAGATTCTAGTAAATCATCGCTAAAATTTAATTGTACTCTATAGTGAGCAGATAACATTAAAAATCTAATTACATCTGCATCATATTTTTCAAGAGCATCTCTTGCAGTTAAGAAATTATTTAAAGACTTAGACATCTTTTGATTATTAACATTTAAATATGCTGAATGCATCCAATACCTAGCAAAAGTTTTTCCTGTTAGAGCTTCACTTTGAGCTATCTCATTTTCATGATGTGGGAAAGCTAAATCCATTCCACCTGCGTGAATATCTATAGTTTCACCAAGTAGTTTTTTTGCCATACATGAGCATTCTATATGCCATCCTGGTCTTCCTAAGCCCCATGGACTTATCCAAGCAGGTTCTCCTGGCTTCTGCGACTTCCATAAAGCAAAATCCATTGGATCTTCCTTTCTTTCATCAACATTTATTCTTGCACCTGATTGAAGATCTTCTAGACTTTGTTTTATTAACTTTCCATAACCACTAAATCTTTTAGTTCTAAAATAAACATCTCCATCTACTTCGTAAGCATATCCTTTTTCAATTAAGCCCTCAACAAAATCTATAATATCGTTTATAAATTCAGTAGCCCTTGGATTAATAGATGCTCTTTTAATATTTAATCCATCTGCATCCTTATAATACTCATCTATATATCTATCACCAATGCATGCAACTGTTGTGCCTTCCTCATTAGCTTTCTTTATCATCTTATCATCTATGTCTGTAAAATTTTGAATAAATTTAACCTTGTATCCTCTATATTCAAAATATCTTCTAATCGTATCAAAAACTATAAATGTTCTACCATTTCCAATATGAAAGTAATTATAAACAGTAGGCCCACAAACATACATCTTAACTTCACCTGGAGTAAGTGGCACAAACTCCTCTTTTTTTCTCGTTAAGCTATTATAAATTTTCATTTAATTACCTCCTATCTAACAGATAATTTGTTTTTCTTAAATTCTTCCTTTACCCTATTAACTACTTCTTCTATTTTTATATTTTCCATTTCAGCTGTTCTAATTTTAAACTCAACTTCACCTTCTGAAATCTTCTTACCTACAGTAACTCTCATTGGAATCCCTATAAGTTCTGAGTCTTTAAATTTAACTCCTGCTCTTTCATTTCTATCATCTAATACTACATCTATTCCAATAGATTTCAACTCTTCATAAATATTATTAGCAATTTTCATTTGCTCTTCGTCTTTAATATTTACTGGTATTACATTTACATGATATGGAGCTACTGCTAAAGGCCAAACTATTCCATTTTCATCATTGTGTTGTTCTATTATAGATGCCATAGTTCTAGTTACTCCTATTCCATAACATCCCATCATAAACGGCCTTTCTTTGCCATTTTCATCTATGAATGTTGCCTTCATAGCTTCAGAGTATTTAGTTCCAAGTTTAAAGATATGGCCTACTTCGGTTCCCCTTGCTATAGTTACTTTTTCTCCACAAACTGGACACTTTTCTCCTTTAGTAATATTTCTATAATCACCAACTACACCTTCAAAATCTCTTCCATAGTTTACATTTTCAATATGATACCCAGTTTCATTTGCTCCTACTATAAAATTATACATATTTGCAACTTCTTCATCAACTAATAAAGTATCCACTTTTATATTTATAGGGCCCGCAAAGCCAACTTGTGCATTAGTAGCCTTTAAAACTTCTTCTGGTGTAGCCATATTTAAATTAACTATTCCACCTAAAGCATTAGATACCTTAACTTCGTTTACTTCTCTGTCACCTCTAACCATTACTGCTACTATTTTTCCATCAGCATTGTATATTAAAGTTTTTGCAAATTTCTTTTCAGTCGTATTAAAGAACTTTACTAACTCCTCAATAGTTCTCGTATTTGGAGTTTCAGCTTTAATTAATTCTTTTAAATCTTCAATCTCACCTTTTTCAACAGTAGAAGGTGCTTTTTCTATATTAGCAGCATAATCACAAGATGTACAGAAAACCACATCGTCTTCTCCTACTTCTGATTTAACCATAAACTCAGCAGAATTTGAACCACCGATTGCTCCTGAATCTGCTTCAACGCATTTTGCATCTATTCCACATCTATTAAATATTTTTATATAAGCTTCATGCATCTTATTATATGATACATCTAACCCTTCTTGATCCTTATCAAAGCTATACGCATCTTTCATTATAAATTCCCTAGATCTCATAACTCCAAATCTTGGTCTTCTTTCATCTCTATACTTAGTCTGAATTTGATAAAGATTTACTGGAAGTTGCTTATATGATTTAATTTCATTTCTAGCTATATCAGTAAATACTTCTTCATGAGTAGGTCCTAGACAGAAATCTCTATTATTTCTATCCTTAAGTCTAAACATTTCTTCTCCGTAAACATCCCATCTACCTGATTCTTGCCATAATTCTGCTGGTAATACTGCTGAAGCTAAAAACTCTTGAGCTCCTGCATTATTCATTTCTTCTCTAACTATATCTTCTACCTTTTTTAAAACTCTTAAACCTAATGGCATATAATTATATATACCTGATGCCATTTTTCTAATCATTCCAGCTCTTAACATTAACTTATGACTATTAATTTCTGCTTCTGCTGGAACCTCTCTTAATGTTGATATTAACATATTAGACATTTTCATTTTTGCTTCCTCCTATTACTTTTATATATATTTTATAACTAGTAGTACATCGCTTGAATATAATATTCTTATATAGCTTCATAAAAATATTTTCATCATCTTTCGTAAATATTTTTTTAAATAAAAAAAGCCCACCCCAATTGCTTAGGGCGAACTTGTATCGCGGTACCACCTAAATTTGTACTTTAATAATTTTAACGATATTAAACCGATAGTTTTTTCCTACAACTCCAAAGCTGGTTCAAATCCTATCGAAAATCTTACAGCCTATGAATTTTCTCTCTGAAAATCGGATTCTACTATTCTTCTTCACTGCTTTATATCTATTTAATTTTAGCTTAATTTATTATATATTCTAACTAAACTAATGTCAATATACTTAGAATATTGATTAAACAAGTTTCTCAGCTAATATTAAATCTTCTGGAGTGGTTACCTTAATATTAGTATAATCACCTTCAAACAAATAGACCTTATTATTATAGTTCTCAACTACCATAGTATCATCTGTAACCGTTAGTTTATCTTCTTTTACTTTTTTATGACATTTCTTTATGATATCAAGCTTAAATACTTGTGGCGTTTGAATAGCCACTAAC
This sequence comes from Clostridium nigeriense, assembly GCF_050585265.1. Classification (GTDB taxonomy): domain Bacteria; phylum Bacillota; class Clostridia; order Clostridiales; family Clostridiaceae; genus Clostridium; species Clostridium nigeriense_B. The sequence continues at coordinate 21,108 of NZ_JBNOOE010000010.1, read as the reverse complement.
TCATTTCTATCTGGAGTAGAAATAGAAAAATTATTTTTATCCTTAATCTTAATAGTATCTTTAGGTGTAACACCAGGAGCTGCTGATCCATAAAGCTTTGCATATTTTATTCCATCCTTTATTATTCTTTCAGAAACAAAAGGTCTAGCTCCATCATGGATTAATACTATTTCATCATCCTCTAGTTTATTTAATGCGTTAAATACTGAATCTTGTCTCTCTTTTCCACCTTCTACTATAATATCTACTTTTAAAGAATACTTATTTAATATTTCCTTAGTACAATATTCTATTTCATCTTTTGGTAATACTAAAACAATTTTATCAATATCCTTGCAAGCAGCAAATTTCTCTAATGTATAATATAAAATAGGTTTACCCTTAACTTCTATATACTGCTTACTAACTTTAGCACCCATTCTCTTTCCTTTTCCACCGGCTAAAATTATAGCACTAATCATATAAACACCTACTATTCATCTTTTGGTTTTGCAAATATCATTCTACCTGCAGCAGTTTGTAATACAGAGGTAACTATAACTACTATTTGCTCACCCATGTACTTTCTTCCGCCTTCTACAACTATCATAGTTCCGTCATCTAAATATCCAATACCTTGAGTAGCCTCTTTCCCATCTTTAACCACTACTACTTTCATCTCTTCCCCCGGAAGAACTACAGGCTTAATAGCATTTGCTAATTCATTAATATTAAGTACTGGAACCCCTTGGAATTCAGCAACTTTGTTAAGATTGAAATCATTAGTTATTACCTTACCCTTTAATGTTTGAGCAAGCTTCAATAATTTACTATCTACTTCTTGAATTTCCGGAAAGTCACCTTCCCAAATTTGCGTCTCTATATCTAATTCCTTTTGAATTTTATTTAATATATCTAGTCCTCGTCTTCCTCTGTTTCTTTTTAGAGAATCAGCTGAATCTGATATATGTCTTAACTCATCTAAAACAAAATTTGGTATAACTAATGGTCCTTCAACAAAACCTGTTTGGCATATATCAAAAATTCTTCCATCTATTATAACTGATGTATCCAATACCTTAGGACTACTCTTAGTACTAACCTTTGATTTTTTATCCTTAATACTATTTTTTCTTAGATTTAAAAGGACATTTGAAATATCATCCCTTTTTTCTATAAAAATATTAGCAACTATTATTGCAAATATTAAGTTTAATAAAACAAAAAGTATCGGTCCTAGACCAAATAAATCTATACTATTTAAAGGTAATCCTATCAAAGATGTTAGTATTAATGATATTAATGCTCCAAATCCCCCGTAAATAATTTCAGTTGCTGTAAGTTTTTGAATGTTTTTTTCTATATATTCAATAGCTTTAACAATAGAGTCATAAATACGTGGTGAAACACTATAAAGAATAAGTCCAAATAATAAAGTTATAACGATACGAAAAGATATAATTCCAATTGGTTTAGATAAAAAAGAATTTCCACTTATAAGTATTATATTTAATAAGAATCCACTAACAATGTATCCGCTTATTAAACCTATTATGGTAAATATAACTCTTATAATCTTTTTTAACATATTTTCACCTCCTATTATCTATAATATACTATTTAATTATACCATATAAAGGTATTTGCTAATATTAATAATTATTAAAATCTTATTAATTTAATAATACCCCCTATAAAAATTCAAACATTTAATTTATTATAGGTTTAAGTTAATTACTATTTTCTTTTCAACACTATAACACCATAAACAACAGCCATAACTTTCAAGGAGTTGATGTATATGAAAGATATAATATTTGATAGTTTTCAGAATGATGTTAATGAATCTTTGCTACATCATAGAAGTATTTTAGATTTAATGACAAAATTAAGCGAAGCAAACGCTAGAGTCAATAGAGCTCTTGCTAAAGCAGTGACTAATTGTGGCTGTATAAAAATATCTGCAACAAAACAAGATACTTTTATTGACACTAACAATTCACCACCTTCTTTAAGTACTCATATAGAAGGAGAACTTTGTAATAATTGTCGTGAAGTTATAGAAAATGAAATCGGAAATAGTATATTTTATCTTACTTCTTTATGTAATTGCTTAGATTTGAATTTATATGACATATTTCTAAAAGAAGAAAATAAAATTAATATCTTAGGGAAATTCACCCTTAGATAGTTTTAAAGCAGGATAACCCCTGCTTTTCTATTATTATCTATTTTTTTTGCTTTTATACATCTTATTACTAAATCTCATTTTTTAAGTATATTTGTTCTTTTATCCTCTTCAAGCCACTTCTAATGGCCTTTGCTCTAGCTTCTCCTATTCCATCTACACGATCTAATTCTGAAGTATCAGCTTTAATTACATACTTAAGCTCTTTAAAATGTCTTACTAAATTTTCTATTACCGATACTGGTATTCTTGGAACTTTAAATAATATTCTAAAACCCTTTGGAGAAATTAATGTATCAGTTAATGGCATTCCTGAATATCCTAATAACTTAGCAATTAAATCTAGATCTACTAATTCTTCCGATGTAAGTCTTTGTATTTCATTATATATCTCATTATAATCCATATCTTCCTTACAATAATCTCTTATTAATAATATTCCATCTCTTTCAATAAATCTTATTAGCTCGCTAAGTTGCATTGAAATCAATCTTCCTTCATTACCAAGCTCTACTATATATCTTTTTATTTCCTCTACTATTCTCATTACCATTTCTGTTCTTTGAATAGCTGTAACTACATCAAATATAGTAGTTAAGTCTTGAAACTCTAATAAATTCAAATTATTTATCACTCTATCAAGTACATTTACATATTTTTCTAATGTTTGTATTGCTTGATTTGCTCTTGCAAGAATAATACTACTTTCTTGAAGAACATATTTTAAGTCACCCTTATAGACTGTAATTATGTTTCTTCTCTGAGAAATAGCTATAACTACATTTCCAGTTTGTTTTGCAACTCTATTTGCCGTTCTATGCCTAGTACCAGTTTCATATGTTGTAAGAGTATAATCTGGTACTAGTTGTGTATTTGCATAAATTATTTTTTTTAAGTCGCTACTTAATACTATTGCCCCATCCATCTTTGCTAATTCATAAACATATGCTGGAGAATATTCGGAGTTAATATTAAATCCTCCATCAACTATTTTCATAACTTCTTCGCCATCACCAATTACTAATAATCCACCAGTTTTGGCCCTTAGTATGTTTTCTAATCCTTCTCTCAAAGCTGTTCCTGGACTCATAAGCTTTAATATACTTTTTATTTCTTCATCATCTTTTATCCTCATACATACACTCACCCAATCTATTAGAATATCTTATTAATTGCCTCTCTTAAATTGCTTACACCTGTTATATTAATAGTACTACTATTTGCCTTATCCTTATTTCTTTCTGGAATTATAGCATTTTTAAATCCCATCTTTTCGGCCTCTTTAATTAATCTTTCACAAGAAGCAACTGGTCTAATTTCTCCTGTTAATCCAACTTCTCCTACTATCACTGTTCTCTCAAGTTTTAATCCTGTATTTTTTACACTTGATAATAGTGCCAAAGCTAATCCTAAGTCACCTGTAGTTCCATCTAAAGTAAGACCGCCAACTACATTAACATAAACATCATATTTATAAAATGGTACTCTTAGTTTTTTTTCTAAAACTGCTAAAATAAGTCTTAATCTTTGATTATCTATACCTACAGCTGTTCTACTAGCTAAATGTGTATTGCTTTCACTGACTAAAGCTTGCATCTCAACTAATATAGGTCTAGTACCTTCCATAACCCCTATTACAGCAGAACCTTCTTGATTAAAATTCGTATCTTCTAGGAATATCCTTGAGGGATCGTATATTTCCTTTAATCCTTCCTCTGCCATTTCAAATACTCCTATTTCACTAGTAGTACCAAAACGATTTTTCATTGTTCTAAGAACCCTAAACTCTTCAGTACGTTCACCTTCAAAGTATAATACAGTATCTACCATATGTTCAAGAACCCTAGGACCTGCTAGTTCTCCTTGTTTAGTAACATGTGCTACTATAAACAATGGAATGTTTTGACTCTTTCCTATTCTCATTATAGCATTAGAACATTCCTTAACTTGAGATACACTTCCTGGAGCTGATGTTATAGACTCCTTATAAACAGTTTGAATAGAATCTATAATTACAAATATAGGCTTTAACTCATTAATATATGCTTCTATTAAATCTAGATTAGTTTCAGATAATATATACAGTTGATCTGCATCAACTCCTAGCCTATCTCCTCTAATTTTAATTTGCTCCTCTGATTCCTCTCCCGAAACATATAACACCTTACCATAATTTTTTGATATAGAATATGCTGTTTGAAGAAGTAATGTAGATTTACCAATACCAGGATCTCCTGATATTAAAGTTAACGAACCTCTGACTAATCCTCCACCTAATACTCTATTAAGCTCTTTTAATCCAGTATTATATCTTTCCTTTTCACCTGACTTTATATCCCTTATGCTCTTTGGCATATTTTCTAATACTCTAATATTATTAACCTTAGATTTTACTTCTTTTTGTGTTTCTTTTATTTCTTCTACTAATGTATTCCATTTATTACAATCTGGACATTTCCCTAACCATTTAGGAGACTCATATCCACATTCTTGACAAACAAACATGGATTTAATCTTAGCCATAAAATTTACCTACCAATCTTGTTTATTTCATATAAATTTCTATAAATACTATATCATAAGAAAATTATAAAAACCAATGATATAAAATATAATTTTCTAAAAAATATAAAAGAGTTGTAATAATCATATTATTACAACTCTTTTATAACATTATATCTAAATTCTATAATAATTTTGCTGCTGCTTCATCAATTATTACTACAACATCTCTATGCATTTGTAACATAGATGCTGGCATATTTGTGCTTATCTTTCCATTTACCATTGATTTAACAGCTTTTGCCTTTGATTCACCACTTGCTATAACTATAATCCTTTTAGATTTCATTATTCCACCAAGCCCCATAGTTAAAGCAGTCTTTGGAACCTCATCAATTGAATCAAAAAATCTTGCATTTGCTTTAATTGTATCTTCAGTTAAGTTAGTTAAGTGAGTTCCTGATACTAAAGCATTATCAGGTTCATTAAATGCTATATGTCCATTATTTCCTATTCCCAATAATTGAACATCTGTACCACCTAATTGAGCTATCTTAGAATCATAATTTTTACATTCTTCTTCTACATCTTTTGCTAAACCATTTGGAACATAAGTATTTTTCTTATCTATATTAATGTGGTTAAATAAATTATCATTCATGAAGTATCTATAACTTTGAGGATGATCTCCACTTAAACCAACATATTCGTCAAGATTTACTGTGGTAACATTTGAAAAATCAATTTCTCCCTCTTTGTTCATTTTTATTAATTCTTTATACATACCTATTGGTGAGCCACCAGTTGCTAATCCTAATATAGCTTTAGGGTTATTTTTAACAACCTCAGCCATTTCATTAGCAGCTACTTTACTTAATTCTTCATAGTTCTTCGTAACAATTACCTTCATCGCATTTTCCCCTCTCTTCTCGATATATTTACTTGCAAAATAAATTTATCAGATCTATATATAGCTTCTTCTATAAAAATAAGTTTATTATTTAAATCATAAGTCTTACTAATAATCTTTAGCATAGGAACCTGACTGCTAACCTTAAATGTGTCTTTAAGTTCATCATCCATAATGACTGACATAATTGATGATTGGGAATTATCTATTATATACCCATAATCCTCCAATATTTTGAATAGAGACCCTTTTAGCATTTCTTCATCTATATATCCACAATAATCTACTGGTATATAAACTTTTTCTAGTGCAACACACTCATCATCAACTATACGCTTTCTAGTTATTTTATAAACTTCATCCAAACAAAAAATATCTATAAAATCTTCTGGGGTAGGAATTTTATCAAATTCAATTACTTCAGATCTTAAGTTTTTCCCCATTTGCTTTATTATTTCAGTAAAGCTCATCATATCTTTTTGTTTGAAAGTTTGCTCACATACAAAAGTTCCTTTTCCTTTAATTCTTAGTAGTACTCCCTCCTGAACTAGCTCTCCAATAGCCTGTCTTATGGTCATCCTACTAACTCCATATATTTCACATAGCTCTCTTTCACTTGCTATGCATTCCCCCGGCTTCCATACACCTTCAGAAATCTTAGATGTTAAATCATTTTTTAGCTGATAATAAACCGGAATCGGACTACTCTTATCTATCATTGTTAATCCTCCTATAAATATTATATAAAAAATTGTTATAGATGTCTAGACCAGTTACTTAATTTATTTTAATGTTATAAAAATTACTATTTTGCAAAAAATAATACTATAACCCGAGAAGGAGTGATTTTATGGTTAGTAGAAATTATTTTTCAAATATGCAATCAAAAAATATTGTACGAGAATATAAAAGTAAAGTTCTATCTGAAGACTTATTCTCAAATTATACTGATAGTTCTTTAGATAATATTATTCTTAACTCTAACTTAGAAAACAATAATGTTATTAAATAGTTTATACTTATATTTCCCATTGATATAATACCACATTCTTTATTTTTTATAAATTGTAATATAAATGTTGAATTTAGTGGTAAAATGGTGTAAACTTTATATTAAATAATATTTATTATCTATTGATAATAAAAAGGAGGCTTTAAAATGGTTAAAGTTTATAGTACAAATACTTGTCCATGGTGCGTAAAAGCAAAAAATTATTTGAAATCAGCTAATGTTGAATTTGAAGAATTTAATGTACAAGAAGATATGACTGCTAGAGAAGAAATGGTTAGCAAATCAAAACAAATGGGAGTCCCTGTTTTAGATATAAATGGAACAGTTATCGTTGGTTTTGATAAAAATGCTATAGATAAAGCATTAAATATTTAATCTTAAAACATAAAATGTTTCACTAAATATATATTAATATTTTGACCTTTATCATATATTAATATAACAAAAGGAGTAGTTCTTCGGAACTACTCCTTTTGTTATATAACTTGTTATATAATTATCTTCTTATATTAATTACTGTAGCTTTTGGTCTTGACATTGCTTCTATTGAATATTTTATTCCTTGAGTTCCTATTCCTGAAGCCTTAACTCCCAAGAATGGGAAATGATCTGGTCCTCTTTCAGTTTTATTATTAACTTGAACTGTACCAACCTCTAGTCTATCAGCTACATAGAAAGCTTCATTAATATTTTCTGTAAATACTGATGATTGTAGACCATATTCGGACTTATTAGCAATTTCTATGGCTTCATCCTTATCTTTAACTCTAATTATAGGTAGAACAGGTCCAAATGGTTCTTCCCAAGCTAATCTCATATCTGTTGTTACATAATCAAATAATGTTGGATAAATTAAGTTTTCTTCTCTATTTCCACCAACTAATAAATGAGCACCTTTTTCTCTAGCATCATCAATTAATTCCCAAACAAAATCAGCAGCCTTATTATCTATTAATGGAACTACTTCTGCTCCATCTACAGGATTACCGACCTTTAGCTTTTCTACCTTTTCTTTAACTTTTTCAACTAATTGGTCTGCAATTGCATCAACTACTAATATTCTCTTAACAGCTGTACATCTTTGTCCTGAATAAGAGTATGCTCCTGAAACTATATTAGATGCTGCTAAATCTAAATCTGCATCTTCTAATACTATAGCTGCATCCTTACCACCAAGTTCCATTAGTAATGGTACCATGCTTGTTATTTTAGAAATTCTAGTACCAACTTCTGTACTTCCAGTAAAGTTTATAAAATCAATTTCAGGATGTGTTACAATATAATCTCCTATTTCACTACCTCTTCCAGTAATAGTGTTTAGTACACCTACTGGCACTCCAGCTTGCTCAAATATCTTTGCTAAATATAATCCACAAAGACTTCCTTGAGTTGCTGGTTTTAACACTACTGTGTTACCAGCAATTAATGCTGGAGCAATTTTTGAAGATGCAAGGTTAATTGGGTAGTTAAAAGGTGATATAGCTAATACTACTCCTAACGGCTCTCTAGTTACTAAAGATATTTTATTTTTCTTAAATCCTGGGAAGCTATCCCCTGGAATACTTTCACCAGATAAATTTTTTGCTGTATCGGCTGTAAATCTAATATAATCTGCTGATCTTAATATTTCTGATTCAGATGACTTCTTGTCTTTTCCAATCTCCCTCATCATTATATCAGACATTTCATCTGCTTTTTCTACTAGTAAATCTGCAGCTTTATATAATATTTCTGCTCTTTCATTTACAGGAATATTCTTCCAAGATTTTTGTGCCTCATCTGCACATTTAATTACAAAGTCTACTTCTTCCTTAGTCATTGCTGGAACCTTACCCACTAGGCAATTTCCTACTGGTGAATATATATCAATAAATTTGTTACTATTACTAGTTATCCAATTACCATTCACTAAATTCTTAAAAGTTAACTTTTCTCCTTTTATACAAGTAAACATTTTATGCCCCCTCTTATTTCTTTGCTAATTCTATTTTATTTTTATCAAATCCAACTATAATTTCTCCATCAATATCAATAACAGGTACTGTTCTTTGTCCTGAAACTTTAAATACCTCTTCTCTATCTTCATGTTTATCAGCTACATTTATTTCTTTATACTCCCATCCCTTAATATCAAAAAATCTCTTTGCTTTGATACAAGATGGGCACCATGATGTTGAATAAATTTTAATCATTTTATCTCTCCTTACTACGATTATTACTTTCTTCTCTTCTTATCGACTACAAATTTTTCTGCTTGTAAAGCTGCTATTGTTCCATCTGCAACTGCTGTTGTTATTTGCCTATATTCTTTTTCTCTAACATCCCCAGCTGCAAAAACTCCATCAACACTAGTTTTCATACTTTCATCACTCTTTATATAACCAGCTGGTGTTAAATCTATATAATCTTTAAAATATGCTGTTTTCGGTTCAGTTCCTATGAATCCAAATATAGCATCCATTTCCATTACTTTTTCTGTACCATCCTTAGTATTCTTTATTATAGCTCTTTGTACAAAGTCATCACCTTCAACATCAACTAAATCCTCATTAAATAGAACTTCTATCTTTGGATGGTTCATCACTTCTTCGATAGTTGCTTTTTCACCTTTAAAGTAATCAAATCTTCTTATCATATATACCTTAGTAGCGAATCTAGTTAAAAATAAAGCTTCTTCTAATGCAGAGTTACCTCCGCCAACTACTCCTATTACCTTTCCTTCGTACATCGCACCATCACATACTGCACAATAATGTATTCCCTTTCCTGAGAATTTTTCTTCATTTGCGATAGGCAACTTTCTAGGAATAGCCCCTGTTGCTATAATAACTGTGTCAGTTTTATATATATAATTATTAGTTTCAATTATTTTTTCATCTCCACTAAAATCAACTCTTTCAACCATATCAAACTCATCAATTTCAGCACCAAGTTCTTCAGCCTGTTGTTGCATTAAATCTGCAAGCTCTGCACCTGAAACTTGTTTAAAACCTGGATAATTTTCAATAGTATAACTATTTCTTACTTGACCACCTAATATTTGATCTTCTAATAAAAGCATATCCAGCTTTGCTCTTGTTCCGTATATTGCAGCAGTTAAACCAGCAGGTCCACCACCAATTATTATAAGTTCTTTATGTTTTATTTCCTTACTCATATTTTTCTCCTCCTACCCCCTAGGGGTATATTCTTTAATTTAATTATATGCTTCTATATTTTAAAATGCAACTACTTTTAATTAATAATTTTTATTAATTCTATTTCCCCCCCCTTTTTTATAGTATTAATTCATTGCTTAAAATTTATTAAAATAATAAAAGGAAGATTTCCCCAAAGAAAATCTTCCTTTATATTATGATATATGCTTAAAATAAAGTTCCTCACCATCACAATAAACTTCTAAGTTATCTCCACCCTTGATACAACCCTTTAGCATTTCTTCACTTAACTTATCTTCTAACTCTTTAGCAATTATTCTTCTTAGAGGTCTTGCTCCATAGTTAATATCTACTCCTTTATTAACTAAAAACTTTTTACTATCATCATTTAGATTTATTGTTATCTTCCTTTCCCTTAGCTTATCTATGGTACTATTCAACATTAAATTAACAATCTTTAATATATCCTTATCCATTAATTTACGGAAAACAATAATATCATCTACCCTATTCAAAAATTCTGGTTTAAACTGCTTTTTTACTTCTTCCATTATATTTTTTTTCATTTTTTCATATTCATTATCTTCAATAGCACTTTGATTTAAAAACCCAACTGTACTTTGCTTTTTAATCTCATGAGCTCCAACATTAGATGTCATTATAATAATTGTGTTCTTAAAATTAACACTTCTTCCCTTACTGTCAGTTAACTTTCCGTCCTCCATAATTTGTAGAAGTATATTAAAAACATCTGGATGCGCCTTTTCTATTTCATCTAAGAGAATAACAGCATAAGGACTTCTCCTAACTGCTTCAGTTAACTGACCGCCTTCCTCATATCCTACATACCCTGGAGGGGCACCAATAAGTCTAGATACAGAATGTTTCTCCATATACTCAGACATATCTATTCTAATCAAATTTTTTTTATCTCCAAACATTACTTCTGCCAATGTATTTGAAAGTTCTGTTTTACCCACTCCTGTTGGACCACAAAAAATAAACGCACCTATAGGCCTATTTGGATCCTTAAGTCCAACTCTAGCTCTTCTTACAGCCTTTGCAACTGCTGTAACAGCATCTCTCTGTCCTATAACTCTTTCCTGAAGAACATCTTCAAGTTTTAATAATCTTTCAGACTCTTCTTCTGTTAATTTTTCTAATGGAATTTTAGCCCAAGTTGAAACTACTTTTGCAACTTGTTCTCTATTTACTACATTGAAAAGCTCGCCAATATTATAATTAACTTTTAATACCCCAAGCTTCTCTTTAATTTCTCTTTCTTCATCTCTTAGATAAGATGCTCTTTCGAATCTTTGACTTTTAATTGCTACTTCCTTATCTCTTGATATTTCTTCTAAACTTTTCTGTAAATTACCTATTTCAGGAGGTGAAGTTAGATTATCTATTCTTACTTTTGCTGAAGCTTCATCTATTAGATCAATTGCTTTATCTGGCATAAATCTATCACTAATATATCTATCTGATAATTCCACAGCTGCCTCTAAAGCTTCATCTTCTATCTTAACCATGTGATGAATTTCATATTTTTCTCTAATTCCTTTTAAAATTTCAAGAGTAGCTTCTCTTGATGGTTCTTCCACCATAACAGGTTGAAACCTTCTTTCCAATGCAGAATCTTTCTCTATATATTTTCTATATTCATCTATAGTTGTTGCTCCTATACACTTTATTTCTCCCCTAGCTAAGGAAGGTTTTAAAATATTGGATGCATCTATTGCACCTTCAGCACCACCAGCTCCAACAATTGTATGAAGTTCATCTATAAATATAATTACATCTTTGGAATTTATAATTTCATCCATCACTTTTTTTAATCTATCTTCAAATTCACCTCTGTACTTAGCTCCTGCTATCATAGCAGTTAAATCTAAAGCTATTATGGACTTATCCTTTAATATATCTGGAACTCTTCCTTCAATTATCATTTGAGCTAATCCTTCTACAACAGCAGTTTTTCCGACTCCTGGTTCACCTATTAAGCACGGATTATTTTTCCCTCTTCTACATAGTATTTCTAGGACTCTCTTATTTTCAGATTCTCTTCCTATTACGGGGTCTAGCTTACCTTCTCTAGCAAAATTAGTTAGGTTTCTTCCATACTGATTTAGCATTGGTGTTTTAACTAAATTTTTTTTATTCTTATCTTCTATAGATTTAACATCCTTTAAATCATTCTTCTTAAGATAACTTATCAATTCATTTTTTATTAATTTTAAATCTATCTTTAAACTTAAAATTATATTATATGCTACACTTTCAACATCATCTAATATAGCAAGTAGTATATGCTCTGGATTTATACAATCATGATTGTACATCATTGCTTTAGCTAAGCTATCATCGAAAACTCTCTTCGTTCTAGGATTTAATATCATCTCCCCTAGTGATATTTCTATATCACCAAATCCTAAATATTCTTCTATAAGCTTTCTAGACTTATCTATTGTAACACCACTAATATACAAAACCCTATTAGCAAAACCACCTTCTTTTAATATACCCAATAAAATATGCTCTGTTCCTATATACCCATGTTTAAAATACTGTGATTCTTTTTGAGCCTCTACAAGTACTAATTGTGCTCTTTCTGTAAATTTACTAAAAACCATAAATACCTCCATACCCTATTGCTAAATTACAATTTACAGACAAACCCTAGATATATAACATACTTTAAGATAATACAACAGCTAGAATTCCCTTAAGCATATCTGCCCTTAATTTATTTTTATCTTCCACAGATGCTAAGGTTCTATCATTTAAAGATATCTTTATAATTTCATACTCCTTATTGGTAATTGATTTAGTATCTTTTAAATGATCTAAAATAGATAAAGCATTCCCATAGGTTATACTTTCACCTATTGAATTATTGATTACATTTAATCTCTCAGCCTTGTCATCGTATGTTATCTTTCTAATAACTATACAACCTCCACCACCTCTCCTACTTTCTATAATATATCCCTTTTCGTGAGTAAATCTTGTAGTTAATACGTAATTTATTTGTGATGGTGCGCAGGAAAATTTATCTGCTAATTCATTTCTTTGAATTAAAACTTGTCTTTCTCTTTCTTCATTTAACAATTCTTTTATAAAATTTTCTATTGTATCTGAAATTCTTGCCATATATTCACCTTCTTAAACTTAAATTTTAAATTGACCTTCTTTGACTTTTATTATATATTATAAGTCTTAATATGTCCAATTTGCTAATATTTTTTCATTTAGAGGAATGATGTTATTCCATTTGTCTAAACTATAAAAGAGGTGATAAATATGGAAATTAAGTGGATCGATCATACAAGCTTTTTAATAAAAAATTGCTTAGGTAAAAAAATTCTTCTAGATCCAATACAAATATATCCCTATATACAAAAATATGATTTAAAAGCAGATATAATTACTTTTAGTCACTTTCATAGTAATGAAATTGTTAATGAATATATAAATAATAGTTATAAAATAATTAATTCAGCCACTACATATAGTAATACTTATTTTAATATTCAAGGATTTAATAGCTTTCGAGATAATTTTTCAGGATTTAAGAGAGGAAAAAATATAATTTATCTAATAGAAATTGATGGATTTAAGATTTGTCATCTTGGTCTATTGGGTCATATTTTAGATAATGAGTTAATTAATAAACTCTCTGATTTAGATTTCTTATTTATTCCTGTAGGTGGACATTTTTGTTTAGACGGAGGTTCTGCTGCTAAACTTGCTTCTATTTTAAAACCTAAATATATTATTCCTATGTGTTTTAAAACGTCCTCTGAAGACTTCTATTTAGATGGGCCTTTGAAATTTTTATCTTCATATAAAAACATATCTTCCTATGATTCTAATACTATTTACTCTAAGGATTTATCATTTAATAATAAACCAACAGTTATTTTATTAAGGAAAAACAATAAAGAACCGCTATAATAGCGGTTCTTTATGTAAAAAATTATGCTTGTACTGGAGCTCCTACTGGACAAACATTTGCACAGTTTCCACAATCTATGCAAGTGTCTTCATCGATAACGAATTGAGTATCTCCTTGGCTTATAGCATTAACTGGACATTCTGCAGCGCAAGCGCCACAATTGATACATGAATCTTCTATTTTGAATGCCATAATAAGCACCTCCTAATATTATGAATTTATTTCACTGACTATTTTATCACATAGGTACAAAATTTTAAAGGTTTCTAAAAAAAATATTGATTTTATATATTTTTATTTTACACTATATCCTAATTCTTCAACTGATGCTACTATTTTTTCAAGATCTACAGCTTTATCGTCATAAACAACATTAACTTCCTTTTTAGATAAGTTAACTTCACAAGCTATCACACCTTCATTATGCGCTATAACATCTTTAACACTGATAACATCCTCATTTGTATTAAGATTTGAAATGTTTAATACCGTCTTCATATACTCCCCTCCTTTAATTATCTTTTATAAGGTCTTTTATTAATTTTTTATCTTCTGGTGATTCTATTTCAAGCTTAATTTCGGATTCATCTACTGAATCTTCATATCCACCCTCAATCAATTCAATATCATCGATGTTAAAGTCTTCGACTATTTCTTCATCGCCTCTTCTATACTTAACCTTTACACTTTCTTTTACTGTATTGTTACTAATAACTTCTCCTTTAGCATCGCCTATATTTACTATAGACCCGACTTTAGGCAATCTCTTTCTTATATCTTCATAAGTACTTTGCTCATAATTTAGGCAACACATAAGTCTTCCACAAATACCAGATATCTTAGTTGGATTTAGTGATAAGTTTTGCTCCTTAGCCATTTTTATAGATACAGATGCAAAATCTCCAAGGAAAGTAGAACAACATAAAGTTCTACCGCAAGGTCCTAACCCCCCAAGCATCTTAGCCTCGTCTCTAACACCTATTTGTCTAAGCTCAATTCTAGTCTTAAATATAGTTGCAAGATCTTTAACTAATTCTCTAAAATCAACTCTTCCATCTGCAGTAAAGTAAAATATTACTTTATTATTATCAAATGTATATTCTACATCTATTAGTTTCATATTTAATCCATGTTCTTCAATCTTCTTTAAACATATATCTAAGGCATCTTTCTCCTTTACCTTATTATCCTTATGTTTATTTATATCTGCTTCTCCTGCAACTCTTATAACGCTCTTTAATGGAGAAACTATATCAGATTCTGGAATTTCTTTAGGTCCTATTACACATTCCCCAAATTCTATTCCTCTTGCTGTTTCAACAACAACAAAGTTACCTTTCTTAACATCTAATTCACTTGGATCAAAATAATATATTTTACCGGCCTTTTTAAATCTAACGCCTATTACTTTTATCATTATTAAACCTCCATAAAACCTATAAGCATTACTCTAATTGTCAATTGAAAATTGGAATTGCTTAGTAATGATCTTCTAGCTTCTCCTATTTTATCAATAATATTGTTGAGTCTCTTATAGGAAAGTTCCATAGCTAATTTTTTTATGCTTTCAATTTTATCCCCGTTTATTATTCCATTACCGTCTCTAATTTCTTTATAAATTATAATATCTCTTATAAAGGAGGCTAAAATGTTTAATATGTCCTCTTTCTTATCCTTAAAGGCTATTATCTTATTTTCAAAATCTAAAAGCTCCTTAGAGTTACTTTTAGTTACAATAAATAATAAATCAACTAAAGTATTTCTTAGTTCCTTTAAAGAAGAATCCCTTAAAAATGCTTCTGCCCTTCCAGGGATCCCCTCACTATAAGCAATAGCCGCATTAATCTCTTCTTGACTATAATTATAATCATTTATTCTATCTATATAAACTCTTATATCATCCTTAGTTAATGGAGTTAGTTTATAGATTTGGCATCTTGATTTTATAGTATCTAAAATAAGCTCCAAACTTTCACACAATAAAATTATATAAACTCCCATTGGCGGCTCTTCTATAGTCTTTAAAAGAGCATTCTGTGCCTGAACAGTCAATTTATTTCCATCATAAATTATAATTACCTTTTTATCTCCTTCAAAAGGCTTCTTATTTATTTCATCGACAATATCCCTAATATCATCAACTCCAAAAGAAGCCTTTTTACATCTATAATTTATAATATCAATATAATCTTTCTCTTCAAATTTACCTAATATATTTCTGGCTAATTTATTAGCTAAATTGCTTTTTCCAATACCATCTTCTCCAACAATTATGTGTGCATGGGAAATTTCTCCTAAATCTACTCTTTTTTTAAAGCTATCTATTATACTTTTATGTCCAATAAATTGTCCCATTACACCCTCCAACCTTATATTTTAATGAACTGATCTACATCTACTACAAATATTGTAGCTCCTCCAACTTCAACTTCAATTGGATATGACATATACATATCTACATTTCCTGTTATAGTAGTTGGAGTAGTAATGATTTGTTTTCTAGTTTTACAAACCTCTTCTACTACATCTATAACTTTTTGAACTTTATTAGCTTCTACACCTATAATTAAAGTTGTATTGCCAGACTTTAAAAATCCTCCTGTAGTTGCTAATTTAGTTACTCTAAACCCAGCTTCAGTAATTGCATCTACTACATCTAATGCATCATCGTCTTGTACCATAGCTATTACTAATTTCATATTGATCCCTCCATAAATTTATCCCCTATTAACATTTTATCACAAAATATATATAAATTAATCAAAAAGTTTATATTATACTATATTTTATTTAATAAAATTTATAATTATTTCCTTGACTTCACCGAAAACTTCATCTATTGATTTTTCTGCATTAATAACTGCAAATTTATCATTATTTTCTTCTACTAATTTGTAATATCCTTCCATTACCTTTTTATGAAAATCTATTTTTTCAAGATCAAGTCTATTAACCTCTCTATCTTTATTTTTATTTATTCTTGCTAACCCTACTTCTGGAGAAACATCAAATAATACATTTAAATCTGGCATATATTCTCCTACAGCAAACTTATTTATCTGAGATATTTCTTCAATATCTATTCCTCTAGCATAGCCTTGATATGCTAATGAAGAATAAACGAATCTGTCACATAGAACTATAGTGCCCTTATTTAATTCTGGAATAACTTTCTCTACTAAGTGTTGTCTTCTTGCAGCAGCATATAATAGAGCTTCTGTTTTTCTATCCATTTCTGTATTTTTAGTATCTAATATTATACTCCTTATATCCTCAGAAATTTTAATTCCACCTGGTTCTCTAGTCTTTATACATTTTATTCCACTATTAACTAGATATTCATATATCATTTCTAATATGGTACTTTTACCCGAGCCATCTCCACCTTCGAATGCTATAAATTTTCCTCTGTTCATTTTATTTACCTCATGCAATTAAATTATATTTGCTTAAAAGCCATTGTTTAATTTTTTGCTTATAAAAATTATATTCAATATTATCTAGATCAATATTTGAAATTATTTCATTACATTCATGGCATAGTAAGCGTCTGTTTATAATTATATCATCTTCATATATTTTTTTACCACAGACACTACATTTATTTTTTTCATAATCTATAGATTTAATATTTAAATTCATAAAACCAATCCTTTCTAATTTTTATTAATAATTCTCACCCATATTGGTAAGTTTTATACTTTTTCTAAAAACTCATATTTAATAAATAATTATTGGACTTTAAGGGAAAATTAAAAGCAAGATAATTTGGGAGGAAAAAGAAATGAAACAAGAAATGATTAATTTTATAGAAAAATATAAAGATGACTTATTTAACTTAAATAAATTTTTGTATAATAATCCTGAGAAAAGCTATGCTGAGTTTAACTCATATAATTATATTTGTGACTTATTGGAAAAATATAATTTTAATATAGAGAAGAACTTTTTAGATTTAAAAACTTCTTTTTATGCCTATAAAGGAAATAATCATCCTAAAATTTGCTTTCTATGTGAATATGATTCTATTCCAGATGAAGGTCATATAACTGGACATAATCTCTTAACAACTACTTCAGTTGCAGCAGCCTTAGCATTAAGCTCTATAATTGAGAAAATTGGCGGTTCTGTAGTTATAATCGGTTGTCCTGGTGAATACCTAGGTGGAACAAAATCAGTTATGGTTAAACAAGGAGTTTTTGATAGCATTGATATAGTATTAACTGCCCATCCTGATGTTGTTACTTCAGAAAGTGGAAGTTCTTCTGCTATCATTCCCTTAAGTATTAAATTCTTAGGACATAATGGACTTAGCTTTTTAAACAAAGGTGCATATACATCATTAGATGGAGTATTATTAACATTTAATATACTAAATTCATTATTAAAGGGATTTCCTAAAGATGTAGAAGTAAATTCAATATTATCTAAGGGAGGATTTACGCCTTTACTATTACCTATAGAATCTGAAGCAAAGTTTTATATACGTTCAAAAGAAATGGATGTTGCAAGAATAGTAGAAAGCAAATTACGAGAAATAGCAATATATGTTTCTAAACTTATTAGAGTACAAAATTCTATTTCTTTATATGAACCAGAAAATGAAGAACTTATAACTAATAGGTCATTAAATAGGTTATTTAGCCATAACCTTAAAGAAACAGGTATTATTAATATAGATGGACCTAGAGATATTTACTCTGGTTTAAGTTTAGGAATTGTAAGTAAAAATGTACCATCAATTCAACCATTTTTCTCAATAATAAATAATGAAAGCATACAATATGGAACGAAAGATTTTGCTAATGCTACTATGACTGATTATGCTTTTAAAGAAGCTATGAAAACAGCATTAGCTTTAGCCTTTACAGGTTATGATATTATTTCAAAAGAAAATCTTCTTGCAGAAGTTAAAAATGAATTTTACAAAAAATAGGCTCTATAAAGAGTCTATTTTCCTTCATAAATAGTACATTATATTAACTTTCTACTATTTATTCTAAATTTAAATTTCAATATTCATATGAATATCTTTAATCATTTATATTTTTATATATAAAATTAAAAATTAAATTTTAAATTTTGATACAAAATCACTTATAAATAGTATAATTATCTATGAATTCTATTTAAGGGGGTTTTAATTATGATACAAATCTATAAAAGTATTAATGAGAATAATCCTTCACTAAAAATTCTTGATAATTTAGAACCAGGATGTTGGATTAATATAGTAGCACCATCAGATGAGGAACTTATTCTAATATCAAAGAAAACTGGTGTACCTTTATCTTTCTTAAAGGCTCCATTAGATGATGAAGAAACCTCTCGTATAGATATTGAAGATAATTGCTTATTAGTTATAGTTGATATACCATTTACTGAAATGGAAGATAATTCATTAACATATGATACATACCCTCTAGCTATAATTCATACAGAAAAACAACTTATTACTGTATGCCTAAAAAATAGTAGAATCTTAACTGATTTTATAAACGGAAAGATAAAATCATTTTATTCATTTAAAAAGTCTAGATTTATATTACAAATATTAAGTAGAATATCTAATGCTTATTTAGTGTATTTAAGACAAATAGATAAAAAGAGTCTTATGATAGAAAAAAGACTTCATAAATCTATGAAAAATAGGGAGCTAATTCAACTTCATTCTTTAGAGAAATCTTTAGTTTATTTTTCTACATCACTTAAGGCAAACGAAATAACCTTAGAAAAAATGCTAAAATTAGATATTATGCAAAAATACGAAGAAGATCAAGATGTGCTAGAAGATGTTATTATAGAAAATAAACAAGCTATAGAAATGACAGAAATTTATAGTAATATACTTGCAAGTACTATGGATTTCTTTGCATCAGTAATTTCTAATAACCTAAATATAGTGATGAAAGTACTTGCTTCTGTTACGATTTTAATGGCAATACCTACCGTAATAGGTGGTATATTCGGAATGAACTTTATCCGAATGCCTCTTATCAATAATGAATACGGATTTGAAATTACTATGATTATCACATTAGTTTTAACCTTTGGTGCTGCCTACTTACTTTATAAAAAAGATATGTTCACATAAGATGGAGCTGTCGAAAAGACAGCCCCATAAATTAATTATTCTATTTTTCTCTTTAAGTTAATCTAAAATCATGTCAAAACTTATCCTTTAATTATAATATCTCAAATAATATAGTTTATTAAAAATTAATCATATAATTATAAAATAACTCTCATAATATATTATATAAATATTATAAAGTGGGTGTATTTCTTTGTTTAAAAATAAACTTAATAGTCTAAAACCATCAGCAACTATAGGAATAGTTGCTCCTGCATCCCCAGAATCTAGAGATTTCATAGATAAAAAAATAACTCTCTTTAAATCACTAGGTTTCAAAATAAAAAAAGGGAAACATTTATATGATAATTATGGATATTTAGCTGGCAATGATAAAGATAGAGCTGAAGATTTAAATGAAATGTTTGCAGATAAAGAAGTAGAAGCTATAATTTGTCTTAGAGGTGGATATGGCTCTATTAGAATGGCTCCTTATTTAAATTTGAAACTAATAAAAAAGAACCCTAAACCATTCTTTGGTTATAGTGATATAACATTGTTATTAAACTACATCAGCAGTAAATGCAAATTCACTACTTTTCATGGACCTATGATAACTTCTGACTTTAATGATATTATAACTAGAAAATACTTCCTTAATATAATAAATCATGATAATAATAAAGTCATATATAATTTGAATGATATCTGCCATGATAACTATATAGTTTGTAATAAGAAAGATTTCGGTGGAACTATAGTTGGAGGAAATTTATCTATTATTTGTTCTACTATAGGTACTCCTTATGAAATAAAGTTTAATAATAATATTTTACTTGTTGAAGATGTGAATGAAAGTCCTTATTCTGTGGATAGAATGTTATCTCAACTAATTTCTTGTGGAAAACTTCAAAAATTATCTGGAATAATAATAGGATATTTTACAAACTGTATTAGCAAAGATAATAAACTTAAGTTTGAAGATATAATAAAAGAAAAGCTTATCCCATTAAATATACCTATCATTCATGGTTTAAGAATAGGACATGACTATCCTAATATAACTCTTCCAATAGGATGCAAATTCAAGTTTTCATCTAATGAAAATTTACTTATTCAAAAAGAAATTATCTTTAAGTAAAAAAATCCTACAAGATAACTTGTAGGATTTTTTTTGGAGGCGCCACCCGGATTTGAACCGGGGAATAAAGGTTTTGCAGACCTCTGCCTTACCACTTGGCTATAGCGCCATACCTGGTGGCTCGACCAGGAATCGAACCAGGGACACGAGGATTTTCAGTCCTCTGCTCTACCGACTGAGCTATCGA
>NZ_JBNOOE010000009.1:0-131724 GCF_050585265.1 Clostridium nigeriense | reverse complement strand
GCTAGCGGATTTTTTATACAGATAGCGATAGCTTCATGTTTTTATTAGGCTGCCATAATGTTAACTAAGTGACATTGATATAGATAGACTCTCTTTTATAAGTGTCTATCTTATAGGTTCCATTTTATATCGACAACCTTCTTTATTTATATACTTACTTTAATAGCATAATTAGTTTATTAGCATATAATAATTAAAAGTAATAATTAGGTATGGTGTTATAAATGCTCTTAGAAGCAAAAGAGTTTAAGTTATTAGGTTCTGGTGCAGAAGGTTCAGTTTATCTAACTCCTGAAGGTTATGCATTTAAAGTATTTAAAAATATAAAAAATGCTAAGAGTGAAGATGAAATACTTAAACAAACCGTAGATAGCCCTTTTTTTCCAAAATCTATAGTAAGGATTAGTAACATATTGATAAGGGAATATGTTGGTGGAGTAAATCTTATGCAATATATTTCTAAACATGGCTTACCATATAGTTTATCTAAGGAAATAATAGATTTATTAGAAGATTTAAAAAGGCTTAAGTTTAAAAGGCTTAATATTAGAAATGCTCATATTTTTGTGAATTCTAAAGGGAAAATTAAAGTTATTGACCCAAGAAAACCTTATACTAAAGTTACTCCTTATCCAAAGGATATAGTTAAAATTCTAGTTAAATACCATATGTTTGATAAGTTTTTAAAAGATGTATTAGAATATAAGCCCGAGTTATTATCTTATTGGACAGATGCCTATGATTATCTTGCAAACTCTAGAAAAAAGCGTATATACAGATATGGATAATACCAGCGTAGGCAAGTCACGATATATTGGTGATAATTTTTTAATTAACTGCTAATGTACCTCCTAGCATTATTTTAGGAGGTTTTTTTATGACTAATTTTATTAATACAATAAAGTAAGGATTTACAGAAATATTTAATAATCCTTTATCTTTAGCAACACTTATAGGACTTGTTATTTTAATTCTAGCACTTATAAAATTTAAGAAAATCAAGTTAGATACAAAAATAATTGCTAGACTGGTTTCTTCAAAAATAAAAAAATACTAGGTGCAACCTTTGGTATGTTTGTTAGATTTATCTTTCACTTTATATCCGGTGTACTATTCTTTGGACAATTTGCTCCAGAAGGCTGGTCTCCAGTACTTTATTCCTTTGTTGTTAACGGCTCTGTAGTTGAAGGAAATTTATTAGTAGTTTTAAGTAATCCTTTCATTATTACCTGTAACAAAGATAGTTGAAAAAAGTAATTTATATGCACACTAAAAATATAAAGTAAGGCAGGAACTCTAATTTTCTGCCTTACTTTTATAAATTAAGCTTACATTTTATTTCATTGTTCACAACTACTTTATAATTACAAGTAATCTATTATGAATACATAATTAAAATTGAAAAAGACCTTAAATAAGGAATTTCATTGTATTTAACCTTTTTTATTCCATTTGTATTTATTAAATCATTTATTGCTAGAATACACCATTCTCTACTTTTAGTAGGTTCTATATATTGATTTATATTATAATTATCTATAGACGTAGCATTAAAAACTACAATTATTTCATTTATTTTTTCATTACTATTTTTATTTTTATAATGCCACTTTATTACACCTACTTTTTCATCACCATTTAAAAAGCTAATATTAATATTGCTTACATCCTCTTTTTTATCAAATCTAAATGCATCAAAGGATTTTCTAATTTTTATTAATTCTTTTATATATTTAAACACATCATAATATTTTGCCTTATCTCTCCAGAAAATTGCATTAATATTATCAGAACTTTTATAACTATTATGATCTCCATTTTTAGTTCTTAAAATTTCTGCACCACCTTGTATAAATGGTATACCTTGAGATAATAAAATTATTGAAAGTGCTAAGATATTCCTTCTGACCAATGGATTCTCAAATATATATTCTTCTTCTATTTTTCTATATTCTTCTGGTTTTATATTAGGAGTTAAGCTTCTTTCAATTTGATCCCAAATAGTATAATTATCATGAGCATCAACATAATTTATACTTTCTCCTGGATTTAATGTTAATGTATTTATAGAACCTTTTAGTCCCTCTATCATACTCCAAGCTGTTGGTCCATCATGCTGATTCCCATTTACAAATCCAAATGCCGGAGTATTATTTCCTCTTATGAAATCTCTAAAAGTGTCATTAAATACTGAAAAGCCTTCTCCTTTTTGACTTCCCTTATAGGTTCCATTTATTAAATCAGATTCTCCCCCCTTCCAGGGTTCACCATAAACTAAAATATTTTCATTGAATTCCTTTGTAGTTTTTACAATTTCCTTCATGGTATCTATATCTATTAATTCCATAAGGTCAAATCTAAAACCATCAATATTATAATCCTTAATCCAGTGCCTTATAGAATCTAAAATAAATTTTCTAACCATGGGCCTTTCTGTAGCAATTTCATTACCACAACCAGAACCATTTGTAAGTCTGCCTCTGAAATTACTTCTAAAATAGTATCCTGGCACTATATTATCTAAATTTCTAGTTTCATACATATGATTATAAACAACATCCATTATTACTCTTATATTATTTTTATGAAGATTACTTATCATTTTTCTAAGCTCTATAATTCTTGCAACAGGACTATAAGGGTCGCTAGAGTAACTTCCCTCTGGAGCATTATAATTTTTAGGATCATATCCCCAATTTCTATTTCCTTTTTTATTTGACTTTCTTTCATCTACAGATCCAAAATCAAAAATAGGAAGAATATGAATATGTGTTATTCCAAGCTCTTTTAAATGATCTATTCCAGTTTTTACACAAACCTTACTTTCTTTATCTTTATATAAGGCTCCTTCTTTAGATAATCCCAAATACTTTCCTCTTACTCCTTTATCAATTCCACTATCTTCACTTATTGTAAAATCTCTTAGATGTAATTCATATATTATACTATCTTCTTTTTTTAGTAACCTAGGTCTCTTATCTAAAAGCCAACCATAAGGCATAACATTAATACTATTTATATCTACTAAATATCCCTTTTCACCGTTAACACCTACTGAAACAGCATAAGGATCAACTACATAATTTATTTTTATATATTCTATTCCATCCCTATCTATATCTCTTAAATAAATCTTATACATATAAAACTTATTTTCATTAATTTTTCTATTAATTTTTCTATTAAAAGTCCCACTTATATTATCTTCTGTCATTCTATAAGATATTTTTTCTTTTATATCGTACCAATTATCGTATATACATAACTCAACTTGAAATGCTGTAGGTGCCCATATTCTTAAATTAATATACTCTTTGCTAAAAGTTACTCCCATGTCATTTCCATCATAATAATACTTATCTAAAAATCTTCTCATTGTAACTTTACAGGATAAAAATGTATCACTTGCACGTACTTCAATTAAATCACGTGAAGAAACTCCTAAGTTTAAGTCAATAAACTCCACTCTTTTTAACACCTTATCAATTTTATATTTAATATTTTCTTTTTTTACTCCATTTATATAAATATAAAATTCAGTTATATCTAAAGGCTCTCTTGATAAAAAAGCAACTATATAATTTTTATCATCCATTATTGCTATTTCTATTCTAGGTTTAATAAAATCTATTACCTCATCTAAATCAGTAATTAATTTATTTTCTCCATAGACTATATAGCAATTTCTTATTTTATTTGGAATCTCAAAAGTTACTGTTTGCTCAGACCAATCATTTCCCCAGTTTTCCCCCCAAGCTTTTCTTCTCACTATTATATTTTCTTCTTTAACAAAAGCACATTTACCAAAATCACTTTTTTCATTTAGTTCTACTTCATAAGAAGTTCCATCATTAGAGAAGGCCCATAACCCCCATTTATATCCATTCCCAAAATAATCTCCATCATTCTTTATAAAATGAACTAATGTTTCTTTTCTTTCTTTTAAGATAATATGAAATTTTCTAGAAGCCATATCTCCTGTATCTTTATCTTTACAGATAACCTTTAAATATTTAGTGCCCTTTAAATAAGGACTAATTCTAACTATATTATTTTTTAAAACTATTTCATTTCCTATATAATCTATTTTCCACATAACATTTTGAATTTCTTTTATTCCGTATATAGACTCTCTTAAGGCAATTAATTGTATTTCTTCTCCTAAGTAAAATTCATTGCAAGATGCTTTAATTTCTAATGAACCTCTATGATTTTTATTTTCCATATAACTACTCATGCCTTCAACTCCAATACTACTCTATTATATTTTATGTTCATTTATAATTATTGCCCCTAGATGTTTTATGTTAATCTTTTAATAATTTTATATTTTAAATAAAAAAATAAGGTGTTTAATTATAATTGTATGCTATAAATTACAATCATAATTACTCCACCTATTTTCAATATTTTTATAACTTTACTTAATCTCTTTATTTAATTTTATATTTTATTTTTCTTGCTCCCAATCTCATAATTTCAAAATAATTTTTATTTAATTTCTTTTTTGTTTGATATAAAAATAAAGCTATACCAACTATTAATGGAATTATATAATAGCTTATACGATATAAAACTAAAGCTAGTAATGCCTCCTCTTTATTTATACCTAATGATCCAACCCCTACTATAAAAGAGACATCAAATCCACCAATTCCTCCTGGCATCATACTAATAATAC
Source organism: Clostridium nigeriense (assembly GCF_050585265.1). Lineage (GTDB taxonomy): Bacteria > Bacillota > Clostridia > Clostridiales > Clostridiaceae > Clostridium > Clostridium nigeriense_B. The sequence goes on along the minus strand of NZ_JBNOOE010000009.1, from coordinate 127,043 downwards.
CTATAGCTGATGATGTTACGTATATTGGAAAGATCTTATACAATGACAAATTAACACCTAACATTCTTAGAATAAAAAACAATAATAAAGCCATAGCAATCCATTCAAAAATTGAAAGTATCATTATCATAATAGTCTTTATAGCATTATCTCTTTTTTTCTTGTTTCTATATCTACTTAGGTTATATATAATAAGAATTGGTGCATATAAAGCCGATAACAGTATTCCTAATCCTACTATACCAATATTATTTATGCTTTTTACATCTAATATATAATAAATACAACAAATAACAGAAAAGCCTGTAAAATTTAATAAAACTACCTTTGAAATTTCTTTAACTAAAACTGTTTTGTCTTTAATATAAGGAGAGTAAAAATAACTTTTAAGGGCTATTGCTGCTGTACCTCCAAAACCTATGATACTTGAAATAGAGCTTGCTATGAAAGAAGACTTATAAAGTTCTTTATTATTTAATGAAATATTACAAGTATCCTTTATTATAAAATCATATAAAGACATTGGTAAATAAGATAATAATCCTAGAATAGCAATAATACTTAATCTAATAAAAGAAAGTTTGTCCTCATATGTGTAAAATGTATGTATATCAAAATCTGAAAATATCTTCTTAAATTGAAAAAGTATCAATATAAAGATACTAATCATTAGAATAATCTTAACCCTTACTTTTGTTCTATTCTCTACATTCATCAACATATAATTTCTCCCTAAGACTTACGTACACTAAAATAATTTCTAATACTTTTAAGTATATATCAATAACAATATAAATACAAAATATTTTTAAGTTATATTGCACAGACATTTTCTTTTTTTTAATGTAAATACTTAAATAGTTAAGGAGCTATCTCAATTATTTTTGAGATAGCTCCCTTTATAATATTATTTTTTCTTTTTATATAGTACTCCACCTATAGCTACTGCTACTAAAGCTAAATATCCTAAAATACTTTCTTGTCCAGTTATAGGTAGTTTACTACTGTTATTTTCCTGTAATTCATTTTCAGAATTATTTTCCCCTGGAATAAATACATCTTCAGAGTTATTATCTTGTCCTGGAGCGTTTGCATCTCCATTTCCGTTTTGGTTATTATCTTCTCCTGGAGTGCTTGTATCCTCATTTCCATTTTGGTTATTATCTTCTCCTGGAGTGTTTGCATCTCCATTTCCGTTTTGGTTATTATCTTCTTCTGGAGTGCTTGTATCTCCATTTCCGTTTTGGTTATTATCTTCTCCTGGAGTGCTTGTATCTCCATTTCCGTTTTGGTTATTATCTTCTCCTGGATTTTCTTCTGTTTTTAAAATTTCATCTAAGCTAGTTATCATAGATTCATTATTATCTAAATTCTTAGCTATCTTTAAAGTTATATATCCTTCTTTGGTACTTGACTCCTTAAATAATCTAAGAAATCTAGCCATTATGGAATTATTCTCAAGTTTTAATTTATAAACCACAAAATCTCCATCATCATATTTTTCAAGTAATACTGGATTTAACTCCTTAATATCTTTTAAGAATTTATTAAAGTCCTCGACTGTTACATTTTGAACTTCCATTTCTAGTGGTGAATCAGATTGACCACTTCCATATACAGGAATAACCACATTTGTATCTATAACATCTTTTATGAAATCTGTAACATTATCTTCATAATTAAGTATATCTATAGTTACGCTATCAGATTTATTACTTCCATCCTTAGTTTTAGCTGTTATAGTTACTTTTCCTTCCTTTTTAGCAATTATCTTAATATCATTTCCTATAACTTCTATTGATACTATATTTTCATCACTTGTTGACCATTCTATGTCTTTTAATTCAGCTTTTTCGTCCACAGTTGCTGTTAAAATCTTGCTACTTCCTATATATAAACTATCAAATTTATTATTTATAGTTATACTTTCTGCCAAAACAATATCCTTTTTAACTATTACTTTTATTGTTTTGGTAGCTTTTCCTCCAAGACTATCCACTACACTATATGTAACTTTATACGTTCCTTCTTTAGTTACATCAACTGTATTTTCTGTAACCTTTATATCAGTTATATTTGAATCTTCTTTATCTGTTGCAGTTACTCCACTTAATACTTCAAATTTTTCGCCTAACTTTATAGTCTTATTTTCAGCATTTATTTTTGGAGGATCATTTACTATTACATTTATTGTCTTTGTAGCACTTGCTCCTTTACTATCTGTTACACTATATGTAACTTCATATTTTCCTGCTACATTATTATTAACTTCATTTCTTACAACATCTATCTTACCTATAGGACCATCTTCAGCATCTGTTGCAGTTACTCCATTTAACGGCTTAAACTCTTCCCCTAATTGAATTACTATATTACTAGCCTCTATTACAGGAACACTATTTATTGTTTCCATTTTTGGATTTACAATAACTATGCTTTGAACTGTTGTTGTCTTATTTCCGCTATCCGTAGCACTATATATAACTTTATATACACCTGGAATTTTTGTATTTACATTACTTTCAACAGCTAATTCTATATCCTTATCTTCATCTGATACTTCAACACCAGCTTTTGGATCAAATTCATCTCCAACCGTTAAAGTGTAATCTTTAACTCCAGTTATTACTGGTGCTTTATTTGATTTTACTGTTAATTTAATAGTTTTCTCTGTTGTTCTACCAAGACTATCTGTTGCAGTATAAGTTATGTTATATATAGTATCTACTGCCGGATCTAAATTAAGCTCTTTATCTGACTTAACTTTTACATCTAAAGAAGTTCCAACAGCATCTACTGCCTTTATTTCATCCATTAAATTAAATACTTCACCTGCATTTATAGTAACATCTTTAAGCTCTTCATCATTTCTTGTTATAATTGGATCTTGATCTACATCATTAACTTTAACTTGAATATTTAATGTTTCTGACTCTGCTCCAAGACTATCTTTAGCTGTTACATATAAATCATATATACCTGCTGTAGTTGAAGTAAATTCTGTTATAACTTTATCCTCTACATTCTTAACTTCAAAAGTTATATTATCTCCATCAATATCAGTAGCTTCTATATACTTACTTAATTCTTCCTTAGTTAACGAAACTTTTTCAGCAACATTAATTTCTATATAATCATTATTTTTTTTCTTTATTGTTGGTGCTGTATTTATTGATAATTCATTATTAGCTACTTCTACACCCATTACATACTCTTTATTAGTATTGCTTACATATTTATATTCTGTACCATCTTTATCAGTAATACTATATGTTCTACTTGTATTATTAGGATCTTTTTCTATATCTAATTCAAAAACTTCTACCTTATTTCCGTTTTTAGGTAAAGCTTCTTCTGATGTTATTAAAACATCTATCGTATTTGTATCTTTATTATAAGAATAATCCGTTAATATTTTATCTGATTTATCCTTATTTATTAAATCTTTTATAGGATTACCATTTTCCTCTTTTAAAACTACTCCATTTAGTTTTATGCTAAATTGAAGTGCTTTTGGTATATCTTCTATATTATCTAAAGAAACTTTTACTGTATCTTCATCAATACTATTTACATCTAATATAATTTTCTCTGTACTACCTTCAGCTGCAACTGTTTTTATAATTTCAGGCGTAGCATATACTATTGCCGCTGCAGAAGTTGCTGCTATTGTAGATGCTAGAGCAACTTTTAAAGATGGTTTTAACTTATTCTTTTTCATATTTACTTCTCCTTTCCTTAATTATAGGTGCTATCTCAAAAGAGATAGCCCCCTAACTTAATTTCTATTATTAAATGTATTTTTAATTAAATCACTATTAATTTCCGTAATATTAGTAGTGTTACTTGATAAAGTTCTAGCCTTAGAAGAACTTAATTCTATTTCAGGTAAATTATTCAGGTCACTTGGTAATTCATATAAGAATGTATCACTTACTAATCTTTGACCCACTGGTGCTCCTGTAGAATCTAATTTATTATATCTATAAAGTTCAGCCTTTATCTTAGTACCTTCTATATTACCTTTCTTTTGTTGGTCTGGAGTTATCCAATATAACCAAGTTCCTTTTGCAACTTCTCCAAGAACTGAGTCTTCTGGTAATTCAGCTAGTAAAATAGCATTAGCTTCTTTTGCAAAGTTATCATCATTTTCATTTAATACTAATGGTACATTAAATGCAGGATCTCCTTTATACTCACCAGTAACTATTATTGAACCTGCTGGTATAACTTGACCATCTGCATAAGTATAATCCGATTTTAATCTACCTACTCCATTTTTATAGATTTTATCTCCGTTATCTATGCCTATTTCTATGTTATCTCCTGTTGGTCCTAATATATCAAGCTCTGCTATAGAAATAGCCGTAGCTCCTTTAGCTACCAATTTAACATATTGTGCATCATATGACCATAATTGAGTATTTAAACTACTTCCTGATTCATTAAAGTAAATTGTATTTTCTTTACTTGTATCAAAAGTTCCTGAATGGGCCTTAGTCCAAGACTTTCCATCTTTACTTACATAAACTTCATATTTATTTATTGGTGAATATGTAGTTTCTGAACTTCTATTAAAGAAATTCTTTAATGAGAACTTCTTAGTCTCAGCTTGTCCTGGGTTGTATTTTAAGCCTATAACTGATTTAGAATCTCCTAAATCTATAGTTACATATGGATCTCCTGATACTACATTACCATTGTTATCAGTTGCTTTTGAAGCTGTATATATAGTTGAAGCATCATTATCATTTATCTTTTTAATACTTCCATCTTGAACTTGTCCATGTCCTGAATTTTCATCTGAAAGATCTTCTGAGCTTCTTGTGTTTGTATCAAAGACCCAGTTGCTCTTAGCTATGCTTCCGTCATGATTTACTTTTACAGTTCCAATTGTAGTTTCTTCTGTTACATTTAAGTTATAATCGTAAGCTTTAACCTTATATTCAAATGTTCTATTATTAACAGTATCTATTTCATCTACATAATTTGTTAATCCATTTTCACCATCTTTATCTCTTTCAACAAATCCAACTACAACTTCTTTAGTTCCTGAAGATGTTGATTCTTTTCTTATTATTTCATAGCCTAAAATTTTATCTGAATCCTTACTTACACTTAATGTTAAAGGAACTTCTTTTTGATTTAAATAGCTTCTATCAGTTATTTGTTTACCTGTTGAATCTAAACCAAAACTTGCATTTACTTTAGTATCAGTCGCCATAGTTATAGCACTTGTATTACTTCCAGCAGCTAATCTAAGCCTTCTTGCTTCATCATTTAGATAGTAAATAGCCTTGTCTTCCTTTGGATATGACTTAGAATTTAAATATTCATTTGTCTTAGGACTAGCAACTAATCCCCATTTTTCAAAGAATTCTCTTAAATCTTTTCCTGCAGCATCTGAAGCTCTCATTATAAATGTTTGAGCTGTTGAATCATATCCTGCTTCTGAAGAAGCTGTTCCATTTATTCTAGTAGCTCTATATAATTTAGCATAGAATGTATCATTTTCTAAATTATTATCTGTATTAATATCTAACATCTTATAAGTATAATCATTATCGTAAGCTAAATGTAATTGCCAGAACATTCCCAATCTAGCAAGACCATCACTTGCTAATCCTACACTATTAGAAGTTACCTTATCATAAACTTTCTTATATCCTGAGCCTTCTAATCTAGATTCATTTATATCATTAAATGTTTGAGTTATAAGTGCTAGAATATTATTAGTTGTTTCAGCATATGTTAAACCTGGCCTATCATGGACGTGTCCAATTTCGTGAGATATCCCCCATCCAAATAACTGTCCATTTGATGAATTTATTATATTACCATTTGAATCAAGTTCAAATGGAACCCCTGACATAGTGCCAGCAATAGAACCATATCCTATCCCAACATGATGAGATGATGCATACATAAATGCACCTGTAAACATTCTTTGATATTTAATATTAATACGATTTTTAGGTGCTCTATTTTCATTGTAATATTGATTTTCACTCTTTCCGCCAAGAACATCTAACTTCGTATCTGTTATTTTTCCATCTCCATCAAAATCTATTGCATTTTCAAGTAAACCTTGTTGTGCATAAGAAATCTTCATTAATTGTTCCCATGCAAGTAATGTATTATAAAGTCTATCTACTTGAGCATCTTCATCTCCTGATAATCCACTTTGTATTCCATTAAGTACTTGATCCGCTGCAAGAGAAAGGGTAATTCTCTCTCCTTCTATATCTGTTGCATTTAGTATTGAAGTTTGTGGATCATATGTGTAAATGTTATTTACATTATCTTCTATAGTCGCACTAGATGGATATCTATTAGGTAAAGAATTTACATAAGTTCTTAATTCTCTAATATAAGTTTTTATTTTTTCTTTAACTTCAGCCTCTTTAGATTCATCATCTATAATATTATTAACATTTAAGTGTGGTATTTCTGTTCCTCCACTTACTCTTACTTTAAATGTGTTACTATCTGCGAAACCACTCTTAAGACCTATATATAGATTTCCACCTTTTTCATAGTTCATATCAAAACCAGTTTCAGGAATTTCTATTTCATTCTTTCCAATACTTAACTCTTTTATTACCTTATAAGCTGTTCCACTTTCAGCATTAAATTGAGTTAATACTAAATCAAACTTTGTATCTTTTCTATTTGGGCTACCTATATATATAGTAACCTTATCTCCTGGTTTTACTGCTACTCCAAGAGCTTGATAATTATTAGTTTGTCCTATTGTATTTTGAGGAGCTAAATTATGTATTGTTGAATCTAAAGTTATTATATTATCCTTTAATAATACATCATTTAATAAATCTTGAGCTCTTTGTAGATTGTTTAATATCTCTTCTTGATTTGGATGGTATTCAAGATTTATTGGATCAATAGTTTTTGCTCTATTTGTAAGATCATCTATAATTTCTTGATTTACATCATCCTTTAAAGATAGTTTTAAATCATCTGCAAATAAATTATCCACATCATTTTCTAAACTATCATACTCATAAAACTTCATTTCAGAAATACTTACTTTCCCTGATCCTGATCCCGGATATACTGATATATTAGCTTGTATTTTTTTAGCTGTTATAGGTTCAGATAATTTTAATGTTACCACCTTATCCTTATTGCTTAAACTTATTTTAGCATTTTTATATTCCCATTCTCCAGTTTCTTCATTTAAGAATCCTATATTAGCCTCATATGGCCAAGATGATATATCTAATCTTGTTATTAACCTTATAGTATCAATTTTATATTCTTTATCAAATGTAACTATTGGACCATTCTTACCATAAATAGATGTATCCCAATTTTTCCAAGTCCATGCTGTAGAATAATCATTATCTACAACTGATAACTCATTATCTATGAAATAATCATTATCTATTTTACCCAGATACTCTACTTTTTCTATATGTTTTGTTATATCATTTGGGCTATTTATAAGATTATAATTAGTTGTTATTGGCGGAACTAATGTAGTAGTAGAACCTATATAAACCTGTGATAATCCACCTGTTCCATGGTGATTAGTTGCTGTCATCATAATTTCATAACTACTTGTATCCTCTAATCCTGTTATTGTATATGAAGTTGATCTTATAAAATCTGATTTATCAGTAACACCTGGTGATAAATTTGAAACTCCTGTTGGAATATTATCCTCTAAGTTAGAATCAACATATTTTTCGCCATTATCATTTGCCTTTAACCACTCTTTAGTTCCAGCTTTTCTATAATATAGTTCATAATCTTTTGCTTTTGCATGTGCTTTCCATGAAACTGTAAGCTGTTTATATCCACCTTTTACTGTTAATCCTTCTGGTCCTTCTGGCACTGTCTCTGGTATCACTTGTACTTCTATTATTGAATCTTTACCAAAGTTACTTCCATTTTCTCCATTTGCACTTTCACTTAAATTTCCTGAATCAGAATTCCAAGCCATTGGATTATAATCTGAATCAACATTATCAGGCTTTCCATCCTTATCATTTGAATTATTAGTCAAATTAGTATCACCAGTTGCAGTTGCATTGTATCCTGTTTGCTCATCCTTATATCCACTCTTCCAATCACCTGATAATGATTGAATGCTAATTCTATAAATTCCATAAGGTGATACCTTTTCTATTTTTAGAGAATTTTCACTAGTCTTGTATGTACTAACTGTATTATTACTTAAATTCTCAACCTTTATTTCATAACCAGTTACATTTGTTTCATGTTCCCAACCTATAGTCATAGCTTCATTTCCAACAGCGGTTGAACTAGTAAAATTACTTATAACAGGAATATTCATTTTTGGTTTTGGCATTTCTTTATATACATTATTTAAAAACTCAACCTTAGCTATCTCTGCTAAATTCTTATTAGATCTACTTCCAGTAATTTTTATAGTAATCTTACTTACGGCTACTTGCTTACCTAAATCTATCTTTATTGTATCCATAGCTTGTCCATCTGCTGTTCTTGATACCGATTTAGTTATGTTAGATTCATCAAATTTAACTTCTAAATCTTTTCCACCTTCACCAGCTCCAGGTATAACTATTTTTCCACTTGATGGTGAATTTTCACTTGGAGCTTGTATATTTATAGATTCAATATTATTTGAGCTTCTTGTTAAACCAGATAAATCCATTGGTATTTCTATTGGGTTATCTTCGCTTATTTCTGCTTTGGATTCTAATGTTACTACAGAATCTGTATCTTTTAAAATATCCTTAATATCACCATTACTTACTGATGTATTTTCATTTAATGTTACATTAATATTTTCTGGATTTAATATCATATCAGTATCTTCTATTATGGCTTCTGTTTGAGATTTATTAATATTTTGATGAACATAAGTTAAATCAGTTATATCTACTTTTCCATCTCTATTTAGGTCATATTTAGGATCTGTAGAGCCATTCTTTACAGCAGACTTTAAAGCTTCATAGTCATCTTTATTTACAGATTTATTTCCATCTATGTCTCCTACTAAAAATGCTCCTAAATATTCTTCTTTCACGTCATCTAAAGTATCTTCTGTTCCTTTATCATCTAATACTATTACATTATCTGATGTTCCAAGTAAAACTCTTTTAGATGTATTTTGAATCTCTATATTAGATACTGTTGTAGAAATATATCCACTTCCAGATATTTCAATAGTATAAACTCCAACAGGAAGTTTTTCAAATGTTAAATGATAAAAACCTAATTCAGTCGCATCATCTTTTAATGTTACTCTTTTCGAATCTAAAGCTTCTAATGAATAAGTTACATCACCAATTGTTCCTTTAGTTGTGTCATTTCCTAAATTAACTGTTCCAATTTCTCCTGATGAACCTTTTAGTTTTACTGTTATATTAGTTTTATCTGAATTAGCAATCTTTATAGGTGTGGCAAAATTTAAATCTACTTCTAAATTTCCTGTTAAATTATATTCTTCATTTGATTGTACTTCTTTATTAGACGTATTATTAACTTCTATTTTTTCATCATTTGATATACTTTCTTCTAAAGATAAATCTTCATCAACAACTTGTGTTTCTATAATTTGATTTCCTTCATTATTTTCTGAAGATACCAGTATTTCTTCACTATTTTCTTCAGTTACATTTTCAGAAACGACTTCATTTACAATCTCTACTTCTTGATTATTAGTTATAGTTTCTGCAAATGCTATGTTTTGCACTTGACTCGTTATTAAAGCTGCTGCTACCATAGCTGATATTTTTCTTCTATTCATATTTTAACCTCCTTTATATTCTTTCATTCTGTTAAGTTAAATTAACACTGCTTCTCTTAATCTTAGAAAGTATATTAAATTTTCTAAAAATAAATTACCTCTAAAAAAAGAGAAAACCCAATAAACAAAATGAATATTAGATAATCTAGTTATCAATCTCATAAAATATACAAGTTTATTATAAATAGCTAACGAATGGAGCTAAAAATCTATTTTCATATCAACCTAACAGATTTATAATTTTTACTTTTAAAAATATACCATAATTTCGCAATATTTTTCAATACTTTTTATTCATGTTCTTAATTAATTCGACATAATTTTGTAATAATTTGTAGTATTTTCACAGCTATTTTAAATTCTAACTATAAATTATATTATATTAATATTTCATAACTGCTATAAACGTAATGTTTTAGAAACAAAAAAGATGTCGACTTTGTCGACACCTAAAAAATTGATGTTATTATCTAAATCTGTATCTTTTAAAATAATATAAACTAAAAAGAGCTGTTAAAGTTTTACTAATTTTATTAGCAATAAATATAGAAAAACCTTAACGTGCTCTTTTACTTCTTGGAAATCCCCTTTATTTCCTTAATTCTATAGAAATATTCATTTTTATGAAATATATTTCTCTTATATAAAATGATAAAATAAATTTACTTTACCCATTTATTATCTTCATACTAGCAAATTAACTAGTAATATATTTTTATACTTTTTATATTCACATTTTATATATTTATTATATCATAAATATATAAAAATTCACTATTTATTCTTGATTTCTATTTAACTCTTTATAAGCTCTAAGAATTTCTCCTACTCCCCAAGCTTGAGTGTAGCATCCTCTACTTGTACAAGAAAATTTTCCATCAAATATTTCAGCAATTCCATTAATACATCCATCCTTTAAATGATCTCCAAATAAACTTATCATCTTTTTAGCCCTTTCTTTTGAATTATTACTATAATCATTTACTTTTAAATAAGCTGTAATAAATGGGCCAATAAGAAAACTCCATGTAGTTCCCATATGGTATGCCAAATCTCTATTAATTAGCTTTCCAATATACTTTTCTTTAAATTCCTCATCCATAAATGATAAAGATCTCAATCCATAAGTAGAATAAAGATGTTTATAAACTGTATTTACTATTAATTTTTCTTTATCTCTATCTAAAATTTGAAATGGTAATGATACTGCCCAAATTTGATTTGGACGTATTTTATCCTCTATTTCATCAATTACATCGTATAAACACCCTTTTTCATTATTCCAAAACTTTTCATTAAAAGACTTTTTAACTTTGTTAGCTAATTCTTTATAATGCAAGTCCTCTTTATTAAACTTTATTCTAAGCTCTTCCATTATACACAATGCATTATACCAAAGTGCATTTATTTCCACAGGCTTTCCATGTCTTGGTGTTACTACTATATCCCCTACTCTTATGATCTAACCCTGAACCTTCAAAAATTAAACCATCAATATCCATTCCTATAGAAAAAGATGTCTTTGTAGAGTATGCTTTAAATATTTCAACTAGTTTATCATATATTTTTATTTTAATAAAGCTATAATCTTATTTGCTTCCTGTATACTTTAAATACTTGTATACAGCTTGAAAATACCAAAGAGAGTCATCTACACTATTATAAAGAGGTTCTGTATTGTTATCAGGAAATAAATTAGGTACTAGTCCATTTTAAATATATTTTGAAAAAGACTCTAATATTTCTCTGGCATCATCATATCTTTTACTACATAAAACTAACCCTTTTTTATATTCTTCTTCTATTTCAAACCCAGTTTTATTTATTTCTTTTTCTATTGTACATATTAAATACATCCTTTTAGTTTCCATAGCTTTTATTTCTAAGTTAATCTCATAAGGAGTATAATGATTATCTAACCCTAAGAATCCAGTTCTATTTTCTACAGAGTAATAATTATTTTCTTCATATAAATAATTTGGTGTAGATAAGTTAGTAGGTATTGTATGAAAACACAAAAATTGGTTTTATGTAACACTTAATATATGATCTACATATATTTATACTAGCTATTAGCTTTAATGCTAATCCATATAAATTCATCTCCTTCATTAATTATAAAAAAGAATCAAAGCTATTAACTTTGATTCTTTTTCATATTATTCATTCAAATTTTAAATTAACTTTTTTAAATACAATTTCTTTAGATATAGATACTGTTTTAGGATCAATTTTAACTTTAAAAATATTTGGGCATCTTTCCTGTCTCCATAATCTCATAAACTTTGCTGTTGCCATAAAACTAGCATAATATTTTTCTTCAAATTCATCATAGAATTCTAAAAATTCTAATTGACTATACCTGTCTATAGATAAATAATCTTTATCTATATTATTAATTATTGGCACCAAATATCTTAAGGGAATTTCATAATTAAAGTTACCTTTAATAACTTTTCCTTCTAATAAAGCTCTTCTTAAAAATATAAATTTATTTAAATCCTTATCCTTTATATTAATTTTAAATATTGGATTATTACTTTTTCCTTTTTGTATTTTAATCCTAATCATTTGTTTCACCTTAAAATTTTATTCCCATTTATCCCAAATTTCTTTTCTATATCCCAAAGTAGCTGAACTTCCATTTCTCACAATAGGTGTTTTAAACAACTTAGGATTTTTAAGTAAAATCTCTTCTTTCATTTCACTACTTCTTATTTTATCTAAATTTAAGCTTTTAAATTCCTTTGATTTTTCATTAATAAGGTCACTTATAGGAATATTCTTTTTAATAGAATTTAATTCACCTTTGCTTAGTCCTTTTATATCTATATCTATAAATTGAAAGGTTATTTTTCTTTCTTTAAAATATCTCTCTGCCTTTTTAGTATCAAAACATTTTTTTCTTCCAAAGATTTGTATATTCATATTTTTCTCCTCAATAATAAAAACTGCTTATTTATTATAACATAAAAATAAATTTATAAAGATAATATATTTATTAAAATTAATCACTTTTTATAGTAATAAAAGTATATTAATAATTAAGATTACTATTTAGGAATGATGTTTTTGAATTTTATACTAACTACTTTAAAAATTATTATAATTGAATACATTATTTTATTTTCTCATGAAATAGTACATTATATAACATCATTAATACTAGGCTTTAAAGCTTCAAGTTTTTATTTATTCCCTTTAATATTATATAAAAAAGATTCAAAAGTTAAAATAAGAATATTAACATTTAAAGATAACTTCGTAACTAGTAAAATATACTTTAATTCAATAAAAATATCTTCTAAGCTCGAATATAATATTTTAATAGAAAAACTTAGAATTTTTTTCTGGGTTGGACCAATTTTTGATTTTATTGTTTTTATTACCTTATTTTCTATTGGAATTAATAAAATAGAATATTCTTATTTAGCTTTAATTTCATTAATTCATTTTTGTTTATCTACCCTTAATTTTTTCAATAGTGATGGTAAATATGCTATTGGAGCTAAAGAAGATAAAAGAATTGCTTTTGATGTTGTTAGAAATGTTACTATATGTGGAAATGGAATTGTTTCAAATGAAAGTCAAAGAATACTTACAGATATGCATATAAAAATAGCTGAAAATATAAATTTAGAACCCTTTGATGTAAATGATTTATGGAACTTTTTAAATAACATATCTTTTTACACAAACTCTCTTCTTAGTTATTTAAATAAAGATTTATTACTATTGCATCCATCGACCTTTGAATTTTTATCTAGTCTAGAAAATGATTATGATAATATTAAAAAATATGATTATAGACAAATTGAAAAGACATCTTTATCTTTATTATACTATTTTATATATAAAAAAATATTAGATAGGTCCTTTATTCCTAAAAGTTATGTTTTAGATAAAGTTTATAATGGGCTAAATTCTAATTATTATAAAAGGCTTCTTTCATTATATTTTAATAATGAAACAAGATATATAAAATATTTATCTGATAAAAATAATCTTCCATCTATTATTTCTTCATATGAAGGTTATAGTAAACTTCTAATAAATTTAATTAATTTATATAGTTATGAAATTTAAAAAGAAGTGTCTAATTTACATTAAGTTAGACACTTCCCATTAGAGTATTAAAGTTTATCTCTTAATTCTTTTACCCAATTTCTAGATCCATCTACTGAATTCCATGCAAACTCTGAGTTTTTAATATAATAAATTGCATCTTCCTCTGAACCTAGGCTCTTTAATTCAGGTTGAATTTTAGGAACTTTTTTTTGCTTTGTTATATAATCTACAACAAAAGGATTTGAAGCATTTGCAATTCTTAAAGCTCTTTCTGCTTCATTTAATTTACCTAATTTAAATAAGTAAAGTGCTTTTGAAAACTTAGTTGATGCTAAATAATCATCTTTATAAATAGATAAAACTTCTTCAATCTCTTCATCCAATCCTTCAGAAATTAGCCAAGAAAGTAAAGTTCCTCTTATTAATAGTCTATCTTCAGGACATAATCTTATTAATTCCTTAAATTCATCTATAGCCGCTCTTCTTTCATTAATACTCCATAATAAATTTCCGAGTCTATATTTTGCACTGTAATAGGGTTTTGTTATTTCTAAATCTAAATACTTTCCTATAAATTTATCTATGTTTTCTTCGCCGATAACTTCTTTAGATACTTCTACAGCTTTTTTAGCTAATCTCTTTTGTTCATCAACATTTAAGGAGTTATCGTAAGATAATATAATATAAGCTTCTGCACATTTTTCACTAATTTTTAATGCTTCATTAGCCAACTTTACCTTTTGCTTAAAGTTTTTTTGATTCCAAGCATCATTAGCAACCTTATTAGCTTCAATTAAATTTTCATCTTCTTCAATTGTAAGTTCAACTGAAGCTTCAATTTTTTCCTCTATTTTAACTTCCGCTTCAATATCAATAGCTACTTCATTCTCTGCTAAATTATTATCTTTATTATTTAAAGATAATAACCACTTATCATCTTCAATATTTATCATATTTCTTACTTCTTTAGATTTTGAAAGTCCTGTACTACTACTTACATTAAATAATTTATAAAAATCTGAAGCCTTAATATCAATAGTAGATTTATTTGTAAATAACCCATTTTTTAATCCTAATGCATGTACAATTCCGCATGCCCAAGAACTAGCTTTACCTTTACTTAAGTTAGAGTTTTCTAATTTAAATATTTCTTTACATAAGTTTTCTGCAAGAAACAAGTATTCTTCACCTAAATTATTTTTACAAACCTCTTCAATAATACTTATAATTTCTAAATATCTTTCGTTATTTACTGCAGTTGTTTTTTGCATTACTTATTTTCTCCTTTTTCTTTATGGTATCTAAACTTTTATAAACTATGTTTAAGCCGATGTTTTATATTATATGATATTTATATATTTTTTTCAAATATAACTGTAAATAATAATTTAGATATTTAAAATAAATTAGTTAATTTGTAAGAGTATTTTTATTATGATATAATTTACTTAACATAACATTATTATACTAATGATATTAAGTTTGGAGGAATCTTATATGAAAAAGAAATTACTTGCAATATTACTTTCGTTATCTATTCCATTCTCATTAATTTCTTGTAATACTAATAATATTACTAATGAAGAAAATAGTAATTCTACTATAAGTGATAATAGTACAACCTCTAAAGATGATGTAGAAAATAACGAGATTAATAAAGATACTGATCAAAGTAAAAAAGAAAATGTAAAAGTTTATTATTATAATGGTGTATCTGATGAAGTTGTCTACATAAATACTACTATTGAAGCTAAATCAGATAAAATAGCTGATTCTTTAATTGATGAATTGAAAACATCACCTAATAGTGACATTTCACCCGCTTTATCTAATGATATATTATTAAATTCATGTACTGTTGATACTGAAAAATCTTTAGTAACACTTGATTTTTCATCTAACTTTGTAGAAGCACAAAATTTAGGTGCAGGAGCTGAATCAAGTACGCTTACTGCTATATGTAATACATTTGGAAGCTATTTCAATGTAGATAATGTTATAATAAATTTAGATGGAAAACCTTATTCATCAGGACATATTATAATGTCTGAAGGAGAAGCTTTCAAAGTAGATTTGAATAATGCTATTGAATTAAAATAAATCTAATAATTTAATCCCCAATTTAAAATTGGGGATGTCCATTTATTTCTATTATTATCATAACATTATAAACTTCTTATAATCATTACATTTTTTAATATTCTATTCCTTTTATATAAAATAAATCATCAGAAATAACAGATACTCCTCTTACTTTACTATTCTTTTTGAGTTTTTCTTCTTTTAGAGGATTTATAGGATATGAATTGCCATTATACTTTAATACCCTTAACTCTTCTTTACCTCTATTTATTACCTTTACTATTAAATCTTTGTATCCATTACTGATATTCTCTGATACAATTATAGGATTTATAATATTTCTTATTCTTGATGTAATAATATAACTATTATTTTTCTCTTCTATCACTACTAAGGTTCCACCATTTTCTGTACAAAATTTAGGTCCTTCTAAATAAACTAATATTTGATATTTATTAGAATCTTTTAATTTAATTCTGTTATACAAGTATCTTAAATTATCACAATTAGGATTTAATAAAAACTCTTTTTCCAATGCTCGTTCAATTCTTAAATTCGCTTTATACTCTGATTCTATAAAATCTATATTTGAAAAATCTATTGTCTCATCTTTAGTTTTATTTTTTCTAATACTTTTATTCCCCCCATTACTACTTACAATAGATATAATAGTATCAACATCTTCAAAGCTCATATCATCGAACCTTAACACAGTTATTATCTCACCTAAAATATCATTAATATTTTCTCCTATTATTCTTTGCTTTATCAATAAATCAAACATTTCTTCATTTTTATTTCTAACTGAAGCTATATCATGCATTGATAAGACATCACCAATTAATATTTTTTTCAGATTTCCATTTTCATTATATTTTTCATCAATATACTTTTTTTCTTTATTTCTAATATCAATTCTATATTTTTCATTATTCTTATTATTGATTAAATTAACTATATATCCATTGCTATAGATAACTTTAAATTTATCTTTATTATATTCATTACTATCAAAAATTTTTATAAACTTCTCTCTATCTAAAGTATATAATAAAGCAGTTATACCTTCTTCATTTTTATTTTCCACAATAAATAATATATCATTAAGGCTATTAAAGTTATATTTTCCAATAATAATTCTAGGATTATATCCTTCTATATCTTTTAAATCAATGGTAAAATTTTCCCCGTTACTTCCATCAGAAATAATTATCTCCATGTCTTTATAATAAGTGTTCTTTCCTGAATCTTCTACATTAGCGACTAAATATACTATTTCTTTGTTTATACTTCCTTTTATGTTAGCAACCTTAGTTATTATTACTTTCTTTAAGGTTTTTTTATATTCATCTCTACCCCTTATTTATCAATTTAATATATATTATTATTTATTACTTTTTTTGTTATATAAAATAAAAAAATTCTAAATTATTAGGTTTCTCTATATTAAAATTTACCCTCTCCATCACAAATAGGGCATGAAAAGCTTCCATCTCCTCTGCAAGTTAAACACTTTTTATTAGCTCTATTTTCGATACCACAATCACACTTTATTCTACCTGTTCCATTACAACTTATACATTTGTTAACGTAATAATAATCATCTAACTCCATAATTTATCCTCCCTTATCTATTTATTAATTATCGACAAGGTCATTTTTTTTATTCAATTTAAGAGAATAGTTCTATTTGCTATTGTAATTTATGTATAAATAAATATTTAAATAATAAAAAACCATAATTTAAAAATTATGGTTTTTATAAAACTATACATTTATTTCACTTTTTATTTCTAATGCGTCCTTATTATCTTCAATAACAGGTTTTATATATGCCTCTATAAATTCTACTACTTGACTAGGTGCTCTACCAACGAACTTATTTGGATCTATAATTTTTATTATTTCTTCTTTACTTAACATAAAACTACTATCATTTATTATTCTATCTATAAGATCGTTATCTAAGCCTTCTCCTTTTACTCTTTGTGCTGCTGCCATAGAATGAACTCTAATCTTTTCATGTAGCTCTTGTCTATCTCCACCTCTTTTTACAGCTTCCATCATTATATTTTCTGTAGCCATAAAAGGTAACTCATTATTAACATGTGCACTTATTACTTTTTCATATACTACCATATTTTCAGCAATATTTATATATAAATTTAATACTCCATCTAAAGCTAAGAAAGCTTCTGCTACTGCAATTCTTTTATTAGCTGAATCATCTAATGTTCTTTCGAACCATTGAGTCGCTGCTGTTATTGCAGGATTTAAGGAATCTACTATTACATATCTTGCTAAGGCACTCATTCTTTCACTTCTCATAGGATTTCTCTTATAAGCCATTGCTGATGATCCTATTTGATTTTTTTCAAATGGTTCTTCAACTTCCTTCATACTTTGAAGTAATCTTAAGTCATTACTAAATTTATATGCACTTTGTGCAATTTCTGATAATCTATTTAAAACAATGGAATCTAATTTTCTTGGATAAGTTTGACCTGTTACACCATAACTACTTTTAAAGCCCATTTTCTCCGCAACTAATTTATCTAAAGCTTTTACTTTTTCTTCATCATTATTAAATAAAGTCATAAAGCTTGCTTGAGTTCCTGTTGTTCCTTTAACCCCTCTTAACTTTAAGGTGGATAATAGGAAATCTAAATTTTCTATATCTAATAATAAATCTTGCATCCAAAGAGTTGCTCTTTTACCAACAGTAGTTAACTGTGCTGGTTGAAAATGAGTAAAGCCTAAAGTAGGCATATCCTTATATTTTATAGCAAAATTTGATAAATGATTTAAAACTGTTACTATCTTTTTCTTAATCAATAATAAAGCATTTCTCATTATTATTATATCTGTATTATCACCTACATAACAACTTGTAGCACCTAAATGGATTATTCCTTTTGCGCTAGGACATTGTAATCCATAGGCATATACATGGCTCATAACATCATGTCTAACTTCTTTCTCTCTTTTAGTAGCTTCATCATAATTTATATTATATATATTAGCTTTAAGTTCATTTATTTGATCTTCACTTATATTTAAACCTAATTCTTTTTCTGCTTCTGCTAAAGCAACCCAAAGCTTTCTCCACGTTGAAAATTTCATATTATCTGAAAATATGTAGCTCATTTCCTTTGATGCATATCTTGAGTTTAATGGTGAATTATATAAATCTCTCATCCTTTAAAAACCTCCGAATAAATATTATTTTTTTTATATTTTCATTCGTATTATAGCATAAATTTTTATTTTTTTCAGCTTTTTTAAATTATTTTAAGTTATATTTTTTATCTTTTTCTAATATAATATATTGTACTAATTTATAAAAAGGGGGAGAAATATTGTATAAAATAACTTTAGTGGATAAAATATCTTTTTTATTAGTTTTAGCTGGAGCAATAAACTGGGGACTTATAGGATTATTTAGTATAAACATTATCACTATATTAGTAGGAGGTTCTGTATTATTCCAAAGACTATTATATATCCTTATTTTCATTGCTGCTATAGATTTAATAGTTCTTATTTTTAAATGCAATCCTTTTAATTTGACTACATAAAAAAGCACTTCTATATAATTTTGCTTATCTAGTCATACTGGCTCCAAGTCATTGCAAAATTAATAGAAGTACTTCAAATCTAAAGGTATAAAATTATAAAAGATTATTCACAGGGTAACATTTTATAATTGCCCAAATAGTAAAAAAGTGCCTTATGGCACTTTTCTTATTAGTCTTCTAAGTTAGCTATTAAGTTAGCTATTTCTTCTACTGCTAAAGCTTCGTCATCTCCGCTTGCTAAAACAGTTATAGCTGCTCCTTTAGTTACTCCTAAAGAAAGAACTCCTATTAAACTCTTAACATTTGCTTTCTTTCCGTTAAATTCTATGCTTACATCTGACTTGAAAGATGAAGCTTTTTTAACTAATAAAGTTGCTGGTCTAGCATGTAAACCAGTTCCGTTGTTTACTACAACTTCTTTAGATACCATTTATATACACCTCTTTACTTTGATTTTAAAATAGTTTCCTATTTAACTATTTCATTATATATGGAATTCAAAAAAATTTCAAGGCTTATAAAAATCTAATTTTAGTAATAATATAAAAGGGCTACATAAAATGTAGTCCTTTTCTATTTCCCCTAAATAAATTTCCTCCCTAATATATTATTCTTAACATTATCTTGGTTGAACGATTAGCTTTATTGCAGTTCTTTCTTCACCATCTATTTCGATGTCAGTGAATGCTGGAACACAAACAATATCTTTTCCGCTAGGGGCAACGAAGCCTCTTGCTATAGCAATTGCTTTTACTGCTTGATTTATAGCACCTGCTCCTACTGCTTGGATTTCTACTATATTTTTTTCTTTAATAATGGCAGCTAATGCACCTGCCACAGAATTTGGATTTGATTTTGTTGAAACCTTTAATACTTCCACTTTATTTTACCTCCTAGATAAAAATCGTTTACAAATTTATTCAAGAATTTACTCTTGCTATATATATATTCTATATAATTTTAAAAAATCCTTTTTATTTATTTAATATTTTTAATAATTAATATTTTTAAAATATTAATTATTAAAAATAAAGTACATCTTGCTTAAAGCAAAATGTACTTTATATTATTTAGCGTAATCTACCGCTCTTGTTTCTCTTATAACATTAATTTTAATCTGACCTGGATATTCTAATTGTTCTTCTATATTCTTAGCTAAATTTCTAGCTAAATCTACAGAGCCAGCGTCATCTAACTGATCTGGTTTAACCATAATTCTAATCTCTCTACCAGCCTGAATCGCATATGACTTTTCTACACCTTCATAAGAATTTGCAATTTCTTCAAGTTTTTCCAATCTCTTAATATATGCTTCTAAAGTTTCTCTTCTAGCACCTGGTCTAGCTGCTGATATTGCATCAGCTGCTTGAACTAACACTGCTTCAAGTGTTAACATTTCAACATCTCCATGGTGAGCTGCTATTGCATTTGCTACCACTTGTGATTCTCCATATTTCTTTGCTAAATCTCCACCTATAACAGCATGGCGACCTTCATCCTCTTGTGTTGCTACCTTACCTATATCATGTAATAATCCTGCTCTCTTAGCTAAGCTTACATCTAAGCCTAACTCTGCAGCCATAATACCAGCTAAATATGAAACTTCAATTGAATGCTTTAACACATTTTGTCCATAACTAGTTCTATACTTTAGTCTGCCAAGTAATTTTATAATTTCTGGATGAACCCCATGAACTCCAGTTTCTAGAGTTGCTTGTTCTCCTTCTTCCTTAATGTCGTTTTCAACATCTTTAGTAGCTCTTTCTACCATTTCCTCGATTCTAGCTGGATGAATTCTACCATCCACAATTAACTTTTCTAATGTTATTTTAGCAATTTCTCTCCTTACAGGATCAAAACTTGATAATATAACAGCTTCTGGAGTATCATCTATAATTAAATCTACTCCTGTTAATGTTTCAAGAGTTCTGATATTTCTACCTTCTCTACCTATAATTCTACCCTTCATTTCATCATTTGGAAGGGCAACAACATGTACTGTTGATTCTGATACATGATCTGCTGCACATCTTTGAATTGCAGTAGTTATAATTTCTCTAGCTTTTTTATCTGCTTCTTCTTTCGCTTTAGATTCTATATCTTTGATCATTATAGCAGTTTCATGAGTTATTTCTCTTCTTACTTCCTCTAAAAGAATATCTCTAGCTTCATCAGTAGATAAAGCCGCAACTCTTTCAAGTTCCTCTCTTCTTTTAGTATGAAGTTCCTGTACATTTGCTTCCATTTCATCGATTTCTTGTAATCTTTTATTTAGAGCTTCCTCTTTCTTTTCTAAAAGATCTGCTTTTTTATCCAAAGATTCTTCTCTTTGAATTATTCTTCGTTCAAGTCTTTGAATTTCATTTCTTCTCTCTCTTGAATCTTTTTCTAAATCATTTCTAAGTCTATGAACTTCTTCTTTTGCTTCTAAAATTGACTCTTTTTTAGTTGCTTCTGCCTCTCTTTTAGCATTATCTAAAAGGGTTTCAGCTTCTCTTTCTAAGCCCTCTATTTTCTTTTTAGAAGCACTTTGTATAGCTTTATAAAGTACTAAGCCTGATACAGCTAATACTACAAAATAAATTATTATACCAAGAATATTATCCATAACAACACCTCCTCCATTCATATAAATTATTATATTTAACTGAAAATGTAGAGGTATCATACTTAATCTAACTGATATACGAAATATGATAAAACCAGTATTTGTTATTATTTTATATTAAAATTAAAATTATGTCAAGTTACATACATAATACAAAAGCATAGTTAGCCATAAATATTTTAATAATATAACTTATTTTAAGTTTATTTTTAAAATAAACTTAAAAATCGATAGTATAATAAAATTATACTATCGATTGTATTATTATCATATTTATCTAATTATATTCATAAAAAGCAATATTTATTACTCCTTATTGTTATCCTTATTGTTATCCTTATTTTTAGTAACTGCGACTTCTTCCATTACTGGTAATTCATATTTGCTTCTTATCTTATTCTCTATTTCTAAAGCAATTTCAGGATTATCTTTTAAGTATTGTTTTGCATTTTCTCTTCCTTGTCCTAATCTAATATCACCATATGAGAACCATGCACCACTCTTTTGAACTATTCCCTCTTTAACACCTACATCAACTATATTACCAGTTCTTGATATACCTTCATTATACATAATATCAAATTCTGCTTGTTTAAATGGAGGAGCTACCTTGTTTTTCATTACCTTAACTCTCGTTCTGTTACCTACTATGCTTTCACCTTGCTTAATTGAATCAATTCTTCTAACGTCAAGTCTTACAGAAGCATAGAATTTCAGTGCTCTACCACCTGTTGTTGTTTCTGGGTTTCCGAACATAACTCCAACTTTTTCTCTTAATTGGTTAATAAATATAGCCACACATCCTGTTTTTTGAATAGTTCCTGTTAACTTTCTTAATGCTTGAGACATAAGTCTTGCTTGTAGACCAACGTGAGAATCTCCCATTTCACCATCAATTTCAGCTCTTGGAACTAATGCTGCTACTGAGTCAACTACTATAACATCTATAGCTCCTGAACGAACTAAAGCTTCTGCAATTTCAAGACCTTGTTCACCTGTATCCGGCTGTGAAACTATAAGATTTTCTGTATCAACACCTAGATTTCTAGCATAACTTGGATCAAGAGCATGTTCAGCATCTATAAATGCAACTGCTCCACCTCTTTTTTGTGCTTCTGCAGCAATGTGTAATGCAACTGTTGTCTTACCCGAACTTTCAGGTCCATATATTTCTATTATTCTTCCTTTTGGGACTCCCCCTACACCTAAAGCTATATCCAAATCAAGACAACCAGTTGAAATAGCTTCTATATTTAATGAGCTATTTTCTCCTAATTTCATAACTGCTCCTTTACCAAATTGTTTTTCAATTTGACTCATTGCATTTTCAATAGCTTTTAGTTTATCCATATCTATATTTCCCATATAGCACCTTCCTCTCTAATAGAACGTTTGTTCTGTATTTAAATTATAAAGCATATATTAACTATAGTCAATATATTTAATAATGATATTTATTATTTTCAGAATAAAAGTTCCAACTCCAAGAGAAGGAACTCTTTATTTTAATTGTATCCATTTTTTGTAATTATAAACTATTTATTTGGATTAATTATCTTAATATTTTTTTTGAAATAATCATAACCTGATAATATAGTCATAACTACTGCTAATAATAACATAACTCTTGGTCCATAAATAATAATATTTTTAATAACCGTACTACTTTCAACTAAAGAAATTAAATACTTAGATGATCCTATGTTCACTTGAAGCAATAATGCTATAATTGCAATAATTTGAGTTACTGTCTTAACTTTTCCCCACATACTTGCCGCGATAACTTTACCTTCAGAAGCTGCTATAGTTCTAAGACCTGATACCGCAAACTCTCTAGATAGAATTATTACAGTAGCCCAAGCTGGAACAACTTGAAGTTCTACTAACGATATTAGAGCTGCTGTAACTAAAAGCTTATCTGCAAGTGGATCCATAAACTTACCAAAAGTCGTTACTTGATTTCTACTTCTTGCTATATAACCATCTAATTGATCTGTCAATGAAGCAATAATAAATATAAAAGTAGCTATAAAAGTTCCATACGGTATATTTCCTACTGCTATAAAAATTAAAAATAACGGCACTAAAAATATTCTTAACATTGTTAGCTTATTTGCTAAATTCATCATATACCTCTCCTACTAGATCATATTCTAAAGCTTCCTTAATTTTGACCTTTATGATATCACCTTTTTTAATATTTTCAGTACTATCAACTAATATTGTTCCATCAATTTCAGGCGCCATTTCTGAACTTCTTCCAATGAAAAATTTACCTTTTCTTCCTTCTATAATAGTATCATAAATTTTTGAAATTTTCAATTTGTTTAAGTCTTCAACAACCTTTTTTTGAATTATCATAAGATTATTTTGTCTATTAGTTTTTATATCTTCATCTATTTGGTCTTCCATATTAGCAGCCGGAGTACCTTCTTCTTTTGAATATTTAAATACTCCTACATTATCTAGTTTATATTCTTCTAAAAATCCACATAACTCTTTAAAATCATCTTCAGTTTCTCCTGGGAAACCTACTATTAATGAAGTTCTTAGAGTAATTCCAGGAACTCTGTCTCTAAGTTTATCAATTATACTTACTATAGTTTCTTTATTTGTTCTTCTTGCCATTTTTCTTAAAATATTATTGCTTATATGTTGTATTGGTAAATCTAAATATTTAACAACTTTATCATTTGTAGCTATTTCTTCTATTAATTCATCTGTTATTTCTTCTGGATAACAATAAAGTAGTCTAATCCATTCTATACCTTCTACACTTGATATTTCCCTAATTAATTCATGTAGCTTATTTTCTTTATATATGTCCATTCCATAATAGGTTAAATCTTGTGCTATTAAAATAACTTCTTTTACTCCATTCTTAGAAAGTAATTTAACTTCATCCAATATAGCTTCTTTTTCTCTACTTCTAAACTTACCTCTAATCTTAGGAATTATACAATAAGTACAATAATTATCACAACCTTCTGCAATTCTAACATAAGCTGTATGTTTATCTGTAGTTAATAATCTTATTCCTTCATTAATATTTTCATCACTATAATTTGCTGCAAATAATTTTCTTTCACCTTTTATGAAATCTAATATTAACTTATGGATTTTCATATAATCATTAACTCCCATAAGTATATCTATTTCAGGCATTAATTCTAAAAGCTCTTCACCATATCTTTGAGTAAGACATCCAGTTGCTATAAGCATTTTACACTTATATTTTTCTTTATATTCTGCCATTTCTAAAATAGTATCTATAGATTCTTGTTTTGCACTTTCTATAAACCCACATGTATTTACTATTATAATTTCAGCTTCCTTAGGATCATTAGTTATTTCGTAAAATTTATTTATAGTTCCTAAAATAAGCTCAGAATCAACTCTATTTTTATCACAGCCTAAGCTTACCATACCAACTTTATATTTTTCCAAAGTTATTTCCTCCTATGTATTAGATATTTACTCCTTTAGTCTAAATCTTATTTTAATGTAGAAAAATAAGATTTACAAGTTTTTTTAATCTTCAAATTTCATTTCTTCTTTTGATACTAAAACCTGTCTTGGCCTACTTCCATCTTTTTCAGAAATTATTCCTCTATCCTCAAGTTCATCCATTATTCTTGAAGCTCTATTAAAACCAATCCTAAGCTTTCTTTGTAAAAATGATGTTGATGCTTGATTATATTCTACTACAACCTTTATTGCCTCATTAATTAATTCATCTCCATCATTTTCATCTGAGGTTTTTCCAGTATCTTTACTTTCATTTTCAATATGCTCAATAATTGATTCTTCATAATCTATTGTAGCTTCTTCATCTTTAATGAAGTTCACAACATTTTCTACCTCTTCTTCTGATATAAATGCTCCTTGAACTCTAATAGGCTTATTTTCTCCAATTGGGCAATAAAGCATATCTCCTCTACCTAATAACTTTTCTGCTCCTGTTTGATCTAATATGGTTCTAGAATCTATTCCTGAAGAAACTGCAAATGAAATTCTAGATGGTATATTTGCTTTAATAACTCCAGTTATTACATCTACAGAAGGTCTTTGTGTTGCAATTATTAAATGCATACCAGCAGCTCTTGCCATTTGTGCCAATCTACATATATAATCTTCTACATCATTTGGACATGCCATCATTAAATCTGCAAGCTCATCTACAATAATTACTGTATAAGGCAATTTCTCTTTTATTAGCCCCTTATCAAATAATGCATTATAACTTTCTATATTCCTCACTGAAGCATCAGCAAAAAGTTTATATCTTTTATTCATTTCATTAACTGCCCAATTTAATGCAGCTGCTGCCTTTTTAGGATCTGTTACAACAGGTATTAAAAGATGAGGTATTCCATTATATACACTAAGTTCAACTACTTTTGGGTCAACCATTAATAATCTAACTTCCTTAGGACTATATTTATACAATAAACTTACTATAAGAGTATTTATACAAACAGATTTTCCTGATCCTGTTGCCCCTGCAATTAACATGTGTGGCATTGTCGCTAAATCTCCTACAACACACTTACCTGCAATATCTTTTCCTAATGCAAAAGCTAATTTTTTATTTGTTATTTTAAATTCCTTTGAGTCTAATACTTCTCTTAAAAACACAGATGTTTGCTTACTATTTGGAACCTCAATTCCTATAGCAGCCTTTCCTGGAATAGGAGCTTCCATTCTAACTCCACTTGCTGCAAGTCCTAAAGCTATATCATCTTGCAGATTAACTATTTTAGAAACCTTTACTCCTGGACTTGGTTGAATTTCAAATCTGGTAACAGATGGTCCTTTAGTTACTTGTATTACCTTAGCGTCTACACCAAAATCATTTAAAATTCCTTCAAGTTTTCCCGCATTTTCTATAAGTTCTTTTTTATCCTCGCTTTTTAGTTTCATTTTACTATTAATGTTTAAAAGCTCCACTGAGGGATGAACATAAACCTTTTCTTCTTTTTTATCATCAGTTAAACTTTCTTCTATTTCTTTGCTTACTACATCTTTAACTGAACTATCTAATTTTTCTTTTTTTCTATGTTTTTCTTCAAAGATAGGTTGATTATTTCCTTCCTGTTTTTCTTCATCAAAAACTTCTATATTGAATGGGTTATTTTCTTTCATCTTACTTTCATCTACAGAAGCTTCTAGCATGCTATCCTCTAATGAAGAGTTCTTCATAAAATCTAATATTTTTATTTTATTATTTATTCCATTTATAAAATCTTCTCTTTCATTTTCTTCAACTTTTGGTATAACTTCTACTAAAGATGCCTTTTCTTTCTTTTTCTCATCTTTAGAGCTCTTAACTTCTACTTTAGTATTTTTATTATTAAATTTCCCTTTAAACATAACTACTATATCATGCAATGTAATATCACATATAATAATAATACCTATTGATATTAAAGCTAAATATAAAATATAAGATCCTATAAATCCAATAAGCTTACTTAAAGGATAGGTTATTAAGTGCCCTAAAAGACCTCCATGAATCCCTCCGAATTTGACCATTTCACGCCAAGTTTCTGAAAACCCTTCCTTAACATCTAAGACATTTAAACTTCCAGTTGAACATCCTAGCGTAATTGAAATAATAATCATTGTTAATCCGAATACTCTTCTTGTTATTTTTATATTTCCTTTTGAAGCGATAATATAATACCCAAAATATATTAAGTATAAAGGAAGTATAAAGGCACTAATCCCTATCATCTTATATATAATATCTCTTGAGATAGTAGATAAAACACCTGCCCAAGTTGTATAAATAGCTACAGATAAAATAATACCTACAGCTATATAAATAATCCCCTTAATATCACCATTTTCATTTTTACTATTTTTCTTGCTAGTGTCTTTTTTATTTGCATTTCCTTTTCTCTTATTCTTAGACACAGAATCACCTCGCTATTTTCCCATTTATTGTAAGTTAATTCTTTACATAATAATATTATAAACTTTAATAAAAAAAAAGCAATTTAAATAAAAATTCAATCATTTAAATCACTTAACTAAAAATATTTTTAATTATTATATCTAATCATTACTCATTTTTTATTCTCTCTCTTTTATAAGACTTTTTAATTTACATAAAGCATCCTTTATGCCTCCCTCTTCATCTATAAGTCCGCAATCAACTGCTTGTTTTCCTATTAATATAGTTCCCATATCATTTAGAAGTTCATCTGATTTTAGCATCATTTCCTTTAAATCTTCCTTATCAATTTTAGAAGTTCTTACTATAAAATTATCTATTCTCTCTTGCATCTTTTGAAAATAATTAAAGGTTTGAGCTACTCCTATTACAAAGCCATTCATTCTGATTGGATGAACTATCATAGTTGCAGATGGTGTTATAAATGAATAGCTAGAAGAAGTTGCAAGAGGTACTCCAATTGAATGCCCCCCACCAATAACTATAGAAACACTTGGTTTTGATAGGGAGTTAATCATTTCAGATATAGCTAATCCCGCTTCAACATCTCCTCCAACTGTATTTAAAATTATTAATACACCTTTTACTTTATCATTTCTTTCCATAGATATGAGCTGCGGAATAACATGTTCATACTTTGTAGATTTGCTCTGAGCTGGTAACACTTGATGGCCTTCTATTTGACCAATTATAGGTAAAATTTGAATACTTTCATCTTGGGATACCCCATTTGAAGATCCAAATTCTATTATTTCTTCTCTTTTTTCTTTAGATTCACTTAATTTTTCATCTTCTTTTTCTATATTTTTATTTTCACTTATTAATGGGTTAAATATTTCTTGCATAATAAAATCCTCCTATACAGTATTATTTTGTACAAGAGGATTTATTTTATTCACCTAAGTGAAAAGCCTTATGAAGTAAATTAAGTGCATCATCTACATACTCTGATTTAATTAAACACCAAATAGTCATATTTGAATCTGCAGTTTGAAGAATTTCAATAGAGTTTTCAACTAAAGTATTCATTATCTTAGCCATTATTCCAGGAACTCCTCGCATCCCAAATCCAACTAATGCTATTGTACTACAACCTTCTGTAAGATTGTAATTTATATTTATATTATTTAAAACTTCTTCCACACTTTCTTTTTTTATTGAATCAATAGTAAATATCTGTTCAGTGGGAAATATATTTATCAGATCTAAGCTTATATTATTTTTTGCTAAAACCTCTAATAAATATCTATAATTTTCATTTTCTTTGTTGTCTTTTAGTTTTATAGTTACTTGGATTCTATTATTTAAATGAGTTATTCCAGAAACTACCTTTCGATTATTTTTATCTCCATAGTTGTTTATTAAAGTACCTCTACAATTACTCATTGTATTTTTAATTAATATTGGAATATTAGCATTTTTTGCACACTCAACAGCTCTAGGATGTATTACCTTAGCTCCTTGATCTGCAAGTTGAAAAATCTCATTATAACTAATAGAATTTATTAAGGTTGCTTCTTTAACTATTCTAGGATCTGCTGTCATTATTCCATCTACATCTGTATATATTTCTATTTCTTCCGCATTTAAAGAATCACCTAATATACAAGCAGATGTATCACTTCCTCCTCTTCCAAGAGTGGTTAAATATCCATCTTTAGTAACCCCTTGAAATCCAGTAACTACTGGTACTTTTCCTAATTCTATTATTTTCATAATATTTTCAGTATTTGTATAAACTAATTCAGCTTCTGAAAAATTTTCATTTGTCACGATACCTGCCTGACCACCAGTAAGTGGAACCGCTTGTATACCTTCATTTATTAAAATATTACTCATTACAACTGAGCTAATTATTTCTCCACAGCACATAAGCATATCTAAAGCTTGTAGGTTATTTCTCTTAAATTTATTATCTACTAAAGTTAATAAAGTGTCTGTAGCATAAGGTTCTCCTTTTCTTCCCATAGCAGATACAACTACTACAGGAGAAAATCCTCTACTTATTGCATCCTTTACCTTTGATACTACTTGGCTTCTTCTTTCCTCAGTAGAAACTGAAGTTCCACCAAACTTTTGTATAATTATTTTCAAGCAATAACCTCCCTAAGTTTATGCTCTTGCCCTTTTTATCTTTTCTTTATCAGCTGAAACTACAATTACATTAGTTCCAATTTTAGTAATATAGTTCCATGGAATTTCTACATATTCCCTTCCTCCAAAAAAGCCCAATTTGCTTCCAGCAACAGCAGCAACTATAAATTGTAAATTTCCATTTTCATCAATAATAAAATCTAAAGCTTGTTGAGTATCATATTTTTCTGCTTCTTCAGTGTTAAAAATTTCATACCTCTCTAAATCACTTAAAAGCCTATATCTAGATTCCCTCTTTGAATCTTCTTCATAATAACCGTCACTTTTCCTATCATTTCTTAACATAAGATTCACCTCCATACTTTCTTATGTAAATCTTATGATAGAAAAGCTTATTTTATTACCTAAAAATTATACTCTTGAAACTCCCTCTTTATTAGAAGTATCATAAGCTTTAATATTAGGTTCTATAATATTATTTAACTTTTTGTATTCTATATCTTGACCTACATAAGCTGAGCTTATAATGCCTGGTTTAAAGCATGTATCTAATACATAATTTATGTCATCACTATTTATATTGTTAATTCTTTTTATAACTTCCTCTTGAGTTTTAACTTTATTTCGAAGTAACATGTTCTTTGCATTAGAAAACATTCTTGAAGATGTACTTTCTAGACCTAATATATAATTAGCCTTAATCTTTTCTTTATTTATTTCTATAAGTTCTTTAGATATACCCTTTTCTGCAAAATTCTTAAGTTCTTTATTAATTACACTTAAAGCTTTTTCTGCAGATTGCTTACTTACTCCTGTATATATATTATTAATTCCAACACCTAAATAAGGTTGCCCATAGGAATAAATAGTATAGCAAAGTCCTAATTCTTCTCTAACTTTTTGAAATAATATTGATGAAGCACCGCCACCAAAAACATTATTTAATAAAACTAATGAATAAGCCTTTTCATGTGCATATGGTAGTCCTTTTAAAGCTAAGTTAATATGAAGCTGCTCTATTTGCTTATTAGTATACTTACTTTCTGTTAATAAAATAGGAGTTTCATACTTTGGAACGTAGTTCTTATCGCCTTCCCAAGAGCCAAAATGTTCTTCAAGAGTTTTCATTAATTCTTTTTCATCAAACTTACCACATACAGAAATAACTGAATTTAGTGGATTATAATGAGACTTTACAAATTCCTTTATTTTTTTACTATTAAATGACTTTATATTTTCTATACTTCCTAATATAGGGTATGATAATGGATTATTTCCAAAAATTGCTTTAGATTGATTATTATCTAAAACATCCTCTGGAGCATCTTCACTCATATTAATCTCTTCAATTACAACTCCTTGTTCTTTTTCTATTTCTTCATCATCAAACTTTGAGTTTATTATCATATCTGATAATATTTCTATAGATAAATCTAAATGAGTATTTAATGCTTTTATATAATAGCAAGTTGCTTCTTTGCTAGTATATGCATTTATTTGGCCACCAACATTTTCTATTTGCTGAACAATATCTTTAGATGATCTTTTTTCAGTTCCCTTAAAAAACATATGCTCTATAAAATGAGAAATCCCATTTTGCTTTAAATCCTCATTTCTTGATCCATTTTGAACCATAATTCCAACACTAATTGAATTTACATGGTCTATATATTCTGTAACTACCCTTAATCCATTTTTTAATTTATAAATATTATACATACCGTCTCCTTTATACAATTATAATATTATTTATATTAATATTATTCTATTTTATTATATACTTATGTAGTTATAAATAAAATTTTATCATATAAAGAAAAAAAGGCAATAAATTGCCCTTTGATAACACTTTTTTATTCAGTTTTTTCTTCTTCTGAACTATCTGTTATAGCATCTTTTCTTGAAAGATTTATCCTTCCTTGATTATCTATTTCAGTTACCTTAACTAATATTTCGTCACCAACTGAAACAACATCCTCTACTTTGTTTACTCTTGCCTTATCTAATTTAGAAATATGACATAAACCTTCTTTATTTGGAAGAATTTCAACAAAAGCACCAAAAGTAGTTATCTTAGTTACCTTTCCTAAGTAAACTTCACCAACCTTAACTTCTTTTGTTAATCCCTCAATAATAGAAATAGCCTTATTAACACCTTCATGATCTGGGGAAGATACAAATACTGTACCATCTTCTTTTATGTCTATTTTAACACCAGTTTCTTCAATAATCTTATTAATTACCTTACCACCAGCACCTATTATATCTCTAATTTTTTCTGTATCTACAGTAATTATAGATGTTTTAGGAGCATATTCAGAAACTTCTTTTCTTGCTTCTGGAATACATTCTTGAATTTTTTCTAATATTTCTAACCTTGCTTTTCTAGCTCCTCTAATAGCATCTTCTATAACCTTAAAGCTTAATCCTTTAATCTTAGTATCTACTTGGATAGATGTTATTCCTTCTACAGTTCCTGCAACTTTGAAGTCCATATCTGCGAAAAAGTCTTCAATACCTTGTATATCAGTTAAAACTTCTTCTCTTGTTAAATCTTCTGAGGTTATAAGTCCCATTGCAATACCTGCTGCTGGTCTCTTTAATGGAACCCCTGCATCTAATAAAGCTAAAGTACTTCCACATACTGATGCTTGAGACGTTGATCCATTAGAGCTTAAAACTTCTGAAACTAATCTAATAGTATATGGGAATTCTTCTTCTGAAGGT
Organism: Clostridium nigeriense; assembly: GCF_050585265.1. Taxonomy (GTDB): domain Bacteria; phylum Bacillota; class Clostridia; order Clostridiales; family Clostridiaceae; genus Clostridium; species Clostridium nigeriense_B. Next base: position 94,167 of record NZ_JBNOOE010000009.1, on the reverse strand, counting down.
ATTAGTGGTTCTAAAGCTCTTTCAGCTAACGCACCATGACCTATTTCTCTTCTTCCTGGCCCTCTTAATGGTTTAACTTCACCAACTGAATATCCTGGGAAGTTGTAGTGGTGCATGTATCTCTTTGATTCTTCTTCACCTATACCATCTATTATTTGAATATCACCAACTGCACCTAAAGTTGCAACAGTCATAACTTGAGTTAATCCTCTTGTAAATAAACCTGTTCCATGAGTTCTTGGTAAAATTCCTACTTCACAAGATATTGGTCTAATTTGATCAAAAGCTCTTTCATCCGGTCTTCTATGGTGATTTAAAAGCATATCTCTTACTACTTCTTTTTGTAGTCCATATATTATTTCTTTAATATCACCTATGTTATCTGGATACTTTTCTTCAAACTCTGCATAAACTTTTTCACTAACTTCATCCATTGCAGCATTTCTTTCATCTTTATCAGTAATCCACATAGCATTCTTTATCATGTCATTAGCAAACTCTCTGATTTCAGCTTCTAATTCTTTACTTGGTTTATATAGTTCTGGAACCATTTTTTCTTTTCCGAATTTTTCCATAGCCTCTTCTTGGAATTTTACTATGTCTTGACAACTATCAAAGCCAAATTTAATTGCATCAAGCATTAAATCTTCTGGTATTTCCTCACCACCAGCTTCGATCATCATAACTCTTTCGCTAGTTGCACAAACAGTTAATTGAAGAATACTTTCTTCTCTTTCTTTAGATGTTGGATTTAAAATGAATTTCCCATCGATTAGACCTACTTGCACAGCTGCAACAGGTGTTGTAAAAGGAATGCTTGATAAACATAATGATAATGACGCTGCATTAATCGCTAGAATTTCTGGTAAATTATCTTTTTCAACTGATACTACAGTACATACTACTTGCACATCATTTCTATATCCCTTTGGAAATAAAGGTCTTAATGGTCTATCAACCGCTCTTCCAAATAATATAGCATTTTCTGAAGGTCTTCCTTCCCTTTTTATAAATCCTCCTGGGATTTTTCCTACTGAATATAATCTTTCTTCATATTCAACACTTAGTGGAAAGAAATCTATCCCCTCTCTTGGTTTTTCTGAAGCATTAACATTAGTTAAAATTACTGTGTCTCCATAGCTAACAAAAGCAGCTACATTTGATAGCATACCAATCTTACCAAACTCTAACTTTAGTTCTCTGCCAGCTATTGTTGTTTTCATTACATTGTTCATTTTGTAACCTCCCTTCAAGGCTTCTATTTATCATTTAAAATTGTTAAAATAATAGAGCGGCTTAAAAACCGCTCTAAAAACTATCTTCTTAAGCCTAATTTTTTAATTATAGCTCTATATCTTTCGATATCTTGTTCAGCTAAGTAGTTTAAAAGTCCTCTTCTTCTACCAACCATCATTAAAAGACCTCTTCTTGAGTGGTGGTCTTTCTTGTGCATCTTTAAGTGATCAGTTAAAGAATTGATTCTTTCTGTTAATAAAGCTATTTGCACTTCTGGTGAACCAGTATCTCCTTCGTGTCTTCCATGTTCTTTAATAATTTCTTGCTTTCTTATTGCGTCCATTTATTCGCACCTCCGTAATATTATCCCCTATATCCATGAAATGAGATGGCATCCTCATATCTTAGAATTAGGTTCTTCCTTGCTATTATAACAAATCATATTATTATTGTAAATTATAAATTCACAATAATTAAATTATTATATCTTTATTTTTTATAAACTCTTCATCTTTTCTGATTTGTTCAACAAGTTCATCCAATGTATCAAATTTAAGTTCATCTCTTATTCTTTCTATAAAATAAACTTTAATCTCTTCTCCGTAAATCATTTCATCGAAGTTTAAAATATATGTTTCTATAGTTAAATCCTTTCCATTTACCGTTGGATTATACCCAACTGAGGTAAGTCCTTTAAATATATTTCCTTTATATTTTACATTTGTATAGTACACACCTTTTTCAGGAATAACCATTTTACTATCAAATTCTAAATTTGCTGTTGGAATTCCTATTGTTCTACCAAGCTGCTTACCATGTATTACTTTTCCTTTTATTAAATATGGCTCTGATAACATATTGGTAGCCTCAGAAACATTTCCTTCTAATATACAATTTCTAACTCTAGTACTACTTATAATATCTCCTTTGTATGTACATGGATCTATTATATATAATTCATATCCATATTTACTTTGAAGATCTTTTAATAGGTCTACATTTCCTAAATTTTTATGCCCAAATCTAAAATTAAAACCCACTACTATTCCCTTTACATTATAGTCTTCACAAAGTAATTTTATAAAGTCTTCTGCCTCTATTGACATAAATTCTTTTGTAAAAGTTCTAAGTACTACTATATCTACATTTTCTTCATCTAAATACTCAAGCTTTGTATCCAAATCCATAATCAACTTAGGTACACTATCAGGCTTTACAATTGTTTTAGGATGATTTTTATATGTAAAAACCATACTTTTACCATTTTTTTCTTTAGCAACTTGGACTGTCTTTCTTACAAGTGATAAATGACCATAATGAAGTCCATCAAAACTTCCTAATGCAACATAATTATCACTTTCCTTATCATTCATAATAATATCATCTATTACTATCATATCCTGCTCTCCTAATTAATTAACAATTTCTCTATCTTAAAACCTTGATGATTACTTTTACCAAGTCCAATGAATTTTCCGTCTTCATCATAAACTCTATATAGTTTTCCCATTTCAACTTTTTCTTTGGTAAATCTTTTGTCAAAAACTCTAACTCCATTAATTAAAAGCCTACAATACTTATTTAAAACTATCAATTTATCATAAGCATCTAAAGCTTCTTCAATACTTATGACAAATTTATTAATGTTATCTGAATTAATATCAGATATATTTACTGATTGCTCTTCAGAAAACTTAGAGGTTTTAGTTCTTTTAAGCTTAGTCATAGCTGCACCAACACCTAAAGCCTCACCAATGTCATAACAAAGACTTCTAATATATGTTCCTTTTGAACATGTAACTTTCATACTTATATTGGGATTATCTACTTTTATATCTTCAATATTGTATATTTTTACAAGTCTTCCCTCTCTTTCAACTTCAATACCTTTCCTTGCTAACTCATAGAGTCTTACACCATTTTGTTTTAAAGCAGAATACATTGGCGGAACTTGACTATATTCTCCCTTAAAGGAATTTATAGTCTTTAAAATATCTTCATTATTAATATTAGATGGATTATTTTCTTCAATTATTTCTCCTTCTAAATCATAGGTAGTAGTTTTAATTCCAAGCTTAAACTCTACTTCATATACTTTATCAGAATTCATAATATAATCAATAATTTTAGTCCCCTTACCAATACACACTGGAAGCACTCCAGAAGCTTCTGGGTCTAAAGTGCCTGTATGTCCAACCTTTTTTGTTCCTGAAACCTTTTTAATTATTCTTACTACATCAAAGGAAGTCATACCAGTATTTTTAAAAATACTAATTACTCCATCCATTATAACAACTCTTTCTCTATTTCTTCTAATATTTTATTTTTAGCTTCTTCTAGGCTCATTCCATTTAATGTTATACCAGCTGCTTTAATATGGCCTCCGCCACCAAGCTTTTCTGCAATTTTTCTAACATCAAAATCATTTTTAGATCTTAAGCTTGCCTTTGCTCCATTGTCAGTTTCCTTTATCAATACTGCAACTTCTACTCCCTTTATTTGCAAACCAAAGGATATTACATCAGAGGTATCTCCAATTTCTATTCCAAGTTCTTCTCCATAAGATTTTGGTATCTTAATTAGAGAAACTTTTCTATCAAATAAAAGTTCCATATTATTAATAGATTTTCCTATTAACCTAATTTTTTCAAAGCTTTTATTATCAAAAAGATTTTGATAAATAAAGGTATTATTCACTTGAATTTCTTTAAGCTTTGATGCTATTTTATGAGTTCTAGAAGTTACATTAGAATGTCTAAATCCACCTGTATCAGTTACTAATGATGTATAAAGACAAGTTCCAATTTCATAAATATCTTCATTATCTATTTCAAACTTTAAATTTAACTTTTCTAAAAGTTCGTAAATTATTTCTGCTGTTGCTGCTGCATTAGTATCCACATAATTTAATTTACCATATTTATCATTCGAAATATGATGATCTATATTAATTATAGTTCCTTTAAAATTCATTAAATCTGCTGATATACGTTCAAAATTACCACAATCTACAACAACCACTATATCTGTATCTTGACTAGGTGTTGTTACTAATCCATTTCCTTCATTAGCACTTTTTAAAAATTGAAGATTATCTGAAATTATATCTTTTGAAATTAAATAAGCGTTTTTATTTAAATATCTTAATCCATTTAATAGTGCAAGTGCACTACCTACTGCATCACCATCAGGTGATACATGGTAGGTAATGCCTATTTTATTACTATCTAATATTAATTTACAAATATCTTGTAAACTATTCATTACTTTTCCTTAACTTTATCTATAAGTTCTTCTATTCTCATACTATAACTTATAGAATCATCTAGTTCGAATATTATTTGAGGAGTATTTCTTAAATTCATTCTTTGACCTACTTCTCTTCTTACATATCCGCTTGCACTTTTTAATGCAGCAAAGGTTTCATTTTTTTCTTCTTCGTTTTTACCAAAAATACTTACAAACACCTTTGCATATTTCAAATCCTTACTAACTTTTACTGATGTAATTGACACCATAGCAGTCATTCTAGGATCCTTAATTTCATCTCTTAAGATAACGCTTATTTCTCTTCTTACTTCTTCGTTTATCCTTCCGCCTCTATAATTAGCCATTTAAAATCACCTCTTTATTAAAGCTGCTTTCTTTCAACTGCTTGCATACTAAAGGATTCTATTATATCGCCTTCTTTAATGTCATTAAATTTATCTACGCTTAAGCCACATTCATATCCAGAATTAACTTCCTTTGCATCGTCTTTAAATCTCTTTAATGATGCTAAAGTAGACTCGAATATAACTATTCCATCTCTTATAATTCTAACTTCTGAATTTCTTAAGATTTTACCATCTATAACATAACATCCAGCAATTGTTCCTATATTAGAAATCTTATATACCATTCTTACTTCTGCTTTACCATTTATAACTTCTTTGTATTCTGGATCAAGCATTCCAATCATAGCTGATTTAACATCTTCGATTGCATCGTATATAATTCTGTAAGTTTTAATTTCAACACCATCTTTATCTGCAACTGCAGTAGCATTTGAATCCGGTCTTACATTAAATCCTATTAATAAAGCATTTGATGCTGTAGCAAGAGTTACGTCTGTTTCAGTTATAGCACCAACCCCACCATGTATAACTCTAACTTTAACATCTTCAGTAGATAATTTTTCTAAAGATTGCTTGATTGCTTGAACTGATCCTTGTACATCAGCCTTTACTATTATTCCAAGTTCTTTAACAGTTCCTTCTTGAATTTGACTATATAAATCTTCAAGAGAAACTCTATTAGCAGAATGGAAACTTTCATCTTTAATTTTTTGTTTTCTTGATTCAGCCATATTTCTTGCTGTTTTTTCATCTTTAACAACAGTAAATCTATCTCCAGCTGCTGGGACTTCTGAAAGTCCTAATATTTCTACTGGTATTGAAGGACCAGCACTCTTTATAGATTTACCTTTATCATCAAACATAGCTCTTATTCTTCCATAAGTAGATCCTACTAAAATTGAATCACCAACATGTAATGTACCATTTTGAATAAGTAATGTTGCAACTGCTCCTCTTCCTTTATCAAGCTTAGCTTCTATTACAGTCCCTTTAGCCTTTCTCTTAGGATCAGCTTTAAGTTCTGCCATTTCAGCAGTTAATAATACCATTTCTAACAATTGCTCTAAATTTTCTCCAGTTTTTGCAGATACAGGAACGCATATAGTATCTCCGCCCCAATCTTCAGCTACTAATTCATATTCAGTTAGTTCTTGCTTAACTCTATCAATATTCGCTCCAGGTCTATCAATCTTGTTTATTGCAACTATCATAGGAACATCAGCAGCTTTACAGTGATTTATAGCTTCTTTAGTCTGTGGCATTATTCCATCATCTGCTGCAACTACTAATATAACTACATCTGTAACTTGAGCTCCTCTAGCTCTCATTGCTGTAAAAGCTTCATGTCCTGGAGTATCTAAAAATGTTAACTTTTCTCCATTTAAGTTTACAGTATATGCACCTATATGTTGTGTTATCCCACCTGCTTCATTCGCTGTTACATTAGCTTTTCTTATAGCATCTAAAAGTGAAGTCTTACCGTGGTCAACGTGACCCATAACTGTAACTATCGGAGGTCTTTTAACTAAGTTCTCTTCAACTATTTCCTCATCTTCAACTACTTCTAGTTCTTCTTTTTCCTCTTTTTTAGCAACTAAACATTCATATTTTTCACATACTTTTTCGGCTGTTGCAAAATCTATTTCTTGATTTATTCCAGCCATAACTCCAGTGAATATAAGAGTTTTTATAACATCCGCACTAGGCTTACCAAGTTTTTCCGCTAATTCTTTTACAGTTATAGTTTCACCAATTTCAACTACTCCTGATCCACCTTCTCCAATGGCTCCAGCTGATTCATCTGTTTTCTTTCTCTTTTTCTTCTTAGCTTGATTATTAACTTCTTCAGCTAATATTTCTTCATATTCATCTACTATAGTTTTATTTTTAGCTGCATCTGTTTCTCCGATTAATTCTTTAATTAACTCTGCATCCTCATCTTCTATAACGCTCATATGATTTTTTACATCAACGCTAAATTCATTCATTAATAATTCTATAAGATCTTTTGAGCTTATCTCAAGCTCTTTTGCCAATTCATACACTCTGATTTTTGACAATAAAATCACCCCCGGTTAATTTTTGTTATTTTTATCTTCGTAAAGGGTATAAAGTTTGTTAGCCATATTTTTATCAGTTATAGATAATATTTTAACTTCTTCTCTTCCGATAGAAGCTCCTAATTCTTCTTTTGAAAAGTCTTCTATAAACCTTATATTTTTTAATATACAATGGTTTTTAAATTTCTTTTTAGTACTGTTTGAAGCATCATTAGATATTATAAATAGGAACATTGATTTCCTATTTCTTTCTTCATCACACTTACTATACCCTTCAATTACATTTCCTGCTCTTTTAGCTAAACCTAGAAAGTTAAAAAAATTATTCATTTATTTCTTCCTTTAACCTATTATATATTTCTTCATCTATAGCTATATCTAAATTTCTTGAAAGCCTCTTTGTCTTAAAAGCTTTTTCTAAGCACTCTATGTTTTTACAAATATAAGCTCCTCTTCCTGACTTTTTACCAGTTAAGTCAACAGAAACTTCATTTTCAGGACTCTTAACTACTCTTATAAGTTCCTTTTTAGGCTTCATTTCCATGCATCCTGTACACATTCTCAAAGGAATTTTCTTTACTTTCATAAGAAACCTCCATTATTCTAAAATTTCAATTTCTTCAGATAGTTCTTCTTTTTCTGCCTTTAATGCCTCAGCTTGTGATTTGCTCTTTATGTCTATTTTCCAATTAGTTAATTTTGCTGCAAGTCTAACATTTTGTCCTTCCTTACCTATAGCAAGTGATAATTGATTATCATCTACAACAACCTTGGCTGATTTGCTATCTTCAGAAACTGAAACCTCTAAAACTTTTGCAGGACTTAAAGATGCTGCTATAAATTCTTCAGGATTTTTACTCCATTTAATAATATCTATTTTCTCACCTTTAAGCTCATTTACTATATTTTGTACTCTAATTCCTTTTGGACCCACACAAGCTCCCATTGGATCTACATTTTCATCATTTGAGTAAACTGCTATTTTACTTCTTGAACCAGCTTCTCTTGAAATACTTTTTATTTCAACAACACCCTCATAAATTTCAGGCACTTCTAACTCAAATAATCTCTTTACTAGACCTGGATGTGTTCTTGAAACTACTATTTGAGCTCCTTTTGAACCATTCTTAACTTCTACAACATATAGTTTTACTTTTTCATTAAACTTATATTCTTCTCCTGGAATTTGTTCATTTGGTCCAATAGATGTTTCTATTCTTCCAAGATTAACAAATACATTACCTTTATCTTTTCTTAATACAGTTCCAGTAATAATATCATATTCTAATTCTTTATATTCTGAATATACTATATTTCTCTCTGCTTCTCTTATTCTTTGAGTAACCACACCCTTAGCAAGTTGAGCTGCAACTCTACCGAAGTTTTTTGGTGTTACTTCTAAATCTACTATATCATCAAGATCATATCTTGGACTTACTTCTTTAGCTTCTTCTAAGCTTATTTCAGTTACATAATCATATACATCTTCAACTACAACTTTTTGAGCATATACATGTATTTCACCTGTTTCTCTATTTATGCTTACTTTAACATTTTGTGCTGAAGTAGTTGGACTAGCATAATTTTTTTTGTATGCTGCAACTAGTGCATCTTCTATAGTTGTAAAAAGTAAATCCTCGCTAATTCCTTTATCCTTAACAATTTCTTTAAGAGCAGCTATAAACTCTTGGTTCATTTTAATATCCTCCTTATTATATTTCCCCTTCTAAATTTGCTGATTTTATTTTATCCTTTGGAATAGTAAATAATTTTTCAGCTTCAACTACAACTGAATCTTCATTTACTTCTTTTAATGTTCCCTTAATATTTTTCTTACCTTCGAAGGACTTGGTAAATCTAATAAAAACCTCTTTGCCAATTTGATTCTTATAATGATCATCAGTATATAATCCTCTATTTAAACCTGGAGATGATACTTCAAGAAAATAAGCAACTGAAATTGGATCTTCTTCATCCATTATATCACTAACTCTTCTTGATAACTTTTCACAATCAGTTAAAGTTATACCACCATCCTTATCAATATATATTCTTAAATAATATTCTCCATTTTCTTTTACATACTCAATGTGATAAATTTCATAACTTAATTCATCAGCTACAGGTCTTACTAATTGATATATCTTTTCTATTAATGCATCAACTTTCATATTAACCTCCTTTACCTATTCAGTTTTATTTAAAAGTTTTACTAATTAACTTTTCTATAAAAAAAGCAACTAAATGGTAGTTGCAATTAAATAGAAAGAGCGGGTAATTATTATCCCCACTCCTAACTCCTAGCTATTAGTAAATCACTTCTTTTCTTATCCTATCACAATTTCCTAATTAATACAAGGGGGTAGTAAGTATTTTATTCTTCCCATTATATTAATTACTTTCCCAATATAATAATTATTATACTAATTAGAATAAAGATAATTGGTTTGTTTCAGACATTCCTTCTAAACATCCATGATTACTTAAAGTTTCAATAACTGTCTTTGAAACCTTTGCCCTAACTCTTAAATCTTCTTTTGAAATAAATTCTCCTTGTTTTCTAGCTTCAACTATACTTTTAGCAGCATTATCTCCAACACCTTGAAGTGCACTTATTGGTGGTCTGATTCCATCTTCTTCTATTGTAAATTTAGTAGCTTCAGAAATATATAAATCTACTTTTTTAAATTTAAGACCTCTTACATAAAGTTCATAAGATAATTCTAAAACAGTAATTAATCCTTTATCCTTTGCAGTAGCCTTATTTCCTAGTTCATATAATTCATCCAGCTTTGCTTTTATTGCTCCAGGCCCTTTACAAATTAAATCTGCATCAAAATCATCTGCTCTAACAGTAAAATATGTCGCATAATATGCTTCTGGATAATGAACTTTAAAATAAGCAATTCTAACCGCCATCATTACATATGCAACTGCGTGTCCCTTAGGGAACATATACTTAATTCTCTTACAAGATTCTATATACCAATCCGGAACATTATTTTCTCTCATCAACTTTTCAAATTCTTCTGTTAATCCCTTACCTTTTCTTACACTTTCCATTATTGTAAATGCCATCTTAGGTGGTACTCCTGCATACATTAAATAAACCATAATATCATCTCTTGTAGAAATACAATCTTTAAGTGTAGTATATCCTTCTTTTATAAAATACTGTGCATTATTAAGCCATACATCCGTACCATGAGAAAGACCAGAAATTCTAACTAAATCTGCAAAACTCTTAGGCTGAGTATCAACAAGCATCCCTCTAACAAATTTAGTTCCAAATTCAGGAAGTCCATAACTACCAACTTCACATCCAAGTTCCTCTTTAGTTACACCTAAAGCATCTGGTGATGTAAATAAAGAAATAACCCTTTCATCATTTAAAGGTATAGTCTTTGGATCTACTCCTGTCAAGTCTTGAAGCATCCTAATCATTGTAGGATCATCGTGTCCAAGTATATCAAGTTTTAAAAGTCTACCAGATATTGAATGGTAATCAAAATGTGTAGTAGTAACATCAGAAGTAGAATCATCAGCTGGCCTTTGTATAGGCGTGAAATTATATATTTCATTATCACTAGGAACAACCATAATTCCACCTGGATGTTGTCCAGTAGTTCTCTTGATACCTGTACATCCAATAGTTAATCTTTCAATTTCTGCACTTGAAGCTCTTAATCCTCTTTCATCTAGATATTTTCTCACATATCCATAAGCAGTTTTTTCAGCTACAGTACCTATAGTTCCAGCCTTAAATACATATCCCTTACCAAATAAAACTTCTGTATATTTGTGTATTTCACCTTGGTTATCACCAGAGAAATTAAGATCTATATCGGGCTCCTTATCCCCTTCAAATCCTAAGAATGTTTCAAAAGGTATATCGTGACCATCTTTTATATATTTTGTTCCACACTTTGAACAATTTTTATCCTCTAAATCTGCTCCTGAACTAACAGATCCATCCAAGAAGAATTCTGAATTCTTACAATTAGGACAAACATAATGTGGAGGAAGTCCATTAACCTCTGTTATATTTGACATTGTTGCAACAAAAGATGAACCAACAGATCCTCTCGAACCAACCAAATATCCATCAGATAAAGATTTAGCAACAAGCTTTTGTGCAATTAAATAAAGAACAGCATATCCATTATTAATAATAGAATTTAATTCTTTATCTAATCTTTTTTGAACTATTTCCGGTAATGGATCTCCATAAATAGAGTGAACCTTTTTCATAGTCATCTCTCTAATTTCTTCATCAGCACCCTCAATCTTAGGAGGATATGTTTCGTCTGGTATTGGTTTTAATACATCTATAGAATCTGCTATTATACTAGGATTAGTTATTACTACTTCTCTTGCTACCTTTTCTCCCAAATAGGCAAATTCCTTTAGCATTTCTTCTGTTGTCTTTAAATACAATGGAGGCTGATTATCTGAATCTGAAAATCCTTGTCCTGCCATTATTATTCGTCTAAAAACTTCATCTTGCGGATCTAGGAAGTGTACATCTCCAGTCGCAACAACTAATTTATTTAATTCTTTTCCTAGTCTATATATTCTTTCATTTAATGCTCTTAATTCATCTTCATCTTTAACATTACCTTTTTCTATAAGATAGCTATTATTTGCAATAGGTTGAATTTCTAGATAATCATAAAAACTCATTATTTCTTTAAGCTCTTCATCTGATTTACCATCAAGTACAGACCTATATACTTCTCCTGCTTCACACGCAGAACCTATTATTAACTCATCTCTTACTTCCATCAACCTGCTTTTTCTAGTTCTTGGATTCTTATGAAAATTATCTAAATGAGCTTCAGAAATCAATTTATATAAACTTTTCATTCCTGCTTGAGTTTTGGCAAAAATAATTATATGAAAAGTTTTTTCTTTTTTAATATCCATTTTTTCAAGGAATTCCCTATTTAATTCCTTAATATTATTAATATTTAATTCTTCTATCATCTTTTTTATAGAAATTAAGAATATATCTGCAGTTGCCTTAGCATCATCTACTGCTCTATGATGATTTTCAAGAGAAACTCCTAAATACTTAGCCACTAAATTTAGTTTAACTCTTTTTAAATCTGGGTATAAAAATCTCGCCATTGGTACAGTATCCACAATAGTAGATGTAAATTCTAAACCTAAGTCATTACAATTTTTCTTAATAAACCCTGTGTCAAAAGCAGCATTATGAGCAACTACTGCACATCCGTCTATAAACTCCATAAATTTAGGTAAAACTAACTCGATTGGATCTGCATCTTTTACCATTTCATCAGTTATACCTGTAAGTTCAGTTATTTTATATGGTATTTTACATTTAGGATATATAAATTCACTAAAAGTATCAATAACTTCTCTGTTTTTTATTTTAACAGCACCTATTTCTATAATTTTATCATTTTTTGCTGAAAACCCTGTAGTTTCTATATCAAAAACTATAAAAGTATCATTAAAATCTTCATTTTTATCATTTATAGCAATAGGAATTCCATCATTAACTAAATATCCTTCAACTCCATATAATACCTTCATTTTATTTTTTTTAGCTGCAATTTGTGCATCTGGAAAAGCTTGAACTACCCCATGATCTGTGATTGCAATTGCTTTATGTCCCCATTTAGCAGCTCTTTCAATTAATTTAGTAACAGAAGTTACTCCATCCATAGCACTCATAGTAGTATGACAATGAAGCTCTACTCTTTTTTCTTCTGCTCCATCCATTCTATCTATTTTGCTCATCTTTAGAATATCTCTCCCCATTATTACTACTTCTCTTGCATATGTATCATATACAGCTTCTCCTCTTACCTTACAATATAATCCCTTCTTTACAGCTTCTAAAACCTCCTCTGTTTCTTGAGGTCTTAAAAAGCACTTTACAGTTATAGAACTAGTATAATCTGTGATAAAGAAAGTAAGGATAGTCTTTCCTGTCTTAGTTTCTACAATATCTGTCTTAAATACTTCTCCAATTACTGCAACTAATCCTGATGTTTCATCTATTTCCTTAATTGCTATTGCTTCTTGGCTTATTGATCTTCCTAAGATGCTATTTTCACTTTTTGCCTCTCTTTTAAACTCACGTTTTTCATAAGGCTTCTTAGGTTTTGCTCCTTGCTTTTCTTCAGTATTAGATTTTTTAGCTGATGATTCTTTTGAAATTGTTCTTCCACTAAATATCTCTTTTAATACTTCTCTCTCTTGCTCTAATTTTTCTTCATAATTATTTTCTGATTCTAAGCTACTATCATATAGTAACTTTACTTTTGATTTTAATCCAAAAATACTTTCTATATTTAGAGAAATTTGCTTAGGTATTTCTCTAAAATTTAAATGTTCATTAATTTTATCATACCCACTACTTATAATGACATTATTTCCTTCTACCTTTTTAGATCCTTTGGTTAATACTGACTTTGCCAATGGTACTTTCTTTAAAATATTTCCTACAACTTCTGGCCAATGTTTCTCTACTACTTCTTCAAGTGATAAGCTTGAAACATCTCTATAAAATAATACTTCTATATTAATATCTATATTTAACGCATTTTTTATAGCTCTTATTACTTTATCCTCTTCTTCATTATTTAATCCATCTTTTCCCCTAAGCACAACTTTTAATACATTACTTTTTCTCAAAAATTGAAACTTAACTATACTTATTTCTTTATCTTCCAAAGTATCATCTTTATTTATTTCTTTTTTTATAAGTTTTAAAGCATTTTCACTCAATGAAACACCCCACTTTTAATATCCACTTGTCAATTATATTTAGTATAAAAGGGAAAATTGACAATGTAAAATGACTATTAAGCATTATATCACCTTAACATTTCATTATTCATTGTCAATCAATTCCATTACATATTTTCTATTTCTTTCATTAATTCTTCAATTAATTCTTCTTCCTTTACTTTTCTAACTATAACACCTTTTTTAAATATTAAGCCTTCGCCTCTTCCTCCAGCTATTCCAATATCAGCTTCTCTAGCTTCTCCAGGACCATTTACTGCACATCCCATTACAGCAACCTTAATATCTTTATTTATATTTTCTAATCTTTTTTCAACTTCTTGAGCTATTTTTATTAAATTTATTTGTGTCCTTCCACAAGTAGGACAAGAAACAAATTGTAATCCACTTTTTCTTAAATTTAATGCCTTTAGGATTTCCTTAGCAACTTTTATCTCTTCAATTGGGTCACTAGTTAAAGAAACTCTTATAGTATCTCCAATTCCTTCTGCTAAAAGAGTTCCAAGTCCAATACTTGATTTTATTGTTCCTCTAAATGGAGTCCCAGATTCAGTTACTCCTAAATGTAAAGGATAATTACAACTTTCGCTCATTAATCTATAGGCATCTATCATCATAGTTACATCTGAAGATTTAATAGATACAACTATATCATAAAAATCTAACTCTTCTAAAATTCTAACATGCTTTAAAGCAGACTCAACCAATCCCTTTGCAGTTGGCTTTCCATCTCTCTCTAATATATCCTTTTCTAATGAGCCTGAATTAACTCCAATTCTAATTGGAATATTTTTATTTTTTGCAGCTTCCACTACGATTTTTACCTTTTCAGTACTTCCTATATTACCAGGATTAATTCTCAAAGCTGATACTCCATTTTCAATCGCAGCTAATGCTAACTTGTAATCAAAGTGTATATCTGCAACCACAGGTATTGGTGATTTATCACATATTCCTTTTAAGGCTTCTGCCGCTTTCATATCAGGAACAGCACATCTTATAATTTCACAACCAGCCTCATATAAAGTATTAATTTGAGCTAAAGTTGCATCAACATCTCTAGTATCTGTATTTGTCATCGATTGTATAGATACAGGTGAATCACCACCTACATAACAACTTCCAACCTTAACTTTTCTTGTTTTCTTTCTTTCCATTTTATTACCTCTCCTATAGCTGTATAGGGAACAATATGTCCTTTATAGTTACTAAAATCATAAGTCCAAACAAAAGCATAATTCCCACATAATTCATTGCACCAACTATTCTATCTGGAACTTTTCTTTTTGTAATTAGCTCAATTAATAATATTACTGTCCATCCACCATCTAAAGCTGGGAATGGTAACATATTAAATACAGCTAAATTAATACTTATAAATGCTATAAAGTACATAAGATTCCATATACCATTTTTTGCAGCTTCACCGGACATTCTAATAATAGAAACAGGACCCCCTACATCCGTTTTAAAATTAACTTTACCAGTAACCATCATTTTAAGACTTTTATAAGTTTGATTAACTACTGCTATCGTTTCTTTGAAGCTTTGTTTAAAACTCTGAACTATCCCTGGATTATCCACTCTTTCAAATCCAAATCCAATCATATATCTTTCGCTTCCATTCTCCTCTACTAACTTCGGAGTAACGACAATTTCCGTATTCTCCCCATCTCTTCTAACTAAAAATGTAATTGGTTCATCCTTAGCTAAGTTTATTCCTATGGTTAAATCATCTGCTGAAAACACCTTACTACCATTAACTTTTAAGAATTCATCGCCTTCTTGCAATCCAGCCTCTACAGCAGGCATATTTTCTATCAAACTCGCTACTTTAGGCAAACTATAACCAAATTTATTTAAAAATACTGTAAATATAATTATAGCAAGTAAAAAATTCATAAAAGCGCCTGCTATAATTACACTTATTCTTCTAATAGGCGATTTAGAAGAAAAACTTCTTTCATCCTGAACTTCTTCATCTTCCCCCATCATTTTAACATATCCGCCAATTGGAAACAAACCTATTGAATATTTAGTTTCTTTTCCATCAACAGAAAAAATTTTAGGACCCATACCTATTGCAAACTCTTCAACCCTTATTCCATTAACCTTTGCCATTATAAAATGTCCAAGTTCGTGAACTATTATAAGTAAACTAAAACCCAATAATGCGTAAACTATATACAATATAACTTCCTCCTAACTCCATCTTGCCCTTATATATTCTCTAACCTTACCATCCAATTCAATTACGTTATCTAAAGTAACCTTCTTTCCTTTTTCATCTTTAAATACTTTTAGTGCTTCCTCTATTATTTCTGGTATATTTATAAATTTTATTTTTCTTTCTAATAACAAGGCTACAGCTTCTTCATTAGCACCATTTAATATACATGGAGCTAACCCACCTTCAATTCCAACCTTATATGCAAGCTTTAAACATCTAAATGTATCTAAATCTGGTTTTTCAAAAGTTAAACTTTCAACTTCATAAAAGTTTAGTCTTTTTGCAACAGCATCTTTTCTTTCTTTTTTATTAATTGCATATTGTATTGGCAATTTCATATCTGTTGATCCTAATTGAGCTATAACACTTGCATCTTTGTATTCTACCATTGAATGGATTATACTTTGAGGATGTACTACTACCTCAATATCTTCATATGGACAATTAAATAAAAAATGAGCTTCTATAACTTCCAATCCTTTATTCATAAGCGTAGCTGAATCTATAGATATTTTTTTACCCATATTCCATTTTGGATGCTTTAAGGCATCTTCTACAGTAACATTTTTTAAATATTCAATGTCCTTTCCTCTAAAAGGTCCTCCAGAAGCTGTTAATATTATCTTCTTTATATCTTTTTCAGTATATCCATTTAAAGCTTGGAATATAGCACTATGTTCTGAATCAACAGGTAAAATATTTACTCCCATTTTCTTAGCTTTTTCCATAACTAATTCACCAGCAACTACTAAAGTCTCCTTATTAGCCAATGCTATATCCTTTTTAGCTTCAATTGCTTTAATAGTTGGTCTTAAGCCTATCATTCCAACAACTGATGTTACAACCATATCTATCTCACTTAATGTAGCAATTTTCTCTAATCCCTCTATACCTGAATAGACATTTATATTAAGGTTATTTGATGTACAATATTTCAAAATATCTTTAGCACTTTTTTCATCCATCATAGCTACGTATTTAGGACTAAATTCCTCTATTATCTCTATTATTTTATTTACAGATGAATTAGCACTAATACCTATTAGTTTAATTTCATTATTAGAATTTCTAATTACATCTAAGGTTTGAGTACCTATTGAGCCTGTGGCCCCTAAAATTGAAATGTTTTTCATATTTGCCTCCTAGTTTCTTTTGATTTAACTACTGTAAATCATATCCTTTGCAATTATACTATAAATTGGACCTGCTATTATACCAATAAATCCAAACATATTTACCCCTATATAAATAGATATTATTACAATTAATGGATGAATTTCAAGCTTACTACTTAAAAATTTTGCTTCTAAAATTTCTCTAATAAATCTTTCCAAAATGTACAATGAAATTAATCCTATTACTAATAAATATCTCTTTATTATAATATTGTATATTATTATAGGTAGAAAAACAATTGTTGTTCCTACAAAAGGAAGTATATCTAAAATAGCACATAAGCTTCCTAAAAACAAACTATTATGTATTCCTAAAATTTTAAACCCAAATGTTATTATAAAAGCACTTAAAAATATCAATCTAAGTTCTATCTTAAAAACTTCCTTTAAATTTTTCATTTTTTCAAAAAAGTTCACTATAATTTTAGGCGGTAATAAATGATTTAATAAATCGTAGATTTTATCTTTATCTGTTAATATAAAATAATTAATAATATTAGCTAATAAGTAAGAAATAACACCTTCTCCCGTTAAAATAGCACCTTGCATTATCATATTACTATTTAAAAATCTACTTAAATTTTCTAATGTTTTATTTATATCTAAATTTAATAGCACTTTAATGCTATTTATAAAAGTATCTAAATCCATTCTATTATTTCTATAAAATTTATAAAATAATTCAAGTATTCTATTTCCAAAGTAAAAAACTATTACAAATAATACTAAATTTATTAATAATATGCTTATAATAGCACTAATTGATTTTGGAAAATTACATTTTAATATAACTTTGTATATGGGATGTGTTGTAAATACCATAACCAATACTACAAAAAAAGATTTAAAATAATTCTTAATTATTATAGTTATAACTGAAACTATAATAAATGTAATTATTAAATTTATTATTTTGCTATATGTATTATAAAATTTCATGGCACTATTCCTCCTATAATTTCATACTATAGATTATATTAAAGTTTTTTATAATACATGACTTTTACAGTAATTAATATAAAAAAGAAGTAAATATGTTATATTAGTTGCTCCGACACAAGGATAAAGCCTCTCTAACACAACAAATTTACTGATACAAAATAAAGATAAAAATTTATTAATAAGGTTAATCTCCTTATTAATTCCTAAAATATAAAAATAATAAGGAGCTAGTTCAAACTAACTCCTTACCTTTACTTCTCATAAATATTAAATATTAAATTCCTATAATAAAAGTTAAATAGTAAAATACTACAGCCGAATTAAATAAAATTGAGTCGAATCTATCTAAAATTCCACCATGACCTGGTATTAAATTACTATAATCCTTAATACCAACATATCTTTTTATAGATGATGCAACTAGATCTCCAAATTGACCCATTATTCCGCATAAAGCTCCTATTAAAAAGAAATGAATTATTTGAACTTCCAGAACATATGGGGCAACTATAATTCCAAATATTCCACAACCAATAGTGCTACCTAATAAACCTCCTATTGAACCTGCAATAGTTTTTTTAGGACTAACTTCTGGGCATAATTTTTTCTTTCCTAAATATTTTCCTGAATAATATGCAGCAGTATCACATACCCAAGATCCAATAAATATAAGCCAAACTAGGAATTCTCCTGAAGCCTTATTATTTACTAAAGGAATAAAGCTAAACAAAATTCCTACATATAAAAATCCTAATAAGGTAATTGCAGAGTCTATAAAAGTATACTTTAAGTTAATTACTGGTATTACTAATAAAACTATAGTTGCTAATACAACTATGTACATTATATATTCAAAATTATTTCCAGTTAAATAAAATATAATTAGAAGTAGATATCCCATTATAGGAATTGGATTAAACTTCTTTTCTTTTAAAGCCTTATAAAACTCATATAATCCACATACTGATAAAACTATAGTAAATGCCTTAAGCCACATACCTCCTAGTAATATAAACAGTATAAATGGTGCAATCATAGCTGCTCCTATATATCTATTATTTAATTTCATTTCTCCACCTCAAATACTATACTCCGCCATATCTTCTATCCCTATGTTGATAATCATATATAGCCTTTCTTAAGTGTTCTTCTTTAAAGTCAGGCCAACAAACATTAGAATACCAAAACTCTGAATATGCACATTGCCATAATAAGAAGTTACTAATCCTTTGTTCACCTGATGGTCTAATAATCAAATCTGGATCTGGTATATTAGAAGTATATAAATATTTTTCAAATAATCCTTCATTTATATCACTAATATTTATATTTCCATCTTCAACTTCTTTCGATACCAATTTTACTGCTCTAATTATCTCATCTCTTCCACCATAATTAAATGCTATATTTAATACTACTCCAGTATTATTTTTAGTTATTTCGATAGCATTTGAAACTTCTTTTTGAGCATCTATTGGAAGTTTAGTTATATCACCTAATATTTTAATAACTACACCATTTCTGTTTAATTCAGCTAATTCACTTCTTAGATATTCAACCAATAGCTTCATCAAAGCAGAAACTTCATCATCAGGTCTTTTCCAATTTTCAGTTGAAAATGCATAAAGAGTTAAAAATTTAACCCCTAAAACATGTGCTTCCTTTATAACTCTTCTAATTGTTTCTACACCTGCTTTATGCCCAACAGTTCTTGGAAGCTTTCTCTTCTTAGCCCATCTTCCATTTCCATCCATTATAATTGCAATATGCTTAGGTATATTATCTTTATCTAAAACTATTTCTTTTTCTTCATTTTTATTTTTACTAGTTTTAAAAACATCTAACATAATTTTATGTTACCTCCATCATTCTATATGGAAAAAACCTGCTGAATTGCAGGTTTTAAATTGACATAATCTCTTTTTCTTTTGCCGCAACTAAAGTATCTACTTCTTTAACGTAAGTATCTATTATTTTTTGAACTTTATCTTCAGAATTCTTAAGTTCATCTTCAGTTATATCACCATCTTTTTTAAGAGCCTTAACCTTATCATTAGCTTCTCTTCTTATAGATCTTAAGGCAACTTTTGCTTCTTCTCCAGTCTTTCTAACAACTTTAACTAAATTTTTTCTAGTTTCTTCTGTTAATTCTGGTACTACTAATCTAATTACACTACCATCATTAGATGGATTAATACCTAAATCTGAAACTAAGATTGCTTTTTCAATTTCTTTAATTAAACTTTTTTCCCAAGGTGAAATTACTAACACTCTTGGCTCTGGTGCTGATATATTAGCTACTTGGCTTAATGGACATGGACTTCCATAATAATCAACTTTAATTCTATCTAACATTGTTGGGTTGGCCCTACCAGCTCTTAAAGTTGAAAGATCAGATTTTAATACTGAAATAGTTTTTTTCATTTTTTCTTCTGCTTTTATAATAATATCCTTAATCATAATAACCTCCTATTTTTTAGATGAAACTAAAGTTCCTATTTCTTCACCAGAAATAGCTCTTTTTATATTTCCCGGTTCTTCTAATCCAAATACTAAGATTGGAATATTATTATCCATACATAAAGATGTTGCTGTTGAATCCATAACTTGTAGTCCTTGTTCAAGAACTTCTATATAAGTAAGTGTATCATATTTTTTAGCATCTGGGTATTTATATGGATCTTTATCGTAAACTCCATCAACTTTCTTAGCTAGAAGTATTACATCTGCTTCAATTTCTGCTGCTCTTAAAGCTGCTGTAGTATCAGTTGAGAAATATGGGTTTCCTGTACCTGCTGCAAATATCACTACTCTTCCCTTTTCTAAATGTCTAACAGCTCTTCTTCTTATAAACGGTTCTGCTATTTCTTTCATCTCTATAGCAGTTTGAACTCTAGTCATTACACCATGTTGTTCAAGTGAATCTTGTAGTGCTAAAGCATTTATACAAGTAGCTAGCATTCCCATATGATCAGCTTGTGATCTATCCATACCTTCGCCACTTCTACCTCTCCAAATATTTCCTCCGCCTACTACTAGCCCAACTTCTACACCCATATCTACTAAATCTTTAACTTCTAATGTAATTCTTTTTATTATATCAAAATCGAATCCAAATCCATTTACTCCTGCTAAAGCTTCACCAGAAACCTTAAGTATAACTCTTTTATATTGACTCTTTTCCATTCTTAGTACCTCCATATATATTAGGTTGTTTCCTAAAAAAAGAGAACACAATATGTGTTCTCCTTTGTATTACTTACTCATCTTAGCTACTTCTTCAGCGAAGTTATCTTCTACCTTTTCGATACCTTCTCCTCTTTCGAATCTTACAAACTTATTTATAGTTATAGGAGAACCAACTTCTTTTGATTTTTCTTGAAGATATTTGCTTATGCTCTTATCCCCATCTTTTACCCAAGCTTGATCTAAAAGACATACTTCTTTGTAGTATTTTTGAATTCTTCCCATTACCATTTTTTCTACAATGTTTTCTGGTTTTCCTTCATTTAAAGCTTGAACTCTGTAGATTTCTTTTTCTTTTTCTAAAGCTTCTGCATCTACATCTTCTCTGCTTAAAAATGCTGGGTTAGCAGCAGCTACTTGCATACAAACATCTTTAGCAACTTCCTTTAATACGGCAACATTATCAGCTTCACAGTTTAATTCAACTACAACACCTATTCTTCCGCCACCGTGGATATAGCTTTCAACCACTCCATTAGCTACATTGAATTTTTCAAATCTTCTTACAGTCATGTTTTCACCTAACTTAGCTATTAAAGCAGTAAGTGCTTCAGAAACTGTACTATTAGCATCGTACTTTTCAGTTACGAATTCTTCTACAGTTGTAGCTGAGCTAACAGAAGCCATTTCAGCTAATCTAGTAGCAAAATTTACAAATTCTTCATTAGCAGCAACGAAGTCAGTTTCACAGTTTAGTTCAACTATACCAGCTGATTTGCTATCTTCTGATATGTAAGTTTTTACTATACCTTCTGCAGCAACTCTTCCTGCTTTCTTAGCAGCTGCAGCAAGACCCTTTTCTCTTAATATTTCAACGGCTTTTTCCATATCTCCTTGAGCTTCTGTTAAAGCCTTTTTGCAGTCCATCATTCCTGCGCCAGTTTTTTCTCTTAATTCTTTAACTGATTGAGCAGTTATCATAATGTTAATTCCTCCCAACTTATTGTAAACCTTATTATTTAGGTTAAAAGGTAAATGAGAACTCTCACCTACCTTTTATTTTATTATTCAGCTAATTGTTCGCCTTGTCTTCCTTCGATTATACCGTCAGCAATTTTTGCAGTTATTAATTTAACAGCTCTTATTGCATCATCGTTACCTGGAATTACGTAATCTACTTCTTCTGGATCACAGTTAGTATCTACTATACCTACTACTGGAATTCCTAAAATCTTAGCTTCTGATATAGCATTCTTTTCTTTTCTAGGATCAACAACGAATATAGCTCCAATGTTGCTAGCATCTAAGTTCTTAATTCCACCTAAATTCTTTTCTAGCTTTTCCATTTCGCCTTTTAACTTAATAACTTCTTTCTTAGGTAAAACTTCAAAAGTTCCATCCTCTTCCATAGTCTTTAAAGCTTCTAATCTGTTAATTCTAGTTCTGATAGTTTTGAAGTTTGTTAACATACCACCTAACCATCTATTGTTAACGAAGTGCATGTTTGATCTTATTGCTTCTTCTTCGATAGCTTCTTGAGCTTGCTTCTTAGTACCAACAAATAAGATATCTTTTCCTTCTGCTGCAACTTCTTTAATGAAATCGTAAGCTTCATCTACTTTTTTAACAGTCTTTTGAAGATCTATTATATATATTCCATTTCTTTCTGTGAATATATAAGGAGCCATCTTAGGGTTCCATCTTCTTGTTTGGTGTCCAAAGTGTACACCTGCTTCTAATAATTGTTTCATTGATATAACTGCCATTTTTCTACCTCCTGGTTATTTCCTCCATTACCTTCTTATAAAGCTTCCTTTTTAGGCACCGTCTTTATAAATTGGATAATGTGTGTATTTCTTACCTTTGTTAGTATAACATAAGCTTATTATAGTATCAACATTTTTTTAATTTAAATCTTAATAAAAAAGTACTTCTATTAATTTCACTTATTCTGTTGCAATCCCCAAAGCATCACAGAATTAATATAAGCACTTCAAAGCTTATGGACAGAAATTATAAAAAATTATTCAAAGGATAACCTACTTATAATTTCTAAGATAATAAAAAAGAAAATATTTTTATAAAAAAGCGTTAAATTACTTAAGTAACTTAACGCCTTTATTTTATGTTAATTTATCTTTTTTAATTCATCTAGTAATTTTTCATTTAAAATCTTAATATGAGTTCCCTTCATACCAAGAGATCTAGATTCTATTACCCCTGCACTTTCAAACTTTCTTAATGCATTTACAATAACACTTCTTGTTATTCCAACCTTATCTGCTATCTTTGAAGCAACTAATAATCCTTCATTTCCTTCTAACTCTCCAAAAATATGTTCAACAGCCTCAAGCTCTGAATAAGATAAAGTTCCAATTGCTAATTGAACTACTGCTTTCTTTCTAGCTTCTTCTTCAATTTCTACTTGCTTAGCTCTTAATATTTCTAATCCAACTATAGTTGCACTATATTCAGCAAGAATTAAATCTTCATCTGTAAAGTTTTCTCCAAATCTTGCAAGTATTAAAGTACCTAATCTCTCTCTATTACCTATTATAGGTACTATAGTAGTTATTTTATTTTCCATTATGCAGTTTCCTTCATCTTCAAAAACACATAATCCTTTATTAGATAAATTAGCCATAGTTTCATGGATATTCAACAAACTTTCATTATACTCTTTTGGGAATCTCTTTTCATCTACCACTTGCTTTTTCATTATATCACATTCAAAATTTTTAGAAAATGTATAACCAAGCACTTTACCCTTTCTACTTGTTACATATACATTACAGGATAAAACATCACTTAACAATTCACATATATCTTCAAAAGCTACTGGGTCTGTTCCAGACTTTTGTAATATCTTGTTTAACATTCTAGTTTTATTTAATAATGATGACATCAATTCTTCCTCCTACGAATACTCCGTTAAATTTTTAGAAAATTTAAAATTATATAAATTTTCCAAAAACGTCTTTATTACTTATTTATACTATCATAGGAAGTTTCTATTTTCAACAAATTTCTTTGTATTTTCGACATTACTTTAAAAAATTATTCATTTTTTAAAGTGTAACCATTTTCTTTTTTTATTCTTCATTATTTCCCTTAACTATGTTAATAACTTTATTACAATTTGAATCTGAACATTGGGCATAATTTCCTTTAGTTTTACTATATTTTAACACCATATAAGATCCACAATCTGGACATTTATCTTTTAATGGTTCATTCCAACTTACAAAATCACATGATGGATAATTAGCACATCCAAAGAACTTCTTACCTTTTTTACTTTTTTTAGCTAATACCTTTCCTCCGCATTTAGGACATGGTGCTTCAATTTCTTCCACAATAGGCTTTGCATTCTTACATTCAGGATAACCAGGACATGCTAAAAACTTTCCATATCTTCCATGCTTAATAACCATCATTCTACCACACTTATCACAAGGTACATCGCTTACTTCATCCTCTATAACCACCTTAGATATTTCTTTTTCAGCTTTTTCTAAAGCAATTTTCAATGGACTAAAGAACTCACCCACTACTTTTTTCCATTCTTCTTGACCTTCTTCAATACAGTCTAAGTTCCTTTCCATATCAGCTGTAAATTCTACATCTACTATTTGCTCAAAATATTCACTCATAATATTATTTACAATAAACCCTAGTTCAGTTGGAAACAAATTCTTCTTTTCTCTGTTTACGTAGTCTCTACTTAATAAAACAGAAATTGTTGGAACGTAGGTACTTGGCCTTCCTATTCCCTTTTCTTCTAGCAATTTAACAAAAGAAGCTTCAGTATATCTTGCTGGTGGTTGGGTGAAATGCTGTTTACCATCTATATTTACCTTACTTAATTCATCATTTTCATTTAATTCTGGTAAAGAAACATCTTCTGTGTCCTCTTCTGTTAAATATTCATAAAGCTTCATAAATCCATCAAACTTTATTCTAGATCCAGTTGCTTTAAATTTATAATCTCCGTTCATTATTTCAATACTATTAGTATTTAATTCACAAGAAGCCATTTGGCTTGCCATAAATCTATTCCAAATTAATGAATATAACTTATATTGCTCTGAAGTTAGTGAATTTTTTGCAATTTCTGGAGTTATTTCAATTACTGAAGGTCTGATAGCTTCATGAGCATCTTGAATATTTTTCTTACCTTTATATACTCTAGGCTTACTTGGAGCATATTCTTTTCCAAAGTTAGAATTTATAAAATCTAAAGCTCTTTCTTGAGCTTCATCTGAAATTCTAACTGAATCTGTTCTCATATAAGTAATTAGACCAACTGTTCCATGTCCCTTTACTTCTACGCCTTCATATAAAACCTGAGCAATAGACATTGTTCTTTTTGTCATAAAATTTAACTTTTTTGATGCTTCTTGTTGAAGTGTACTAGTAGTAAAAGGAGGTAGTGGATTTTTTACCTTAGTTCCTTTTTTTACTTTACTAACTATAAACTTATCATTTTTAAGTTCTTCTATAATTTTTTCTGTTTCTACCTTAGTACTTATCTCAATTTTCTTTCCTTTATATTGAATTAATTTAATTGGAAATTTTTTTCTATCTTTAGTTGCTATACAATCAACAGTCCAGTATTCTTTAGGTTCAAACTTTTTTATTTCTTCTTCTCTATCACAAATAAGTTTTAAAGCAGCTGATTGAACTCTCCCAGCACTTAATCCCCATTTAACATTTTTCCATAAAATCGGACTTATTTCATATCCAACAAGTCTATCTAAAATCCTTCTTGCTTGCTGTGCATCTACTAAATTATTATTTATTTGCCTTGCTTCTTTAATAGATGATTTTACTGCAGTTTTTGTTATTTCATTAAAAACTATTCTACATTTTTTATCTTCTGGTATTTTTAAAATATTGGCTAAATGCCATGATATAGCTTCTCCTTCACGGTCAGGGTCCGTTGCAAGATATACTTTATCCGCCTTTTTAGCTGCTTTTTTTAATTTAGCAATTAAATCACCTTTTCCCCTAATAGTTATATATTTAGGATTAAAATTATCTTCTATATCAACGCCTAATGTACTTTTCGGCAAATCTCTTATATGTCCCATAGATGCTTCTACTGTATAATTCTTACCAAGATACTTTCCTATAGTCTTAGCCTTTGCAGGCGATTCTACTATTACAAGATTTTGTCCCATATATCAAACTCCATATTGTTTGGAGTTTACACCCCCTTTAATTCATATTGATTTAGCATAATAATTGCCTGGAAGACAAATAATTTCATTTCTATTTTGCATTTCAAATAATAACTCAAATAATACCTTTCTGTCAACATTTACAGATTTCATAATATCATCTATATGCTTAGGTTCACTATTTATTGCCCCTAAAAGCATAGATTTATAGCTATTTTTTACTTTTTTTATATCATTTTCTTTTCTTATATTAAAAAAATCATATAAATCCTTCATTTCAGTAAAAGGTGTTGCCCCATCTCTAATTAATTTATTACATCCTTCACTATTCCCATTTATAACAGGTCCTGGTATTGCCATAATATCTCTTCCTAAATTTAAAGCATAGTTCACAGTAATTAAACTTCCACTTTTATCTGTAGCTTCTATTATAACTAACTTTTTACTTATTCCACTTATTATTCTATTTCTCCTTGGAAAATTATAAGCAAATGGTGGTGTATTAGGCAAATATTCAGATATTATAAGTCCTCCAGATTTAAGTATTCCTTCATATAAATATTTATTGCTCTTAGGATAAACTACATCTATCCCACAGCCTAGAACACCTATTGTCTTTCCTTTAAAATTTATAGCACTTTTTTGAGCTATAGAATCTATTCCAGCTGCTAAACCACTCACTACCGTTATGTTATTCTCACTTAATTCTTTTCCTATAATTTTTGCAATTTCTGCACCATAGATTGTGCACTTTCTTGCACCTATTATAGCAGCTAAATCTCCTTTTAGTAAGTCTAAGTTCCCTTTATAAAATAATACATATGGTGGATCATCTCCGTGATTTAAATCTTCTGGATACTGCTTTGATTTAATTGTAATATATCCAATACTATTATTATTTATGTAATTACTAAAGTTCTCAATTTTTTCTTCAGTAATTTCATCTAAAGCTTTCTTTTTAAACTCTTTTATATTATTCTTATTTTTTCTAATAGTTTCTTCATTTTTATATTTCTTAAGCAAATTAACTTTCTTTACATTAGTTAAATTTAATAGAATAAACCAAATCTCATCTTTTCTCATTTTAATTCCCCTTTAAACAATTTCCCCTTCTATATTTTTCCTATATCCTAAAGCCTCAAAAATATGATATTCGCATACTTCTTCACTACTATCTAAATCTGCTATAGTTCTTGACACTTTTAAAATTTTATCGTATCCCCGCATAGTTAAATCAAATTTTTCATAATAAGTTCCTAATAAATTCTTAGCAGAACTTGATATTTTAAATAAAATTTCTATATCTTTTCCCTTAACCTCTGAATTGTAATTATATTTTTTATTCTTATATCTAAAATTTTGTATTTCTCTTGCTTTAAGTATATTTTCCTTCATTTTTTCAGAAGTTAAATTATCAGAACTCTTACTTATATCTTCATATTTTAATCTAGGCACATAATTTAATAAATCTATTCTATCTAACAAAGCTCTAGATAATCTCCCCATATATCTTTTTCTTTCATTTTCGCTACAAACACATTTTCCATCTCCAATGCCACCTCCTAGATAAAGTCCACAGGGGCATAGATTACATGCTGCTATAAGCAAGAAGTTACTTGGTAGCTTATATGTCCCATTTAATCTGTTAATATTTATAACTTTTTCCTCTAAAGGCTCTCTTAAAACTTCTAATACATCTCTTTTAAATTCTAAAATTTCATCTAAAAACAATACCCCATTGTGAGCTAAAGTTATTTCTCCAACCTTTATCTCCTTTCCTCCTCCAGCTAAAGCAGTTCTCGTTATAGTATGATGAGGGTTTCTAAAAGGTCTAAATATTCCATCTTTTCCAGAAAGCAATCCAGAAGCACTATATATCTTTGCTATTTCCATTTCTTCATAATGATTTAAAGGAGGCATAATAGATGGCATAGCCTTAGCAAGCATAGTTTTTCCTGATCCCGGTGATCCATATAATAAAACATTATGCTTACCTGCTGCTGATATTTCCATTACTCTTTTAGATGCTCTCTGTCCTACTATCTCCCCATAATCAAAATAGTCTTTTCTTTCAATTTTCTTTTCATCTTCAAAAATATAAGGTAATAAATCTTTATTATCAATAAAGGAAATCACCTCATTTAAAGTTTTAAAAGGATAAAAATTACCTATATTAAAATATCTAAGCTCATTTAAATTATTTAACGGAAATATAAAATTATTTTTTTTATTATTTTCTCCTTCAAAAATGATAGGTAGTATTCCCTTTATTTCTTTTAAATCTCCTGCTAAAGAAAGCTCTCCCAAAATAATAAAATCATTTAAATTTCTTTGTGCTATTTGATTTGATTTCATAAGTATACCTAAAGCTATTGGTAAATCTAATAACGATCCTATTTTTCTTATATCTGCAGGTGCTAAATTAATTGTTATCCTTCCTAATGGAAATTCATAACCACTATTTACTATTGCTGATCTTACTCTTTCTTTTGATTCTTTTACTGATGCATCTGGTAGTCCCACTATGCTAAAACTTGGCATTCCTTTGTTTATATCTACTTCAACACTTACAAGTATTCCATCTAGTCCGTTATGTGTTGCACTTATAATTTCTATTGACAAATCACTCACCTCTTTAAAGATTATTGACAATAAAAAACATTTGTTAAACATTATTTTCATGAATTTTTTATAATATTTAGGTCAATATTCTTAATAGGTGATATTATGAAGAAATTTAATAAAGATATAGGCTCCTATGGAGAAGATTTGGCTTTAAACTATCTAAAAAGAAATAATTACTCTCTTATTTTTAAAAATTTTAGAACTTCAAATGGTGAAATTGATATAATATGTAAATCTAAAGATATTATAGTTTTTATAGAAGTAAAAAGTAGGTACAGCTATCACTTTGGTACTCCTGGTGAAGCTGTTACCTACTATAAACAAAAACAAATTATAAATATATCAAAATACTTTTTATTTAAATATAAATTATTAAATTATAATTGTAGATTTGATGTTATAGAAATTTATTTTAATAACAATAATGAATTATATACTATAAACCATATAGAGGATGCCTTTAGAGCATATTAATTTATTCTAATATATTTTTTAAAAATGACATTCTATGTATTTTACAAGGTCCAAAAGTCTTTAGCCCCTCTATATGCTTTGTTGTCCCGTAACCAGCATTTTCTTCAAAACTATAATGAGGAAATTCTTTTGAATACTCCTTCATTAAGTTATCTCTATAAACCTTAGCTAAAATAGATGCTGCTGCAATAGATGCTGATTTTGCATCTCCTTTAATAACTGATTTATTTTCTATATTTATTCCTTTAACTAAATATCCATCTGATAAAACTAAATCTGGTTTTATACTCATTGAATTACACGCCTCTAAGAAAATATCATTATTACAGTAGGCTATTCCCTTTTCATCAATTTCAGTATTTGATCTTTCTGCAATATAATAGGCTAAGGCTTTATCTTTGATTTCCTTAGCTAGCTCCTCTCTTTTCTTTTCAGAGAGTTTTTTTGAATCATTAAGCCAAAGAATAAAGTCATCTTCAATTAAATTTAAATCTAAAATAACAGCACAAGCTACTATAGGTCCTGCTAAAGGTCCTCTTCCTACCTCGTCTACTCCAGCTACATATGTATAATTTCCAAAACCTTTATCAAAATTATACATTTTTTTTACTCTTTCAACTTCCTTCTTTATTTTATCTATTTCTTTTTTAAGCCTTTCGCTTAAAGATTTAACATTCTTTCTTTTATCTAAAGCCAATTTATCAATTAAATACACAAGCTCTGCATTATATTTTTCTTCAATTATATTTATATCATCTACAAAACCTTTGATTTCCTTATAACTTAAAGCTTCTATATCTTTATTTAATATTTCCATATTACTCCTCAACTTCTTCATTTGGATATTCTAATGAAATATTTCCTATCTTACCACCTCTAAATTCATCTAGTAAGATTACTGCAATTCTATTATAATCTATATCTCCCCCCTTAACTAAGCAACCTCTTTTTCTAGCAATACTATTTAAAGTTTCTAGTGGATCTTCATTGATATCTGATATTTTATATCTTTCAATAATATTATTTTTATAATGTTCTTGTAATCTCTTCACTAAGTTATAAGAAAGTTCTTCTATATCCATAATTTCATCTTTTATAGCACCTGTAAATGCTAAATTAAGAGCAGTTCTATCATCTTCAAATTTAGGCCATAATACCCCAGGTGTATCAAGCATTTCAATATCCATTTTAGTTTTAATCCATTGTTTACTTTTAGTAACCCCAGGTCTATCCCCTGTTTTTGCAATATTATTTTTTGCCATTTTATTTATAAATGTAGACTTTCCTACATTAGGTATTCCAACTACCATAACTCTCATTTGAATTTTTACTAATCCCTTAGCTTTTAATCTATCATGTTTTTCCTTTAATAATATATCTAAAGTAGGCTTAATTTGATTTAATCCTTTACCAGTTAAGCAATTCACTTCTAAAACTTTAACATTATCAGAAGATAAATGATTAATCCACATTTTAGTAGCTTTATTTTCTGATAAATCACTTTTATTCAAAAGTATTATTCTAGGTTTACCTTCACATAGCTTATCTATGTCAGGATTAGCAGAACTTCTTGGTATTCTTGCATCTCTAATTTCTATTACTGCATCTACTAGCTTTAAATTTTCTTTTATCTCTCTTTGAGTTTTTTTCATATGACCTGGAAACCAATTTATTTTACCCATTTTCATTTCCTCCGTACTAAACTTTTATTATTATTATATCAAAATTTGATTATATAAATCTTATTTTATAAAAAAGAAAAAGGGACTTATAAAAGTCCCTTACTTAATCATTAGATATTATCTAACGTTTAATTCTTTAACTTTAGCAGCCTTACCTACTCTATCTCTTAAGTAGAATAACTTAGCTCTTCTAACTTTACCTTTTCTTACAACTTCCATTCTATCAATGATTGGAGAGTTCATTGGGAAAGTTCTTTCTACTCCAGTTCCGTAAGCAACTCTTCTTACAGTGAAAGTTTCTCTTAATCCACCGTTTTGCTTCTTAATAACTGTTCCTTCAAACATTTGGATTCTTTCTCTTGATCCTTCTTTGATCTTAACATAAACTTTAACAGTATCTCCTACGTTGAAGTTTGGTAGATCATTTCTTAATTGTTCTGCTTCAATAGCTCTTATTATTTCGTTCATTGTGTAGTCCCTCCTTAAATTTTTATTAGACGTTCTTAACAAATTCTTGACAGAGGAGCGCCCGTACTAACACAAAGGTAATTCTAACATAATTATTCTTATTGTTCAATAATTTATTTACATTTTTCTAGAATTTTTTTATCCTCTTTTGTTAAAATAATTTTATTATATAAATCTCTTCTTCTTTTCTTTGTAAGAATCAAAGATTTTGCTCTTCTCCATTTTCTTATATTTTCATGATGCCCTGAAAGCAATACTTCTGGAACCTTATCTCCTTCAAATTCTTCAGGTCTAGTATATTGAGGATACTCAAGCAATCCATCTGAAAAAGATTCATCCTCATAGCTTTCCTTTTTTCCTAAAACTCCACTTTTTAACCTTAAAATAGAGTCTATTACTGGAATTGCAGCCATTTCTCCTCCAGTTAATATAAAATCTCCTAATGAAACTTCTAAATCTATATGTTTATATACTCTTTCGTCTATGCCTTCATAATGCCCACATACAAAAATAAGTTCTTCTTCCTCTGATAATTGCTTAGCCATTTCTTGATTAAATGTCTTTCCTCTTGGACCTAAGAATACTACCTTTCCCTTGTTCTCTTTTTTACAATATCTTATAGAATCCACAAGTGGCTGTGGTGTCATAACCATGCCAGCTCCTCCACCATAAGGATAGTCATCTACTTTTTTATGTTTATTTAATGTAAAATCTCTAATATTTATAGCTTTAATTTCTACAATTCCTTTTTCCTTAGCTTTACCAATTATGCTATGATTGAAAATATCAAACATTTCAGGAAATAATGTAAGAATATTAATCTTCATCTTGCCATTCTCCCACAGGTTTTATAACAATTTTTTTATTTTCTACATCTATATCATTAACTATATCTAAAAGTACTGGTATTAAAAGTTCCTTTGGCTTTCTAATCCAGTATACATCATTATTTTTTGTTTGTATTACATCGTAAACTTCTCCTAAATTCTTTCCTTCAGTGTCATATACATTACATCCTATTATATCTGCAATATAATAAGTATCTTCTTCTAAAGGAACTGCATATTCCCTTGGGATTTCCATATATTTATTTTTATACTTTTCAGCTTCTTCAATTGAATTTATTCCTTCAACTTTTACTATTACCCTATCCTTTTGATATTTACAGTTTTCAATATTTCTTTTTACACCATCAATAAGTACAAATTCTAATTCATTATACCTTTTAGGATCATCTGTCAATGGTATAACCTTAACTTCTCCTTTTAAACCATGAGTGTTAACTATTTTACCAACTCTTAAAATTTCTTTCATACTGCACCTCTTATAAACAAATTACTTTTACATTAGTTTATTATTTTAAAATATATAAATTAAATATATTAATATTTCTAATATTTCCATTGTAATTATATAGATACATTAGAAGTATTACAACCTATTAATTAAAATATACCAATATAATTTTCTAACTAAAAAGAGTTAGGATAACCCTAACTCTTCTTATCAATAATTTCAACTACTACTTTTTTATCTTCTCTCATGGCTGCTGCTTTTACAACAGTTCTAATAGCTTTTGCTATTCTTCCCTGTTTGCCTATTACTTTCCCCATGTCTGCAGGAGCAACCTTTAGTTCCAGAATAATTGATTGCTCTCCTTGTATTTCATTTACATGAACTTCATTTGGATTATCCACAAGGGATTTAGCTATACCTTCAATTAATTCCTTCATATAAACACCTGTAATTAAATATAATTACAGAGTTCACCTCCTAAAAATTACTTATTTAATCCTGCTTGAGTAAATAGTCTCTTAACTACATCTGTAGGTTGAGCTCCATTTTGAACCCATTTAGTAGCTTTTTCTTCGTTGATTTTGATTTCAGCTGGTTCAGTTAAAGGATTGTAGTATCCAATTTCTTCGATGAATCTACCATCTCTTGGTGCTCTTGAATCAGCAACAACTATTCTATAGAAAGGAGCTTTCTTAGCACCCATTCTTCTTAATCTGATTTTTACTGCCATGTTTTTTCACCTCCTTCAAAAATATAATTTATATTAACTCATAAAAGGTAATTTACCAAAGAATCCTTTTTTAGATTTCTTTTGAAAAGACTTCATTTGTTTCATTTGTTTTCTCATCATATCGAATCCCTTAATGAGTTTATTAACATCTTGTAGAGAAGTACCTGATCCCTTAGCAATTCTTTTCTTTCTTGAAGATGATCCTGATATAAGCTTTGGATTTCTTCTTTCTTTAGGTGTCATAGAATATATTATAGATTTCACTTTAATTAATTCTTTTTCTCCAGCATCGAAATCTATATTTTTCGCTTCTTTTGGTAATCCAGGTATCATTTCCATAATCTTACTTAAAGAACCAAGCTTTTTCATTTGCTCCATTGCACTTAAATAATCTTCATAAGTAAAATCATTTTCTAGCATTTTAGCACTTAATTCTTTAGCTTCATTATCGTCAAAGGCTTGTTGAGCTTTTTCTATTAATGATAGGACATCTCCCATACCTAATATTCTTGAAGCCATTCTATCAGGATAGAACACTTCAAAGTCACTCATTTTTTCACCTACACCAATATATTTAATTGGCTTTTCTGTAATATGTCTAATTGATAAAGCAGCACCACCTCTAGTGTCACCATCAAGTTTAGTTAATATAACACCAGATATATCTAATGTATTATTAAAACTTTCAGCTACATTTACTGCATCTTGACCTGTCATAGAATCTACAACAAGCAAAATTTCTTGCGGCTTAACTTCTGCTTTTATAGACTTTAATTCATCCATAAGAGCTTCATCTATATGAAGTCTACCTGCTGTATCTATTATTATCACATTATTTCCATTTTCCCTTGCGTGAACTATACCAGCCTTTGCAATATCAACTGGACTAACTTTATCACCCATTTGGAAAACTGGAATATCAATTTGCTTTCCAACTACCTCTAATTGTTTTATAGCTGCTGGTCTATATATATCACAAGCCACTAATAGAGGTTTTTTATTTTGTTTTCTAAGTTGTAGTGCAAGTTTTCCACTCATAGTAGTCTTACCTGCCCCTTGCAGACCAACCATCATTATTACAGTTGGACCTACTGAGTTAAAATTTAATTTACTTTCACTACCACCCATAAGTTCAGTAAGTTCTTCGTTAACTATTTTTATAACTTGTTGAGCTGGAGTTAAGCTTTCTAAAACTTCATTTCCAACACATTTTTCGCTAACTCTTGAAATAAACTGTTTAACTACTTTAAAGTTAACATCTGCTTCAAGTAAGGCTAACTTTACTTCCCTCATGACTTCTTTTATATCTTTTTCAGTTAGCTTTCCTTTACCTCTAAGTTTTTTAAAAGCTTCCTGTAATTTATCGGATAAACCTTCAAAAGCCATATTAAATCCTCCTATGATCTTATAACTCTTCTAATATAGTTTTATATTTTTTATAATCTTCTTCTGTAATAGAATACTTTTCTTTTACCTCATTAAGAAGACTAATAATTATTTCTTCTTGCTTAAAACTTTTCTTAAGCAAACTAAGTTTATCTTCATAGGATAGAAATTGTTTATAGCATCTCTTTATTAAATCATGGATAGCTTGACGACTTGTGTTATTTAATTCAGCAATTTCAGCTAAGGATAAATCCTCGTTATAATAAAGTTCCATAATTTTATACTGTTTTTCCGTTAATAATGGCCCATATAAATCCATTAATAATGAAATCTCAACCCTATCTTCCATTTCATCACCTTACCCACAAAAGAGATTTTAGCAAAACAATTCTATACTGTCAAGTATTTTTACTTAACACCCTATAAAAAAATTGAAAATGAATAATTAAGAATTAAAAATTGAGGAAATAAATAAGCTAAAGCTCATTTATAAAATTACATTTTCAAAAATTTAGCCTTTATCTAAATTTCTCAATTATTTTTTCATTCCTTCATTTTTTTAATCTTTATCCAAAACTCCTAAAGGAGTTTTTTCCTTAATTCTACATTCTTCATTATACATTCTACATTCTAAAACAGTGCTTCTGCAAAGCTCTCTGCATCAAATTCTTGTAAGTCTTCTATTCCTTCTCCTACGCCTATGTATTTAACAGGAATATTTAAAGAATTTTTTATAGATATAACTACTCCACCTTTTGCAGTTCCATCTAATTTAGTTAATATTATGCCATCAATAGGACAAGCCTCCATAAACTGTTTAGCTTGTATTACTGCATTTTGTCCTGTTGTTGCATCTAAAACTAGTAATGTTTCTTTTTCAACTCCATCATATTCTCTATCTATTATTCTTCCTATCTTAGCTAATTCATCCATAAGATTTTTCTTATTATGGAGTCTTCCTGCAGTATCACATATTAATAAATCTATATCCCTTGATTTTGCAGCATTAACTGCATCAAAAACTACTGCTGCAGGATCAGAGCCCTCAGTATGCTTCACTAAATCTACACCTGCTCTATCACTCCAAACCTCAAGTTGATCTATAGCAGCTGCTCTAAAGGTATCTGCAGCTGCAAGTAAAACCCTTTTTCCTTCAGCCTTATTCTTTGCTGCAAGTTTTCCTATTGAAGTAGTCTTACCTACTCCATTTACACCTATTACAAGAAGAGCCTTCTTTCCTGATTCTTCATTTGATATTTCTTCTGTTCCCTCAAGTAACATATCTCTTATAACTTCTTTTAATGCTGGATACACTTCGCTTGGCTCATTTATTTTTTCTTTTCTAATCTTAGCCTTTAATCTATCTATTATTTCTATTGTTGTATCCATACCAATATCAGACATAACTAAAATTTCTTCAAGTTCTTCATACAAATCCTCATCTATAGTAATTGCTAACTTTAAAGTCTCATTTATTTTGTCTGTTAATGCATCCTTTGTTTTTGAAAGTCCTGATTTCAAATTATCAAATATTTTTCCGAATATAGCCATAACTAACCTCCTAATTTTCCTTACTTAAATCTACAGAAACCACTTTGGAAACCCCTTTTTCCTCCATTGTAACTCCATACATAACATCACTAGCCTCCATAGTCCCTTTTCTATGAGTAATAACTATAAATTGTATATTCTCTGAAAACTCTCTTAAAAACTCTGCATATCTATATACATTTGCATCATCTAAGGCAGCTTCTATTTCATCTAATATACAAAATGGAGTAGGTTTCATTTTTAAAATAGCAAATAATAATGCTATTGCAGATAATACTTTTTCTCCACCAGACATTAAATTTATGTTTTGTAGTCTCTTACCTGGTGGCTGTACATTAATTTCAATATTAGCAGTAAGCTCATCACCTTCTCCTAAAATAAGCTCTGCATTTCCTCCTTTAAATAAATCTTTAAAGGTTTCATTAAAGTTTTTATTTAATACTTTAAAGTTATCTCTAAATAATTCCTGCATCTTTACAGTCATTTCATTAATTACTGTCATTAACTCTTCTTTTGCTTTATTCAAATCCTCTTCTTGAGAAGACATAAACTTATATTTTTCACATACTTCTTCATATTCTGCAATTGCAGCTAAATTCACAGTTCCAAGGGCCGTAATTTCAGACTTTAATTTGAATATTTCATCCTTTATCTTAGATATACTATCTATTTCTATCGCTATTTCTATTGCCTCTGCTAATGTTAAGTTCAATTCTTCATTTAACCTTAAATAGTAGTTTTCTCTTTCACTTTCTAACTTAGCAAAGATTATTTCCTTTTTATTTAATTCAATTTCTAAAACTCTTACTTCTTCAATTAATTGATTTGCTTCACTATCTATTATTTTTAACTTATCTTTTAAACTTATTCTATTAGCTTCATCAAACTTAAAGATATCTTCCAACTGACTAAGTCTTGTATTTATCTTTCCAATAAGGACTACTTTATCTTCAATAAGTTTTCTTAAATAATTTATGTTATTTTGTTTTTCTTCCTTTTCTTTCTTAAGAGATAGGATTTTCCCTTCCTTTTCTTTCTCTTCTTTCTCTTTTCTCTTTATATCAGTTTCTCGTGAATAAACTATTTCGTCTAACTTAGCCTTATCTATTTTTATTTGAATATTTTCATCCTTAATTTTATTAAATTCTTCCTTCTTATCTAATAAGTCCTTTTGAAGTTTTAATGCTTTATCTTTATTATTTAAATTATTTTCTTTAATAATCCTTAATTTATCCTCTTTAATACTAATTTCTTCTTTTAACTTAATTAGATTTTCATTATTTAAGGAGATTTCTTTTTTAGAAACTTCTAGAGCTTTTTTTAGTTTTACACTTTCATTTTCTAAAGCTCTAACTTCACTTTCAAATCTTGTTATATCTATATTTATTTCATGAACTTTATCACTTTTATTTAAATTATCTTCATCTATCTCTTTAATTTCAGCTCTTATTTTACCTAATAATTCTACTTCTGAACGGTATGCAATTTTATTATTATTTATTGATTCCTCTAATTCATGTATTTCTCTTTTTCTACCTAAAATACTAGAATTATTTTTTTTGTAAATACTACCACCTGTCAAAGCCCCACCAGGACTAATTACTTCACCATCCAAAGTAACTATTCTAAGTTTATACCCACCAATCTTTGATATTTTTAATGCTGCTTCCATATTTTCGGCTATAATTGTTTTTCCTAAAGAATAGTCCATAACTTCTTTAAACTTATTATCAAAGCTTATTAAATCTGATGCTAATCCTAAATATCCACTTATATTTTTTATTTCATTTGAAACATTCAATCTGCTTCCTTTAATTATATTTAATGGTAAAAAGGTTGCTCGTCCTAAAGAATTTTTCTTTAAATACTCTATTAAAAGCTTTGCAATATTTTCATCTTCTGTAATCACATTGGAAATAGCGCCCCCTAAGGCAATTTCTATTGAAGTTTCATACTTTCTATCAACTGTAAATATTTCTCCTAAAACTTTAGTACCCTTACCATAAGATATTTGTCCCTTCTCTATTCTATCCATTAATCTCTTAATAGATAATTGGTATCCTTCATAGCTTTTTTCTAAATCTTTAAGAGTTGTTAACTTACCTTCTAAAATATTTATTTTTTTAGCTGTATCTTTTATAATCCCTTCTTTTCTAGTAACTTGCCCACTTAGAGCCCCTATTTTTTTGCGATTTTCTGAAATTATATTTTGAAGATTTTCCCTTTCAACTTTATGAGAACTTATATTGCCATTAATACTTAAAATAGTAGCTAAATTAATACTTATATTCCCTTCAATAGTTTTTAAGCTAATTTCACTAGTTGAATTAAGTTCTTCTTTATTTAATATTTCTCTATTTAATAAAGAAATACTATTATTAATTTCAGAAGTTCTTCTTAATAGTTCAAATTCTTCTTCTTTAATTCTTGAAGTTTCTTCTTCTAAATTCTCAATTTCATGATTTAATTTATAAATTTCCTTTTCAAAATCTTTTATTTTATTTTCTTTACTAATTTGCTTTTTTATTTTTTCTTCAAGCTCTTTTAATAAGATTGATTTTTCTTTCTTTGATTTTAAAATTTCTTTTTCTAAGCTCTCAACTTCAAACAAATCTTTCTTTATTATTTCTTCAAAGTTATTAATTCTTTCTTTAAAAATTTCTATTTCTTTTAAACTTTGATTTACTTCTTCTTTTTTTGTATAGTACTCATTTTTTTCTGTATTATTTTTATTTTCTAATTCCTCTATTTTACTCTCTAATAATAAAATTTCTTCTTTAGACTTATTTAACTCTTTTCTTTTTTTATCTATATTACCTTTTCTACTATTTATTTCATTGTTTATCTCTTCAATCTCAGTATTAATAACTTTTATGTTATTTACTAATAAAGAAACTTCCTTAATTTTTAAATCTTCAGCAAGTCCATTATATTTTAATGCCTTTTCCCTTTCTTCTTTCAAGGGTTCTATTCTTTCTTCATAGGTTGAAATTATATCTCTAATTCTCACTAAGTTATTTTCAGTGTTAGATAATTTTCTTTCAGCTTCTTCTTTTCTAGATTTAAATTTAACAATACCAGCTGCTTCCTCAAGTAAAGCTCTTCTTTCTTCTGGCTTTCCACTTAGAATAGCCTCTATCTTTCCTTGACCTATAAGCGAATATCCTTCTTTACCTATACCAGTATCCATAAAAAGACCATGAATATCCTTTAATCTACACTTCTGATTATTAATTAAATATTCAGTTTCTCCTGATCTAAAAATCCTTCTTGTTACAGTTACTTCTGAGTAGTCAGTATCTAAAGAATTATCTGAGTTATCTAAAGTAAGAGAAACTTGAGCTAATCCAACAGGCTTCCTGAATTGAGTCCCAGCAAAAATAACATCTTCCATTTTTCCGCCTCTTAATGTTTTTACACTTTGTTCTCCAAGAACCCATCTAACAGAATCTGAAATATTACTTTTACCACTACCATTTGGACCAACTACTGCTGTTACTCCTTTTTTAAATTTTAAATTGGTTTTATCTGCAAAAGATTTAAACCCTCTTATTTCTAGGGATTTTAAAAACATAGATACACTCCTTACCTAACCAATGATACTAATAAACTCATTGAAAACATAATAGCTAAAAATATAGTAATTACTTGCATCCACTTTTGTCTTGTTTTCTTTTTCATAATTACCACTCCTATTCTATTCTATTTTAGTTTATAGTAAAGATAATAAAATATCAATATAAGGTAGGCAAAATATTGCCTACCTTATACTTATCTCTTCAGTTTTTTTAACAATAATTATATTAATTTTACCTCTTTTTAATTTATCTTTAGTATTAACAATAATTTTTCCATTATGATTGTTTTTAAAATTATTAAAATATAGCTTTTTATTTGCATAAAGCTTACTTAAATCTCTAGAATTTATTTCTATAATTATATCTTCATCCTTATTAACGACATTTTTTATATTATCACAAATTAAACTACCTTCAACAAGCTCTCTAAAAGCTGGATGAAATGGTCCATCTACCAAATCTTTGCCCCATGTTATATTATCAGTAGGCTGAAGTCCTATTCTAATTATATTTACATTCGCTTTAGTATAAAGCTTATATAGCTCCTTAGATACATTTACTGCTTCCTCTAATGAATATGGCTTATATTCCCCTCTTTCATACATCTTTTCCATAGGTGTATCTTTAATTACCAGAGAAGGATATATTCTACATATATCTGGCTTCATTTCTATAGACTTTTTTGCTGTTTCAACATCTTTATCAAAGTTATCTCCAGGTAGACCAGGCATAATTTGATGTCCTAAAGTAAATCCATATTCCTTTATAAGTTTAGAAGCCTTTTCAACATCTTTTACAGTATGACCACGGCCTGATAATCTTAATATTTCTTCATCTAAGGATTGAACTCCAAGTTCTATTATATCTACATTATAATCCTTTAAATAACTTAATATATATCCATTAATAGCATCTGGTCTTGTTGACATTCTTATTTTATCTATAAGTCCCTTATCCTTATACTCTTTTGCAACTGCTAATAATTCTTTTTGCTTATTTACATCTATTGCCGTAAAAGTCCCACCAAAGAAAGAAACCTCAACTGTAGAATTATTATGATCTATAGTATCTAGATATTCATTTAATGTCTCTCGTACCTCTTTAGCAGTTACCTCCTTTTCAACTTCCTTTGCAATCTTATCTTGATTACAAAATACACATTGATGAGGACAACCTATATGAGATATGAATATAGGTATTATATAATGTTTCTTATCCATCTATTCCTTCCAATCCTTTTAAAGCTTCTTTTGCTGCGTTTTGTTCTGATTCCTTTTTACTATAACCTTCTCCTCTTCCAAGCTCTTTATCTTCAATTATAACTGAGGTAAAAAACTTTCTTCTGTGAGGAGGTCCTTCATACTTAATTAATTCATAAACTATTGATACTTCTCCCGATTTTTGCATCTCTTCTTGAAGTTTAGTTTTATAATCCAAAACTATATCATTATTAATTGCTTTATCTATTATTTCTTTAAAATGACCTAATATATAGTCTTTTACAAATTCAAGTCCTTTATCTAGATATATACCTGCTAAGAGTGCCTCAACAGCATCTGCTATAATAGAAACTCTTTCTCTTCCTCCTGTTAATTCTTCACCTTTACTTATTCTAATAAAATAACCTAAGTTTAATTTTTTCCCTATTTCATAAAGAGAATTCTCGCAAACAATTAAACTTCTTATCTTGGTCAACTCACCTTCAGTTTTAGTCTTATAATTTAAAAATAAATATTCAGTTATACATAACTGTAATATTGAATCTCCTAAAAACTCAAATCTTTCATTATATTCTTCATCTCTATGTTGATTAGCATATGAACTATGGGTTAGTGCTGTCTTTAATAGACTTGGCTCATTAAAACTTAACCCTATGCATTCTTCAACTTCACTAATATTAAACTTCGCCATTTTTCCAACTCCTTGAAGTTTATTCTTCAATTTGCTTTTTAACTAAATTTAATAGAGCAAATTCAAGAATAAACTAAATTCTATTATAAATATTAAATATAAAATCCCGCGTTTTGCGGGATTAAATTACTCTTCAACGTGATTTTTTAAATACTTAACTACATCTCCAACAGTTTTAAAGTTTTCAGCTTCTTCATCTGGTATTTCAGTATCTAATTCATCTTCTAAAGCCATCATAAGTTCAACTAAATCTAATGAGTCTGCATTTAAATCATCAACGAAAGACGAGTCCATTGTAATATCATCTTCATTAATACTTAATTTTTCTGCTATAATTTCCTTAACTTTATCGAACATCTAAATCACCTCCTAAATACATCATTTAGATAATATTATATATTATTTCTCTAGTCAATATACAGATTGTTATAAATCATATATTATTTTTTTAGTTCTTCTTTAATTTTTCCTAATACATCATTATCATAGAAGGTTTTTGTTTGTCTTATAGCGTTTTTAAATGCTTTTCCATCTGAACTTCCATGAGCCTTTATACAAATACCATCAACACCCAAAAATGGTGCTCCACCGTATTCTTTATAATCAAACTTAACCTTTAAAGTCTTAAAAACAGGTTTTAAAAGTCCAGCTCCTAATTTACTCATAAGTCCACCAGATAATATTTCTTCTTTTATCATACTTAAAAGTGTAGATGCCACACCCTCATACATTTTTAATAGAGTGTTACCAACAAATCCATCACAAACTAAAACATTTACATCTCCACTGGATGTATCTCTTGGTTCTACATTTCCTACAAAATTTAAATTCTCTTCTTCTTTCAATAACTTATGAGCTGCTTTGGTTAGTTCATTGCCCTTTTCTTCTTCTTCTCCAATATTAACAAGTCCTACTGAAGGATTTTCTTTTCCTAACATACCTTGATAATATAGTTTCCCCATTTGGGCAAATTGAACTAAATAACTTGGTTTGCAATCAACATTTGCTCCAGCATCAACTATCATAAAACTACCGTTTTTACCTGGCATTATAGGAGCAAGGGCTGGTCTTTCAATACCTTTAATTCTACCAACTATAAGAGTACACCCCGCTAAAAATGCACCTGTACTACCAGCTGATATTACAGCATCACACTCTTTATCCTTAACTAGTTTTAAAGCCTTACATATACTAGAATCTTTTTTCTTCTTTAAGGCCATTACAGGATGTTCATTTGGTGAAATTACTTCTCTAGCATCAACTATATTAATTAAAGATTTATCATAAGTATAATTCTTTAATTCTTCTTCTATTTGTTCTTTTGGTCCTGTTATAAAGTATTCTATTCCTTGGTATTCATGTAGAGCCTTTATGACTCCTTCAACTACAGCTTTTGGGGCATTATCTCCACCCATTCCATCTATAGCTATTCTCATAATACCTTCACCCCTTTTCCTTATATATAAAGAAAAGAAAGTCATTTGACTTTCTTTATTCTTCTACTGAAGCAACTACTTCTTTACCTTTATAGAATCCACAGTTCTTGCAAACTCTGTGAGCTAACTTCATTTCGTGACATTGTGGACATTCAACTATTCCAGGTAAGCTCGCCTTAAAAGTTTGAGCTCTTCTTGAATTTCTCTTTGCTCTATATGTTTTTCTCGCAGGATTTCCCATTACTACACCTCCTTATTTCCAAACAACTCTTGCAACTTTGCCAGTCTTAAGTCTACATCATTTGTTTCACAATGACAAGCACCTTCGTTAAGATTTTTACCACATTGGTAACAAAGTCCCTTGCAGTTGTCTGAGCAAAGTCTCTTAATAGGTAAGGTTGAAATAATAACATTTTCAACAATATTAGCAATATCAAAGCTATCGCTATCTACAAAAATAATTTCTTCATCTTCTTGAAGTTCCTTATTATTTGTAAACCTTTCTTCTA
The DNA here is from genome assembly GCF_050585265.1 of Clostridium nigeriense. GTDB lineage: Bacteria > Bacillota > Clostridia > Clostridiales > Clostridiaceae > Clostridium > Clostridium nigeriense_B. The sequence continues at coordinate 50,109 of NZ_JBNOOE010000009.1, read as the reverse complement.
TATCAATATCTATTGGATAGATAAAGGTATCTAAGCATCTTGAACAATGCATTTGCAATTTTGTTTCTATTGAAGCTTTTAGAGTTAAAACATCTCCAACAGAGATAACATTTCCAACTACATTTAAAGCTTCTACAGCTTCTATATTTTCTCCATCAAAATAAAGTGGAGCTAATTCATATGTTATATTTACTTCTTTTTTTCTATTCTTTGATGAAATTAGGTCTGAAAATTGTATAATCATATGTATTTGCTCTAGATCATGTCCTCATATCCTTCAGGATACATTATGCACATTATGTGCATAGCTTGAGCCAAGCTTTATTTCACTCCTTAGATAAATATTTGCCGAATAAACACAATTTATTATATAAAGTGCATGATTAAAAGTCAAGCGATTTTATGTAAATAACTCAACTAATAATTATGCACTTAAAAAATATATTACTTAATTAATTCAACAGTATCTCTAGCAATAACTAATTCTTCATTAGTAGGAATTACAAAAGCTTTAACTTTACAGCCTTCTTTAGATATTTCTCTAACTTTTCCTCTAACATTATTTCTTTCTTTATCTACTTCAACTCCTAAGAATTCTAATCCTGTTAAGATAGCTTCTCTAGTTTCTGGTCCGTTTTCACCAACACCAGCAGTAAATACTATTGCATCAACACCGCCCATTATAGCAGCATAAGCTCCAATTGTAGCCCTTACCTTATATTCAAATATAGAAAGAGCTAGCTTTGCTCTATGAACATCTTCTTTAAATGCAGCATCTTCAATGTCTCTGAAGTCTGAGCTAATTCCTGATATACCAAGAACACCTGACTTTTTATTTAATAAGTCATTAACTTCATCTACTGATAATCCTTCTTCTTTCATTAAGAAAGTAACTATAGCAGGGTCTATATTACCACTTCTTGTTCCCATAGCAACTCCTTCAAGAGGTGTGAATCCCATTGAAGTATCTATAGAAACCCCATTTTTAATTGCTGCTAAACTTGCACCATTTCCTAAATGACAAGTAACAATCTTTAAATCCTTTATATCTTTTCCCATAACTTCTGCAACTTTTTGAGATACATATTTATGAGAAGTTCCATGGAATCCATATTTTCTTATTCCATGTTTTTTATATAAATCATATGGAAGAGCATAAAGATATGCTTCTTCTGGCATAGTTCCATGGAAGGCAGTATCAAAAACAGCTACCATTGGTGTATTTGGCATAAGCTCTTCGCAAGCTTCTATACCTATCATGTTTGCAGGGTTATGTAGAGGTGCTAACTTAAAGCAATCTCTTATATAATCTTTAACCTCTCCATTTATAAGTACTGAAGATTTATACTTTTCTCCACCATGAACAACTCTGTGACCAACAGCTGAAATTTCATCCATTGATGAAATAACTCCATTATTCTTATCAACTAAGGCATCTAAAACTAATTTAATTGCAACTTTATGGTCTTCCATTGGTTGCTTAACAATATATTTATCTCTTCCTTCAACCTTTTGAGTTAAAACTGATCCTTCAATACCTATTCTTTCTACTAATCCTTGAGCTAAAGACTCCTCTGTAGACATATCAATTAATTGATACTTAAGCGATGAACTACCGCAATTGATAACTAACACTTTCATTTGTATTATACTCCTTTTAACTAGCAATTATTTTTGTGCTTGCGCTTGAACAGCAGTTAATGCAACAACATTAACTATATCATCAGAACTACATCCTCTTGATAAATCATTTATTGGTTTTGCAAATCCTTGGCACATAGGTCCAATAGCTTCTGCATTTGCAAATCTTTGAACTAATTTATAACCAATATTTCCACTTTGTAAATCTGGGAATATTAAGACATTTGCCTTACCAGCCACCTTACTATTAGGTGCTTTTTGTGCTGCTACTTTATCAACTATAGCTGCATCTAATTGTAATTCCCCGTCTATTAATAAATCTGGTCTTAATTCCTTTGCAAGTTCTGTAGCCTTTCTTACTTTATCAACCATTTCGTGATCTGCACTTCCCATAGTTGAGAAAGAAAGCATAGCTACTCTTGGTTCTATCTTACAAAGATTTCTTGCAGTATCAGCTGTTGCAATTGCAATTGCAGCTAATTGTTCATAAGTTGGATTTGGATTAACTGCACAATCTGAGAATAATAACATTCCATCCTCTCCATACTTAGAACCTGGTACCATCATTATAAAGAAACTTGATACTACTGAAACACCAGGAGCAGTCTTAATTATTTGTAATCCTGGTCTTAATAAATCTCCTGTTGTGTGTATAGCACCTGAAACCATACCATCTGCATCATCTAGTTTTACCATCATAGTTCCAAAATATAATGGATCTCTAACTATTTTTTCCGCTTTTTCTAATGTCATACCTTTATTTTTTCTTAATTCATAAAATTCATTAACATAAGCTTCTAGTCTATCTGATTTGTTAGGGTCTATTATTTCAACACCTTCTAAATTAACGCCTAAAGCCTTAGCCTTTTCTAATATTTTATCATTGTCTCCTACTAAAACTACATAAGCTAGACCTAACTCTTGTATTCTTTGAGCTGCAACTAAAGTTCTTTCCTCATCTCCTTCAGGAAGAACTATTTTTCTTTTATCAGCCTTAGCTGACTCCCATAATTTATTCATAAGTTCCATATCATCTGCTCCTTTCAAAAAAATACAGTCCTCTTTTCATATACTAATATACTCCTATGTAACTATATTTTTCAACCTAAAATATTCAAAATATTTAATTCTTTATATTTGAAATATTCGGAATAATTAATTATATCATTATATAATTGCCTAAAACATTAACTTTTCTTATAAAAATATTATGTTATAATAACTTTATATTTCCCATTAAGGAGTGTATTTATGAATATAACAGGAATAATTACAGAATATAATCCATTTCACAATGGTCATTTATATCATTTAAATTCTGCTAAAGAGACCACAAATTGTGATGGTATTATTTGTATCATGAGTGGTAATTTCGTACAAAGAGGAGAACCAGCTTTAATAGATAAATGGAAACGAGCTGAAATGGCTTTATTAAATGGAGTTGATTTAGTTATAGAGCTTCCAACTTTTTACGCCTTATCTTCAGCAGAATTTTTTGCTAGTGGAGCAATTAAAATACTTAATAACATAGGTGTAGTTAAAAATATTTTCTTTGGAAGTGAATCTGGAAACATAGAATTACTACATAAAATTGCTAAACTTTTAACATTTGAAAGTGACATTTTAAAATATAGTATTAAGGAAAATTTAAAGACTGGAGTAACTTATGCAAAAGCTAGAGAATTGTCTTTAATAAATATATTAAAAGAAGATTCATTAGCTGAGGTTCTTTCAAACTCAAACAATATTTTAGGTATTGAATATATTAAGGCTCTTCTTAGAATTAGTAGTACTATTATTCCACTAACTATGAAAAGAGAAGGTTCTAACTATAATGATAAAGAATTAAGTACAATTTTTTCTTCGGCAACGAGCATAAGAAAAAACTTGAAAAATGGCAAGGATCTTTCTTCATTAAATCCATATTTACCTAAAGAATCTTTAAATATACTAAATAGCTTAATAAAAAGTAATTATCCTTTTGTTTTTGAAGAAGAAATGTATCAATATGTTAAGTATAAATTACTTACTAATTGCGTAAACTTTAACAATCTTTTTGATGCAAAAGAAGGCTTAGATAATAAATTTTTAAAAGAAATTTATTTTAGCTCATCCTATGAGGATTTAATTTTTAGAGTCAAAAGTAAAAGATATACTTATACTAAAATCTCTAGGTTAATTGCTCAAATATTTTTATCTCTTGACAATTATTCTGTTAATGAATTAAATAAGGATACTAATTTATACGCAAGAGTACTGGCATTCAATAATACCGGAAAACTAATATTAAAGGAAATGAAAAAAAATTCCACCATTCCAATTATAACGAAAGTACCAAAGAATATTGATAATCCACTTTTAAGTTTAGACATTCAAGCAACTAAAGCCTATTCAATTTTAAACCCTATGGTGAATCCTTTAAGTGATTATTTTATATCACCTATAATAAAAGAATAATATTAAAAAGCCATAAGCATATAAATACATATAGGAGGTAGATATCATGATTAGTATTTATATTTTATGGCTTTTTATTTTTTTACTAGTAGCTATATTATTAAAGCTACTAGATATTAAAAAAAATTATATTATGTGTTTTTTCATTACAATCTTCATAATCATATTTGTAATTAACTTAAAATCCAGTATTGACGCTGCCATAAACGGATCAAAACTTGTAGTTTTAGCTATTTTACCAACAATATTTCCTTTTAGCGTAATATGCAATTTACTTATATGCTATGATGGCATAACTCTTTATTCAAAAATATTAGGTCCATTGCTATGTAAGCCTTTAGGACTTTCAAAAAGTTCTTCTTTCCCTATAGCCGCAAGTTTTATTTGTGGATATCCCTTAGGAGCTAAATATTCTTCAGATATATATAATTTAGGATATATACATAAAGATGAATACGAAAGACTATTAAACATTGCTTCTAACGCAGGTCCAATATTCATATTAGGATCAGTTTCTGTTGCAATGCTAAATAACATTAAATATGGTTATATACTTTTAATTGCAAATTATTTATCTTCACTATTAATAGGTTTTATAACTAAAAAACCATATACAAATTATAAAATTCAAGCTAATAAAAGTTTAAAATTTCAAGAATCTAATTTTGGAACAAATTTAAAAAATTCCATTGAAGGTGCTATAAATACTACATTAAATGTTAGTGCCTTTGTAATAATTTTTTCAGTAATTATAAGTATAATAAAAAGCAACACTTTTATAAGAGCTGCTTTTAATTTCTTAGAAAACTTAATTAATTTACCTGCCGTAATTATATACAATCTAATGCTAGGAAGCATAGAATTTACTAACGGAGCTAAATTAATATCAGAAATAAATTTATCCATTAGTTTAAAACTAAGCATAATAAGCTTTATATTATGTTTTTCAAGCTTATCTGTAATTGCTCAAGTAACATCTATAGTAGGTAAAGATAATCCTAATCTTAAAAAATATATACGGCTAAAATTTCTCCAAGGAATTATAGGATTTATTATAACTTTCATTGCTAGCAATATAATTTTAAAAGCAGTACCTACATTTAATACTTCACCTAATTATAGCTATTATTCAGTTATAAATAGAATTTTTATTCCAATAATTTTTCTTTTATGTATATCACTTTTTATTTCTATTGTATATAAATGCTTAAAAGAAAAACTACATTCCTCTTAATTCCGAAATATTTTCTTTAATTTTTGAACCTGTACTAGTTAAATTTTCATCTATTTCCTTTGCAACCATCTCAAAGGATTTTTGCATATCCTCAATTAGTTTATTTCTTCTTTCTTCTATTTCTCTATCTAATTGAGATAGTATTTCCGTAGAATATTCTCTTGATCCTATTCTAATTGCCTTGGCATCTCTTTGAGCTAAGGCAATTATTTCATTTGCTCTAACCTTTGCTTCTTTAACTAAATCATGGTTTTCTACATTTTGCTTCATCATTTCCATGATTTCACTTTTTGTTGATTCATATTGCTTTTGTGCATCTCCAAGTATTCTATCCTTTTCATTCATAACCCACTGAGCTTTTCTCACTTGATCTGGAATATAATTAATAATTTGATCAATTACTTCAAGAAATTCCTTTTTATCTATAACACTTTTACCTGTAATAGGAACTTTAGGTGCTGTTTCTATAAGTTCCTCCAAATATTCTAAAAGTTCAATAATATTAACTTCAACCTTATCCATCACTATTCCCCCTTGTACATATAATTAATACTTACTCATAATATCTGAAATCAATTCATCAGGTACTAGCCCGCTTATATTTCCACCAAACTTAGCAACTTGTTTTACTGAAGATGAGCTTACATAAGAATATGCTGATGAAGTCATCATAAATACAGTTTCAATTTCTGAATCAAGCTTAGAATTCATAAGAGCCATTTGAAACTCATATTCAAAGTCTGACATGGTTCTAAGCCCCTTTAAAATCACTTTAGAATTGTGCATTTTTGCAAAGTCAACTAATAATCCATCAAAACTTAAAACTTCAACATTATCTAGGTTTCTAGTAACTCTTTTTATTAATTCAACTCTCTCCTCAATAGTAAATAAACATTTTTTATCTACATTAACTAAAATCGCAACTATTACTTTATCATAAATTTTTGCTCCTCTAGTTATAATATCTAAATGCCCATTAGTTATTGGATCAAAACTCCCTGGATAAATCGCAATATTCATTTTTATCACCTTTTATTTACTCCTCATATTTATATAAACATACTGTTGTATTTCCATACTTTTTACTTTTTAATAATGTAATCTCTTTATATCCTTTATAAATATCTTCTATAGAATCTATTTTAGTAACTATTATTCCATCTTTTTTTAACATATTATTATCTTTAATTATTTCTATAGCCTTAGGAATCATTTCCTTACAATAAGGTGGATCTATAAATATAATATCAAAACTTTTACCCTTACTACTTAACATATTTAAAGCATCATATGAATCCATATTAAGTGGAAAGCAAAAATCTTGAAACTTTAAATTTTCTACATTTTCCTTTAATAATGGGAATGTAGTATTACTCTTATCCACTAAATAAACCTCTTTAGCACCTCTACTTGCTGCTTCAAGCCCAAGACTTCCTGTTCCTGCGAAAACATCCACAACTACAGCATCTGGTATATAATTTTGAATTATGCTAAACATAGCTTCTTTTACCCTATCTAAAGTTGGTCTAGTTTCCATATTTGCAGGAGGTATTAACTTTCTTCCTCTTGCCTTTCCTGCTATTATTCTCATCTAATTTCCTCCTTAGGTACTAATATTACAATTTTAACATAATATTTATTTATATACAATTTTTTTAATTAAAACAAATATATCGACTATATCTTTCAATAGATTTAGATATTTCACTACATAATTTTACATTTCTTATTTCATTTGAATTAATTAAATTATTAGCTTCATATCTTGCACATTTTAAAATATCTATATCTTCATATATGTCTGCCAAAACTAATCCTATGTCACCACTTTGTCTAAGTCCAAACATTTCCCCCGCTCCCCTTAGTTTTAAATCTTGTTCAGAAATATAAAAACCATCTGTTGAGCTTGTCATAATTTCCATTCTCTTTTTTGTTCTTTCATTTTTAGCATTCCCTATTAATATACAGTATGATTCATATTCTCCTCTCCCAACTCTTCCTCTTAATTGATGGAGCTGAGCTAGACCAAACCTCTCTGAATTTTCTATTATCATAATAGATGCATTTGGCACATTTACACCAACTTCAATTACAGTAGTAGAAATTATAACTTTCACTTTATTTTCTTTAAATAATCCTATTATTTCGTCCTTTTCCTTCGGCTTCATTTTTCCATGTAAAATTTCTACACTTATATTTTTAAAAACATCTTCCTTTAACTCTTCATATAGTTTTTCTACTGAATTTAACTCCATCTTTTCATTTTCTTCAATTAAAGGACAAACTATATATACCTGTCTTCCCTTTCTAATCTCTTCAAGAGCTAAGTTATAAGCAGACATCCTCTCATTTTCAGAATAAAATCTAGTATCTATTTTCTTTCTTCCTGGTGGAAGCTTATCTATTATAGAAACATCTAAATCTGAATACATATATAAAGCTAAAGTCCTAGGTATAGGAGTAGCTGTCATTACTAATACATCTGGTCTTCTGCCTTTATTTATTAACTTATTTCTTTGCTCAACACCAAATCTATGTTGTTCATCAGTTATAGCTAGACCTAAATTAACAAATTCAACATCTTCCTGAATTAATGCATGAGTTCCAACTACTAACAAAGGTCTTCCTTCAGATATCTTTTCCTTTATACGTCTTTTTTCCTTCAAGCTAGTACTACCAGTTAAAAGCTCTATATCAATATTAAAGTTTTCAAAAATTTTTAAAGCTTCTAAATAATGTTGATTTGCTAGTATCTCTGTTGGAGCCATAAAAGCTCCTTGATATCCATTTTTAATAACATTAAATAAGGCTATTAAAGCAACTATAGTTTTACCACTACCAACATCCCCTTGAACTAATCTATTCATAGAGTATTTGCTTTTCTGATCTCTTAAAATATCTCTTACTACATTAGTTTGAGCATCTGTTAATTTAAATGGTAATGATTCTTTTAAATCTGTTAATTCCTTATGCCACTGAAAAGATATTCCATCATTACTTCTTAGTTTACTTTTTAATAGTAAAAGCTTCATAGAATATGTAAATAACTCTTGAAACTTTAGTCTTGATATAGCTTTATTCAGCTCTATTTTTCCCTTTGGAAAATGTATTTCTCTAATAGCTGTATCTAAATCTATCATATTATATTTATCTAAAATATCTTTAGGTAAATTATCAGTTATGATAACCTTATCTAACACCTGATTAATTATCTTCCCTATTATTTTATCATTTAAATCTCCCTTTAATGGGTACTTAGGTATTATTTCACTCTTTTTAGCATCGTTACATCCAACTATTGGGTTTATAACTTCTAATAAATTTCCTACCCTTTTAAACTTACCAACTAAATCATAGGAATTATTAATTCTAAATGTATTTCTTATATATTTTTGATTAAACCATTTCCCTAAAACTATATGTCCTTTATAGTCAAATTTAACAGTTGATAATATTTTACCATTTTTAGTCTTTATATCTCTATCGTAGCCTATTACCTTACAAGTTAAAATTTGCTTATCCTCTCCATCTATTTCATTAAAATCTACATCACTTTTAATAAACTCATAATCTCTTGGAAAATATAAAAGTAAATCATATAAAGTAAAAATTCCACATTTATTAAGCTTTTCAGTAAGCTTTGGTCCTACTCCTTTTAAAGCAGAAACTTCCATTGATATATTCATTTGCTCACCTCAAAATTTTATTCAATAAATATTAAAGCACAAGTTACTGCTTATGTAAATAAAGTAGTAACTTGTGCTTTTAAAATTATTCTACTGAAATTAAGAAATAATATAAAGGTTGAGCTCCTCTATAGCATTGAATATCTAGATCTTCATATTTTTCTTCTATCTTACTAACAAAATCATTTGCTTCTTCTTCTGAAACATCCGAACCATAGAATATTGTTATAAGTTCGCTTTCATCATCTATCATTTCAGCAAGAACTTCTTCTGCTACGTCGCAGTAAGATGAACCTACTTTTTTAATTTTTCCTTCAATCAAACCAAGCATATTGCCTTCTTTAATTTCTATTCCATCCATTTCCGTATCTCTCACTGCATAAGTTACAGAACCTGTTTTAACCATTTCAATAGCATCCTTTAAGCTAGCTTCATTTTCTTCAACTTCACTTTCTGAATTGAACATAGTTATACAAGTTATTCCTTGTGGAATAGTTGTTGTTGGTATAACTCTCACATCTTTATCTGAAATTTCTGCAGCTTGATTTGCTGACATTATTATATTCTTATTATTAGGTAAAACAAATATATGCTCTGCATTTAACTTAGAAATACATTCTACTATATCTTGAGTTGAAGGATTCATAGTTTGACCACCTTCAATAACATAGTCTACTCCTAAATCCTTGAATATATTAGTTATACCTTCTCCCATTGCAACAGCTACAAAAGCATATTTCTTGCTTTCAACTTCTGCTACCTCTTCCTTTTGAGCATCCTTAAGCTTATACTCTTCCTTTGATAAAAGAACTTCTCTATGTTCTTCTCTCATATTATCAATTTTGATCTTAGATAATTCTCCAAGCTTAACAGCTTTAGCTAACACAGCCCCCGGATCATTTGTATGAATATGAACCTTTATCACATCTTCATATCCAACTACTACTTGTGAATCCCCCATTGGAGTTATATCATCTCTAAATTTATCTGCGTTGCTAGCATCTGCTAAAATAATAAATTCTGTACAATATCCAAATTTAATATCTATATCCTCAGTGCCTTGTGCTCCTTGCATCTTAGCTTCCGATGGCTTAATATCTTTTATTTCTGCTTTTATATCATCTCTTAAAGCTTCATGCATTCCTCTTAATATAATATATAAACCCATTCCACCAGAATCAACAACTTTTGCCTTCTTTAACGCTGGTAAAAGTTCCGGTGTTTTATCAAGCATAACCTTAGCTGCTTTTACTACAACATCAATTAGGTCAACTATATCCTTAACATCTGTATCTATAGCAGCTTCTGATGCTGCTCTTATAACTGAAAGTATAGTTCCCTCTGTTGGTCTCATAACAGCCTTATAAGCTGAATTACTTCCTTCTTTTAATGCTATAGCTAATCCTACAGCATCCACCGACTCTTTACCTTCTAATCCTTTTGAAACTCCTCTTAATATTTGAGAAAGAATAACTCCTGAGTTACCTCTTGCTCCCATTAAAGCACCCTTTGCTAGCTTTTTTGAAACATCTCCAATAGAAGCTGAATTCATACCCTCTATTTCTTTAACTGCTGCCTTAAAAGTAGCAGACATATTAGTTCCAGTATCTCCATCAGGAACAGGAAATACATTTAATGAGTTAACGTACTCACTTTCTTCTAATAATCTATTGCTAGCATTAACAACCATGTTATAAAAATCATGGCCATTTATTGTCTGATATTTCATCTTTTTACCTCCTAGACTCTAACTGCTTGAACATTTACTGTAACAGATGAAACTTTTAATCCAGTAAAGTTTTCCACACTATAACGTACCTTTTGTATTATGTTATTTGCTATTTCAGAAATCTTAGTTCCATATTCAACCATAACATATAATTCTACTATTAATTTATCTTCATCAAAATTTAACTTAACACCCTTGCTTAAATTTTCTATTCTCATTAATTCCCATAATCCTTCAGTGGCGTTCTTAGAAACCATACCTACAACTCCATAGCACTCCATAGTTGATAATCCAACTATTTTTGCTAGTACCTCTTCAGAGTAATGTATATTTCCAAGTTCATTTGAATATCCTACCATACAGAATCCTCCTTATAAATATCTATACACTATATTTTATATTACTTATATTTATTATTCAAGTAAATATTACATAGCTTATTATATGAAGATTTTATAATATATATTAAATTTCTCATATTAAAAGTTTTTTTTACTTTTTTATGATTTTTACTTGCTTTTCTAAGGCTTACTATGTTAAAATTTAATCTGTCCTATTGAAGAGAAATTATCTTCAAAAATAAGGAGGTGTTTTCAAGTGGCAAGAAGATGCGAAGTTTGTAATAAAGGGGTTGTATCTGGAACTCAATACTCCCACTCACATCGTCAATCAAAGAGAACTTGGGCTCCTAACATAAAGAGAGTAAAGGCTTTAGTTAACGGAACACCAAAGACAGTTCATGTATGTACAAGATGCCTTAGATCTGGTAAGGTTCAAAGAGCAATATAAGTTCAAATAAAAAATGCAATTGATTAGTCAATTGCATTTTTTATTTTTTAATACTTCTTTATTTAGTTCTATTCTTTTTCATATGTATTATCTTTTCTTCCTAAAAAATTTAATTAGATTAGATAAAAACTTAGGTAGTTTTATAGCTATTATCTTCATATTTATCCTCCATAAAAAATCACTCATCTCTTTATATACATTGTATGCAAATAAATAAAATGAGTGATTAATTTTTAATCTTTTGTATAAAGTATCATTACTATTCCACTATCAAAAGTTATATTTATATCTTCTTCAGTAAATTCATTAGATGTTGTTAAGCTATCACCTAACTTTAAATTGTAATTCCTTAAGTTATACTTAGATCCCTTAATAGAAAAGTTTTTAACTTCGTCACAATATGCATGAAAAGAAATAGTATCTCCTTTATTCCCTTTTAATCTTATAGACTTATCAGTTAAAAATATATAATTATTATCATCAATTACCTTAACCTTAATAGATTTCTTAAGACCTCTTAGCATAAGTCCCAAATTGCTTAATGAATGATCATATCTAGTGCCAGTAGCACCTAATAATATTATTTCATCTGCGCCCTTTTCTACAGCTAAATTATAAGCTAATTCTGTATCTGTATAATCTTTTTCCCTCTTAAACCTTATTTTTTCTCCAGATTTAGACTCAATAGAATTTATAATATCCATATCAGCAGAATCAAAATCTCCTAAAATATAATCTGGAGTAATATTATATTTATATAATACTTCACAACCTTTATCAGCACCTATTATTAAATCGGCATCCTTAAGTTCTTTTAGTATTAAAGTTTTTGATGGTTCTTTTCCTCCTGATATGATTACAACTTTCATTTTATTCGCCTCTTATTGATTCTATATTTTCTTTAAGATTTCCATCTCCAAATATAGCAGATCCTGCAACTAATACATTTGCTCCTGCTTCAATTATGGATTTAGAATTGTTCTTATCTACTCCACCATCTACTTCTATAAGTAAATTTTTATTTGTCTCTAAGCTCATTTCTTTGACTTCCTTAATTTTATTTAAAGAATACGGAATGAACTTTTGTCCACCAAAGCCTGGATTAACAGACATTATTAATACTAAATCTAACTTTTCAATTATATCTTTCAAAACAAAAGTTGGTGTTCCTGGATTTAAGGAGACTCCAGCTTTAACTCCTTTAGATTTTATATATTCAATAGCTCTGTCAATATGTTTTTCTGCCTCATAATGAATAGTTATTATATCTGCACCAGCTTCTACAAATTCATCTATATATCTTGATGGATTTTCTATCATTAAATGGACATCAAATATCTTTTCAGTTTTATTTCTAATTGATTTTATTACTGGTAATCCAATACTTATATTTGGAACAAAGTTTCCATCCATAACATCTATATGAATAAAATCTGCTCCTGCCTTGTCTATGTTAATAATTTCATCACCTAATTTTGAAAAATCAGCTGATAATATCGATGGTGATATTTTTACCATTTGTACTTTTCCCCCTCTAATAGTTCTTCTAATATTCTAATATAAAAATTATATCTATATTCATTTATCTTACCTTCATTTAAGGCATTTTTAACTGAACATTGTGGCTCCTTATGATGAAGACAACCTCTAAATTTACAACTATGATTATATTCTTCAAACTCAGGAAAACTATATCTAAGATTTTCTTTATCAATAAAACTAATATCTATATTTGAAAACCCTGGACTGTCTACTAAGTATCCTTCTTCTATTTCAATAAGCTCGCTATGTCTTGTAGTATGCTTTCCTCTTCCTATCTTTTCTGATACTACACCAGTTTCCATATGACTTCTATTTATAAGTGTATTTATAAGTGTTGATTTTCCTGCACCTGAAGGGCCACATAAAACAGTTTCTTCACCATTTAATCTCTCTTTTAAAAGTTCTATTCCTAGTCCTTTTTTTGCATTTATAAATAATACATCATATCCTATATCATTAATTTTCTTCTTAATATCTTCTTTTTCTTCCTCTGTTGCTAGATCTACTTTATTTAAACATACTATTGATTTAATGTTATTATACTCACATAAAATTAAAAATCTATTTAAAAGATCAAAATTAATATCTGGATTTTTTATTGCAAATACTACAAAAGCTTGAGTAACATTTGCTACAGTAGGTCTTATTAATTCTGAAGTTCTATCAAGGATATCTTCAATTACTCCCTTTCCATTAGAAACATTAATAAGCACATTATCACCAACCATTGGTTTCATATCTTTGTGCCTAAATTTTCCTCTAGCCTTACATTCTATAATTTCATTTTTAGTTTTAACATAGTAAAACCCACCAATTCCTTTTATTATTTTTCCTTCCATAATTCCTCCAATAATTTTATCTTCATATTTATAATAAACAGATTTAACTAAAAAATGCAAATAATTTTTTGCAAAAAAGTACTTCTATGTAATTTTGCTTATCATTTTGTATTCCCCTCAATCATAGTAAAATCAATAGAATCACTTCATACCTGAAAGAAATAAATTATAAAATATTATTCATAATATAACATTTTTATAATTTATAAAAAGTAAAAAGAATCGGCTATATTGCCGATTCTTTATTGTTTATCATCATTGACTCTACTAGTGTTAGTAGGATTTGTATTTGTATTAGAATTAGGATTTGTATTTTCATTATCAGGAGGAGTCTCTGTTTCAGATTTTTTAGCCTTTATTTCAACAGTTCCACTAGCTTTTATTTCTTTAGTAAAACTTTCTACTATATCTCCATTTCCAATAACTTTATAAGAAATATTATTCTTTTTAAGAATATCTATTGCATCATTAACAGACATCCCCTCTTCTATACCATATGAAGAAACATCTATAGTTTCTTCTTCATATTTCCCTACTGTTAGTGTAACAGTAGCACCCTCTTGTAATTTTTTACCTACATTATTATCCTGACTCAATACTATTCCATCTTGTGATTTATCATGTGTAACTTCTTCATTAACATTAACATTAAGTCCATTTAAAGCTTTTTTTGCTTCATCTAAGGTTTTTCCTGTAACATCTGCAACATCTATATACTTAGTTTCAGGACCTTTGCTTACCACTATTTGTATTGTTGTTTTCTTACTTATCTTAGTTTTAGCACTTGGACTTTGGCTTATGAAATATCCTGATTCAACATTATCACTATATTCTTCAGTTATAGTATAGTTAGTAAATCCTTTAGAAGCTAATGATTTCTCAATATCAGCACGACTATAATTTCTAAGATCTGGCATTTCAATTTGTTCTTCTCCAGCAGAAACTATTACACTTATAGTACTTCCTTTTTTAACCTTAGTACCAGCTTTAGGATCAGTTTCTAAAATGGTATTTTCTGGTTCATCACTTTGTTTCGTAGACTTTAGTTCTAATTTTAATCCTAAATCTTCTATTTGGGTTTTAACATCATCAGTAAGTTTACCAACTATATTAGGAACTTCAACTTCATTATTACTACCATTTCCACCTGCTAAAAAGAAACCAATTGATCCTAAAACTAGAATTACTACTATAATTCCAATTGAAATTAAAACTTTCTTTAAGCCATTTTTATTTTTTTTCTTCTTTGGAAGATCATCTTCATCTTCAAAATCGTCCTCATCATAATCATCATCAAAATCTTCATCATCTTCATCATAATCATCTTCAACTTTAGAAATTTTGGATGTATTTGATGTATTAACAGCATTTATTGGAGCCATAATAATAGTACTATCATTATCTCTATTACTAAAGCTATCTCCTATAATAACATCGGGATTTTCTTGAATCTTTTGAAGATCTTGAATTATTTCCTTTGCATTTTGATACCTTTTTATTGGCTCTTTTTCAATAGCCTTAAGAATTAATTTATTAAAACTATCTGGAATAGCAGAATTTATATTTTTAGGAGGAACAGGTTCTTCTTGTAAGTGCTTTAAAGCTACTGTAACTGGCGACTCTCCTTCAAAAGGTAATCTTCCTGTTACCATTTCATATAAGACTATTCCAAAAGAATATATATCTGATCTAAAATCTATATAAGTTCCCTTTGCTTGCTCAGGTGATAGATAGTGAGCCGATCCTATAATACTTGTTGTATTAGTTATAGTTTGAGAATCAGTAGATTTTGCTATTCCAAAGTCTGTAACCTTAACTTCCCCAGTTTCAGTAACTAGAATATTTTGTGGCTTTATATCTCTATGAATTATATTATTTCTATGAGCACAATCTAATGCTTTAGCAATTTGTAAGGCTATTTTTATAGCTGTATTATAAGTTAGTTTTCCACTATAATTAATTAACTCTTTTAATGTTTTCCCACTTACATATTCCATTACAATATAATCTATATCATCTTGAGTTCCTACATCTAATACGTTAACTATATTTGCATCTGATAAATTAGCAATAGCAGTTGCTTCTCTTTTGAATTTTTGTGATATTTCTTTATTATCAGCAAATTGTTTTTTTAATATCTTAACTGCAACAAATCTATTCAACTTATGACATTTAGCTTTATAGACCTCAGACATTCCACCTTCACCGATTTTTTCAAGAAGCTCATATCTATCACCTAGAATAATTCCGTTCATATTACACCTCTCCTCCAAATAACATTACAGTTATATTGTCTCTTCCACCATTAAATTTTGCACTTTCAACGAGCCTTTCGCAAATATTCTGTAATTCTTTCTCTTTTACTTCAAATGATATAATTTGTTCCAAATTAACATCATTACTTAAGCCATCACTACACATTAGGAAAAAGTCAAATTCACCTTTTCTTAATTCAAATAAATCTACCTCTACATTTACTTCTGTTCCTATAGCTCTTGTAATAACATTCTTTTGAGGATGCTTAATTGCTTGTTCCTTAGATATACTTCCACAATCTAAAAGTTCTTGAACTAATGAGTGATCTTTAGTTATTTTAATTATCTTTTTATCTTTAATTCCATAACAAGCACTATCTCCAACATTTGAAATTAAAATTTCATCTCTAGTAATTAAACATGCAACTAAAGTTGTTCCCATTCCAGAATATATATCTGAACGATGTGAAAGATTATAAACCTCTAAATTCGCATGCTTTACAGCATCATTTAATAATTTTTTTGAATCTATAAGATTAACATTATCTCTTATGTATTTTATTAGGGCTTTAGAGGCCGTTTTACTGGCTACTTCGCCAGCATTATGACCTCCCATCCCATCTGCTAAAACAAAAATTTTATATTCTTTATCCTCATAAAACTCAGCATAATCTTCATTCAAGTTTCTTATATTGCCTAAGTCACTTTTTATACCAATCACCAACGCCCACTCCCTTTATTATTATATCTTTAAGAAATTTCTCCTTAATTGACCGCAAGCAGCATTAATATCATTACCCATTTCTTTTCTAACTGTAACATCTAACCCATGTTCACTAACTATTTTTTCAAACTCTTCTATAGTTTTTTTAGAAGGTCTCTTTAAAGTATTTTCCTTTATCTCATTTACAGGTATTAAATTTATATGACATTGTTTTCCCTTTAATAATTTTGATAGAGCTTTTGCATCTTCTTTGCCATCGTTAATACCTGAAACTAAAGAATATTCAAAAGATATACGTCTACCTGTTTTTTCAAAATAATAATCACAAGCATCTAAAATTTCTTTTATAGAGTATTTCTTAGCAATAGGCATTATTTCTCTTCTCTTTTCATCACTAAAAGCATGTAGAGATATTGCTAAAGTTATGCTATATCCTTTGTCAGCCAAATCATATATCTTTGGTACAATTCCACAAGTGGAAAGGGTTATATGCCTTTGACCTATATTTAATCCATATTCAGCATTAACTAAATCTAAGAACTTAGTTACATTCTCATAATTATCTAAAGGCTCACCACTTCCCATTAATACTATATTAGAAATTCTTTCACCTAGAACCTTTTGAGCTACAATAACCTCTGCTACAATTTCTCCAGCAGTTAAATTTCTTACTCTACCTTCTAATGTTGATGCACAAAATTTACATCCCATTCTACAACCTACTTGTGTAGAAATGCAAATTGTGTTTCCATAATTGTACTTCATAATTACACTTTCAATGATATTTCCATCTTTAAAAGCAAATAATATTTTTTTTGTTTCATCTAGTGTAGAATTATACTCTTCTACCACTTCTGGAACCCCTATATAAAAATTTTCCTTAAGCTTTTCAACTAAAGACTTAGGTAAATTTTTCATATCCTCAAAGTTCCAAACATTATTGTATATCCAAGAAAAAACTTGCTTAGCTCTAAATGAACTTTCACTGTTTTCTTTCATCCATACAGATATTTCTTCTAAACTATAATCTAAAATATTTTCCATTATATCACCTATTTTATTTTCTTTATTTTTCCTATAAAGAAACCATCCATGGAATCATTCGGTAATATAGTTAAACTTTTATCTACATTATATATAAAGTTATTATTGTTACCTAAATATATCTTCTCTATTTCTGCATCTTTATGTTTAGCTAAAAACCATTTTAAGTTTTCTTCATTTTCTTCTTTGTTTAAGGTACATGTAGAATAAAGTAAAATACCACCTGGTTTTAAATATTGCCAAGCATTTTCCATTATATCTCTTTGTATCTCAATTAAATCTCTTAATTGTTGTCTTGTTTTATTCCATTTTATTTCAGGCTTCTTTCTAATTATACCAAGACCTGAACAAGGTACGTCAATTAATACCTTATCTGCATAGCTAATATATTCAGTATTAAGCTTAGTTGCATCCATTGCTTTACAAGATACATTATTTAACTCTAATCTATTAGCATTTTCTTCAATTAAAGACAATTTATTTTCATGTAAATCAAAGGCTAAAACTTCCCCAGTATTTCCCAATAACTCAGCTATATGTGTAGTTTTACCACCTGGAGCTGCACATAAATCTAGAACCTTATCTCCCTCATTTAATTCTAGTAAAGGTGCAACTAACATAGCACTTTCATCTTGAACGGTAATAAGACCATCCTTAAATAAATCATTATTTTCTACACTTTTTCCACCTTTGATTGTAATTGCTTCAGGACAAGCATATCCTTCTTCTACGTTATATCCCATTTCTTCTAACTTTTCATAAACTTCATCATACTCGCTTTTAAATTCATTTACTCTAACTGTTACCTTTGGAGTTTCATTTAAACCAGCCATTATTTTCATTGTTCTTTCTTCACCATATTGTTTAATGAAAAGTCTAATCATCCAAGGTTGAAAAGAGAACTTGTAAGCTAATTCATCTATTCTATTTCCTGGAACTACTATTTCTTTTTCATCTCTAATATAACTTCTTAATATTCCATTAACAAGTTTAGATGCTTCTAAAGAAACTTCCTTTGCTTCTTCTACAGCCTCATTACAAGCTGCATATTCAGGTATTTTATCTAAGAAATACATTTGGTAAATGGCAACTCTTAGTATGTTTAATACTTTTGGATCCAATGAGTTAATATCCTTAACAAAATTTCCTATAAGCACATCTAAAGTTCTTTTTCTTCTTAAAGTACCATATACTATTTCAGTTATTAGCCCCTTATCCTTGTCATCAATATCACTACCGTTTAATTCCTTTGAAAGAACTAAATTAGAATAAGCTCCTTCTTCCAATACTCTTTGTACTATTTTTCTTGCAAGTTTTCTACTATTCATTTTTCTACCTCTTAATTATCGTTATATCTATTATTTATAGCTATTAATCTTATTAATTGAGAAATAGCCATTAATGTTGCTGCAACATATGTCATAGCAGCTGCATCTAGAACCTTTTGTGCTCCTTTTAGTTCATCCCCATATAAAAATGTTCTTGTTTTTAAAATATTTAATGCTCTTGTAGATGCATTAAATTCTACTGGAAGAGTTACTAGTTGATATATTACTGCTCCTCCAAAAAAGATTATACCTATTTGTGCAAATAAAGAATTTCCTAAAAATATTCCTATCATAAATAACCATATAGATACATTACTTGCTATATTAACAACTGGGGCAATTTTAGTTCTTAATACTAAAGGTGCATAATGTGTTTGATGTTGAATTGCATGACCACACTCATGAGCTGCTATTCCAGCTGCTGCTACAGTAGCACCATCATATACCTCAGGTGAAAGCCTTATTACTCTTGCAGAAGGATCATAGTGATCACCAAGCTTGCTTCCATACCTTTCAACTCTTACATCAAAAAGTCCTGCTCCATCTAATATGCTTCTTGCAACCTCACTTCCAGTTACTCCACTTGCTATTCTTACACTTCTATACTTTTTATAGGCATTATCTATTTTAAATTGTGCCCAAAAAGCTATTATAATAGCTGGTATTAAAATTAAATAAGTTGAATCAAAATAAAATCCTGGATAAAACATATATCCATCTCCTTTATACTAAATTTTAATAAAGCTTATTATTCACCTTAATTTCATTCCCATTTATATATTGTTCTATAGTTAAAGGCTTACCATTTGGAAATTGAATCTTTTTTATTAACAATATCCCATCTTGTGTTGCAACTTTAATACCTTCTTTAGAAACACTGACTATAGTTCCTGGTTCTCTTTTACTCTCTTCTTTTAAAACCTTACTCTCATATATTTTCATAGACTTATCTTCATAGTTAGTATATGCAATTGGCCATGGATTAAGGCCTCTAATCAAGTTATGAATATCTTCTGCAGAATTATTCCAATTTATTAAAGCTAATTCTTTATTTAGCATTTTAGCATAAAAAGTTTCATCTGATTGTTTTTTAGGAGTAATTGTTTCATTATATAAACCTTCTATAGTCTCTATTAATAAATCTGCTCCTCTTTCCATTAAAATATCATGAAGATTTCCAGCTGTCATATCATCAGTTATTTCAACCTCATCTTTTAAAAGCATATCTCCTGTATCTAATCCTACATCCATTAACATAGTTGTATTACCTGATTTCTTTTCCCCATTTATTATTGCCCAATTTAAAGGAGCAGCACCCCTATACATAGGAAGCAAAGATGCATGTAAGTTAATACATCCATACTTTGGAATATCTAAAACTTCTTTAGTTAAAATCTGTCCAAAAGCTACTACTATAATAAAATCAGGTTTTAAATCCTTTAAATATTTTATAGCTTCTTCATCATTTTTCAACTTCATAGGTTGTAATACCTTTATATTATGCTCTAAAGCTACTTCTTTTACAGGTGAATATGCAATTTTTTTACCTCTTCCCTTAGGTTTATCAGGTTGTGTAAATACACATTCAACCCCAAAAGTATCAATTATCTTCTTTAAAGATGGTACCGCAAAATCTGGAGTCCCCATAAATACTATTTTCATGTTAAACCTCCTTTGTTATTTTAAATAGTCTATAAATAGTTTTCCGTTTAAATGATCATTTTCATGAAGTATAGCTCTTGCTAAAAGCTCAGTAGCTTCTAAAATAAATTCTTCACCTTTTTCATTTAAAGCCTTTACTTTTACATAGTTTGGACGTTCTATATCTGCTGCTTCTCCTGGAACACTTAGACATCCCTCTTCTCCTATTTGACTACCTGAAACTTCTAATATTTCTGGGTTTATAAATACTCTAAGTCCATAATCGTCAAAAACATCTATAACAAATATTCTTTGAAGAATTCCTACTTGTGGTGCTGCAAGACCTACTCCATCAGCTTCATACATAGTATCCGCCATATCTTTTATTAATTTAATAGTTCTAGGTGTTATTTCAGTAACATCCTTACATTTCTTTCTTAAAACTTCATCACCA
The DNA here is from genome assembly GCF_050585265.1 of Clostridium nigeriense. Taxonomy (GTDB): domain Bacteria; phylum Bacillota; class Clostridia; order Clostridiales; family Clostridiaceae; genus Clostridium; species Clostridium nigeriense_B. The sequence continues at coordinate 28,746 of NZ_JBNOOE010000009.1, read as the reverse complement.
TTTATTCTAATATTTCTAATTGCCATTTATTTTACCTCCTAAGTCAAATTATTGGGATTAATATCAATAGTTACTTTTATTTCATTATATACATTCTTATTTAATTGATAAAGTTTATCTTTTATTTTTTTACAAAAATCTAAAGATAAATCTCCTTTAAAAATAATTTGCCATCTAAAATTATCTTTTATTTTTGTAATTATACAGGGTACTGGACCAAGCATATCAATATTCTCCTCACTATTAGATATACTACTTAGTTCATTTTTTAATGTATTCATAAAATTTTTCAATGCATTTTCATTTTTAGATGAAACATTTACTAATAGTATTCTACCAAAAGGAGGATAATACATCAAACCTCTAGTTGTAAATTCTTCATTATAAAAGCCTTCATAATCATAATTTTTAGCATAATTTAAACTATAATGACTGGGATTATAGCTTTGTAAAATTACTTTTCCTTCTTTTTGCCCTCTGCCTGCTCTTCCTGATACTTGTGTTATAATTTGGAATGTCCTCTCTGCCGCCCTGTAATCTGATATATTTAAAGACATATCTGCTGCCAATATACCTACTAAAGTAACATTTTCAAAATCAAGACCTTTAGATATCATTTGAGTACCAATTAAAATATCTCCTTCACGATTTTTAAATGCATTATATATAGTTTCATGAGAATTTTTATTCCTTGTAGTATCCATATCCATTCTTAATACTTTTGCATCTTTAAAATGTCTTTTAACCTCTTCTTCAACCTTTTCAGTACCTGTTCCAAAATGTTTAACATATTTACTCTTACATTTAGGACATACCTTTGGTTGATACTGTCCATGCCCACAGTAATGACATACTAAATATCCATTTTTATGATATGTCATTGAAATATCACACTTTGGACATTTAAATACATACCCACAACTTCTACAAGATACAAAAGTGGAAAAACCTCTTCTATTTAAAAATAAAATAATTTGTTCTTTTTTATTTAAAGCTTCTTTCATTTCTAAAAATAGCTTTCTGCTAAACATGGAGATATTTCCACTATTTAATTCTTCTCTCATATCTACTATTTCAATTTTAGGCATTGGTTTATTGTCTACCCTATTATTCAATTCTACAAGTTCTATTTCTCCAGATATTGCTCTATAATAAGTTTCTATTGATGGAGTAGCTGACCCTAAAATAACTTTACAATTATTAAGCTTACTTATAAATTCAGCAACTTCTCTTGTAACATATTTGGGATTTTGCTCAGATTTATAAGTATTTTCATGTTCTTCATCTATAATAATTACTCCTAAATCTTGAGCTGGTAAAAATAATGCACTTCTAGCACCTATAATTACTCTAGCCTTACCTGCTCTTACTCTATACCATTCATCATATCTTTCACCATCTGATAGCTTACTGTGAAAAACTGCCACTTCCCTACCAAATCTGCCTTTAAACCGTTCTATCATTTGTGGTGTTAGAGAAATTTCTGGCACAAGAATTATAGCAGCTTTTCCCTCTAACAATTCCTTTCTTACAAGATTCATATATACTTCAGTTTTTCCAGAGCCAGTTACGCCTTTTAATAAAATAACATTCTTATCTGATTTCTCTATACTTTCAATAGCATTAATTTGATCTTTTGTTAAAGCTTTTTCTTTATATTCAATATATTCCTTAAAATTATATCTGTAAACTACTTCTTCCTCTACTTTCAAATAATCTTCTTTTATAAGTTTATTTATTTTATATGTAGATAGTCCATATTTTTTAGTTAATTCACTTTTGTTGAATTTACCATTATTTTTTTTTATAAAATTTAGGATATCACCATATTTATCTTCTATTTCCTTAGAAAATTCTTTATTTCCTATAGCAACTACTTGCTTATATTTATTATTTACGCCCTTTAAAATTCCTTGAGGAATAAGGAGTCTAATTCCATCTATATATTTACATAAATAATTTTCTTTTAAAAAATTTACTAATTTTATATCATCTTTAGTTAGAAGTGGTTCTAATAATGATATAGACTTAATCTTTTTTATTTTTATACCACTTATTTCATCTTCTTTTATAGATAATATAAAGCCATCTACAAGAGAATTTCTAATACCAAAAGGTACCTTTACCCATTGTCCTACAACTATATCTTTCATTAGTTCTTCTGGAACTTCATAAGTAAAAGGTTTATCTATTTCTAACGCATCACTATTAATAACAATTTCTGCATATATTTTCAAATTCATCACCCTTTTATTAGGTATACTATAGACTTATATAAAAGAAAGCGCATTTTAGCGCTTTCTTAATATAGTTTCAAAGATTTTTGATGCAACTTTTCTTTTACTCATCTTTTCTAAATCAAATTCTTCTCCATCTTTGGAAAGAATTGTAACTTTGTTATCATCACTAGCAAAGCCAGTATCATTACTTGTAATATCATTTACTACAATATAATCTAAGTTCTTATTTTTAATCTTTTTCTTTGCATTTTCAATAAAATTGCTACTTTCAGCGGCAAATCCCACTAAAATTTGATGTTTTTTATTTTCACCTAATATTTGTAATATATCATTATCTCTTACAAAGGTTAAAACTAAATCACCATCGCCTTTTTTTATCTTTTCATTACTATAATTTTTAATTTTATAATCTGCAACTGCTGCAGATTTAATAACTATATCGCTATTATCATAATTCTCTAAAATTGCATTTTTCATTTCTTCATTTGTAGTTACACGTATTACCTTAACTCCATTTGGAGGATTTAACTTAGTAGGTCCTGAAACTAAGGTAACATTAGCTCCTCTGTCCCTAGCCTCTTCTGCTATCTCATATCCCATTTTCCCTGTAGATTTATTTGTAATAAATCTAACTGGATCTATATTAGAATGAGTAGGACCTGCACTTATTAAAACATTTTTTCCAAGTAAATCTTTAGGTAAATCTTTATTATCTAATGCATTTAATACTTTTTCTATTATTGTATTAACATCTGCAAGCTTACCTTTTCCTTCATCACCACAAGCAAGTACTCCTGATGCTGGTTCTATAAACTCACATCCAAGTTTTTTTAGTTTTTCAATATTTTCTTGAACTATTGGATTTTCATACATATTAGTATTCATTGCTGGAGCAAATATAATTTTTGCTCTAGTTGCCATAATAGTTGTTGATAACATATCATCAGCTATTCCATTTGCAACTTTTCCAATAATATTTGCTGTGGCAGGGGCTACTAAGAAAACATCTGCTCTTTTAGCTAATGATATATGCTGAATTTCAAAAGCTTTTGGTTCTGCAAACATGTCCGTTACAACCATATTTTTACTTAAAGATTGAAATGGTAAAGGAGTAACAAACTTAGTTGCTGACTCAGTCATAATCACTCTTACATCAATATCTTTTTTGCTTAATGCACTTACAATATCTAATGCTTTGTAAGCTGCAATACCTCCACTTACTCCTACACACACACACCTTTTATTATTCATTTATTTTGATCCTTCTTTTACTGGAGTAGGTTCATATCCTACTTCCCCTTCATTAACTTCATTTATTGCTATTGTAAGTGGTTTCTTAGATTTTGTTTCAACTAATGGTTTACTACCATTTATTAATTGTCTTGCTCTTTTTGAAGTTACCATTACTAATGAATATCTGTCATCTACCTTTTTAAGTAAATCCATTACTGATGGATTAATCATAGAGTTGTTCATGAATTAAGCCCTCCTTAGAATCTAAAATTGAATTTTCTTTTATTCTATCAACTCTGCATTTTTCTGCTGTTATTATTGATTCTACCTTTTCTACAGCTAACTCTAAAGTATCGTTAACTACAGCATAGTTGTATTTAGAAACATAATTAATTTCCTTGTAAGCATTCTTAAATCTAGTCATTAAGGATTCTTCTGTTTCACTACCTCTTTTTATAATTCTTTGCTTCAATTCTTCCATGGATGGTGGAAGAATGAAGATAAATACACCTTCTTTAAAATTTTCTTTAACTTGCAATGCGCCTTGGATATCTATTTCTAAAATAACATCCTTACCATCTTCAAGCATTTTTTCTACATTCCCCTTTGGGGTACCATAAAAATTTCCATGAACATTTGCATATTCTAGAAAACCATTTTCTCTAACCTTTACTTCAAAATCTTCTTTTGATAAAAAGTAATAATTTACTCCTTCTACTTCTCCTTCTCTTGGAGCTCTAGTAGTTGCAGAAACTGAAATATAAATATTGTCATGCTTTTCTAATAAAGCTTTGCAAATAGTTCCTTTTCCAGCTCCAGATGGACCTGAAATAACTATTAAAACACCTCTATTACTATGCATTATTCATCAACCTCGTCTACTGTTTCATCCTTTACTACTAGTCTATGTGCAACTGTTTCAGGTTGAACTGCAGATAAAATCACATGGTCACTATCAGTGATAATAACCGCTCTAGTTCTTCTACCATATGTTGCATCTATAAGCATCCCTCTATCTCTAGCTTCTTGAATTATTCTTTTAATAGGTGCTGATTCTGGACTAACTATAGCAACAAGTCTATTAGCAGATACAATATTGCCAAATCCAATGTTAATTAATTTGATTCCCATTACTTTCCTCCTGATTATTCTATATTTTGCACTTGTTCTCTTATTTTTTCTATTAAATTTTTTATGTTAATGACATAATTAGTCATATCCATATCACTAGATTTTGAAGCTATTGTATTAGCTTCTCTATTCATTTCTTGAATTATAAAGTCAAGTTTTCTTCCTATTTGGCCACCTTCTTCAAATGTAATTCTCATTTGATTTATATGACTGTTTAGCCTTGTAATTTCCTCATCTACCGCACTTTTATCCGCAATAATAGCTACTTCTTGTGCAATTCTACTTTCATCTATTTCTATACCATCTAATAAATCTTTAAGCTTTACTTCTAGTTTTCTCTTGTATGTATTAGGTACAGTATCTGCAATTTTCTCTATATTCAATACTATATCTTCAACTTCTTTAAGCTTAATTAGTATATCTTCCTTAAGCTTTTCTCCTTCAACCATCCTCATATTATCCATCATATCTAAAGATGAATTTATAAGAGGCTTAATATATGACCAAATTTCATCAATGGAATCTTCTTCTTCAACAACATTAATTACATCTGGGAATCTAGCTATTTGTGTGATAGTAATATCATTTTTAACCTCAAAGTTTTTTTCTATTTCCTTTAAACAGTTAAAATAGCTTTCAGCTAACTTTAAATTTAGCTTTGCTATACCTTCTCCTTGAGAATAGCTTTTTTGATTAATAAATATATCTACTTTTCCTCTAGAAAGTTTTGAATTAACTAATTTTCTTATCTCTTCTTCTAATGAAATAATACTTTTAGGTAACCTTACATTAACATCTAAGTATCTACTATTTACACTTTTCATTTCAACTGAAAATAAATGTTTACTTCCTTCTTCATTACTAGCTCTACCAAAACTAGTCATACTTTTAACCATATATGCCTCCAAAGCTTTATATACAAAAATATAAAATATAATTAAATTTATTTTTTATTATTTTACCATACTTAATATAAAATATTTTATATATCTATGTCAATGATTTGTTCACAGAATATTAACATTTATATAATAAAAAGAAAAGTTACATTCTATAATTAAATACAATAGTAACTTCTCCTTTTAATTAATTATTAATATTAGTGTTTTTCTTAAATGATTCTTTAATATCTATTGCTTTTTCACTTGATAATGCTACTATTAACTTTATTCTAGCCTTTTGCCCAGGCATACTTTCTTCAAAAAATACTCCTAAATCCTTTAACATCTTACCTCCACCTTCATAACCGTAGGATTCATATACTCTTCCCTCAAAACATCTAGATACAATTACTACAGGTATATTTTTATTTAAGGCCCTCCTTATTCCCTTTACCATTTCAGGAGGTACATTACCTCTTCCTAAAGCTTCAATTACTATACCTTTATATCCTCTGTCTATAACAAAATCTATAAAATCAGATGTCATTCCTGCAACGCACTTAATAAGAGCAACATCATCTTTTATATTCTCTACATGATAGACTTTATGTTTAATAGTTTTTCTATAAAATAAAACTTTATTGTTATCTACTATTCCTATTGGTCCAAAATTTGGAGTCTTAAATGCATTAAGAGCCATAGAATTAGCTTTTGTTACCTCTGCTGCTGAATTTAATTCACCATTAAAGCAAACTAAAACTCCTCTTCCTTTAGCATCTTCTGAAATTGCTGTACAAATGGAAGTAGCTAAATTAAATGGCCCATCATATCCTAGTTCTGAACTACTTCTCATAGCCCCTGTAACTACAATTACCTTTTCAGAATCTATCGTTAAATCTAAAAAGTATGCAGTTTCTTCTAAAGTATCTGTTCCATGAGTTAGTACTACTCCATCGATATCTTCTCTTTCTATTAACTGTTTTATGAATTTACTAAGTTCTAACATATTGTGTATACTCATATGTGGTGATGGTTTACTAGAAAAACTATAGGATTCAACTTTTGCATATTTTTCTATTCCAGTAACCATAGACATAATTTCTTCTCCAGTTAAACTTGGTACTGCTGCCTTAATCCTTTCATCCACCTTCATAGATATTGTTCCACCATTAAATACAACTGCTACCTTCTTCATATTTTCCTCCTAATGTTAACTGATAAAATAAAAACTCTTGGTTTCCCAAAAGTTTAAAAACAAAAAAAATTAAATTGTTGGTAGGTCGGCGTATCCTACATCTCTTTTACTAAAAGCCTTAGCGCGTGAGGAGCCTTTTCTCACCTCAACAATTATATAATTCAAAACTAACATATTCATTATATGCTTATTATCTTAATCTTTCAACTTATAATTCTATTTCCATTCCATTAATTTACCACTGTACAATCTATTTTTTATCTTTCCATTAGTTATTGGATACATAGTTGAAACATATATATAATCTCTTTTATCATCAATATCTATTCCAATTAAAATATTTGTTTCTGCTTTTTTTATTAACTCTATATATATTCCATTATTTGTTAGCTTATATACCCCTATATAATCAGGGTTTTCTATTATCTCCTTCATACATTCTATAATATTTCCAAGTATCTTTTTGCTTAATTGTTTTCCATGTCTCTTTTTTATATGCTTTATTACCCCTGGGGACGCATAAATGGTACCTGTAAATTTCACCCCTAAATTTTCTGCCATTCTTCCTTTTAAATATCCTACTCTTCTATAGGTATAAAATCTATTTTCCATAATATCCCTCAATTCTCTATAGTGTATATTAGCTTTTCAGAGATTCTTTATATATATTATTCATTATACCTATATAAATTTCCTTAACTTTATTATAAATATTTAAATTTAACATATTTAACAAATCATTATTTTCAAAGTTTATCAAACAATTAAATTAACTCTGTAATAATTTATAAATATTAAAAAGAGGCTGGTTTAACCACCAACCTCTAAAATCATAATATTATACAGATTAACCCTCCACTACCTTCATTAATAATCTTTTGTAAAGTTTTTTGAATTTTAACTTGTACATCCTCAGGCATTTTATACAATTTATTTTGTAGACCTTCTCTAATTAAAACTTCTAACGGCTTACCAAACATATTACTTTGCCATAATGATGCAGGATCCTCATCAAATTGTTCCATTAATGATTTTACAAGTTCTTCACTTTCTTTTTCAGATCCCATTATAGGACTAATTTCAGTTCTAATATTTGCTTTTATAAAATGTAAAGATGGAGCAGATGCTTTTAATTTAACACCAAATCTATTTCCTTGCTTAACCATTTCTGGTTCTTCAAACTTCATTTCAGAAAGTTGAGGTGGAACTAGCCCATAGCCTGTTTCTCTTACATCTATTAATGCATCTTTAACCTTATCATATTCTTTTTTAGCATAATTAAGATCTTTAATTAAAGCTAATAAATCACTTTCCGATTTAACATCTAAATCGCAAATCTCACTTAATATATTATAGAAAATTCCATCTTTTGGTTTTAATTTTATATTAGCCTTTCCTTCCCCTAAATTAACAGTATTCATTTCAATAGGCGCAAGATTTTCCTCTTCTTTTAAAATATTAATAACAGATTTAACATCCCTTATTCTATTTATATCTTCACACATCCCCTTAATAACACTAAAGAAATCTTTTTTAAGCCAATTATCAGGCTCAAGTCTTTCTACCCATGATGGCATATCTATGTTGATTTCTTTCACTGGGAATTCTTTAAGTACATGCTTGAAAACATCTTCCACATCATCTTCATTCATATTAGCTACGTCCATAACTTGAACAGTAACATCATATTTATCTTCAATCTCCTTTTTTAATGCTCTAGTTTCAGGAGAATTTATATGTTTTGTATTAAGTACAACTATAAAAGGCTTTCTTATTGCCTTTAACTCATCTATTACCCTCTCCTCTGCTTCTAAGTACTCATTTCTTTCAATTCCTGTTATACTTCCATCCGTTGTCACTACAAGACCTATGGTAGAATGATCTGTAATAACTTTTCTAGTTCCTATTTCAGCTGCATCTTCAAAAGGTATTTCGTATTCGTACCATGGAGTATTTACCATTTTAGCTTCATCTCCATCCATATACCCTACTGCCCCTTTAACTATATAGCCAACACAATCTACCATTCTAACTTTGAATTTTATCTCTTCATCAATTGTAATTTCAACAGCCTCATTTGGAACAAATTTGGGTTCTGTTGTATGAATTCCCTTTCCTGAACCACTTTGAGGCAACTCGTCCTTTGCTCTTTCCTTTTTATAATTATTATCAATCTTTGGTATTACCATGAGGTCCATAAATTTTTTAATAAATGTTGATTTTCCTGTTCTAACCGGTCCTACAACACCTACATATATGTCCCCTTGTGTTCTTTCAGCTATATCCTTATATATATTAAAGCTGTCCACAGTGTACCCTCCTACTTATTTTTAACACTATATATATATTCTAAAAATTAAAAAAATATACAACTTTTTTTAATTTTTAAATCATTATATAGTACTATATTATGGAAACTAAAAAAATATTCCTAAATCTAAAAAGGAAGAAAAACTACACCGCTTTTCTTCCTTAAGATTAATAATATATTTCGTTTTTCTTTTCCCTTTCCATTAGAGCTACTACAGCCTCTTTAGGATCTTTTTTCTCAAATAAAATCTTATATAATACATCTGTAATTGGCATTTCAACATTAAGCTTTTCCTTTATCTCATAGAATGCTTTACAAGCTTTAATACCTTCTACTACCATTCCAACATCTTTAATAGCTTCTTCAGTAGATTCTCCTTTACCTATTAAAAATCCTGCTCTTCTATTTCTAGAATGAAGACTAGTACATGTTACTATTAAATCACCCATTCCTGTTAGTCCAAGAAAAGTTTCCGGATTTCCTCCAAGCTTTATACCAATTCTAACTATTTCAGCCATTCCTCTTGTCATTAAAGCAGCCTTAGAATTATCACCATAACCAATTCCGTCACAAACCCCAGCAGCTAATGCAATAATATTCTTAACTGCACCACCAACTTCTACTCCCACTAAATCATCATTTGTGTAAACTCTAAAGTTTTTACTTATAAATAAATCTTGAACTTTATTTGCTGCATCTAAATCTCTAGAAGCAACTACTACTGTTGTTGGTATATCAAAAGCAACTTCTTCTGCATGACTTGGTCCTGATAATATTACTACTTTATTGTTAGGAAGTTCTTCTTCTATGACTTGTGATAATCTTAAGTTTGATCCCTCTTCAATTCCTTTTGCTATGCTAATAATAACAACATCTTCACTTATCTTATCTTTCAAAGAGCTGGATACTGCTCTTATTACATGAGATGGAACAGATAAAACTATAAATTTTGCGTCCTTTATAGTTTCATCAAGATCATTATAAGCAGTGACATTTTTAGGTATATTCAAATTTTTAATATACTTATCATTTTTTCTGTTAATATTTATATCATTAACTACAGATTTCTTTCTGTCATATATACTAACTTCACATCCATTATTAGCCAATAATATTCCTAAAGCAGTACCAAAACTACCGCCTCCTAAAAAAGCCACATGACTCATAAATTATTCCTTCCTTTCTCTATACTCTATTTGAATACCAGTACCACTAAAATCAAAGCTATCTCTTAATTGATTTTCAAGATATCTTTCATATGAAAAATGTCTAGCATTAGAATCATTAACAAAGAAAATAAATTTAGGCGGTTTAGATGCAACTTGAGTAGCATAGTAAATCTTCATTCTTTTAAGACCTACTATTGGGGGTTCTTTCATAAGAACTGCTTTATTTATAACTTCATTTAATATTCCTGTTGGAATTCTCTTTGAATAATTATCATAACATTCTCTCGCTATTTCTAAAACCTTATGGGTTCTTTGGCCTGTTTTAGCAGAGATAAATAAGTATTTCGCATATTTTAAGAATTTTAGCTTCATTTCTAAATCTTCTTTATATCTTTGCATAGTCTTATCGTCTTTTTCTATTAAATCCCACTTATTAACTATAACCATAATAGCCTTATTCATTTCATGAGCATATCCAATAATCTTTTCATCTTGCTCAGTTACGCCCTCAGTAGCATCTACCATTAGAATACAAACATCTGCTCTTTCTATGGCTGCATAAGTTCTTATTACAGAGTATCTCTCTATTTCTTCTTTTACTTTACTCTTTCTTCTAAGACCAGCTGTATCTACTAAAATAAATTTTCCTAAATCTGTTTCTAATGTACTATCTATAGAATCTCTTGTTGTTCCTGGAATATTAGAAACTATTAGTCTCTCTTCCCCTAATAATCTATTTATTAAAGAAGATTTACCTACATTAGGTTTACCTATCATAGCTATTCTTATGTACTCATCTTCTTCGTCTTCTTCATTATACTTATCGAAGTTTTCAACTACTCTATCTAGCATATCTCCAAGTCCTAAGCCTTGAGATGCAGATATAGTTATAGGATCCCCTATTCCTAAATTGTAAAATTCCCAAGCATTATCTTCGTCTTTTAGATTATCTACTTTATTTACAACTAAAACAACTTCTTTTTTGCTTTTTCTAAGCATACTTGCTACTTCATGGTCTGCAGGTGTTAATCCTTCCTTTCCATCAACAACAAATACTATTACATCTGCTGTTTCTATCGCAATATTAGCTTGCCTTCTCATTTGCTTTACAATTATATCTTCTCTTTCCGGTTCAATACCACCTGTATCAATCATAGTAAAATTATAATTTAACCATTCTGCTTGAGCATATACTCTATCTCTAGTAACTCCTGGAGTATCCTGAACTATGGATATCCTCTGCCCTGCTAATTTATTAAATAAAGTAGATTTACCTACATTTGGTCTTCCAACTATTGCAACTATTGGTTTTCCCATTATTAATCCTCCTTACAATTTGCATTTATTACATCAATAAGGTCATCACCTGTATAATCACAAACTATAACCTTAACGTTTAAAGCTTCTTCTATATCATGAATATTTAAGTCATCTAACATAACCATATCAGCTGGTGCTAATTCATATCCTTTTCTAAACATATTACTTGACATAATTAAATAATCTGTTTTTATTTTACCTTTCAGCTGATCTATTATATCAGTTCCTGTTAAAAGACCTGCTACTGTAATAGTATTTCCAAAGAAGTTATTTATAACCTTATATACATCTATTTTAATATTAGGATTACACTTCATTATACTATCTGCTGATTTTTTTATTTCATTATAGGCCAATTCACCAGTTACCATAGAAAAACTTCCTTTAAGATCTCTATTTAAAAACTCTAAAGATCTATTAACAACTTCTCTATAATACCTTATCATTCCTATCCCATCTTCTAATTGATCATATTCAGAATAAAATTCTTCATTTGGAACATCTAGTCCTGCTGTTATATAAAACTCATCTGAAAGCCTTACAAATGGTGCTCCAGTTTCTTCAACAAACTTCCTCTGTAAGTCTTGAATCATCATAATCTCATTTTTAGCTGATTCTTTTGTAAATGTATCAAGCTTAGGCAAATTTTCTCTAAACTTAGTAATACCTATAGGAACCACTGCAACATTTTTTACATAAGGATATAATTCATATAAATCTTTTACAGTTTTTCTTAGTTCCTCACCATTATTAACATTAGGTATACAAACAACTTGAGCATGCATTTCAATTTCTGCATCTCTTAATTTTCTAAGCCTTTCCATAATAGATCCTGCAAATCTATTTCTAAGCATCATAACCCTAAGATCAGGATTAGTTGTATGTACAGAGATATTAATAGGACTAATCTTATATCTTATTATTCTATCAATATCCTCATCTTTCATATTGGTTAAAGTAACAAAATTCCCTTGTAAAAATGATAATCTTGAATCATCATCTTTAAAATATAATGTGTCTCTCATTCCTTTTGGAAGTTGATCAATAAAACAAAACATACATTTATTTGAACAACTTTTTGCTTTATCCATTATTCCGCCTTGGAATTCAAGTCCTAAAGTTTCACCATAATCTTTCTCAATTTCATATTCCCATATTTCTCCATCCGGTTTCTCTATTTCTAAAATAACTTCTTCATCTACAGCTAAAAATCTATAATCTATAATATCATCTATAGGTGTACCATTAATTGATATTAAAACATCATTAACTTCTATACCTACTTCTTCTGCAATACTTCCAGCATCAACTTTACTAATTAAATTTTTCATTTTCTCACCTCAATCTTTTTAAATATAATTTTATGAACAATACTATATTTATAAAAAGAACGTTATATCTTATAAAAAATATAAAAATACATACTTTTTTCTATTAAACGTAATTCACCTAATTATAATTATCACTTGATGTTATATTACATTAATAATATTCTATAGTCAATAAAAAACATCCTCTACAAAGAGGATGTTTAGGATATTACTTATTATTTATTCATTTAAATCAACGTAATTACCTTTTTTAGAGAATATTATCCATTCACATATATTAGTTACATGATCCCCAATTCTCTCTAAATATTTAGATGCAAATAAAATTTGAGTTCCTTGATTTATCATTGATTCATCTTTACTCATCTTTTTTAATACTATTCCAAACATACTTTGATAAATCGCATCTACTCTATCATCCATATGACAAATTTCATAGGCAGCCTTTTCATCTCCATTAACATATGCCTCAATTGCCAGTTTTATCATATTATTAATAATATCAACCAATTCCCATATTGGTGCTATATCATCTGAGAAGTCTACACCTTTAACTCTAGGAACTATTTTACATATATCAACTGCATAATCTGCCATTCTTTCAAGATCAGTAACTATTTTAGTTGTAGTATATATACTTCTTAAATCTCTAGCTAATGGTGATTCAGTAGCCATAAACTTGATGCACTTTTCTTCAATAACCCTTTGAAGCTCATCTACTTTATCATCGTTTTTCATAACTTTTTTTGATAAATCTAAATCTTGGTTTTTCAAAGCAGTCATACTATCATATATTTGCTTTTCAACTAAACTCGCCATTTCAATTAGCTCGGAATTAAGTAACTTAATTTTATTGCTCATCATTTCTCTCATCATCTTTAATCACCTCTTATTAATTTTAGCCGAATCTTCCAGTAATATAATCTTCAGTCCTCTTATCTCTTGGTTTGTAAAAAATATCTTCAGTATCACCATATTCTATTATCTCACCATTTAAAAAGAATGCTGTTTTATCTGCAATTCTTCCAGCTTGTTGCATATTGTGAGTTACTATTACTACTGTGTATTTTTTCTTTAATTCTTCCATTAAATCTTCCATTTTATTAGTAGAAATTGGATCTAAAGCTGAAGTTGGTTCATCCATTAGTATTATTTCAGGCGAAACTGCTATAGTTCTAGCAATACATAATCTTTGTTGTTGTCCTCCTGATAATCCTAAAGCACTCTTTTTAAGTCTATCTTTTACCTCATCCCAAAGTGCAGCACCTTTTAAACTTTTTTCAACTATTTCATCTAAGCTCTTTTTATCTCTTATTCCATGTAATCTAGGACCATAAGCTATATTATCATAAATTGACATTGGAAAAGGATTTGGTTTCTGGAAAACCATCCCAACTTTTGTTCTTAATGCAATTACATCCTTGCTTTTATATATATCTTCGCCATCAACAAGGATTTCTCCTTCTATTTTAACATTATCTATTAAATCATTCATTCTATTTATAGTTCTTAAAAATGTAGATTTTCCACAGCCTGATGGCCCAATAAATGCTGTAACCTTATGTTCCTCTAAATCTATATTTATATTTTTTAATGCTTGATTATCACCATAATATAAATTCAAATTTCTAACTTGAATTTTTTTCATATTTTCATTTGACATACTTACACCTCTTAGTATCATAAAAATTAATAATTTGCCTTATTAAATTTTTTAGTAATTAACTTTGCTAATAGATTTAAAACTAATATTATTACTATTAAAACTATACCAACTGCTGCTGCTTGTTCTATATTACCAGCTTCTTGAGTTACTAAATAAGAATGAACCGTTAAAGTTCTTGCACTTGACATTATTCCTTTTGGCATTTTTGCAACTGTTCCTGCTGTTAATAATATAGCTGCTGATTCTCCTACTACACGACCAACTGATAATATTACACCAACTAATATACCAGGTATAGCACTCGGTACTATAACTTTATATAAAGTTTGGAATCTAGTTGCTCCAAGCCCTAATGAAGCTTCCTTATATGATGGTGGAACTGACTTTAAAGATTCTTCTGTTGTTCTTATAATTACTGGTAAAATTATAATTGCAACCGTAAGTGATCCAGCAAGTAATGAATATCCAAATTTTAATGTAACAACAAAAAATATAGATCCAAATAAACCATATACTATTGATGGTATACCTGATAAGCTTTCTGTAGCAAATCTAATCATCTTTACCATTTTACCTTGTTTTGCATATTCTGTTAAATGAATTGCTGCTAATACACCTATAGGAGTTGCTACTATTATAGAAATAAATACTGTATATAAAGTAGATATTATCATAGGAAGAATACCGCCATCTCCTGATGCAGAATAATTTTTAGTTATAAAATCTATATTAATTAATTTATATCCCTTTAAAAATATAAATCCTAATATAAATACTAACATACCTACAGTAATAGCTGCAGATAACCATAATAATATTTTTAATAAATTTTCTTTAAATTTTCTCATAACTAGTTACCTTCCTTATTAGAAAGTTTACTTAATACTAAGTTTAATAATAATATGAATAAGAATAATATGACCCCTGTAGCGAATAACATTTCTTGATGAGTTCCAAATGCGTATCCCATTTCTAATGCTATGTTAGTAGTAAGTGGTCTTACTGAATCCATAATTGATGTAGGAATTATTGGAGAGTTTCCTGCTACTAATATTATTGCCATTGTCTCACCAATTGCTCTTCCTATACCTAAAACTACAGCTGCTAAAATACCTGATTTAGCTGCTGGAACAACTACTTTAAATGTTGTCTCTATATGTGAAGCTCCTAAAGCTAAAGAACCTTCCTTGTATGATTTAGGAACTGCTCTTATTGCAGTTTCTGAAACTGTTACTATTGTTGGTAGCATCATAATTGATAAAACTATTATAATAGCTAAAAGACTTTGTCCCTTCGGAAGATTAAAAGTATCCATAATCCATGGAACAATCACTGCCAAACCAAACACACCATATAATACAGATGGAATTCCAGCTAAAAGTTCAACAGCACCTGAAATAATTTTTCCAATTTTTCTTGGTGCAACTTCTGCTATAAATATAGCTGTTAATATACCTATTGGTACACCTACTACTAAAGACCCTAAAGTTCCAAATATAGATGCAATCACCATAGGCATAACTCCATATTTATCTGAACTTGGCACCCATTTAGTACCAAAGAAAAATTCACTAAAAGAATATCCTTTGCTTATAAATGGTGTTAATCCTTTATAAAATACAAATCCTATAATTACTAATAAACTTATTACTGCAATAAGAGCACTTGCTAAAAATACTCCTTTTGAAATATTTTCTATAACATACTTACTTTTATTATTACTTTTAACCTTTAACATGCTTATCCTCTCCTATGAAAGTAAGAATGCTCACCTGGAGCATTCTTAATAAATCAGTTATTTAACTGGAATTGCTTTGTTATCCTTAACCATAGTTTGCCCTTCATCACTTAGAATAAAGTCGATGAACTTTTGTCCTTCTTCACTTAAGCTACCTTCCTTATTTACTACGATGAATGGTCTTGATATCTTATATTCTCCAGATTGAACTAACTCAGCCTTTGGCTCAACATTTTCAACATTTACTATATTTACTTCATCATCTAAGTATTCAAAAGATACGAATCCTACAGCATTATCATTTCCAGCTACTGTTTCTTTAACTGCTCCTGTTGCATTTGCTATCATTGCATTTGCTATTAATTCTTCTGATTTATATCCAACTATTTCTTGGAAAGCATCTCTAGTCCCTGATCCTTCTTCTCTTGAAACCACGACTATCGGTGCATCTTTTCCGCCTTCAATTTGATTCCAGTTCGTTATTTGTCCAGTATATATTCCTTTAATTTGATCAATTGTTATGTTTTTAATTGGATTATTGTTATTAGTTATTATTGCAATACCATCATAAGCAATTGTTGTTGCCTTTACTTGACTTTCTTCTTCAGATTTTAATTCTCTTGATGACATTCCTATTTCTGATACTCCATTTATAGCATCTTTAATTCCTGCTGATGATCCAACTTCATTTATTTCTATTGAAACATTACTATTATCCGCTTCAAACTTTTCTGCTAATTTTCCCATTAACGGTCCAACGGATGTTGATCCTGAAATTGATATTGTAACACTTCCTCCTTCTGAATTTTCATTTGATGAACTGTTACCACATCCAACAACAGCCCCTCCCACCATTGTTACTAGTAAAGCTGTACATAAAAGTTTTAAACTTTTTCTTTTCATAAATTTCTCCTCCAAATTAATAATTTATATATTTTTTTATTAATTTTCCTTACATACTTATATTAATCCCTAAAAGTTAAGTAAATATTAGTTAAAAGTTAAGAAAGGTTAGGATTATGTTAAAAAAATTTAACATTTCTTATATGTTTTAATATAAGAAGTTCAATGAAATAATTCTATTTTAAATACAAAAAAGAATTGTATTTAAAATAATATCTAAAATTAAATATTATTTAATACAATTCTTTTAAAATATGAAATCTGTTAGTTTCTTAGTTTTTCTTATTTTTATAGTGAATTTTGTTCCTTTATTCAAAATTGAATCTACATAAATCTCCCCATTAAACATTTTAGTAATATGTTTTACTATTGCTAATCCTAGCCCAGTTCCACCCTTAGCACGGGATTTATCAACTCTATAAAATCTTTCAAATATCCTAGGTAAATCTTCCTTTGGAATTCCCATTCCATTATCTTCAACTTCTACATATGCATAATCTTTATTTTCGTATGTTTTAATGTTAATTTTAACGCTATCATTAGAATATTTTATAGCATTTTCCACTAAATTTAGCATCATTTGATAGAATTTATCCCTATCTCCTATTAAAATCTTTGTGCCTTTATCCTCAAAACATATTTTAACTTCTTTATTGTTAAAATTATTAACAAACATATTTATTACATCTTCAATTACTTCAGAGGGATTAAATTCTTCCTCCTTCATCTTGTTACTATTTTCAATATTAGATAAAATTAAAATATCATTGATTAATGTTGTTAATCTTTCTGCTTCTTTATCTATTATATCTAAAAACTTATTCCTAGTGTTATTATCTTCCACATACTTTAAAGTTTCTGCAAAACCTTTTATAGATGTTAACGGTGTTTTTAACTCATGAGAAACATTTGCTACAAATTGACTTCTCATATTCTCAAGTCTTTTTATATCAGTTATATCCAAAACTGTAACAACAATTCCTATTGGTATCTTTCTTGAATTAATAATAGGTGCTTTCTTAATTCGAAGTTCTCTAGGAATCGGATGCATAAGTTTAATTTCTTTAGTCTCAATTTCAGGTACGTTTCTCATAAATGATATTATATCGTAATCAATTATATATTCTGAAATATTTTCACCAATAATATCTCTATTAATTCCAAATAAATTTTTAGCATATGGGTTAATTAGAATTACATTTTGCTTATTATCTACAGCAATTACTCCACTTTCCATACTTTCTAAAATTGCCTCTAACTTATTTTGTTTATCTGCAGAGTCTGATATTCTAGATTGGAGTTGTTCAGCCATATCATTAAAAGTACTTGCTAATGATCCTATTTCATCATTAGTAAATATATTAACCCTTCTACTATAATCTCCATTTGCTATTTTATATGTCGCCATTTCTAATTCTTTAACTGGATATATAATTGCTCTAATTAATTTTAATGAAAGACCAAGAGATAATAAGATTACAAAAATTATAATTATAATATAATATTTTATGTAGCCTTCTGAAAATACTCTTACATTGCTAAGAGGTACTGATGCTCTAATTACTGTATTTTCATCAATTTTAGTTGCATAATAAACAACATCAATCCCTTGAGTATTACTAAATCTTGTAGTTGAAGCATTTCCATTTTTAAATGCCTCTTCTATCTCTTCTCTATCTAAATGATTTTCAAGATTATCATTATCTGTATCATTTATAACATTTCCTTCACTATCTACTATAGTAAACCTAACCTTTGTTCTATTTATAGAAAATTCATTCAAATCTTTATCATTAAAAATATTATTTTTTATAATGACCTCGTTATATGTTGATAATATCTCTTTTGTCTTATCTATTTCCTTTATATTTACTAATGCAATAAAAGAACAAGTCACTACTATTAATGCAAAAATTACAGTTATTAATGATGATGCTAATATTCTTTTCTTCATATTCTAATTATTAGGATTAAACCTATATCCTACTCCTCTTATAGTTTCTATAAATTTAGGATTTTTATCATCAACCTCTATTTTTTTTCTTAAATATCTTATGTGAACATCAACAGTTCTAGTTTCTCCAACATATTCATATCCCCATATTTTATCTAAAAGAGTTTCTCTAGTTAATATCTTTCCTCTGTTTTTAACTAATATTTCTAGAAGTTCAAATTCCTTTAATGTCAAATCAATTTTCTTATCTAATATACTAACTTCTCTTCTATCAAAATTAATATAAATATCATTAGCTTTAAATATCTCTTCACTACCACTTGAAGCCTTTGTTCTTCTAAGTATAGCTTTTATTCTAGCAAGTAACTCTCTTATAGAAAATGGCTTTGTTATATAATCATCAGCTCCAAGCTCTAATCCTAATATTTTATCTAATTCCTCTCCCTTAGCAGTTAACATAATAATTGATATTTCTTTAGTATTAGCATCCCCTCTAATACTCTTACATACATCGAATCCATCTAAACCAGGAATCATTAAATCAAGTAAAATTAAATTTGGATTCTCTTCCTTTGCTAATTTTACTGCATCTATACCATTATTAGCTGTAATCACATTATACCCTGAATTAATTAAATTATAGCCTATAAGTTCAACTATATGATCCTCATCATCTACCACAAGTATTTTTTCTGCTGCCATAACTACCCCTCCTTATTTTATAAAAGCAAATGAAAATAATCTTCCATAAGTACCCACTGATCTTCTATAGGAATATAACTTTAAGTTTTCTTCACAATGAGTGCAAAGTTTCAATGAATAAATATTCTCTTCACTAATTCCAAACTCTCTAATATCTTTTAATATACACTCTTCCATACTTAAGTTTCTACCTTTAAACAATAAATCTTTATTTATTTTAGTCTTTTCTATGAAGTTTTCTTTAAGTTCCTCTGAAACCTCATAACAACATTGTCTAATATGAGGTCCTATAAATATTTTAGTTTCATTTATATCTATATTAAATTCATTTACCATTTTTTCTAAAGTTCTTATCACTATTGAATTAAATGTTCCTCTCCATCCACTATGAATAGATGCAATAACGTTATTTTTAACATCCGCTATAATTATAGGAACACAATCAGCAGTAAAAACACCTATTGCTGTATTTTCTTCCTTTGTTATTAAAGCATCTCCCTCTTCATCTTTTATAGATTTATTAGAATTGTCATATATATAAACCTTATCGCTATGAATTTGATTTAAATATTCAACGTTTTTTAAGTTAAAGTCTCTTATAATACTATTTAAGTTTTTTATCCCATAATCTTTATATCTATTAAAACTTCTATCATCCTTTGCTGTTGAAAAAACTATATTTATCTTACCTATGTTATATATTAAGAAATCTTCTACTTCTTTAACATCATCTTTATATAAGCTTATCATCTAGCCACCTCATTTAACTATTTTAATACATTTTACCATTTATTAATATCCTTTTCTATTTATTTTAAGTTATAAAAAAATTTTTAACTTATTTTTAACTAAAGTCAAAAAGATTAACTTAAAATAGAATCCTCTATTTTAAGTTAATCTTTTACTTTTTAGAAACTAAATTTTTTATTTCCTCTAAAAATGTATTTATATCTTTAAATTCTCTATATACTGAAGCAAATCTAACATAGGATATTTCATCTACTTCTTTTAATCTTTCCATTACCATTTCGCCTATAATTTTAGAATTAACTTCCGTTATCATTTTATTTGATATAGTCTTTTCTATATCCTCTGCTAATTCCTCAATTTGCATTCTTGATACTGGTCTTTTTTGACATGCTCGAATTAATCCATTTATAATTTTTTCCTTATTAAAATTTTCTCTGGTAGAATCCCTTTTTACAACTAATATTGGAATGTCTTCAACCTTTTCATATGTAGTATATCTTTTATTACACTTTAAACATTCTCTCCTTCTTCTAATTGTAGTATTATCATCAGTTGATCTTGAATCTACAACCTTGCTTTCCTCAAAGGAACAAAATGGACACCTCATCTTATTCACGCCTTTCTTAAGTATCTATATATAATATAAATTATACATATTTTTATATGCTTTTTCCATATTATTTTTATAAATTTAAATTTTCTATATCAGTACTATCAACTAATATAACTTCTATACCTGCCTTTTTTACTTTATTCCAAGGAATTTCTATATCTTCTTCTTTACCAAACCATCCTTTAGCCATTCCAGGTAGCAATATTGATACTACTTTACTTTCTTTAATATCTATTACAAAATCCTTAATATAACCAATTTTAGAACCAGTCTTAATATCTATTACCTCCATAGTTCTAATTGCATTTAATGAATGTAATAGCAACTCATTTTCTTCTTCTATAGGTCTTTCATCTTCCATTTTAATATTATCAAAAAATCCCATAAATATCCTCCTTTACAAATACAGCATGTACACATCATAGTTATTTTAAAGAGCTCAATTAAGAGCCCTAAACATATTTTCTCATATGCTTTAATGCAGTTTTTTCTAGCCTAGATACTTGCGCTTGTGATATTCCAATTTCATCAGCTACTTCCATTTGAGTTCTACCATTAAAAAATCTTAATGTTAATATAAGCTTTTCTCTGTCATTTAATTTTTTCATAGCCTCTTTAATAGAAATATTTTCAAGCCAACTTTCATCAGTATTTTTAGAATCACTTATCTGATCCATAACGTAAATTGCATCTCCACCATCATGATAAATAGGTTCAAATAACGACACTGGATCTTGTATTGCATCTAAAGCAAATACAACTTCTTCCCTTGGCAAATTAAGTTCCTTTGCTATTTGAGAAACCGTTGGCTCCTTATTATTCTCCTTAATTAACCTATCTCTTACCAATAAAGCTTTATATGCTATATCTCTTAAAGATCTACTTACTCTTATAGAATTATTATCTCTTAAATATCTCCTTATTTCACCTATTATCATCGGAACTGCATAAGTTGAAAATTTTACATTTTGCCCTAAGTCAAAATTATCTATAGCCTTCATTAATCCAATACAACCAACTTGAAATAAGTCATCTACATTTTCACCCCTATTATTAAACCTTTGAATCACACTTAAAACTAATCTTAGATTCCCCTTAATGAAAGTTTCTCTTGCACTTTTATTTCCATCCCTCATACTTAAAAGTAACTCTCTTTTTTCTTTTTCTTTTAAGATAGGTAATTTTGAGGTATTTACCCCACATATTTCTACCTTATTAATAATCAAGCTTATCAACCCCTTATGAAGTAATAACATACTGCATTAAAAAGTATCCCCGAGAGTAATACGTTTTATACTCAAGACAACCTAAATCATTTTATTGATTTCTTTTTTTAGTCTATTAATAATTTTCTTTTCTAGTCTTGAAATATAGGATTGAGATATACCAAGCATATCAGCTACTTCTTTTTGAGTCTTCTCTCTTGTACCATTCAATCCAAATCTTAATCTTACTATTTCCTTTTCTCTATCATTTAAGTGTTTTAAAGCTAAGAATAATAATTCTTTATCTATTTCATCTTCTATTAAGTTATAAACTATATCATTTTCTGTTCCTAAAATATCCGATAGCAAAAGTTCGTTACCATCCCAATCTATGTTTAAAGGCTCATAAAATGAAATTTCAGCTTTAACTTTACTATTTCTTCTTAAATACATTAATATTTCATTTTCAATGCACCTTGATGCATAAGTTGCAAGCTTAATTTTTTTTTCTGGATTAAAAGTATTAACTGCCTTTATTAATCCAATTGTACCGACTGAAATTAAGTCTTCAACTCCTACTCCAGTATTTTCAAACTTTCTCGCAATATACACTACTAATCTTAAGTTTCTTTCAATTAAAATATCTCTAATAGATTCATCACCATGAATTAATTTTTCAACTAATTCTTCTTCTTCATCTTTTTTTAGTGGAGGTGGCAATGCCTCACTACCTCCCACATAATGAACCTCTCCTTTTAAAATCTTTAACTTTGATAATATTCTACTTAATAATACCCTTATTTTCATCATATTTTTATATTACTCCTCTTGATAATAATGCATTGAATTCATTTTCCTTACTTAATTTGTTTTTACATTTACAAAGTATAACTTCTACTGCCTTCCACTCTTCATCTTCACCTCTTATCCTAACTGTATTAGTTTTAAACCCTTTTAAGTTTCCATCTTCACCGATTGTTCTATAAGGAATTGAAAATTCCTCATTGCTTTTAATATTAAAATTTTCTAAAAAAGTACTTTCAATTATGATACAAGGTAAATTTGTAACTGGCTCCCTTAAAGCATTTCCTGTATCCAATAAACCTTTTATAAAAAGAGTGTTTTTTTCATTAGAGATTTCAATATCATAAATAAAATTATTAATTAAAGCTCTATCTCTTAGATAATCTATTACTCGAACTATAACTACATAAAGGCCCATAATAGATATTAATAAATATTTAATAGAATAGTTATTAATTGTAAATCCGCTAAAAACGCTATAATAATTATCTATCATTGAAAATGCAAATGAAAATCCACATAGTGTAAAAGATGTTACAATAAAAGCTATAGTAGATTTTATATTTTTTAATAACTTATAATTTTTTGTACTAATCATAATCATTAATAAAACAACAATAATTTTAAAGGGTAAAGATGCTAAGATCTTATTATCCATAAATAAAACTAAAGTATAAAATGAGCCTACTATTGCAGCTAGATAAACTGTTTTATAATACTTATACCTAAGAGACTTTAATGTAATAAGTAATAAAAATAGATTGATTATAAAATTTTCTATCAAAAGTATATCTATGTATATAACCATTTTCCTTCCCCCTTTTTATTTAAATTATAAACTCTTTCATTTCAAAATTTTGTCATAATAACTCGTTACTTTTTTTATTTTCATCTATCATTTATTACATTTATTTACACTTCATTAAGTAATTAAATAAAAACTAACAAAGTTGTACTATAACTATTAATATGTTTAAACGTAAAAAAAAGACCAAGAAAATCAATTTCTTGGTCTTAAATACTATACTACTTTCTTGATCTTAAGAAACTTGGTATATTTACACTTTCAGTTTCAATATCTAAAAGAGGATCTAGTCTTTTTACAGGTTCTGTTGGTTCAACATTAACCTTTTCTTCTTTAACTATTTTTTTTTCAAAAATTGGCTCATGATTTAATAACTTGTTATTATCTTCTTCAAATCCTGTTGCTATAACAGTTATTCTTATTTCATCTGTTAATGTTTCATCAATAACAGCACCGAATATAATATTAGCATCTGGATCCGCTGCCTCTCTTACAATATCTGCTGCTTCATAAACTTCAATAGCTCCTAAGTCAACTCCACCAGTAAAGTTAATGATAACCCCAGTAGCTCCATCTATTGATGTTTCTAATAATGGTGATGAAATTGCTTGTTTAACAGCATCTTGAGCCTTATTATCTCCTGTTCCATGACCAACTCCCATATGAGCTAATCCTTTATTTAACATAACAGTTTCAATATCTGCAAAGTCAGCATTAACCACACCAGGAATTGTAATAAGATCTGATATAGCTTGAACACCTTGTCTTAATACTTCATCTGCTAATTTAAATGAATCTAAAAGTGTTGTCTTTTTATCAGCCATTAATAATAATTTTTCATTAGGAATAATAACTAATGTATCAACGGACTTCATAAGGTTTTCTATTCCCATTTCCGCATGTCTCATTCTTCTTTTTCCTTCAAAAGGGAATGGTTTAGTTACTACACCAACTGTTAATATATTCATAGATTTAGCAATTTCAGCTACTATAGGTGCTGCTCCAGTACCAGTTCCACCACCCATACCGGCAGTAATAAATACCATATTAGCTCCCTTTATTGCTTCTGCAATCTCTTCTTTACTTTCTTCAGCCGCTTTCTTACCAATTTCAGGATTTGCTCCTGCTCCAAGCCCCTTTGTTAATTTCTCTCCAATTTGAATTTTTACATTAGCATGAGATAACATCAAAGCTTGTTTATCTGTATTAACGGCAATAAACTCAACGTTTTTAAGCCCTTCAGCAATCATTCTATTTACGGCATTACCACCGCCGCCACCGCAACCAATTACCTTAATATTGGTTAACTCTTGCATATCTACTTCGAAATCTAACAAAATAATTCCTCCTTTAGAAAATATCTACTAGTAATTTTTCTACTTTGTTTCTTCTCATAATTTAAATAATTTCAAATTCATTAAAATATATATGTTTATATATTAATTTTACATCATATTATACCTTTTTAACAATACTTAATAAAGTAAATACTAAAGTTCTTGTTGACACTTGGTAATAAATGTATATATTTGAATTTTACTGTTATATTATAGGTTGCTTTTAATAACATTAAAAAAATTACGTAATTTTTTATAAAATTTAATTTCTTTTATAAAAATCTCCATAATTTTTTATTTAAGTTTAATAAAATTCAATTATAATTTTATCATCTTGCTTAAAATAACTCAACCTTTTCCTAAACATTATAAAAATTTTTAATTATAATTCTTATATTTATAAAATTATTTAAAAATATCACTAAATTTTATATTCAACATTTATTTTAAATTTCCTCTATTGAATTGAAAATTTCATAAAAAAACTAAAAAAAAAACAGAGTTACCTCTGTTTTTATAGCATCATCATTCTTTTAATAGTCTCTTTATCTACTGAATACATTAATGCAGTTTCTACAGTTATACTACCTCTCTTATATAATTCTACTAACGCCATATCCATTGTTTTCATTCCATATTTTCCACCAGTCTGAATTGCAGACTCTATTTGATAAGCTTTTCCTTCTCTAACTAAATTTTGAATCCCAGGAGTTGTAGTCATTATCTCTAACGCTGCCACTCTTCCATCATTATTTACTACTGGAACCAATTGTTGAGAAATAACTCCTTGTAACACAGCTGCTAATTGAACCCTTATTTGCTGTTGTTGGTGTGGTGGAAAAACATCTATTATTCTGTCTATAGTTTTAGCAGCTCCTATTGTATGTAGTGTAGAGAATACCAAATGACCTGTTTCTGCTGCAGTAATTGCAATTGAAATTGTCTCTAAGTCTCTCATCTCCCCTACAAGTATAACATCTGGATCTTCCCTTAAAATAGCTTTTAATGCATTTTGATAGCTCTTACTATCCTTTCCTATTTCTCTTTGATTTATTATGCACTTATTATGTTTATGCAAATACTCTATTGGGTCTTCTAATGTAATAATATGAGCTTCTCTTGTACTATTTATATCATTTATCATAGCAGCCAAAGTTGTACTTTTACCACTTCCAGTTGGTCCAGTAACTAATACTAAACCTCTTTGTTTTTGAAGAATATCTTTTATTACCTTTGGATGCTTCAATTCATCTAAAGTTGGAATTTTAAGTGGAATTACTCTAATAGCTATTGCATCACTATTTCTTTGTTTAAATACATTTACTCTAAATCTACCTATTCCTGAAATTGAATATGATGTATCTATTTCTCCAATATTATCATAATCATTAATTTTTTCTTCTAATATCTCCTCAGCAAATCCTCTTAATTCAACTGGTGATAATTTTTCTTCTCCAATTCTAATTAATTTACCATTTAATCTAATAGTTGGTGGTAAACCAACAGTTAGATGTAAATCCGATGCTCCCTTGTTTATTGTTTCTTCTAATAATTTATTTAGCAGATAAATCACTTTTTTCCCTCCGTGTTACTCTACTTTCTTACTTTTAATAAATTTGTTCTATAAAATATTATACATTCCTTCTTTTTAATATATAATATTTTATTTTTTAGTTATTTACTTGATAACTCCTTTTTTAACTTTTTAAGCGCTTTTTTTTCTATTCTAGAAACATAAGATCTAGAAATTCCTAGTAATGCGGCTATTTCTCTTTGAGTTCTACATCTGCCATCTACAAGTCCATATCTCATTTTTAATATTGCACCTTCTCTTTCTGTTAAAGAAATACCAATTTTATTATAAAGTTGTTTAATTTGAAGATTGCTCTCCACTTTCTCCAACACTGAGTCTTTTTCGCTACTTAAGACATCAATTAAACATATTTCAATATGTTATTCATGTTAGACATATACTTAAGAAGTCTTTTTGCAAGGCTTCTTGCTTCTTTTTTCTTGTTGCTCCTTTAAATTATATATCATCTTTATAAGCTCCTCTTGTTTTCCAAACACTTCTAAGTTTGTCATTTCAGTTCCCCCTTTTCCTTAGCTGGTAAAATCCATAACAAATTATACCAAACAAACGTTCTCGTATCAACCTATTTTTTTCCTTAGTAATATATTCCTATCAAGGTTATTATTTATAGTATATATAATGAAGGAATTTTTTTATCATTCATATTTTGTATAGGTGGTAAACTAATAATAAATATAAAAAAATGCTAGATACCTAATTATTGGTACCTAGCTTTTCTTATCTTATAAATTAATTTCTATTTAACTAACTTCTTTCCGAACTTATACAATATTCTATAATTTAACTAATCCCTAGTTTTGACACTTAAGTGTCTATAATAGTAAATGTTTATAAATAAAAACGACATGCATACGGTAAAATCCCGTACACATGCCACTTAAAACTCTTTTTAATTATCTTCTTGATAATATCACATGATTAGTTATATATTGTTTTTATAATCTTAGAATCCTGTTATTTCAGCTAATTTGTAAGATGCTATTTCACCATCAACATCAATTCCCATAGCTTTGAACTTCCAAGTTCCATCTGCTTCAAGATTATTTATATTATCCAAAGCTGTTCCTATTTGATTTCCTTCAGCATCATATAAATTAAAAGTTACTTGAACATAACTACAATCTTTACCACTATTATTTTTTATAACACCTTTTAAGTAAGTTGCAAATTGATCTGTCTCTGTTTCTACTTCCCCAACTAATTCAAACTTTTCCTTCTTTGCTGTAGAATTTTCTACTTGTCCAGTTTCAGTTATTCCACTATTTGGCGTAGTAGAATTACCACCACCTGCTGCATTTATTGCTCCAACTAGTATCAAAAGTACTATAACTATAAACCATACTCTTTTGTATATTGGTTTTTTATTTTTTGCTCCACATCCTGGACAAACTTTAGCACTCGATGCTATTTCTTTAGAGCAAGATTTACATTGTATCATTTTTTTTCATTTATTATTCCCCCTAAAAACAAAATATTCGCTTATGATAATAAAAGATTTTCTTTATTCCTTCAAGCCTTTCGACAAACACTCTATTATTATTATATAATTCGACAACTTATAATATCTTATTACAACTTTATTTGTTATTAATTTACTAATTCTAATATGTATAAAACATAATATTACTGTCTATAATTAAAATACAAGTTAATATTATTAAATCATCAAAAAAATAACACCTAGGGAGGGTATCCATTAGGTGTTATTTTTTGTTTTATAGAGAATTTTATGTAATACTTATTTGCAGGTTTATGTTCTAAATGAGTTTACTAAACGAACAGGATTTTTAACAAGTATTACTAATTATATTTTATTTACTGTTATAATTGTAGTCAATATTTTTATACATTTTTTAATGAAGAG
>NZ_JBNOOE010000008.1:0-160192 GCF_050585265.1 Clostridium nigeriense | reverse complement strand
GCTAGCGGATTTTTTATACAGATAGCGATAGCTTCATGTTTTTATTAGGCTGCCATAATGTTAACTAAGTGACATTGCCTAAAAGGCAGCTCTTTTTTGGAGGCACCACCCAGATTTGAACTGGGGAATAAAGGTTTTGCAGACCTCTGCCTTACCACTTGGCTATAGTGCCAGAGTTTATATTAATAGTATATACCTATATTATATTTTTGATACTTTTAGTTAAATAAAAATTTTATATATGAAGATAATACTAATAGGAGGTGTTAATTTGGACACATTTAACAAAATAAATAAGATATTATTAGATAGTGAAAATCCTTCTATTGAAATTGAAAAATTAATGAAGGAAGAATATTATAATAATAGCATTTTTGAAATTTTAACAAAGTTAAAAGATATTCCTCAAGATAAGAAGTTTCATCCAGAAGGAAATGTATGGAATCATACTAAGATGGTTATTGATTTTGCAGCTAAGGTTAGAAATTACTCAAATAATAAGGAAATGTTTATGTGGTCAGCTTTATTTCATGATATAGGGAAAATAACTACTACTAAATTTATAAAGGGAAGGTATAGATCCTATAACCATGATACAGAAGGGGAAAAAATTAGTTATAATTTATTAAAGGAATATATATCTGATAAAGAAGCAATTAATATTAGTGAAACAATTAAGTTTCATATGCATCATATTTATATATTAAAGGATTTGCCTTTTTCTGATATCTCTAACCTTACAAAAAGCAATAATTACAATGATATAATTTTACTCTTTATATGTGATAAGCTAGGAAGAGGAAAGCAGAATAAGGAAGATAAGATAAGGGTATTAAATGAAGTAAAAGTTATCTTAGACAAGCTTGAAAGAGAAAATAGCAATATTAATAATGATATTAAATTAAAAATAGAGGAAATAAAAAATATAATAATAAAATAGAAGGCAAGTTTGCCTTCTATTTTATTATTATATAGAAACATTTATATAGAAAATACGTATTATATAAAAGATTAAATTACAAAAAGACTTCCTCTATCAGTAAGTTTACTATTTTTTAAATAAATAGGTTTAACATTATATTTACTTAAAAATGAAATGACTTCATTACCATATTTATAATGATTTAAATCTCCAAAAAAAGCCATTGTATTATTATTTATTAATCCTCCTGTGCCACCAATAAATCCATAATTTAAGCCTTCTAGAATAATATCACCAGGTGGGAGTAGCAAGATATCGAAATCGTACTTGCATAATGAATTATAAATACCAGAATCATTTGTTATTAATGCTTTATCAGAAACATATAAACAAGAACATTTAGTATAGCCTTGTTTAACGTTAATTAGAATTTTATCTTTTTGATCATTAAGTAGGTTTTCATCTGTAAATTTTAAGTTATGTATAAAATATTTTTCTAAAATTAAAGCATTTAATATAATATCATTTGGGTAATTATACTTTAGTGAATTTTTACTTTCTATATAAGTTATTCCTTTATCTTTTAAATTATTTTTAAAATTGTTATTTATATTTTTGTTTATAATCACCTTTTTAGACTTCTTATCTAATATATTAAATTGAATATCAACATGACCATTTATAGATTCATATAAATCATTACATATTGGAATTTCAATAATTTCTAGACCAAGAGAACTTAATTTTTCTTTTTCAGGATAAGTTGTTCTATAGTCAACAAAACAAACCATAATAACCTCCTAAACAAATTTAGTTAATTTATTATAAAATATTAAAAGTTATTTGTCGATTACTAAGAAATAATTTTTGAATATAGTTAATTTTTTTATACATACTATTATTAGAAAGGGAGTGAAATCCATGCTTGTATTAAGACTTGTTTATAACAGCGACTTAGATTTTGTAGGAGAAATTCAGGAGTTAAGATCAGTCCTAAAGAAAAAAGACATTAAAATAGGAATAGTTGAAAGTGTGGAATTGGATAATCATATAATAAAGATATTATGTGATGATAATAGTTTTAATGAAAGAGTTAAGGAAATTATTAATTTATATATAAGTAATGTACTATATAAAATTGTTTTAGAAAAATATAAAGAAAAAGAAATGTTTGATTATTTAACTGAAAATTATTTCTTTTTAAAACAGGATGAAATAATTGAGGTTGAAGAAGAAATTATGCGGATTTTATTAGGAAATGAAGCTTTGAATTTTGATAATCTAATATATTGCATGAATAAAATAAACTCTATAATTGAAAAAATTAAAAATTGTTTAGAAGAAAACTCTGAAATTAATATAAATGGTTTTATTAGGTTTAGAATGAAAGAACTTAGAGAAGATATAGAAAATATAATTGATAAAGTTATAGAGAGTTATATGGTCGAAAAGGAGTATAAGGAGTTTATTAAGCTTTTAAAATATTTCGTAGAAATCCAGGAAAGCAAAATTGAAGAAATAAATATAGTAATAGAGGAAGGGGGAAACTATTTAATTATAGATAGAAATAAAAATGATATATTCAAGGAATTTATGAAAGAATTAATTGAATGTAAAGTTGATAGTGATGTTAAAATGGAAGATATTATAATTAGTGGATTAATAACTAATGCACCAAAAAGAGTTATAATACACGGTAAGAAGAATTGTAATAATAAAGAGTTTATGGATACTATTGAAAGTGTTTTTGAAAATAAGGTGTATTTTTGTAATAAATGTACATTATGTACTGAAAAGCAAGTTAAATTATAAAATAATATTGACAAGTTTTTTGTCAAATAATATAATTACTATTGTTAAGAAGAAACAAAGCCGTTTCTCACCTTACGGCATAGCTTAGTAAGGTAGTATATTCTATTTTAATTTATTGATATTTAAATTAAAGAATGGATATTGTGAGGACGGCATAATGCTGTCTTTTTTATTTTGTATAAGTTTGTAAATATCTTAGTTATTTTTAGACTTATTATTAAAGCATAATTTGAGAGGAGGATTTTATTATGCCAAAAATGAAAACACACAGAGGTGCAGCAAAAAGATTTAAAAAGACTGGAACTGGAAAATTAAAGAGAGCTAAAGCTTTTAAGAGCCATATATTAACTAAGAAAAGCTCTAAGAGAAAGAGAAACTTAAGAAAAACAGCTTATGTTTCAACAACTCAAGAAAAAGCAATGAAAAAATTATTACCATATTTATAAGATTATAGGAGGATTGGAGCATGGCAAGAGTTAAAAGAGCGGTAAATTCACGTAAAAATCATAAAAAAGTATTAAAGCTTGCAAAAGGTTACTACGGTGGAAAGAGTAGATTATTCAAAACTGCTAACGAATCAGTAATTAGAGCTTTAAGAAATGCTTATGTTGGAAGAAGATTAAAGAAGAGAGATTTTAGAAGACTTTGGATAGCAAGAATTAATGCAGCTACAAGAATGAATGGTCTTTCTTATTCAAAATTCATAAATGGAATCAAATTAGCTGGAATAGATATGAACAGAAAGATGTTATCAGAAATAGCTATCAATGATCCAAAGGCATTTGCAGATTTAGTAGAATTAGCAAAAAGTCAATTAAATAAGTAATTTACTGCGACCTGGTGGTCGCATTTTTTGTAGACAAAATAGAAATAAAATTGAAAAAATAGTAAACAATAATTAGTGTTAGTACAAAATTTAGTATATCTGTGAGGTGAAGATATGCAACATAATCTTAAAAAATTTTTTAAGTTAAATGGAGTTCAAATAGTATCGCTAGGATTTTTAGTATTAGTATTAATTGGTGCAGTCTTACTTACTCTACCTATTTCATCTAAAAGTGGAGAAGGTACTAATTTTTTAGATGCAATGTTTACGTCTACTTCTGCAGTTTGTGTTACTGGGTTAATAACATTGAATACTAGTACACATTGGAGTATATTTGGTCAAATAGTTATAATGATTTTAATAGAAATTGGTGGACTTGGATTTATGTCTTTTGCAGTATTACTATCTTTAATTTTAGGAAAGAAAATTACTTTAAGAGAAAGATTGGTTATGCAAGAAGCTATGAATACACATTCTATTCAAGGACTTGTTAAAATGGTGAAATATATTTTAATATTTACGGTATCAGTTCAGTTTTTTGGATCATTATTATTATCAACTCAATTTATACCTGTATATGGATTAACTAAAGGAATATTTTATAGTATCTTTCATTCTATATCAGCATTTTGTAATGCTGGATTTGATTTGTTTGGAACAAGTCTTGTTAATTTTTCAAATAATTTTGTTGTAATTTTAGTCATAAGTGCACTTATTATTATTGGGGGATTAGGCTTTGCTGTACTTTTAGAAATTTATGAATTTAAAAGAATAAAAAATTTTTCAATTCATTCTAAATTAGTTCTTATAACTACTGGGATATTAATTTTTACTGGATTTATATTAATGTTGTTATTTGAATATAGTAATCCAGAAACTATAGGTTATATGAATATAAGAGATAAATTTCTAAATTCGTTTTTTGCATCAGTATCTCCGAGAACAGCAGGATTTAATAGTGTTTCAACTAGTGATATGACTTTAGCTAGTAAGTTCTTAACAATAATTTTAATGTTCATTGGAGGATCACCAGGATCTACTGCTGGAGGATTAAAAACGGTTACTTTTAGCATTTTAGTTTTAACAGTTATTTCGGTAATTAAAGGAAGAGAAGATACTGAAGTGTTTGGTAGAAGATTTACGAAGGAAATAGTTTATAAGGCTTTTACTATTGCATTTATAGGGATATCTTTAGTAATTATTGTAACTATGATATTATCATATACAGAGGTTGGTGTTAGTTTTATTGATTTGTTTTATGAATCTGTATCAGCTTTAGGAACTGCTGGATTAACACTTGGAGTAACACCAAAATTAAGTTTAGTAGGAAAGATCCTCATTATGTTTATGATGTATCTTGGAAGAGTTGGTCCATTAACAGTAATGTTAGCTTTGACAAGAAAGAAAAAGAAGTCAGGGTACAAATATCCAGAAGGAAAAATTTTAATTGGATAGGAGATGAAGTAGTTGGCTAATAAACAGTTTGTAATTATAGGACTAGGAAGATTTGGTTCTTCAATAGCTAAAACTCTATATTCTTTGGGGAATGATGTATTAGCTATAGATAAGGATGAGGATGTAGTTCAAGAAATTGCAGATAGTGTTACTCATGCAGTTCAGTTAGATGCAACTGATGAAAGTGCATTAAGATCTTTAGGAATAAGAAATTTTGATGTAGCAGTAGTTACAATAGGTGATAACATTCAATCAAGTATTATGGCTACTTTATTAGTTAAAGAGCTAGGAGTGAAATATATAATTGCTAAGGGGCATAATGATTTACATGAAAAGGTATTATATAAAATTGGAGCTGATAGAGTGGTACTTCCAGAAAAAGATATGGGAATTAGAGTTGCCCATAACTTAGTATCGGCAAGTATTTTAGATTATATTGAGTTATCAAAAGATTATAGTATTATGGAAATTCAAGCATTAAGAGAATGGTCTGGAAGTACATTGAACAAATTAAAGCTTAGAAGTAAATATGGAATTAATGTAATGGCTATAAAGAGAGATGATAAAGTTAATTTATCTCCATCAGCAGATGATATAATTGAAGAAAATGATATAATAGTTGCTATAGGGTCAGCAGAGGACTTAAGCAGGTTAGAAGGCATGATAGTTAAATCAAAATAATGAGGTGATTGCTTTGATTTATATTGAAAGTAAAGATAATAATTTATTTAAGTTTGTAAAAAAACTTAAGGAAAGAAGATTTAGAGATAAAGAAGGACTTTTTATTTTAGAAGGACTTCGCTTGATAGAAGAAGCTATAAAAGCAAATATGGATATAGAATATATTATTATATCTAAAGATTATGAAAATAAGTTTAATGGATTATTAGTAGAAAATAATATTTCAAGTAATAAAATAAATATATTAGCTAATAATTTATTTATACAAGTAGCATCGACAGAAAATCCCCAGGGGATTATAGCTGTTATTAAAAAAAATAACAAGAAAAAAGATTTAATTGGAGATTTCTTTTTAATTTGTGATAAGGTTCAAGACCCAGGCAATTTAGGAACTATTATTAGAACTGCTCATGCAGCAGGAGTGGATGGAATAGTTTTAACAAAGGGAACTGTAGATATATATAATGATAAAACTATTAGGTCTACTATGGGATCAATATTCTATGTCCCTATATTTTATGATGATGATGATTTTACTATAATAAGAAATATGAAAAAAGATGGATTTAGTTTAGTTGCAACATCTTTAAAAGAATCAAGGGATTTTTTTGAAGAAGATCTTAAGGGAAAAATAGTCTTAGCCGTTGGGAATGAAGGTAATGGAATAAGTGATGAACTTTTTGATTTAGCAGATAAAAAAGTAAAAATTCCAATGCCAGGAGGGGCAGAGTCGCTAAATGTATCCATTGCAACGTCTATTATTTTATTTGAAAAAGTAAGACAAAATTTGATTTAGTAATAATTCTAAATTACTATTGAAATTATTTATATTTATTTGTATAATTAGTTGTAAAATAAATATGTAAAGACTGTGAATGAGAAAGTAGATATAAAGGACTTTTCAGGGAGAAATGGCCTAAGACTGTAAGCTGTTTTAAAGAAATTTATATTGAAGTTCGCTCAGGAGTCCTAGAAGTGAAATAATAGTAGTTTCTAGCGGATTTTCCGTTATTTAAATTAAGTTGGGTTAAGATTTCTTAACCAATTAGGGTGGTAACGCGACACTTCGTCCCTTTATAGGGGACGGAGTTTTTTTATTCTTTAGAAAATTATATTTTCTAATTATATTAATAAGGGAGGAAGAAAAATGCAAGAAAAGTTAATGTCTATTAAAGAAAATGCATTTAATGAATTAACAAGTGCAGATAGCAGTTCAAAATTAGAAGAAATAAGAGTAAAGTATCTAGGGAAAAAAGGAGAATTAACAACTATACTAAGAAGTATGGGAGGTTTATCTAAAGAGGAAAGACCAGTAGTAGGTAAACTTGTTAATGAAGTAAAAAAAGAAGTTGAAGATAAAATAGAAGAAAAACTTAATGCAATTAAAGAAAAAGAAAAAAATGACAAATTAGCTTCTGAAATTATAGATATTTCTATGCCTGGAAAGAAAAATATGATAGGAAAGAGACATCCTCTTGATTTAACTTTAGAAAGTATGAAGGATATCTTTATATCTATGGGATTCACAGTAGAAGAAGGACCGGAAGTAGAGTTAGATTATTATAACTTTGAGGCCTTAAACATACCTAAGAATCATCCAGCAAGAAGTGAACAAGATACATTTTATATAAATGATAATTTAGTATTAAGAACTCAAACTTCACCAGTTCAAATAAGAGTTATGGAAAATCAAACTCCTCCAATAAAAATGATAGGACCTGGTAAAGTTTATAGATCAGATGCAGTTGATGCAACTCATTCACCAATATTCTACCAAATGGAAGGATTAGTAATAGATAAGGGAGTAACTTTTGCTGATCTTAAGGGTACATTAGAGCTTTTTGCTAAAAAAATGTTTGGAGATAAGGTTAAAACTAAATTTAGACCTCATCACTTCCCATTTACAGAACCTTCAGCAGAAATGGATGCAACTTGTTTTGTTTGTGAGGGGAAAGGATGTAGAGTTTGTAAGGGAAGCGGTTGGATAGAACTATTAGGATGTGGAATGGTTCATCCACAAGTACTTAGAAATTGTGGTATAGATCCAGAAGTATATAGTGGATTTGCCTTCGGATTTGGTGTTGATAGAATGGTTATGCTTAAATATGGCATTGATGACATCAGATTATTATATGAAAGTGATATGAGATTCTTAAATCAATTTTAATTAACAGGAGGTAAAGGATATGAAGGTACCATTTAATTGGCTTAAAGATTATGTTGAAGTAAATATAGATGCAAAAGAACTTGGAGATAGATTAACTTTATCAGGATCAGCATTAGAAGAGGTTATTATTCAAGGTGATGAAATTAAAAATATTGTTACAGGTAAAATTGTAGAAATAACACAACATCCAGATGCTGATAAATTAAAGGTGTGTCAAGTAGATATTGGAAAAGAAATAATCCAAATAGTTACAGCGGCAACTAATATGAAGGAGCAAGACATAGTTCCAGTTGCTCTTCATAAATCAATTTTAGCTGATGGAACTGAAATAAAAAAAGGTAAACTTAGAGGAGTAGTATCTAATGGTATGTTTTGTTCTGAAGAAGAGCTAGGTATAGCAGGAGATGAACCAGTACATGGTCTTATGATATTACCAGCTGATGCTCCACTTGGAATGGATATCAAAGAATACTTAAATCTTAATAAATCGATTTTAGATTTTGATATTACTTCAAATAGACCAGATTGTTTAAGTATTGTTGGTATGGCAAGAGAAACAGCAGCAACTTTAGGAACAGCTTATAAGATGCCAAACTTAAACTATGAAGTGAAAAGTAATGAAAATATAAATGATAAAATAGAAGTTGAAGTTAGAGACTCACTTTGTAGAAGATATATGGCTAGAGGTGTTAAAAATGTTAAAGTTATGCCTTCACCAGCTTGGATGCAAGAAAGACTATTAGAAGCAGGGGTTAGACCTATAAATAATATAGTTGATATTACTAACTTTGTTATGTTAGAAATAGGTGAACCTATGCATGCCTTTGATGCAAGAGAAATTAAAAGTGGTAAAATTGTAGTTGAAAGAGCAAAAGATAATGAAGTATTTGTTACTTTAGATGGAATTGAAAGAAATTTAGACTCATCATTCCTTTGTATAAAGGACAATGAAACCTCTATAGGTCTTGCAGGAATTATGGGGGGATTAAATTCAGAAATTCAAGATGATACGATAGAAGTTATATTTGAAGCAGCAAATTTTGATGGAACTAATATTAGAGTTAATTCTAAAAAGTTAAATTTAAGAAGTGAAAGTTCATCAAGATTTGAAAAAGACATAGATCCAAACCTTGCTGAGTTAGCTATAAATAGAGCTTGTGCATTAGTATGTGAGCTTGGTTGTGGAGAAGTTATGGAAGGAACTATAGATATATATAACTCTAAAAAGGAAGAGGGACATATTACTGTAGATTCTAAATGGATAAATAAATTCCTAGGAACAGAAATTTCTTCTGAAGATATGAAGAAGTATCTTGATTTATTAGAGTTAAAAACAGAAATAAATGGAGATAATTTAGATATAACAATACCTACTTTTAGAATAGATATTGCTATAAAAGAAGATATAGCTGAAGAAATTGCAAGAATTTATGGATATGATAACGTGCCAGCAACTATATTTAATATTTCTACTGGTAGAGAGCCTAAGTACAAAAATGAATTACTAAGAGACTTAATGGTTAGTAATATGGTATCAAGTGGTTTAAATCAATCCATAAGTTATTCATTTATATCACCTAAGGTATTTGATAAAATTAATCTTCCTGATGATAGTGAATTAAGAAAGGTTATAAAAATCAAAAATCCATTAGGTGAAGATTATTCAGTTATGAGAACAACTACTATTCACTCTATGATGGAATGTTTAGGAAGAAATTATTCAAGAAATAATGAGTATGCAAGATTATTTGAAATAGGAAAAATATATATTCCTAATGAAGATGAAAGTGTTATGCCAACTGAAAAAAATATTTTAACTATTGGAATGTATGGTAATTGTGATTATTTAGATCTAAAAGGAATAGTTGAAAATGCTCTTGAAGCATTAGGTTTAAATAAAGTAATGTTTGTAAGAGAAAGTGATAATCTAAGTTACCATCCAGGAAAAACAGCAGCGTTAATGATAGGTAATAAAAAGGTTGGTGTTTTAGGAGAAGTGCATCCAGATGTTTCAGAAAACTATGGAGTAGATACAAATTGTTACTTAGCAGAATTAAACTTAGATTTATTATTTGAGTATGCTAAAACAGATAGAAAATATAAGGCTTTACCTAAGTTCCCAGCAGTTACAAGAGATATAGCACTTCTTGTAAATGATGAAGTTTTAGTTCAAGAAATAGAAGAAACTATTAAAAAAGCTGGTGGTAACCTAGTAGAAAAAGTAGCATTATTTGATATATATAAAGGGGCTCAAATACCAGAAGGTAAGAAGAGTATAGCATATGCAATAGCTTATAGAGATGAAAGAAAGACATTAACAGATAATGATGTTAATAAGGTTCATGATAAGATTTTAAGAAGTCTTGAATATAAGCTTGGAGCTACTTTAAGATAATAATTAATTAAATAGGTAAAAGTGAAGAGAAATTAAATTTTAGATATCTTAGATAAACATCTATCTAAGATATCTTTATTTTTATTATTTTGAAATTTTATACTTTAAATTTTATTAAAACTATAATTAGATTATAATTTCATATATATAATTATATATTTTTATGTTAAAATTAAATTAATATAATTATTATGTTAACGAGGTGTATTATGAATACTGTTACAATTAATATAAATGGTATGGAATATAATTTAAAGGGTAGAGAAAGCGAAGAGTATTTATTAAAAATAGCTAGTTATGTAGATGAAAAGGTTAAAGATATAATGTCAAGTAATAGAAAGTTAAGTTCAACAGCTGGAGCAACATTAGTGGCTATAAATATAACTGATGAGCTATATAAAGCAGATAAAGAGATTGAAAGTCTTTTGAAGAAAAATGCTTCTTTAGAAGAAAGAAATTTAACACTTAAGGAAAGAATCAAAGAAATTAGAGATGAGTCTGAAAATATAGATGAGTTAAAGAAGGCTATTGAAGATTTAAAAGCTGAGAATTTAACTCTTAGAGAAGAGGTTGAAAATTCTTATAAAGAAGTAAAAACTACTAGAGAAAATAATGATATACTCAAAGATAATGAAAAATTATATAGAGATAAATTTAGTAAATTAAATGAAGATTATAGAATAATGGAAGAAGAATATAATAAGAGTAAGTTAGAAAAAGACAAGCTAAAAGAAAGGCATAAAGAAACTAAATTCCAGTTCCAAAATTTAAAATATAAGGTATTGGATTTAGAAAAAAAATTATTAGATGCCCAAGTTAATTTAGCAAATGAAAAGAAAAAAACTAATGCATTACTAAAATAATATAATTTTTCAGGAGATGATTTTACATCTCCTTTAAAATTTTTAAGAGTAAATAAATATCCAATAGAAAAATAATGAAAATTGTGTTATATATAATAAGAAAGATTTTAGATAATTATAAACTAAAGCTTAGGAGAATTATTTATGAATAAAGTTGAGATTTTAGCTCCAGCTGGGAGCATGGAGAGCCTTATTGCTGCAATGAATAAAGGTGCTGATGCCGTTTATTTGGGGGGGAATAAGTTTTCGGCAAGGGCTTATGCCTCTAATTTTGATAATGATAATATGATTAAAGCTGTTGATTATGTACATAGCTATGGAGCTAAGGTATATGTAACATTAAATACTATATTAAAGGAAAATGAAATTGAAGAAGCAGTAAGATATGTTGGCTTTTTATATGAAATCGGTGTAGATGCAATAATATTACAGGATCTTGGATTATTTAAAAGAATTAAGGATGATTATCCTGATTTTGAAATACACGCTTCAACTCAAATGACTATACATAATGGAGAAGGGGCATTATTCTTTAAAGAAAGAGGATTTCATAGAATTGTACTATCTCGAGAACTTTCAGTAGATGAAGTTAAATATATATCAAAGGATTTAGGTATAGAAACGGAAATTTTTGTTCATGGTGCTTTATGTATATCCTATTCAGGACAATGTCTTATGAGCTCCATGATAGGTGGAAGAAGTGGAAATAGAGGAAGATGTGCTCAGCCATGTAGAATGGAATATACTTTAAAAGGAGAAACATCAGGGGAAAGAAAAGCCCA
Source organism: Clostridium nigeriense (assembly GCF_050585265.1). Classification (GTDB taxonomy): domain Bacteria; phylum Bacillota; class Clostridia; order Clostridiales; family Clostridiaceae; genus Clostridium; species Clostridium nigeriense_B. The sequence continues at coordinate 148,289 of NZ_JBNOOE010000008.1, read as the reverse complement.
TCTTTTAAGTCCAAAGGACACATGCACAATTGAAGATATAAAAGATATTATAAATTCTGGAACATATTCATTAAAAATTGAAGGTAGAATGAAAAGAGCAGAATATGTTGCAGGCGTAGTTGATAATTATAAAAAAGCAGTAGAAAAAGAATTGAATAATACTGAATATAATGTAAGTAAAGGCAAAAGGCAATTACTTCAACTTTTTAATAGAGGGGGGTTTTCAACAGCTTACTTACATAAGAATTTAGGTAAGGATATGATGAGCTTTAATAGCCCAAGAAATACAGGACTTCCTCTTGGTAGAATAGAAAAAAATAGCGAAATAATTTTAAAAGAAGATATTGCGTTAGGTGATGGTTTTAGATTTAGAGATACAGGTTATAACGTAAATAAGATTTTAAAAAATGGAAATGAGGTTAAAGAGGCTAAAAGAGGGGATAAGGTTAAGATATTTCCAACTGGATATAAGATAGGAGATGAAATATTTAAATCCTTAGATAAAAAGCTTTTTGATTCTTTAGAAGACTCATTAAAACCATATAATAGAAAAATTTCTTTAAATGCTAAAGTGAGGTTTAAGATATCAGAACCTTTAAAGATAACTATTAATTATAATAACAAAGAATATGAATTTTTAGGTGAAGTAGTTAAAAGAGCAGAAAAAAAGCCTTTAAGCAAAGAAAGAATTATTGAGGCATTAAATAAATCTTCAGATTCTGTGTTTAAAATAGATAATGTTGATTTTACAGATTTTGATGATGGATTCTTAAGAGTAAGTGATTTGAATAATTTAAGAAGAGAAGCTGTAGAAGGTATTCAAAAATCAATTACTAAATCATATAGAAGAAGAAGACCTGAAAAAATAAATAAAATCAAAGAGGAAGTTTTTAAAAACTTAGATTTAGATATTATGTATCAATGTATTACAAGGGAACAGTTAAATGCTTTATTAGAAGAGAATATTAATGATATAATTGTAGATGTTTTTAATAGAGATAGAGATTCTATAAAGGTTAAAGATATAATTGATTTAGCTAGTATGAAAAAAACAAATCTATATTTAAAAGTACCTAACATAATAAAAAGTGAATTTAATAATGTTGTTAAGGTAATTGAAAAAATTAAACCATATATTAAAGGTATAGTAACAGTTAATGTTGGTATAATAAGAAAATATCAAAGGGAAATGACGATAATTGGAGATTATAAATTGAATATAATTAATTCGGAAGCTTTGAATTTTTATCAACAAGAAATTGATATTCCTACTCTTAGTTTGGAGTTAAATAGAAAAGAAATAAAATCTGTGTTAAAAGCCAATAGAGGGAATGTTCAAGGAATTATTTATGGAAAAACTGAACTTATGATAAGTGAATATTGCCCAATTGGAAGCACTTTTGGTGAAAAATCAGCTTGTAAGGATTGTAATTTTGCATGTACTAGAGATAAGTTTATTTTAATAGATAGGATGAATGAAAAATTTAGAATAATGACTGATGTATTTTGTAGAAGCTATATCTTGAATCCTAAGCCACTTAATTTAATTGAAGAAAAAGAAGATTTAAGAAGCATTGGAGTTAATTCCTTTAGAGTTGAATTTAGAGATGAAAATTATAAAGAAGTTAAGAAAGTTATAAAAATGATAAGTGGTGAAGAAAAAATAAATACAAGTGAATATACTAAGGGTCATTATAGAAGAGGTATAGAATAGGAGATAATATGGAAATAAGAACTCTTAAAGTATTAGAATTTAATAAAATAAAAGAAAAGCTTAAAGATTATGCTATTACTAAAGGTGGAAAAGAACTTATTGAAAAACTTGAACCTTATGAAACTGTATTTGAAGTTAAAAATAAATTAAAGGAAACAGATGAAGCTTTAAATCTTTTAATTACAAAGGGGAATCCACCATTTGAAGGATTACATGATGTAAAGGATGGAGTCGAAAGAGCAAAAAAAGGAGGGATACTTACAGCTGGTCAATTACTTAAAATTGGTGCAATGCTTAAGTGTTCAAGAAGATTTAAGGACTATATTTCTAGAAGAGAAGATGAAACTGCACATATAATTTTAGAAGATTTAGCATATATTTTAACTCCTATAAAATCTTTGGAAGAAGTTATAGAAGTGTCAATAATTTCTGAAGATGAAATAAGTGATAGGGCTAGTGGCACTTTAAGTTCTATAAGAAGAAGTTTAAAAGAAAAGAATGCATCTGTTAGAGATAAAATTAACTCTATTGTTAGGGCAAATGCAAAATATCTGCAAGATTCATTGTATACTATGAGAGGAGATAGGTATGTTCTACCTGTTAAATCTGAATATAAAGGCTCAGTTCCAGGATTAGTACATGATCAAAGTTCAACAGGGGCTACACTTTTTATAGAGCCTATGAGTCTTGTTAATTTAAACAATGAAATTAAAGAACTTAAGCTTAAAGAAAAAGCAGAAATAGAAAGAATACTTATGGATTTATCCAATAGAGTATATGAAGTTATAGATACTGTAGAAAGTAATTATAAGATTTTAACAGAGTTAGATTTTATATTTGCTAAAGGGAAATATGGATCAAGTTTAAATGCTATATGCCCTGAGGTTAATGAAGATAAGAGTTTTGATATAATTCAAGGAAGACATCCTTTAATAGATTCAAATATTGTAGTTCCTTCAGATATTTACTTAGGTAAGGAATTTAGCACATTAATGATTACTGGCCCTAATACTGGAGGTAAGACTGTTACTTTAAAGACTGTAGGATTATTACATCTAATGGGTTTAAGTGGATTATTAATTCCAGCTAAAGATAACTCAAGCATAAGCTTTTTTACAAATATCTTTGCCGATATAGGTGATGAACAAAGTATAGAACAATCTTTATCAACATTCTCATCTCATATGACTAATACTGTTAAAATAATTAATAAATCTGACGATAATTCATTAGTTCTATTTGATGAAATTGGTTCAGGAACGGATCCAGTTGAAGGAGCTGCACTTGCTATTGCAATAATTGAAACCTTAAGAGGTCAAGGTTCAAGAATAATTGCAACTACTCACTATAGTGAGTTAAAAGGTTATGCCTTAAGAACTTCAGGAATTGAGAATGCATCTGTAGAATTTGATGTAGAAACATTAAAACCTACTTACAGACTTTTAATTGGTGTTCCAGGAAAATCTAATGCTTTTGAAATATCTAAAAGATTAGGGCTTAGGGAAGATGTAATAAATATGGCTAAGGAAAATATATCTTCTGAGAATCTAAAATTTGAAGATTTAATTAGAGATTTACAAGAAAAGAGTATTTTAGCAAATAGAGATGCAAGAGAAGCTAAAAAAATTAAAATTGAAGCTGAAGAAATAAAAAGAAAATATGAAGAAAAAGTAAAGAGATTGGATGAAGTAAGGGATAAAGCCTATAGTGATGCGAGATTAGAAGCAAGAAATATTATTTCTAAAGCAAAGGATGAAGCTGATGAAATACTTAAAGCTATGAGGGAACTTGAAAAACTTGGTATTGCTCAAGGTGGGAGAGCAAGACTTGAAGAGGAAAGAAAGAAACTTAAAGATAGCCTAGAAAAGAAAGAAGATTCACTTTATAAGGAAAGAGAAAATAAAGGAGAATCAATTGATAAAGTTGTATTAGGCATGGATGCTTATTTACCTTCTTTAAATCAAAATGTAATTATTATTTCTATGCCGGATTCTAAGGGAGAAGTACAAGTTGAAGCAGGTATAATGAAAATAAATGTTAAGCTTAAGGATTTAAGAAAATTAAATAATACATCTACTAAAAAGGAAAAGAAAAGAAGAGAACTTAATTTAAACCTAAAATCTATTGAAAGTAGAATAGATTTAAGAGGTATGGATTCAGAAGAGGCTTGTTATAAAGTTGATAAGTATTTAGATGAAGCATATATGGCTAATTTAGGAGAGGTAACTATTGTTCATGGAAAAGGAACAGGAGTACTTAGAAAAGCTATTAATAATATGTTAAAAAGGCATCCTCATGTGAAAGACTATAGATTAGGAGAATATGGTGAAGGCGGAGATGGTGTAACAATAGTAATACTTAAATAATATTAAAATAAAATTAATATAATGAGACTCATTTTTTAGAGTCTCTTTTTGTGATATAATTATATTGGAAAAGAGGTGTTTATATGTACCTTATAAGTAGCTGTTTATGTGGAGTTAATTGTAAATATAGTGGAAGTAATAACTTAAATGAACAATGTTTAAAACTATTTAAGGAAGGAAAAGCAATATTAGTATGTCCAGAGCAATTAGGAGGCCTTTCAACACCTAGAAGACCAGCTGAGATAAAAGGAACAGCAAAGGGTGTTATAAAGAATGTAGACAAAGTTTTCACTAAAGACAATATAGATGTTACTAAAGAGTTTTTAAAGGGTGCTTATGAAACTTTATATATAGCAAAATTAAGTAATGTAAATAAGGCTATTTTAAAAGAAGGAAGTCCTTCTTGTGGTGTAAATTATATATATGATGGCAGTTTTACTAGTAAAAAGATAGAGGGAAAAGGAATTACTGCAACTATTTTAAAAGAAAATGGAATTGAAATTATAAGCGAATTAGACCTTGGAGGAGAAAAAAATGGGGATTTTTAGTTTTATAAAGAGAATAAAAGATAAAAATAGTGAAGAGTTTGATGAAAAAATTGAAGAAAATAAAAAAAATGTAGATTATATTGATAGTGATAAAGATGAAAATATTGAGATAAATTTAAAAGTTGAAGAAAAAGAAATAGAGGAGGAACCTAAAGAAATAATAGAGAAAGTTAAGATAACTAAGGAAGAGTTAGATGAATTGATCTATAATGAAATATTAAGAATAATAGATATATATGATGATTTTGATGAAGTTAAAGTTGCTGCAATGGAAGCAGCTAAAAAAATTGGTGAAGAAAATCTAGGTGAAATTCCAAAGTTTTTAAATGGAAAAATACATAGGCCTGCTAAATATATTAATAAGTATTTTGAAGATTCTGAGTGGACAATCGTAGTAGAAAATTCAATATTAATGATTATATATAGTTTTAATGAAAATGCTGTCCCTATTCTTGAAAGGATTTCTCAAAAAAATTCTAAACTTAATTTAAAAGCTACTAATTTATTATGTAAATTAGCTAGTGAGGGAGTTGAAACAGATCAAATAGTTAATTGGATAATGAACAATTTAATTGCTTTTAATGATGATAATAAAATTATAATATTAGGATTTATGTCACAAATTAAAAATAATAATCAAGTAATTGGGTTGATACAGCATTTTTATAAAGTATTTATAAAAAATGGTGAAATTGAATATGCATTTAAAACATTGAAGCACTTAATAAATGCAGCAGAAAGATTTACTCAAGGACATTTAAAATTTTTAAAATACATTGCCATGGGCAAAGAAAGTATAAATTTAGAAGAGATTACGATGTTAGAAGATGGAGATCCTAAAACTATTAATTTCCCAAAAATAGATGAAAATTTAAGTATAGAAGCAGCAGTAACATATTATTCTTTAGATAAAAATGATGATGATATTAATAGTAAACTTTATTATTTAAGTGAATATTCATTAGATAAAAATTTAAGAGAAAGTATTAAAATTATTTTAAATGAATAAATACACCATAATATTACAATAAGATGAAAAAAAGATGGGGGTTTAAGCTTGAATAAGAATAATAAAAAAAGATTTAAATTGAATTTTATAAAACTAGTTTTATTTTTATCAGTATTGTGGTTAGTTATATATATTCCTCTAAAAGTTAAGCATTTTTCTTTAATAAAAAGAGAAGTAAGTGCGGGAGAAAGATTTAATGAAAATTTAGAAGCAATACAGGATTTTAAATACATTAAAGATAGCTATAATAACCTTTATGGTGATGATGAAGAATTAAAAAAAATAAGTGATTCAATAAGCTATATAGAAGGTAAATTGTCTAATAATATCAGCGATGAATTAGAAAATTTAATTTCAGAATTAAAATCAAAGATAAATGATTTAAGTGCTAGTAACGAAAGAGAATTGGAAGAATACTTTAATAGTATAAATGATAGTGGTTTAAATAACTTCAATGAAGATGAAATTTCTGAAGTAAATAATCTTATAAACGAATATAATAATTTATTTAAAGAAAAAAATTATAAACAAGCTAAAAGTAAATTAGATGAATTAAGTAATTATATAAACGAAACAAAGAAGACAGCAAATTTAAGAAGTATTAATGAAAAGTATGAAGAAAAATCAAATGAAGATGCAAGTTTAAGAGAGCCTACATATATTAATGGAATACTAATTGTAAACAAAGAATATGGACTACCTGATAATTTTGTTCCAGGAGAAAAGGCAGAGGCAAGAGAAGCTTTTGAAAAAATGAAAACAGATGCCGCAAAAGAAGGAATTTATTTAAATGCATTTTCTACATATAGAAGTTACTGGAGTCAAAATACACTATATAATAATTATGTATCAAATTATGGACAAGATTCAGCTGACACATTTTCTGCAAAGCCTGGATTTAGTGAACATCAAACTGGACTTGCTTTTGACATAGGTGGTGTAGATAGATCTCTTTGGGCAGAGGAGGATTTTAAATATACTGATGAAGCAAAATGGCTTAAAGAAAATTGTACTAAATATGGATTTATTTTAAGATATCCTGAAGGAAAAGAATGGATTACTGGATATATGTATGAATCTTGGCACTTTAGATATATAGGAGTAGAAAATAGTAAAAATTTTGAAAATAGTGATTTAACATTAGAAGAATATTTAGGATTAAAATAAAAAAAGAAGATATCACTAACAGATTTAGTTTTGTTAGTGATATTTTCTTTTTTATCTTTTAATATATAAAGTCTAATTTTATAGATTTTTATTTAGAAACTATTTTTATATATTTTACAGTGGAATCTTCAGTTCCTTGAACATATAAATTTGCTCTTTTTAAATCATGAACATAATCTATAACTTCTTTAGTTATTATTTCTCCTGGACAAAGTACAGGTATTCCTGGTGGGTATGCAAGTAAAAATTCTCCTGAAATATCTCCTACACTATCTTTTAACAGCTTAGATGTTTTATCACTATAAAATGCCTCTCTTGGTTCAAGAATTTTTTTTGGAATAGTAGGTATATCTAAGAAATCTTGAACAGGCTCTCTTTTACCATAGTATTCGTCTGAAATTTCTTTAAGAGCAGAAATTAATATATCCATGCCTTCTTTAGTATCTCCAAATGAACCGACGGCAAGAACATTATAAAAATCTGATAATTCCATTTGAATATGATACTTTTCAGATAAAATCATATCTAACTCAAAACCAGTAATACCAAGTTCTCTAGATGATATTGTAAGTTTAGTAGGATCAAAAGAATAAGAGCCAGGTTTTCCTAAAACTTCGTCACCAAAACAATAGAAACCAGGAATTTTGTTTATTTCATCTCTTGTATATTTACATAGCTCTATAGCATTATTTAATAATTCTTTTCCTTCTAAAGCAATTTGTCTTCTAGCACAATCTAAAGATGCCATTAAAATATATGAAGGTGATGTTGTTTGTAGCAGATTCATTATTTGTTGAACTCTTTTTGGATCAACATATTTACTTTTTACATGTAATAGAGACCCTTGAGTTAAAGAACCTATTATTTTGTGTGTGCTTTGAGCACAAATATCAGCTCCTGCTTCTAAGGCAGACATAGGTAGCTTTTCTGAAAAAGCTAGATGGGGACCATGAGCTTCGTCTACTATTAATGGTATATCGAAGCTATGAACTATATCAGCAATTTTTTTAATATCAGTTGCAACTCCGTAATAAGTTGGATTTATAATAAGAACTGCTTTAGCATCTGGGTTTTCTTTTAAAGTTTTAGCAATAGTTTCAGGAGTGACTCCATGTGCAATACCTAACTTTTTATCAATTTCAGGTTCCATAAATACTGGACTAGCACCACTTAAAATAATTCCTGAAGTAACTGATTTATGAACATTTCTTGGAACAAGGATTTTATCACCATCTTTTACTACAGATAAAATCATAGCTTGTATTGCTCCAGATGTACCATGGATGGAGAAAAATGAAGCATCAGAACCATAAGCATCAGCAACTAATTCTTGAGCTTTTTTTATTGGTCCTGTAGGATGATGCAAACTATCTACTAGCTTAAATACTGTAACATCTATTTTAAAAGGATTTTCTCCTATAAAATTTTTAAAATCTTTATCTATTCCAATTCCTTTTTTATGACCAGGTACATGAAAGGGTAAAGTTTCTCTATTTACATATTCCATTAATGCGTTAAATAGTGGAGTTTCATTTTGATTCATTTTATACACTAAAAGCACCCTCTTTCTTAAGAATATTATTGGTTATCATATTAGTTTTATACAAACATAAATATTATATTTTAATAATTACAACTATGCAATAAAATCCTTAAATTTATTTAATAAATAGTAAATTAGTCAATTTTGAATAAAAAATAACAATTATGTTAACAATATCTTAAGAGAAAATGAATTATAGGAGGAGTTATTTGTGAATAGCCTAAATTTAAATAAGAGAGATACAAGTATATCTAATAATGCTAAAAAGTTAAGAAGAGAAGGTAAAGTTCCGGGAATACTTTATGGTAAGAAAATAAGTGACTTTTTGTTTGAGGTCGGAGAAATAGAATTATGTAGAGAAATATCCAAAAATGGTGAACATGGAGTTATTAATTTTGATTTAGACGGAGATAGTTGTAGTGCATTAATAAAGGATGTTCAAAGGGATCCAGTTACTCATAAAATAATTCACTTAGACTTAGAAGAATTAAATCATAATGATAAGATAATTTCGACTATACCAATTATTTATGAAGGGGAAAATTATTTAAATAAAAAAGGGATGGTGCTTCAAAAAGAAAAAGATTCTATAAGGATTGAATGTATAGCTGATAAGCTTCCAAAGTATATAAAAATAAATATAAATGAAAGTAATAATGGATATGTATATAGAGCAGGAGACTTAGAGGTTGCATCGGAGCTTTCTATAATAGATGATTTAAATATGGTAATTGCTTCAGTTACATATGAAAGAAAAACTGTAAGTGATGTTATGGAATTAGAAGAAGAAAATAATGAAAGATAAATAAATTAAAAAAATGTAAAGAGATGCAACGATTACCCTCTTTACATTTTTTTATTCCAAAATCTTTTTCTTTAGTGTATAATATTACCTGGATTATTAAGTAGTTTAGGAGGTATAAAATGTTATATAAGGATAAATATAATGATTGGTTATCATCAAGGGTCATTGATGAGAAGATGAAAGATGAATTAAGACAAATTAAAGATGAAACAGAAATTGAAGATAGATTTTATAAGGATCTTGAGTTTGGAACAGGTGGACTTAGAGGGATTATAGGAGCAGGAAGTAACAGAATGAATATATATACTGTATCTAAAGCAACTCAAGGCTTTGCAAATTACTTAAATGGAAGATTTGAAAATCCAGCAGTAGCAATTGCTTATGATTCAAGAAATATGTCTAAGGAGTTTTCTAAGGCAGCAGCTTTAACTCTTTGTGCGAATAATATTAAAGTGTACTTATATGAAGACTTAAGACCTACACCAATGCTTTCTTTTGCAGTAAGACATTTAGAGTGTACTGGAGGTATAGTAGTTACAGCTTCACATAATCCTAAGGAATATAATGGATATAAAGTTTATGATGAATTTGGTGGTCAAGTAACAGATGAAAAAGCAAATATTATTATAACTGAAGTAAATAAAATCAATAATTTTGATATGATTAAAACTATCTCTGAAGAAGAAGCAATTGAAAAGAATTTATTAGTTTATATTGGTGAAGACATAGATAAGGAATATATAGATAAGGTAAAGTCTTTAGCTATAAGAAAAGAGTTAGTAGAAGCTAAGGCTAAAGATTTAAAGGTAATTTACACACCAATACATGGATCAGGAAATATGCCAGTAAGAAGAGTTTTAAAGGAACTTGGTTATACTGGAGTATCGGTAGTTAAAGAACAAGAAATGCCTGATGGAAACTTCCCAACAGCATCTTATCCAAATCCAGAAGAGCCAGCAGTATTTAAGTTAGCATTAAAAATGGCTAAGGAAGAAAATCCAGATGTAATTTTTGCAACAGATCCTGATTGTGATAGAATAGGTGTGGTTGTTAAAGATAGTGAAGGAGAATACAGAGTTTTAACAGGTAATCAAACAGGGTTATTATTAACTCAATATATTCTAGATGCATTAAAAGAAGAAAAAAAATTACCTGATAATGGGGTGGTTATTAAGACTATAGTAACTACAGATGGTGCTAAGAAAATAGCAGAAGCATATAATATTGAACTTATGGAAGTTTTAACAGGATTTAAGTATATTGGAGAAAAAATCCAAGGATTTAAAGAAAATAATGATAAAACTTATCTTTTTGGATTTGAGGAAAGTTATGGTTATTTAGCAGGAGATTTTGTAAGAGATAAGGATGCAGTAATAGCATCTATGTTAATTGCAGAAATGACTTTATATTATAAGGAAAAAGGAAAAAGCCTTTATGATGGATTAATAGATTTATATGAAAAGTATGGTTATTTTAAAGAGGCTCTAGTATCATTTGAATTAAAGGGAAAAGAAGGAGCAGAAAAAATAGCTAACTGCATTGACTCTTTAAGAAACGAAAAACTTGTAGAAATTAATGGCGTTAAAGTTAATACTAAGTATGACTATAAGTTAAGAATTGAAGAAGATATAGAAAGTGGAGAAAAGAAGGACATAAATCTTCCAAAATCAAATGTTCTTAAGTTTATTTTAGATAACGGATCATGGTTTGTAGTTAGACCTTCAGGAACTGAACCTAAGATGAAGGCTTATATAGCAGTTCAAGGAACAGGATTAAATGATTCAGAAGAAAAACTTGAAAGCTTTAAAGAAGAAGTAGTTAAATTAATAAATGAAAAGTTAAATTAATATTAATATTGGTGGAATGTCTAGAGCTATTTGTTTATTCTTATAGTAAATAGACTTCCACTTTTTCTTTAAAATATAAATAGTTATATTTTAAAGAACTTTGTAGAATTTAAAAATGAGATTTGAAAGCTTTATAAATATATAGTATTATGTATATTAAGCCAATATAAAGGAGGAATCTATTTGGATTATAATTCAGTTTTTAAAGAAAAATTAGGGAAATTATTATTCTTAGAAATAGATAAAGAGGGTTTTAAAAGAAATGTTGGTATACCAAGTTATATTTCTTTTGATAATAAGGAGTTATATTTACCTATTTCTTCTGATTATATAACTAATAATATTCAAGATGAGATTAAAATAAAAAACTTACCAATATATTATTTTATAGAAGGAATGTTTTTAGCTATAGGGGCAGATGAAAAATTAAGATTTAATGATGACTATGAATTAATATTATCTTACATAAAAGATACTGATAATTGTATAAAAAGCATAATAGCTAAGAAAATAAAAGATAATAATCTTGTTGATGGATATTTGCTTTTAAAAGGATATTATAGATATTCTAAAGATATAGATATTATGAAAAGGCTATTATTAGTAGGCGAAAGCATAAGAGAAAAAGATAGTGGATTTAAAGATATATTATTAAATGATATTCAATACTGTGAAGATCATTTGTTGAAAATTCCAGAGGCATATCTATATAAAGCATTAGTATTAAAAGATAATGATAATTATAAAGCAGCTAAAGTTGCAATTAATGAATATATAAATTTAGGTGGTAAAGTTACAGAAGAAATAAAAGTTTTATTAGAGGATATAAATAATGTTTCAAATTATGAAATAGCTATTGATAACTTAAAAGATAATCCAGATAAAACTATAAAGATTTTATTAGAACTATTAAATAATTTTGATAATAATCCTTTAATCTACTATTATTTAGGTGTAGCTTATAGAAAATTGGAAAATTATGAAAAGGCTATATATTATTTAAATGAAAGTTTAGAAAGAGAAAGTGGAATTTACGAAGTAGTTGTTGAATTAGGTATAAATTATGCTTGTATAAATGATTTTGAAACTGCAATAAAATATTTCAAAAAGGCATTTGAAGCAACTAAGGAAGTAGAAATATGCACTAATATAGTTATGTGTTATATAAATTTAAATAAATATGAAGAAGCTAAATTACATTTAGAAATTGCTAAAAAATTAAATCCAGAAGATGAAATAGTTAAGGATTTAGAGAAAATGCTAAATAAGTAATATTAAACGGGCTGTCTCTTACGACAGCCCAATTTATATATTATAAGTATTTATTACTTTAGCAATGCAGGTAAATATGATATTATAATTATGGATAATTTTACTTTTTAATTATTAAGGAGATACGATGGAAGATAATAACTTTATTGATGTATTAGGGTACAAAGTTTTTAAAAATAGCTTAGTAGATGCTGTTAATTATATTAATGGATTTAATAAAATTCATATAATATCAGGTAATCCTGAAGTTTTATATACAGGATTAAATAATAGAGTATTATTTGAAAACTTCACATCAAAGTATTCATTTATTATACCTGATGGTGTAGGTGTTCAAATATCCTCAAAAATTTTAAAAACTCCCGTTAAAGAAAAAATTGCAGGCATAGATTTAATGAAAGAAATTATTAATAAAGCTTCTTTGGAAAATAAAAGTATATATTTACTTGGAACCACAGATGAAAATTTAAAGGCATGTGTAGCTAATTTAGTAATAAAGTATCCAGGTATAAACATTACAGGATATAAAAATGGTTTTTTTGACATTAATAATCCAATTGAAATAATAAATGAAATCAAGGAGAAAAAGCCATATGCTATTTTTGTAGCAATGGGATGTCCAAGACAAGAAGAATTTATAGTAAGATATATGGATGAATTACCTTGTAAAATATTTATGGGAGTTGGAGGTAGCTTTGATGTAATTGCTGAAAAGGTCAATAGAGCTCCGAAATGGATGATAAAGTTAGGATTAGAATGGCTATATAGGGTTTTAAAAGAACCATGGAGAATTAAAAGATTAGGGAGTATCCCTAGATTTTTATTACTTGTTATAAGAGGAAAAAAGTAGATTATGAGTAAAAATAAAGTTTTTAAAGCAACATTTATAGTTATGATGATGACTATTTTGAGTAGAGTTATTGGATTTGGCAGAGATATTTTGGCTGCCTATCATTTCGGGGTAGAAGGATCTTATGATATTTATGTAGCTTCTGTCGCTATACCTGAATCAGTATTTATGATTGTTGGCCTTGCTATATCAACTACATTTATCCCTATGTTAAGTGAAATTAAACATAATAAAAGTAAAGAAGAGATGTTTAGTTTTGCAAATAATGTTATTAATATTTTATCTATATTATCTATATTTGTTATAATTTTAGGGTTAATCTTTACAAAAGAAATAGTTAATATATTTGTTCCTAATTTTTCTAATGAACAAATGACACTGACTATTTTTCTAACAAGGATAACATTAATTAATGTTATTTTCCTTTGTATTAATTCTTGCTTTGCATCTATATTACAAGTTTGTGAGGATTTTATAATACCATCATTATTAGGATTGTTTTTTAATTTTCCTATAATTGTTTATTTAATATTGTTTAAGGAGGTTAGCATTATTGGATTAGCTGTGGCTAATGTATTAGGAAATTTATTAAGAGTTATGGTACAAATTCCTTCACTATATAAGCAAGGATATAAGATAAAGTTTTTAGTGAATTTGAAAGATGAAAAATTTAAAAGAATGATGAAATTAATAATTCCGGTAATAATTGGAGCGGGTGCAAATTCTATAAATATGTTAGTAGATAAAAGTGTAGCTTCAGGTTTAGTTACAGGGTCCATGGCAGCTTTAGAGTATTCTCAAAGAATAATACAATTTGCAAATACTGCTATTACAACTTCTTTAGTTTCAGTAGTCTATCCTATTATGGCTAATAGACTTAATGAAGGAGATAAGGAAGGATTTTTAAAATATTTAAGTAAATCAATAGTAATAATTTGTATATTCTTAGTACCGATTACTTTTGGAGTTATTTTCTTAAGTAATGATATTGTAAAGCTAATATATGAAAGAGGAAAATTTGATTCTAATGCTGTTATTCTTACTTCGATGGCTCTATTAGGGTATTCAATTCAGTTACCTTTTGCAGGAATAAGAGATATATTGAATTCTTCTTTATTTTCAATGAAAAAGACTAAGATAACAACTTTAAATGGAATAATTGGAGTTGTTATTAATATAGTTTTAAGTATTACTCTATCTAAATATTTTGGAGTGCTTGGAATTGCAATAGCTACATCCATATCAGCATTTGTAATATCAATATTGCTATTGAATTCTACTAGAAAATTGATAGGTTCCTTTAATGTTAGAGAGCTTTTACTAAAAATATTTAAAGTAATAATAAGTTCCTCAATTATGATAGTAGCACTTTATTATTTAAATAAATTAATAAATATAAATAATTCATTTATATTTATTTTAGTAGATGGCATTATAGGAGCTATTATATTCTTTGTTTTATGTAAGGTTATTAATATAGAAGAATTTGAAGAAGTGTTAAGTATTATTAGAGAAAAATTTGTAAGGAGGGGATAGTTAATGAAAATTCTATTTATAGCATGTTATTCGCCATTAATTAATAATTCGGCATCTATAGAAACTCTTCAATATTTAAATAATTTAGCTAAATTTGAAGAAAATGAAATTCATCTTTTAACTGTAAATTTTCCTCCAAATTCAATTTATTATGATGAATATATATTAAGTATGTTAGATCCAAGGATAAAGTTACATATAATTTCTGGAGGCATAATTTTTGAAAAAATTATGCCTAAGAAGAAAAAAAATGAAGTTGTTACAGAAGTTAATAAATTAAATTTAAAGATAAAAGGTATATTAAGAAAAATTAAAAAAATATTTGCAGTACCAGATATGTATTTATATTGGGCTATAAAGGCAAGTAAATATGGAGTTAGATTAATGGAAAAAGAAAACTTTGATGTTATGTTTTCGATGCACGAACCGCCTTCAAGCCATATATGTGCTTATAAAATTAAAAAAAGTTTCAAAAGTCTTAAATGGATAGCTTATTGGAGTGATCCTTGGCTTAAGGATTCTACAAGGGATAGCTCAACCCTTATAAGAAGAAAATTTGAAGGATACTATGAGAAGAAAATAGTTAATCTAGCGAATAAACATATTTTTGTAACTAAAGCTAATAGAGATGATTATATAAATACTTATAATCTTAAAAAGGATAATACTTTTATAATAACTAGAGGATATGATGATAAAGTATATAAAGAAATAGAAAAAAATGAAATTCCTAAGTTGATTAATAAAGAAAAAATTAATTTAGTTTACGCAGGGGAAATTTTTTCAAAACTTAGAGATATAAGACCGTTCATAAAAGCTATTAATAAGATAAAAAGTGAAAATAGTAATCTATATAATAAGTTGAATATTTTATTCTTTGGAAATATAGATAATAATGAAGTTAAAAAAGAATTATTAGAAATAGATAATGTGAAAATTTCTAATAGAATTCCATATAATGAAGCCTTAAGTTATATGATAAATGCAGATATATTATTATTATTTGGAAATAAAAATTCTAAACAAATCCCGGCAAAAATATATGATTATTTTGGGTGTTATGGATATATATTAGTTGTTTTAGGAGATGAAAATGATCCAATTATTGATGTGGTTAATGATTTAGATAAGTGTAGTGTTTCTAAAAATAATTATGAATCTATTGAGAATTCTATAATAGAATTATGTGATAAAATTACTAATGGTGAAAAGTCTAATCAAATAGAAGAATATGAGTGGAAAAATATATCTAAAAGGTTAGATTCTATTCTAAGGGAGGATTAATATGCACGTTATGTTTATACCTTCATGGTATCATAATCAAAGAAATCCAGTTCATGGGAGCTTTTTTAAAGAACAGGCTTTAGCAATTCAAGAAAGCGGTGTAAAAGTTACGGTAGCATATAATGAAATTTGGCCTCTAACATTACTATTTAAAGTTAAAGAAAAAATAGGACTTAGTTTTAAAATTGAAGAAAACTTAAGAACTTATAGGTATAAGAATTTCAATTATTTACCTAAAAATCCAAAAATGTTTAATATATTCAATAAGAGATTAGATAAATTATACAATGAAATAGTAAAAAAAGAAGGTAAGATAGATCTGATACATTGTCAATCTTCCTTTTGGGCAGGCATTAGTGCTGCTTATATTTCAAAAAAATATAATATTCCTTTAGTTATAACAGAACATTCTTCTTTAGATAAAGCTGTATATATTAAGGAAAGTTATAAACCATTTATAAAAAAATCCTATTTAGATGCTGATGTATTAATTGCAGTAGGAAATGGATTGAAAAAAGAAATGAGTGAGTTTTCAGGACGAAATGATATAAGGGTAATACATAACTTAATTCCTGTAGAAAATTTTTATATTAGTGAAAATAAAAACAAAACATTTACTTTTTTTTCATTAGCCTTTTTGGAGGGAGAAAAAGGAATGGATGTTTTAATTAAGTCTTTCAACAAATATTTTAAAAATAGTAATTCAAAGTTACTTATAGGTGGAGAAGGTAGTCAAAAAGAATACTTAATTAACCTATCTAAGGAGCTTAAAATTGATAGTAAAATAGAATTTTTAGGAGCTTTATCAAGAAAAGAGGTTTCTGATTATATGAGTTTATGTGATGCCTTTGTATTAGCTTCTAAGTATGAGACTTTTGGAGTAGTATATATTGAAGCTTTGGCTTCAGGAAAGCCAGTTATTGGAACTCTTAATGGAGGAGCAGAAGATATTATTAATTCTAATAATGGATTAATAGTTAAAATTAATGATATTGATGATTTGGGTAATGCAATGATTAATATTATGAATAATATAAATTTATATAAGCCAGAAGAAATTAGAGATGAGTGTATAAAAAGATTTTCTAAGATTAAAATTACTAATGAAATTTTAGAGGTATACAATTCATTGTTAGAAGGAAGGTTATGATTATGCTGTTTAAGGATTATAGTATTGATGGATTTTTAAATGAACTATCATCAAGTGAACCATCTCCAGGTGGAGGAAGTACTGCTGCGTTAGTTTCAGCACTTGCTGCTAGTTTAAACTCTATGGTGTATTCACTTACTATAGGAAAGAAAGTTTATGAAAATCTCAGCGATAAAGAAAAAGAAGATATGTTGAGATTACATGACGAGACACATGATTTTATTAAATTATCTCAAGAATTTATGGAAAGAGATAGAAAAGACTTCTTGGGATTAATGGAATGTTATAAGTTACCTAAATCTACAGAGGAAGAAGTTAAGTTTAGAAAAGATAAAATAAAAGAATTCACTATTAAGGCAATGGAAAGTCCTTTAGAACTAGCTGAAGAATGTTTAAAATTTTATAATAATATTGATTTTGCTATAAGATATGGAAATAAGAATTTAATATCAGATGCAGGTGTTGCAATTAGTTTGTTACATTCAGCCATTGAAAGTTCTATAATTAATGTCAAGGTAAATTTAAATTATTTAAGAACTGAGGATATTATTTTTGAAATAGAAGATAAATGCAATAATATTATAAATGATTCATATGCAAAAAAAATCAATTTACTTAATGAAGTAGAAAAAATAATTTATCCTAAAAAAATATAGTCTCAAAGGAGACTATATTTTTTTATGGCAATTCATTTAATGATTTAAATTCATATCCTTGAGATTTTAACTCCTGAATTACATTTTTTAATATTTTAGCATTAGTGTCAGATACAGCATGCAATAGCATTATACATCCTGGATGAGCACCATTTACTATTTTTTTTATTGCTACATTTTCCACAGGTTGATTATCAACTAACCAATCTTTATATGCAAAACTCCAAAAAATAGTTTTATATCCTAAGTCCTGAGTTTTCTTTAATGAGTTCTTAGAGTATTTACCCATAGGTGGTCTAAAAAATTTAGGCATATCTTTACCTATTAAAGCTTTAAATTCATCTTCAACTTCGGTAAACTCTAGTTTGAATTTTTCATTCTCTTTTATACTAGCCATAGATGGATGATGAGATGTATGGTTACATACTAAATGACCTTCTTCAACCATTCTTTTAACTATATCTCCTTCTTGCTTTATATATGGTTTTACTACAAAAAAGGCTGCTGGAACTTGTTCTTCTTTTAAAGTATCAAGTATTTTAGGAGTATTACCATTCTCATAACCTTCGTCGAAAGTTAAATAAATTACTTTAGAATTAGTATCACCTACAAAATAAGCTCCATAGTCATTGAAGAATCCAGCTGATTCTTTTGGAGATTCTGGAGTTGCTCCATTTTGTCTATTTACAAAATACCAATTTAATTCTAAATCATCTGAAGCTAGGGTTTTTTGTATATTTAAGTTAAATCCTAAAAATAATATAAGTAAAGATATTGTTATTTTTTTTGTTATCTTCAAAATACTCACCTCCTATAATATATTTTTATCTAAAATATATCTTTTACACTGGAAATAGACAGTAAATATCCTATTAATTTACCTAATAATCTTTATATATTGAAATAATTCTTAGAGTAGAGTATAATTTTAAAGATGTTAAGATGTGATTATGTAAGGAAAGGAATGTACATAGATGAATTTAGGAATAGTTGGTTTACCTAATGTTGGTAAAAGCACTTTATTTAATGCAATTACAAAAGCTGGAGCAGAATCAGCAAACTATCCGTTTTGTACTATTGAACCAAATGTAGGAGTAGTTAGTGTACCGGATAAAAGATTAGATGTTTTAGAAAAAATGTATAATACTAAGAAAAAGGTGTATACTGCTGTTGAATTTTATGATATAGCTGGATTAGTTAAAGGAGCATCAAAAGGTGAAGGCTTAGGGAATAAGTTCTTATCTCATATTAGAGAAGTATCAGCGATAGTACATGTTGTTAGATGTTTTGATGATGGAAATGTTGTACACGTTGAAGGTTCGGTAGATCCTATTAGAGATATAGAAACTATTAATTTAGAACTTATATTTGCTGATTTAGAAGTTCTTGAAAGAAGAATGGAAAGATCTATGAAACAAGTTAGATCAGGAGATAAAAAAGCAAAAGAAGAATATGCTTTAATGGAAAAAGTAAAGGCACATTTAGAAAAAAACTTACCGATAAGAACATTAGAAGTTACTGAAGAAGAAGAAGAAATTATTAAAGGATTATTCTTAATAACTTCAAAGCCGGTTTTATATGCTTGTAATATATCAGAAGATGATATGATGGAAGGTAATACAAATAATGCGTATGTTCAAAAAGTGAAAGCTCATGCAGAAAGTGAAAATTCAGAGGTAGTTGTAGTATGTGCTAAACTTGAAGAAGAACTATCAGGATTAGAAGATGAAGAAAAACTTGAAATGTTAAGTGAGTATGGATTGACAGAATCAGGATTAGATAAACTTATAAGAGCAAGTTATAGATTATTAGGATTAATTAGTTACTTAACAGCAGGTGTTCAAGAAGTAAGAGCTTGGACAATAAAAGAAGGAACAAAAGCGCCACAAGCTGCTGGTAAAATACATTCAGATATTGAAAGAGGATTTATTAGAGCTGAAATAGTTTCTTATGATGATTTACTTGAATGCGGATCAGAAGCTGCTGCTAAAGAAAAAGGCCTTTACAGATTAGAAGGAAAAGATTACGTTATGAAAGACGGAGACGTTGTTAATTTTAGATTTAACGTATAAAAGTTTAAATATATAAAATATATTATTTAAAAGGTATGAAATTTATATAGATTTCATACCTTTTATAATTTTCTTCCTTAATTTCAGAAGTGCTTCTATTAGTTTTGCAATGACTTCTTTCGGCTAAGTAGGCAAGATTATATAGAAGTACTTTTTTATTTGAAAATAAGTAATGCTAAAAATAGAAATAGTTCTTGAAGTATTCCTAGAAAAATAATAAAATAATAGTATAAAGTGGTTTAAAGTGGTTTAAAGTGGTAGAGAATTTCATTTTAAGGTAGGATTGAAGATGTTTATTGGAGAATATCAACATGGGTTAGATGCAAAAAATAGAATGATAGTTCCTTCAAAATTAAGAGAAGGACTTGGTAGTAAATTTGTTATTACTAAGGGGTTAGATGGATGTCTTTATGCTTACCCAATAGAAGAATGGAAGGCTTTAGAATCAAAGTTAAAATCTTTACCACTTACTAATAAAGATGCAAGAGCATTTGTTAGATTCTTTTTTTCTGGTGCTTGTGAAATTGATGTAGATAAGCAAGGGAGAGGTTTGATTCCTCAGAATTTAAAAGAATATGCATGTATTGAAAAGGAAATAGTAAGTATAGGAGTATTAACTAGAGTTGAAATTTGGAGCAAGGAAAAATGGGAAGAATATAATGAATCGGATATAGATTTTGACTCTATTGCTGAAAAAATGAGTGATTTAGGAATATAAGGAGAATTATTATGGAATTTAAACATGTATCCGTACTTTTAAACGAGTGCATTGAGGGATTGAATATTAAAGAAAATGGAATATATGTAGATGGAACTTTAGGTGGTGGAGGACATTCTTCGGAAATACTAAAAGAATTATCTGGAGATGGCCTTTTAATAGGGATAGATCAGGATAAAGATGCTTTAAAAGCCGCAGGCTTAAGGTTACAAAACTTTAATAATGTAAAGTTTGTACATAGCAATTTTTATAATATAGATTCTATTTTGAATAATTTGCAAATAGAAAAAATAGATGGAATGTTAATGGATCTTGGAGTATCTTCTTATCAATTAGATAAAGGGGATAGAGGATTTAGTTATATGCAAGATGCACCTTTAGATATGAGAATGAATAGAGAAAATTCTTTATCTGCTTATGAAGTAATTAATGATTACGAAGAAGAAGAAATCTATAGAATAATTAGAGATTATGGAGAAGAAAAGTTTGCTAAAAGAATAGCAAGATTTATTGTGGAAAATAGAGAAAATAAACCAATAGAAACTACACTGGAATTGGTTGAAATAATTAAAGCAGCTATACCGGCAAAAGCAAGAAGGGAAGGACCTCATCCGGCTAAAAGAACCTTCCAAGCTATTAGAATAGAAGTAAACAGCGAATTGTCTATATTAAATAAAGCTATTGAAGATGGGGTAAATAGATTAAATAAAGGTGGAAGAATGGCTATAATAACCTTCCATTCTTTAGAAGATAGAATAGTAAAACTTAAATTTAAAGAATTAGCTACTTCATGTACTTGTCCTAAGGAATTTCCAATATGTGTTTGTGGTGGAAAAGCTAAAGTGAAGATAATTACTAGAAAAGCTATAGATCCATCTAAAGAAGAAGTTGATGAAAATCCAAGAAGTAGAAGTGCTAAATTAAGAGTAGTGGAGAAAATTTAAAAAAATTAAGTAAAATAATATGGGGGATGTAATTAAAATGGGTAATAAGGAATATGAATATATAAGAGGAAATACAGCTCTAAACCCAAAGAGAAAGTATGACGAAGTAAAAAGAAGAAAAGAAAGAGAAGAACTTGAAAGACAAAGAAGAGAGCAACAAAGAAGAGAAAGAAATGCTAAAAAATCTGTAGTTAAAAATATATTGCAAGTTGCATCTATTGCTCTAGTTTTAGGAGTATTAACAATAGCAAGAGACGGTAAAGTTTTTAAAATGCAAAATGATTTAACTAACGTTAAGAGTGATATAAAAACTGTTACTGCAGAAGGGGAAGCTCTAAGAGTAAACTTATTAAAATATTCTTCTCTTGGAGATGTAAAATCAGCTGCTACTGAAGCTGGTATGAAAATTCCACAAATGGATGATACTATCACAGTAAATATAACTAAAGATTTTTTTACTAATCTTAGAGAGTAACATAAGGAATGAAATAGTACACTTGCCAGATAAAGAGTATAATACTCTACATGTTTTAATTAATTACATGGAGGCATTGATGTGAATAGAAAGAATTATAGAGATAAAGCGCTAATGAAAAAAAGAATATCATTAGCGCTTACAACATTAATATGTTTATTTTCTCTTTTAGCAATAAGATTATCTTATATAATGATAGTTAAGAGAGAAGATTATTCAGCAAAGGCAGAAGAACAATGGACTAGTGAAGTAAAAATTGATGCAAGAAGAGGAAGAATTTTAGATAGAAATGGTGTTGAACTTGCTGTATCTGCTAATGTATATAGAGTTGATTTTGATTTAAACTCTATTAGAGCTCACTTAAGAAAAGAAAATTTAACGAATAATGATATAGCTCCAAAAATATCAGAGGCTTTAGGAATGGATGAACAGAAGGTTCTAGATAAGTTAAATACTAAGCTGCCTAGTGGTTCTGATGCTGGAGCTGCAATTTTAGTAAGAAGAATTGAAAAGGAACCTGCTGATAAAGTTAAAGATTTAAACATACCAGGGGTTATAGTATCTCCAGATACGAAAAGATATTATCCAAATGGAAATTTTTTAGCTCATGTACTAGGAAGTACTAATATAGATGGCCAAGGTTTAACAGGAGTTGAACTTGAATATAATGATTATTTATCAGGAACTCCAGGTCTTAGAATATCAGAATTAAGTAAATATAATGATGAACTTCCTTATACAATTTCAGAATTTACAGCTCCTGTAAATGGAAGTGATTTAGTATTAACTATAGACGCAAATTTGCAGGCTTTTGCTGAAAAGGTAGCTGAAAAGGGATATATAGATAATCAAGCAAAGCAAGTTTCAATAATAATTATGAATCCAAATAATGGAGAAATATTAGCTATGGTAAATAAGCCAGATTTTGACCCTAATAATCCCTATGAAGGCGCTGAAAATTATGAAGGCGAAAATTTGGCGGAAAAGGTACAAAAAATGTGGAGAAATCACTTAGTAAATGATACCTTTGAACCAGGGTCTATATTCAAAGTCGTGACTATGATTGGAAATTTAGAAGAAGGATTGGTAGATGAGTCTGATACATTTACATGTAATGGTAGTTTGAAAATTGGACCTCATACAATAAAATGCTGGAAGACATCAGGACATGGTACTCAAACATTACCTGAAATATTGCAGAATTCATGTAATGTAGGATTTATGGAGATCGGAAAGAAAATTGGTAAAGAAAAGTTAAATGAATATATAAGTAAATTAGGATTTGGTCAAGTTAGTGGGGTTGATTTACCAGGTGAAGCCAAGGGGATAACTAAAAAAACTGAAAATATTAATGAGGCAGATCTTGCAACTATTTCATTTGGACAAACTAATACTGTAAATGCAGTTCAATATATGGCAGCTTTTAATAGCATTATCAACGGAGGAAAGTTAATTCAACCACATATAATGAAAGAGATTACTTCTAGTAATGAAAATGGTGAAACTGTTGTTAAGGAAACTTTTGAGGCAAAGGTAACAGAGGTTTTAAGTGAGAGTAATACATCTATATTAAGAGATTATTTAGAAAGAACAGTTTCTTATGGTGGATCTAGCAAAACTTATGTTGAAGGTTATCATATAGGAGCAAAGACTGGAACAGCTCAAAAAGTTAATCCGAATGGTGGAGGATATGAATCAGGAAAATATATTTCATCATTAGCAGGGTTTGCACCAGCAGATAATCCACAAGTTACTGTTTTTATATCAATAGATGAACCTGGAACTGGTACTTACTATGCTGGTCAAATAGTTGCTCCTTTAGCAAATATATTATTTACTGATATATTTAATTATATGAGTGAAGAAATGCCTAAGGATGATGTAGAAAGTATAGTTAAGGAAGTAGTTATTCCTGAAATAAGGGGACTTGAAGTAAGTGAAGCAAAAAAAATATTAAAAGAATACAATCTAGAGTATAATATTGATGGAAATGGGTCTATAATAACAGATATAAAACCTTATCCGGGATACACAGTAAAAGAAAATTCTAAGATTAATATAGACACAGGAGAAATTGAGTCTTATAATAAAAATGTTGTTATGCCTGATTTAAGGGGTTACTCTTTAGAGGCAGCAAGTAAAATATTATATGATTTAGGTATTATCTTCACTTATGAAGGTGAAGGTACTATTGTTAAACAAAGCATTTCAAAAGGCGAAATTATT
Organism: Clostridium nigeriense; assembly: GCF_050585265.1. Classification (GTDB taxonomy): domain Bacteria; phylum Bacillota; class Clostridia; order Clostridiales; family Clostridiaceae; genus Clostridium; species Clostridium nigeriense_B. The sequence goes on along the minus strand of NZ_JBNOOE010000008.1, from coordinate 124,107 downwards.
ACCAAAGGTACAAATGTTAAATTAATTTTAAATGAAGAATATGGAGATTAATTAGAATATCCCTTTACATTAGCATGTGGGACACTCACATGCTAAATTTATATACAAAAGACATAGGGATTTCGTTTAGAATATTAAGGAGATGGTGAAATGAAGTTATTAGATTTATTAGATGGAGTAAGCTATGAGGTTTTAAGTGGAAGCTTAGATATTAATGTAAATCATATTCAATATGATAGCAGAAAGATAAAAGAAGGAGATCTTTTTGTGTGTCTTACAGGTTTCGAAGCAGATGGTCACGACTATGCATTTAAAGCTATTGAAGCTGGAGCTAAGGTTGTATTATGTGAAAAAAATATAAATATAGATGTAGAAGGAATAACAGTATTATTAGTAAAAGAGGGAAGAAAAGCTTTAGCAACTATGGCTGCTAATTATTATAATCATCCAGCTAAAAAATTAAAATTAATAGGAGTAACTGGAACTAATGGTAAAACTACAACTGTATATATATTGAAATCGATGCTAGAAAAAGCTGGTAAAAAAGTTGGCTTAGTAGGAACTATAGCTAATTATATTGGAGATAAAAAAGTTAAATCTGAAAGAACTACTCCAGAATCATTAGAGCTTCATAAGTTATTTAAAGATATGGTTGAAGCAAACTGTGAATATTGTGTTATGGAAGTCTCATCTCACTCTCTGTATCTAGATAGAGTTTATGGATGTGAATTTGAAATTGGAATATTTACTAATCTAACTAGAGATCATTTAGATTTCCATAAGTCTTTTGAAAACTATTATAAAGCAAAATTTAAATTATTTGAAATTAGTAAAGCTTGTGTTATAAATATAGATGATGACTATGGTTATAGAATTGTAAGGGATATTGAAAACATAGGGAATAAGGAAATAAAGACATATTCAATAAAGGATGAAAGTGACTTTAAGGCTTCAGATCTTATGTTGAAAGAAGGAGATATACATTTTAGGGTTAATGGAGACAGTTTTAATTCAATTTTACCTGGTGAATACAATGTATATAATGCATTAGGTGCTGTTGGAGCTATGAATATTTTAGGTATAAATAATGATTATATCAAAGAAGGACTTTTAGATGTAGTAGTTCCAGGTAGGTGTGAGAGAATAGGATATAAATATGATATTCCTTATGATATTATAATAGATTTTGCCCATACTCCAGATGGATTAAAGAATATTTTAGAAACAATAAAAGATTATACAAGAAATAGATTAATTGCAGTTTATGGATGTGGTGGAGATAGAGATAAAGTTAAAAGAGCAGAAATAGGAAGGATTGGAACTGAACTTGCTGATTTATCAATAATTACGTCAGATAATCCTAGAGAAGAAGATCCTATGGCAATACTAAAAGAAATAATTTCAGGAACAGATAAAACTAATTATATTGCAATTGAAAATAGATCAGAGGCAATCAAATTAGCATTAAGCATGGCAGAAGAAGGGGATGTTGTAGTATTAGCTGGTAAGGGACATGAAAACTATCAAATAACTCCAGAAGGATATGTTCATTTTGATGAAAGAGAAGTTATAGATGAAGTTTTAGCAAATAAAAGAAAAAATTAGAGGTGTAAGAATGGAACTATCTTTTAAAGAATTATTAAAAGCAATAGATGGTGAAGTTATAGTAGAGGGGAAAAAGACCTTTAATAGGCTTTGCATAGATACAAGAAAAATAGAGATTGGTGATATTTATTTAGCGATAAAAGGTGAAAGATTTAATGGTAATAAATTTTTAAAAGAAGCCTTTTTAAATGGAGCATCTATTGCTATAGTAGATGAAATATTATTTAATTTAGAAGAATTAAAGGGATTAGGTACAGTAATAAAGGTAAATAATTCTGAAAAGGCACTATTAAACCTTGCAAGTTATTACAGAAAAAAACTTGGATTAAAGGTTGTAGGAGTTACAGGTTCTTGTGGTAAAACTTCTACAAAAGATTTGATTGCTGCATTTTTAAGTGAAAAATATAAGGTTTTTAAAACTAAAGGAAATTTTAATAATCAAATTGGATTACCACTAATGATTCTAGAGTTAGATAGCTCTATTGATGTAGCTGTACTAGAAATGGGAATGAGTAATATTGGTGAAATAGATGTACTAGCTAATTGTGCAAGACCTGATATTGCTGTTATAACTAATATTGGGTTATCACATATAGAAAACTTAAAAACTCAAGAAAATATTTTAAAGGCTAAATCTGAAATTTTTAATTATTTTGATGAAAATAATACATTAATTATAAATGGTGAAGATAATTATTTATTAAAAATTAATAATAAATGTTTTGAAATTAAAAGAATTGGCTATAATCATGAATATGATGTTTATGCTTATAATATTATACTAGAGGAGGATAATACTACCTTTTCAGTTAAGGAAAATAATCAGGAATTCACATTTAATATACCTATGGCAGGAAAACATAATGTTTTAAATTCAATGTTAGCTATAGCTGTAGCTAAACAATTAAATGTATCACTTAAAGAAATGAAAAAAGGAATTAAAAATTTAGAAGCTACTTCAATGAGATTAGAAGTAATTAAAAGAGATAAAATTACAATAATTAATGATTGCTACAATGCAAGTCCTGATTCAATGAAATCTTCTATTGATGTATTAAATTCTTATAAAAAAGGGAGAAAAGTGGCTATACTTGGAACTATGAATGAACTTGGTGATGAATCTATAAATGCACATAGTGAGGTTGGCTGTTATGCAAAGAATAAGTTAGATTTGCTGATAGCAATAGGAAAGTATAAAGATTGCTTTAAAAATGGTTATTCTTTAGAGAGTATAAAGACTTTTGAAAGTAAAGATGATTTTATTAGCAATATAAATATACTTATTAAAGAAAATGATGTAATTTTAGTAAAGGCTTCAAGGGGAATGAAGTTTGAGGAAATAGTAAATTCATTAGAAGAGCTGGAAATATAACAAAGGAGGTGAACTGCCTAATTTAGGCAGGAATAATGGGGGATAAGTTAGTAGACATTATAACGTCAAAAATAGTAATAGGATTAGTATTATCTTTTATAATTTCAGTTATATTAGGACCAATAATAATACCTATGCTGACTAAATTAAAGTTTGGTCAAAATATTAGAAAAGAAGGGCCTCAAAGCCATCTTAAAAAAGCTGGAACGCCAACTATTGGTGGATTAATTTTTGTAATATCTACATTAATAGTTATGGTGGCAATGAGATTTAATCCTAGTGATGAGGCAATGATTGCACTATATTCATTATTGGCTTTTGGATTCATTGGATTTTTAGATGATATATTAAAGATATTAAAGAAAGATAATGAAGGATTAAAAGCATGGCAAAAAATGTTGCTATTAATAATTTTTTCTACTGCAATAGCAGTTTATGGTTATGTGAATTTAGGAACTAGTTTAAGAATACCATTTATAGAAACGAGAATACCTTTAGGAATATTATATATACCATTTGTTATAGTATATTATGCAGGTGCAACAAATGCAGTTAATTTAACTGATGGATTAGATGGATTAGCTTCTACTGTTAGTATTTTAGTTTTAACTTTCTTTGGTGTTGTATCATTTACAATGGGGCACGAATCGTTAGCAGTGTTTTCCTTTGTTTTAGCAGGAGGATTATTAGGATTCCTAAAATTCAACGCATATCCAGCAAAGGTATTTATGGGTGACACAGGTTCCTTAGCAATAGGTGGTGCAATAGCGACAATTGCTTTAATTTTAGAACTACCATTAATATTATTTATAGTTGGTGGTATATATGTTCTTGAGACTATATCAGTAATTTTACAAGTTGCATCTTATAAGCTTACAGGAAAAAGGTTATTCAAGATGGCACCAATTCACCATCATTTTGAGCAAGTTGGATGGAGTGAAATTAAAATAGTAACAATTTTTGCAATAATAACTGTAGTGTTATGCTTTATAGGATTTGTAGCCCTTTAATCATTGATTGGAGGAGTTTTTATGAGAGCAGTAAAGCAAAAGGTTAAAATGGGAGAAATCGACTATGGTATTTTTTATGCTGTTATAATTTTACTTGCAATAGGAGTAATTATGATATATTCAGCTAGTTCATATTATGCTATGTTTAAAGAGGGAGATAGCATGGTATATTTGAAAAAACAATTAATTTGGGCTATTACTGGATTAGTTGTAATGAGTTTTATGGCTAGTTTTGATTATCACAAAATAAGAAAAATTACTCCGCATATTTTAATTATAACTATACCTTTATTAATTGCAGTATTTTTCTTTCCGGCAGTAAATGGAGCAAAAAGATGGATACAACTAGGACCATTATCTTTTCAACCATCTGAGTTAACTAAGTATGCTGTAGTAATGTTTTTAGCAATGAGTTTAGATGCCAAGGGAGATGGTGTTAAAAAATTTTGGACTGGAATAGTCCCTTATTTAGGTGTATCTGGTTTTTTTGCGGCAATGATTTTAGCAGAAAAAAATTTAAGTATAGCTGCAATAATAATGATAGTTACTTTTATTTTACTTTTTGTTGCAGGAGGAAGATTTCAAGATTTGTTTGGAAAAGTAGCCCCTGTTTTGCTTGTAGCGGTAATGTTCTTTATATTTGGAGAAGATTATAGAAGAGCAAGAATGCTTAATTTTTTAAATCCATGGCAAGATCCAGCTGGAGATGGATATCAATTAATACAATCTTTTTATGCTTTAGGTGCTGGTGGTGTAACGGGACTTGGTCTTGGTCAGTCTAGACAAAAAACATTATATATGCCAGAACCACATAATGACTTTATATTTTCAATAATTGGAGAAGAACTTGGATTGATTGGTTGTTTATTTATAGTATCTTTATTTGTATTTTTTGTATGGAGAGGAATAAAGGTTGCAATTAAAGCAAAGGATAGCTATGGGACTTTATTAGCTATAGGGATTACATCTATAATTGCAGTTCAAGCAATTATAAATATTGCTGTTGTAACAGGTTCTATGCCGGTTACTGGGGTGCCTATGCCATTTATAAGTTATGGTGGTACATCACTAGTTATTAATATGATGGCTATGGGAATTCTTTTAAACATATCAAGACAGATACAAGGAAAAGAGTTATAATATTAAAAAAAGAGTGATTTTATTTTTAAACTCACTCTTTTAATTTTATGTGTAAAACTATTAAAAAAGTATTAATTTATTATAAAACTTTAAATTTAGTAAAAATTTATAATGAAAAAACATCCAAAAAGTGATACTATTATAATTAATAATGTTATGTAAAAGTGGGAGAGAAATGAATACTAAGGTTAATAAATTTGTAAGAAAAAAAAAGAAAAAGAAAATAGTAAAGAGAATAATTTTAGGCTTTTTTGTATTTATAATAGGAATTGTAATTTTTATATATAAGGCGCCTCTTTTTAATTTGAAAAAAATAAATATTAATGGATTAGTAACTATTACAAATGAAAGTTTACAAGAAAAATTAAAATATAATATTGGAAAGAATATATTTACTATAGACTATAGTAAAATAGAAAAAGATTTAAAAGAAAATCCATATATAAATGAAGTAAAAATAAGAAAAAAGGGTATTAATCAAATAAGTATAGATATAGTAGAAAATAATATAGCATATTATTTTGAAAGTAATGGTAAGATAAAATCTATTAATAATGATGGAGTTATAGTAGAGGAAGTTGATAGCTTAGAAGGAAGAAATTTAACTAAGTTAACAGGCCTAGATTTAACAGAAAAAGGAGTAGGAGATAAGATAACTGAAGATAAAAAGCTACCAGAAGTGTTAGGAACTTTTTATAAAATGATAGAAGTTATGCCTGAGGAATTTTATTTTTCAGAAATTAATATTTTTGATTTAAATGATATTGTGTGTTATATAGGAGATGTAGAGGTGATACTTGGAGATAGTTCTGACTTAATTGACAAAGTAAATATTGCATTAAACCTTATAGAGCAAGGAATAATTAGTAAAGGGTATATTGATATGAGTTTTAATGGAGCACCTGTTATTAAGCAAAGTGAATAGAAAGGGGGAATTTTTATATGAAAAAAGTAACTTCACAAATTTTTGTGGCTATTGTTTGTGCATTTTTAGGATTTTTATTAGCCCATCAGTTTAAATTGCTTAATGAAAAAGATAAAATGAATGTAGCAACTCAGAGTTTAGACATAATGGCTGAAATAGATGCATTAAAGAAAGAAAAAGAAGAACTTACAAAAGAAAATAGTTCTTTATCCCAAGAGTTAAAGCAATTAGAAGAAGCGGCAGCTCAAGAGGGGGATTTAGAAGCTGAAATAAAAAAGCAGTTAGATAATGCTAGAATGAATTTAGGCTTAGTTGATGTAAAGGGACCAGGAATAATAATAACAATTACTCCAAAGTCAAATATATTTAGTTCTAATACTAGTACATCTAGGAGTATAAGTGAAGATGAAATAGTTCATGTAGTTAATTCATTAAGATATATAAAGGCTGAAGCAATTTCAGTCAATGATTTTAGGTTAACACCTCAAAGTGGCATTAAAAACTCAGGAGATTGGATTTGGATAGGAACTTCTGGACAAATAGACCCTAAAGAAAAGATTGTTATTAAAGCAATAGGTGATAAGCAGGCATTAAGCGTAGCTGCTAATTTTCAAGGGGTTTTAAATTATGGTGCATTGCAAAACTATTATTGTGAAGTAAAAGAAAGCGATGAAATAATAATTAATAAAACAAATCAATCTTTAAAGAATGAGTATATAAAACCAGTAAATTAGTAAGGGGGAATTAATATGATAGCATTTATAGGACTTTTATTAGGTGTGCTTTTAGGTTTATTATTAGACGTTAACATTCCAGAAACATTATCTCCTTACATGTCTGTTGCAATACTTGCTTGCTTAGACTCAGTTTTTGGGGCTGTAAGAGCTTCTTTGTCTAAGAATTTTAAGGCTGATATTTTTATTTCAGGATTTTTTGGTAATGCAATTTTAGCAGCGGCTCTTGCTTATTTAGGAGATAAGCTAGGAATACCGATATATATTGCTGCAGTTATCGTATTTGGAGGAAGAATATTTGATAACTTTGCTGTTATTAGAAGATTAATAATTGAAAGGTTGAAATCTCGTAAAAGAGGTGAATAAATGAAAATTATTAAAGGAAAAATATTTGTATTAGCAGCATCAATTTTTACAGGATTCCTTATTGTTAATAGCATAGATTTAAATGGAGTTGTCAATAGTATTTCATCTTTAAATGCCGTAGATTATAAAAAAGCTGTTGAAGAGCGTAATCAGCTTTATAAAGATATAGAAAATATAAAAAGTGAAAATATAGATTTTAGATATAAAATAAGTAAATATGATGGAAATGACCCTGAAAAAAGTAAAAAGCTTGTTGAAGATATGAAAAATCAACTTGTTGATTATGGAGCTTTAAGTGGAATAACTACTATTAAAGGGCCTGGATTGATTATAAAGATGCAGGATGGTGATTACAATCTTGATTTAGATACAGAAATTCAAGTTCTTAGAAAGACTATACATGATAATGATCTTGCTCAAGTTTTAAATGCAATAACAAATGCTGGAGCTCAAGCCGTTGCAATAAATGATCATAGAATGCTTCCAAATTCAGCAGTTAAATGTTACTGGGCATTTATTGGTTTTGAAGATGAAACTACTACATTTGCACCTTTCTATATTTATGTAATAGGAAATCCAGAAGAAATTAAGACTGCTTTGTTATCTGAAAATAGTATAATAGAAAAATTACTTCTTAGAGAAATAAAAATTGAGATTGAAGAAAAAGATGAAATAATAATACCAGCAACAAATCAAAATACTGAGGCTAAGTATATGGAAAGATATGATGGAAAATAAATTTTGATAAAAATTTATAAAGTATGAAGGAATTTAAGTTTTTTTGAAGAATACTTAAATTATGTAAATACGCTTCTTTAGGAGGAAATACATTGAGTATAGAGGAAAACTTAAATAATATTAAAAAAAATATATCAAATAATGCTACACTAGTTGCAGTATCAAAAACTAAACCTATAGAAGATATAAAAACCGCTTATGATATGGAGCAAAGAGACTTTGGAGAAAATAAAGTCCAGGAACTTATAGAGAAGGAAGAGATGCTCCCTAAAGATATAAGATGGCATTTTATAGGGAATTTACAAACGAATAAGGTTAAATATTTAGTAAATAAAGTTTATTTAATACATTCTTTGTCTAGTATAAAGTTATTAAAAAAAATTGAAGATGAATTTTCTAAACAAAATTCTACAGCAAATCTTTTAATTCAAATTAATATTGGAAGAGAAGAATCGAAGAGTGGGATTTATGAAGAAGATTTATCAGAAATGATAAATGAAGTTGAAAAATGTAGTAGTTGTAAGGTATCAGGTCTTATGGCTATCATACCAAAAGGAAACGATGAAGAAAATAGATTTTATTTTAAAAAAATGAAAAGTATATTTGATGATTTAAATAAAAAATCATATAAAAATATAAATATGAAAATTCTATCCATGGGAATGACCCATGATTATAAAATAGCTCTAGAAGAAGGCTCTAATTTGATACGAGTTGGAGAAGGAATTTTTGGCAAAAGAAATATAGTGGGAGGAATGACAAATGGGTAATATGTTTGGAAAATTTAAAGAGATAATTGGGCTTGGAGAATATGAAGATGAATTTGATGATTTAGAAGAAACTGAAGTTGAAGAAGAGGTTCAAGAGGAAATAGAACCAATTATATCAAAGCAAAAAGGAAATAAGGTGGTTAATATTCATACTGCGTCTACTGCAAAGGTAATGGTAACTAAACCTTTAAATTATGATGATGCTAGAGAAATTGCAGATGCTATAAAAGCAAGAAAAATAGTGTTAGTAAATGCTACAACTTTAGAAACAAAAACGGCACAAAGATTAGTGGACTTTATTAGTGGTTCTTGTTATGTATTAGGTGCAACTTTACAAGAAATTGAACAAAGAGTTTATTTATTATCGCCATCAAATGTAGAAGTAACAAATGAATTGAAAAATGAATTAAGTTCAAAAGCATTATTTAACTGGAATAAGTAGGAGGAGATTTAAATCGAAATAGTTTTTGAAGCAATAAGATTATTAACTATAGCTCTTGAGATAACTATTTTATTAGAAGTTATAATATCAATGGTTCCTTCTATGAAGGAAAATAATATATATAATATAATTGCATCATTTAATTATCCTGTATTATTACCTTTTAGGATTTTACAAGATAAAGTATTTAAAAATAATTTAATAGATTTTTCACCTTTATTTGCAATAATGATATTATCTTATATTAGGATGTTATTTTAATGTTAAGCAAAGAAGTAATTATTAAAAGTTTTGTTGAAGATGATGCAAAAGAAGCAATAAAAATATATGAAAATTATAAACTTGCCTATGATAAAGACATAACTATTTTTAGTAATAGCTTTTGTCCACCTAATATATGGAATTTTTTTAGCAACTATTGCAAAAGTAATGATTTTTTTGTGGATACAAATGGAATTTTTGAGGAAGCTGAAAGGCGAATGATATCATTTAATAATACTTATAATATAGATTATCCAATTTGTGTACTAGAGATTAAAAATAAGTCAAACTTTTCAAATTTAGAACATAAGGATTATTTAGGAGCTATTTTATCATTAGGAATTGAAAGAAATAAGCTTGGAGATATTGTAGTAAAAGGAGATAAGGCATATTTACCTATTGTTGAAGAAATTAGTGAATATGTTCAATTAAATTTGCCTCATATTGGAAAATCTCCTGTGGAAATAAATATTGTATACAATATAGTAGATATACCTTCTGTAGATTTTGAGGAAATTTTAATTAGTGTTTCTTCATTAAGAGTAGATGGGATTGTTGCTAAAATTGTTAATATATCAAGAGCAAAATCAATTGAAATAATAGAAAGTGGAAAAGTATTAGTAGATTATGTTAAGGTAAAAGATAAAAGTCAGGAGGTCGTGTTAGGATCTAGGTTAACTATTAGAGGCAATGGAAAATATATAATTGGGAAGATTATTGGGGAAACTAGAAGTGGGAGACAGAGAATTTTAATAAAAAAATATATATAATGCGTAGAGGTGATTTTATGAAGCTTACTCCAATGGATATAAGCAACAAGGAATTTAGAAAGGTATTTAGGGGATATGATAGCGAAGAGGTTGATGAATTTATAAATGAAATTATAGATAACTATGAAGAACTTTATAAAGAAAATTCAAGGTTAAAAGAAAATTTATCAAGAGCAAATGAAAAACTAGAACATTATGTTAAGATTGAAAACACTATACAAAATACTCTTTTATTAGCTCAAAATGCAGCTGAACAGGCGAGAGCAACATCACAAAAAGAGTCAGAGATAATTTTAAAGAATGCTAATGAATCAGCAAAGAGGATAATTGATAAGGCACATAATGATGTTATAGCAATAAATGATGAATATGAAAAAGTTAAGCAGGAATTTGTAAAATTTAGAGCTAAGTTTAGAAATTTCATGAATGCTCAAACAGAAACTTTTGATGAATTAGAAAAAGATCTAACTAAGAATTATAATATTTCAGAACCTATAGAAAAGTTGATTGCAGAAAAAAAAATTGAAGTATCTGATAAAAATTTAGAATCTACTGACGATGTTTATACTGAAGATATGGATGAAATAAAAAGCTTTTTTGCTCAAGAAGAAGAATAAAATCCGTTTAAGACGGATTTTTTATTTTTATATAGGTATATCTATTGAGTGTGAAGATTCAATATATTATAATGTGTAAAGAATTATAAAAAAAGTGGAGATTTAATTAATGGATAAATTATTTTTTAAAGTAACTAATGAAAATGATATAGGTACAAGAATAGATAAATACTTATCAAATAATATAGAAGGCAAATCAAGGTCCTTTATTCAAGGGCTAATAGACTCGAAGTCTGTATTAGTAAATGAAAAAGAAGTTAAAAGTAATTTTAAGTTAAGAGAAAATGATCAAATTATCGTAAATATGCCAGAACCTATAGAGTTAGATGTAAAGCCAGAAAATATTGATTTAAATATAGTTTATGAAGATAAGGATATAATAGTATTAAATAAGCCTCAAGGTATAGTAGTACATCCTGCTCCAGGTAATTATTCAGGAACTTTAGTAAATGGATTACTATATCATTGTAAGGATTTATCTGGTATAAATGGAGTTATAAGACCTGGTATAGTTCATAGAATAGATAAGGATACTTCAGGAGTTTTAGTTATTGCTAAAAACGATGAGTCACATAATATATTAGCTGAGCAATTTAAGGAGCATAGCATCAAAAGAGAATATTATGCATTGGTAGAAGGAAGATTTAATAGGTTAGAAGGAACTATTGATAAACCTATTGGTAGAAATAAAAAAGATAGATTAAAGATGGCTATTGTAGATGACGGTAAAAGGGCAGTTACTCATTATAATGTATTGGAGCAATATAATAATGGTACTTCTCTAGTTAAGTGTACATTAGAAACAGGAAGAACTCATCAAATTAGAGTACATATGGCATCTATAGGGCATCCATTAGTAGGGGACCCGTTATATGGTTTAAAAAAACAAAGATTTAAGTTAGAAGGTCAAGTATTACATGCAAAGACTCTAGGATTTATACATCCAACTAAAAAAGAGTATATTGAATTTGATTCGGAATTGCCTAAATATTATTTAGATTTATTAGAATATTTAAGGAGTTAGAGGTGGAGTGACATGAAGTTAAAAGCAAATTTGTTAGATGATAAGGCTATATATAGAACTTTAATTAGAATATCTCATGAGATAATTGAAAAAAATAAAGGAATTGATGATGTTGTATTAGTAGGAATAAAGAGAAGGGGATATCCAATAGCTGAAAGAATAGCTAAAAATATAGAAAATATTGAGGGAGTAAAGGTACCGGTAGGATCAGTAGATATTACTTTATATAGAGATGATATAAGTGAAATTAAAGATACACCAAAAGTAAATAACTCTAATTTAGGTGTTGAAATAATAGGTAAAAAAGTAATACTAGTTGATGATGTGTTATATACATGTAGAACAGTAAGAGCAGCAATAGATGCAATAATGGATTCTGGTAGACCTGATCAAATACAATTAGCGGTATTAATAGATAGAGGGCATAAAGAACTTCCTATAAGAGCAGATTATGTAGGGAAAAATATTCCTACCTCTAAAAATGAAATTATAGCTGTAGAAATTGAAGAGATAGATGGAAAAGACTCTGTTAAAATTTACGAAGGAAAATAAAGGAGAAAAAATATGGAATATAATTTAATTGCAACTACTACCTTTGGATTAGAAGGAATTACTGCAAAAGAATTAAAGGCTTTAGGATATGAGGATTTAAGAACTGAAAATGGTAAGGTTCATTTCAAGGGAGATGAAATGGATATAGCAATAGCTAATATTCATTTAAGAACAGCTGATAGAATTTTAATAAATATGGGAGAGTTTGAAGCTAGAAGCTTTGAAGAATTATTTCAAGGTACTAAAAGCATAAAGTGGAGTGATTTAATTCCTGTAGATGGGATTATGCATGTTAATGGTAAGTCTGTAAAGTCTACTTTACATAGTGTTCCAGATTGTCAGTCAATAGTTAAAAAAGCAATAGTTGATAGTATGAGCAATTCTTATGGAATAACTCAATTTTCTGAAGATGGACCATTATATAAAATTGAAGTGTCAATACTTAAAGATTTAGTTACTTTAACTATTGATACATCAGGACCAGGACTTCACAAAAGAGGATATAGGGAAGAAGCAGGGGCAGCACCATTGAAAGAAACTTTAGCAGCAGCTATGGTTCTTATTTCAAGATGGAAAGAAGATTTCACTTTAGTTGATCCTTTTTGTGGCTCTGGAACTATTTTGATAGAAGCTGCAATGATTATGCAAAATATTGCTCCAGGAATGTGTAGATCATTTACTTGTGAAACATGGCCAACGATGGATGAGGATATTTTTGAGCAAGTTAGAGAAGGTGCTGAAAGGGCAATAAAACATAGAGATATAAAGCTTTTAGGATATGATATAGATGGTAGAATACTAAAGGTTGCTAGAAGTAACGCAGAAAAAGCTGGTGTATCTAAATATATAGAATTCCATAGAAGAGATTTTAAAGATTTTTCTAGTGGGGAGAAATATGGATTTATTATATCTAATCCACCATATGGTGAAAGATTAGGGGAAAAGAAGGAAGTTGAAGAATTATATAAGATTTTTGGAGGATTTAAGAAGAAGTTCTTTAATTGGGATTATAATATATTAACTTCTTATGAAAAATTTGAAACCCCTTTTGGTATAAAATCTAGCAAGAATAGAAAACTTTATAATGGTAAGTTAAAGTGTTATTATTATCAATATTTTGATAATGAATTAATAAAGAATCCAGGAGACATGGTTGTAAATCATATATAATTACCTAAATAATAAAAAAGTTAAGATGATTATTTATTCATCTTAACTTTTTTTGTATTATGGAAACATAAAAAATTAACTTTTTATAATTTTATTATTTTCAAATTTAAAATTACTATATTCACTAGGTTCAGTATATATAGAGTAATTTGTATGATAAATTACCATTCCAGGTTTTGCACCATTTGGTTTTTTTATATTCTTAACTAATGTATAATCTACTGGAACTTTAGTAGAATTTTTAGCCTTACTATAATAAGATGCGAGTATAGCTGCTTCCTCTATAGAAGTATCTGATGGATTATCACTACAAAGAATTACATGAGAGCCAGGTATATTTTTTGTGTGAAGCCACAGATGATTTTTATTAGCAAATTTTAATGTTAAATAATCATTTTGAATATTATTTTTACCTATATAAATATCAATTCCATCAGAAGAAATAATATGAATTGGTTTAGAAGATTTATCTTTTTTATTCTTTTTAGAATTCCCCTTGAATTTCAGATAATTTGTTTCTATTAATTCTTTCTTTATATCATCAATTTCTATATAACTTTCGCAGTTTAAAATATTTGTTAAAACTGAATTTAAGTATTCCAGTTCTGATTTATTTCTTTCAAGTTGTTCTAATGCAGATTCTGCTGATTTTTTTAATTTATTATATTTTTTATAAAAACTTTGTATATTTTCAGATGGAGTTTTATTTTCATCTAATTTTATGGTTATATATTCTTCTTCTTTTTCGTTATAGAAGTTTAATAAAGTTATCTCTTTTTGACCTTTTTTAATCATATAAATATAAGAAGTTAATAAGTCTCCATATATTTTATATTTATATTTTTCTCTACATTCTTCTAAAATATTATTTAATTTTTTATCTTTATTATTGCACCTATCTATATTATTTGAAATTAACTTTTGTAAGTCTGTGCTTCTACTTAATAATCTGTCTTGTTTGTCTTTAATAGTAAAAAACTCATCTAACAAAGTATTTGGATCATTAAAATTTATTGATGAATAAATATTATTAAAAGCATTTAATTCAATGCAATGAAAATCTTTAAATACTTCATTTTCCTTATAAATTTTGTAAGAAAAATTTTGCTCTAAGTTTTTTATAAATTTTTTAAAGAAATTAAAAATAAAATCTTTATTTATGGTATTATTATCTTGTAAGCAATTTATATATAGGTTTTTAGATAAAGATTTTCCAATACCAGTGAAAATATTAGTAAATAAATATTCATTTATATTTATTTCAGTACTATCTAAATACTTATTAAATTCATCTTTAGAAAAATCAAATGGATTTAATTTTTTAGAGCTTGGAGGGTATACATAATTTATGCCTGGATATAAAATTCTATAGGTATTTATATCTGAAGATATATGTTTAATGCATTCCATAATTTTATTATCTCTTTCTCTAACTAGAGTAATATTGCTATGTCTACCCATTATTTCAACTATTAATACATATTTACTGTCAAAACCTAGTTCATCAGTAGATTCAATATGTAATTGAATTACTCTATCACCATTTAATTGAGTAATATTGGTTATTTTTCCGCCAATTAAATACTTTCTCATTACCATAGTAAACATTGGTGCTTGAAGTGGGTTTGGTTTACTTATATTGGTTAAATGGATTCTAGGGAATTTTGAAGAGGCTGATATTAATAATTTAATATTTTCCCTACCCTTTCTAAGTGTTAAAATTATTTCATCTTTTTCTGGTTGATTGATTTTATCTATTTTACAATTTAATATTGATTTTTTGAAATCATGTACTAAACTATATAGGTAGATACCATCTAATGCCATAAGTATCATCCTTTCTTTGGTAATAACATAAGGATAGTATAACATTTAATAGATAATTTTATCAATGGCAATGTAAAGTTAAAAGGAGGGGTTTTATGAATTTTATTAAAATGGAAGGCTTAGGTAATGATTTTATAATAATTGAAGATTATAATAATAAAATAATTGAAAATGAGATAGAATTGGCAAAAAAAGTTTGTCATAGAAGATTTGCTATTGGAGCTGATGGCTTAGTTATTATAAGAAAATCCAATATTGCAGATGCCAAAATGATAATTATAAATAGTGATGGATCTAGGGCAAATATGTGTGGAAATGCAATTAGATGTTTTGCTAAATATTTATATGAAGTAAAGCATATAAATAAAGAGGAAATTATTATCGAAACAGGTGATGGAGTTAAAAAGGTTAAGGTAATACTTCATAATAATTATGTGAATTTAGTAAGAGTAAATATGGGAAAAGGAAGTTTTTCTGGAGAAGATTTATTACTAAGAGATAAAAATACATTAATAGATGAAGAAATTATTATAAATAATAAAGCCTACAAATTAACTAGTCTTTTAATGGGCGTTCCACATACTATATTAATTAATAATAAAGGTGAATATTCTATTGAAGATGGAAAGATAATAGAAAAGTATGAGTTGTTTACTAAAGGTACAAATGTAAATTTGGTAAAAAAAGTTGATGATAATACTATAGAAGTAAGTACATGGGAAAGAGGGGCAGGAGCTACTTTAGCATGTGGAACAGGATGTTGTGCATCTGTAGTTGCTTTAAATAAACTTGGTATGTGTTCAAATATAGTTAATGTTATAACTCCAGGTGGATCTTTAGTTGTAGAAATTTTAAATGAGGAAGTTTATATGATTGGGGAAGCAAATTTTATTTGTAAAGGTGAATTATTAATTTAAAGAGGTAAAAAATGATTAAAAAAAGGAGAAAAAGAGTTTTCCTTAGTAGTTTAATTTTGTTGTATAGTATTAGTCTTTTTGGTTGTAGTAATGATGAAGAAGAAATTAAAAAAGTTAAAATAGATAATGGTGCAATAGCAATAGAGAATTCAGGTAATTATAGTATTTATAATTTAGCTGATGAAAAATATGAGAAAGTAGAAACTGATTATATAATTACTTCATATGATTCAAAAAGTGAGAATTTCATTTATAATGAAGATGGAAAATTTAAAGTAAATTACTTAGGAAAAGAAAAAGACATAGAGAATTCAAAAAATATTACAGCACCTAAATTATCTATAGGTGGAGATTATTTATCATATTTTGTAAGGGAAGATTATTTAAATCTTAAAATTAAAAATTTAAGAGATGATAAAGATATTGATTTTAAAAGTAATGTAGCCATATCAGGAGAATTAATAGATTGGCTAAATGAAGATACTTTAGTTTATTATGGAATAGATGATAGTAGAAATAATGGTATATTTATATATAATATATCTGAAAATAAGGAGAAATTGCTATATAAATTAGATTTAGGATATGTTGAATACTTAAAGGTAATCGATGATGGAATAGTATTTGTGCAAGAAAAAGAAGAAAAACAAAGAACATTAAAATTTATAGATGAAAATGCTAATATTACTGAATCAATTGATAATATTATAGATATAAGTGATGTAGAAGTAAGTAAAGACGGTATTTATATTTTAGGCAGAATAGAAAATAATAATTACTCCCTTTATAAATATAATAATGGTTCAGTAAAAAGACTAGTTTATGATTTTCCTAAAATAATAAATTTAGAAAAGGGACTATCTAAGGATAGTAGTGGAAATATATTATTTATTGGAGGAGATGATACTAGAATAGAAAAATTATATAAATGTGAAGATGGAACAATTAGCACTTTAGATGTAGAGACAGGAACATATAATTTTATAGACTATAGTTAGGGATATTTATAATTAATTTATAAATATCCTTTTTTGATATATTAGAAATGGGAAATATAAGATTCCTATTTATTAAGTTAATACTAGATGTTAATATAAGTAAAATTTACCGAAGTATAACATTTATTTAATATAAATATAACAAAGATATATTAATATTTACTTTGTCAAGGTTGATAATAAAATAAATAAATGGGGGATGTTTATGATTAGAAGAAATAAAATTATAACTTTATCAATAGCTATGATAATAGCTATGTCAAGTGGAATGATTGAAGCAGGTGCATCAAAATTAACAGTGAATAATGAAGTAGCTACTGAAAATTCAGGGAAAGAAATTAAAACATATGATTTATCAGTTAGTGAAGAGGAATACTCAAAACCAAAGCAAGTAAATGTTCATATGGGAGATGATCCATCAACTCAAGTTAACATTACTTATACAACAATAAATTCTGGATTAGAAACTAAGATTGTATTAAAAAAAGTTGGAGATAATAAAGAAATAACTGTACTAGGCGAAAATTCAATAGGTAATGCAAATAAATATTTTCATAAAATAGCTGTAAATAATTTAGAGCCTAGCACACAATATGAATATAAAGTAGGGACAGGGGAAGATACATTTAGTGGTAAATTTAAGACAGCTCCAGCAGTTGGAAACAAAGATGGTATTAAATTTGCTTATATTGCAGATACACAAGTATCAAATGCTACAAATGCTAAGGCATTAGGTGCTACATTAGAAGAAGTAAATAATATTAAAGATTTAGATTTTATTTATCTCGCGGGTGATATAACAGATACATCTGCAAATGAAACTCAATGGGAATTGTTATTTAATAATGATGGAGCTTTTCCAACAGGTGGACAAGACATGTTTGGAAATAACTTAGTTACTGTAGTACAAGGTAATCATGATAATAATTCTTTAACTAGACATATTAATTCACCAGCCGAATCGGGAAATGTAGTATACTCATATGATTACGGTCCAGTAACATTCGTAATGCTAAATTTAGAAACTGCGAGATATGATGCTGATGCAAGATTAGCTCAAAAGGAACATTTAACAGAAGTAGTAAGTGAAGCAAAGTCAAGAGGACAATGGATATTTGTTGGTTTTCATAAATCAATATATACGGGGGCATCTCATATAACTGATTCAGATGTAATAGAAGCGAGAAAATATTGGTCTCCAGTACTTACAGCTTTAGATGTTGACGTAGTAATGCAAGGTCATGACCATGTCTATTCAAGGGGATTTGTTGATGAAAATGGATATAAGGCAAAAATAACAACAAATGATGATGGTACTGTAGTTGATCCAGAAAATGTGCCACTATATATGGTTGGAGGTCATGCTGGGGGATTAAAGTGGTATTCTAAAAAGAATTACACAGTAGGAAATGGCGATTTACTTGCACCAGGATATTCATTCTTAGATGTTAATTCAACTGATACCGGTAGTGATGTTAAAAAAGAACAAGTAATTGTTGAAATGGAAGTTTCAGAGAAAGAATTTACATTAAACACGTATATGTTTAAATATGATACAGATACAGATAGTATAACAACTAATAAATATTTATATGATACATTAACTGTAGTCAGAGATTTAAATGAAAGTCCTTTTACAGCTAGTATGCCAAATATTGATAATATAGAAGGTAAAGCAGGCATAGAATTTAGGATTCCAGTTACGGTTAATGAGTTGCCAACTGATTCGATAATAAGAGCTTCAGAAATGACATTTGATATTCCAGATGATTTAGAAGTTAAAAATGTTGAGTTGAATAATAAGATAATTAAAGCAAATAATTGGGATTACAATGTTGATGAAGGTAAATTGCGTATTGCTCTTGCAAATCTAGACGATGAACCTATTTTTGTTAATAACACATCAGGTGATAAGAATATTGTTACATTAACAGTTGGATTAAAGGAAGATAAGGCTAAAGAAGATAGTACTTCAATTAAGATGTCAGGATTAGTTTTAAGATGTGAAAATGATTTAGATATAGAATACGATACTAAAAATGCAAAGAGTAATATTACTTTCGTAGATAAAGAAGTAGCTCAAGTAAGTATAAGAGAACTATATGTATCAGATGGAATTGATGTAATACCTGAAAATATGAAAGCTGTTGCAGCAGAGTTTACATTAGTAGAGAATACAACAAATGTTAACTTTGGAGATAGTAAATTTTACTATAGCCCAGAATTTACAGAAAAAACAGGAAAAATAACTTATGTGGCATTAGTACCAGAAGAAACTAGTTTGAATAATTTATCTGATATAAAAAACTATACGTTAATAGAATCAAATAAGCAATCAGAATCAGTAGCATTTGCTGATATAAATAATGATGGAATAGATGCACAAGATGCATTAGTAGCAGTTAGTTCTTGGCTAAGAAAAAGAAATTTAGATAATAAAGAAATGATAACTGTTAATGTAAATGCTGATGGAAGAATTAATACAAGAGATGCTATAGACATAGTTGATAATTATGTATCAGCTAAAGAGTTCACAGTTTTATCAAAATAATATAGTTATTAAAGTATTACAAAGTGATTTGTATATCAATTTGTAATACTTTTCTTAATGTATAGACTAGTTATAAAAATTTTACCCTAGAAATAACCTTTTATAATTTCCTTCCTTTAGATCTTAAGGGATTCTATTAATTTTATAATGACTTGAAGTGAATTCGATAGAATAATGGGAATTATATAGAAATACTTTTTATTTATTCATGTTAAGTTTTTATTACATATATTTAACAGAATGATGAAAGAAAGATATGGTAATTCAATGTATTATATGTATATAATTTGAAATTATATTAAAGGGGAGAAGGATGAGTTTATGAAGCTAAAAATAAATAAAAAACTATGGGCAATTGGTGGAGGCTTGGTATTAGCTTTAATATTATCAATAATTATTTTAAATAATATAACAACACCTACATTAGAATTAAAAGTTTCTAATGAAAATATTTCAGCTAATTATGAAGATGAGATTATAATACCAGCAATATTAAGTAATTTACCTGATAATGAATATCCTGCGGCAAGTGTATCAATAAAGTTTGATAATAATAAACTAGAGTTTGTTGGTATTTCTATTGGAACAATGGAAACATATAACGATTATGATCTAGAAAGAGATACAGAAATTTCTTATAAGATTCCAAAATGGAGTTATAATGAAGAAGCTGCAAATCAAGAAGGAGAAATAAGGGCTATATATTTAGATACAACAGCTGGTAAAAATGCATATGTTAAGAGTGGATTTGAGAAAAAAAAGAAAGATATATTATTTAAAGTGATTTTTAAACTTAAAGATTCAGTTATTCCAAGCGATAAACTAGCTATTAAAATTGAAGAGGCTGTTTTTGCAACTGTTAATGGTGATAGTGATAAAACTACTTTATCTACAAAAAATAATTATGGGAAGCTAAATGTTAAAGATGGATTTATAAAAATAAATGGCTAGTTTAGAGTTAATGATACTTATATATAAGAAATATTTATTATATATAAATAAGAATAAAGAGGGAGTTACTTATGTCTAAATTTAAAAAAATAAATTTTAAAATTAATAAGGAACGTATAATTTGGAGTGTATTTATGTTAGCACTTTTTGTAGCTATAGTTATTTTTAATAAAACATTAAATTATAATAAACCAGGTGATAGACCGGTAGGTATTGAATATGCAAAAGCAGAAGTTATAAGTATAGTCTCGGAAGAACTAGAACCAGATCCAGATTTCCCTTATATTAATATAGGTAAACAACAGCTAGAACTTAAGATTATAACGGGAGAAGAGAAAGATAAAATAATTTCCATAAATAACTTTATTGGTAGAGTTGATAATAAGCCAGCAAAAGTTGGGACAAAGTTTATAATTTCTAGCTATGATAATTTTATTACAACTGTTATTGTGAATTATAGCAGAGAATTAGGTATTTATGCACTAGTATTAATATTTATTTTTGTTGTAATATTTATTGGAAAATTAAAAGGAATGAAAGCATTATTTTCTTTAGCAGTCACCATGATATGTGTAATATTTTTGTTTATTCCTTTGATAATAATGGGTGTTAATCCAATAGTAGCTTCAATAATTATTGTAATATTATCAACAGGCATTACTATGTTATCACTTAATGGATTTAGTAAGAAAACAATAGTCGCATGTTTGAGCTGTATTTTATGTACTGCTATTGCAGGAATATTAGCTTATTTATTTGGTGTTATGACTAATATATCTAGTTTTAATACTTATGATGCAGAAGATTTGCTTTTTGTTGCACAAAAGACATCCTTAAAAGTAAAAGATTTACTTTTTTCAGGAATAATAATTGCTTCATTAGGAGCAATTATGGATACTACTATGTCTATTACTTCATCTATATTTGAAATGTATGAGGTAAATAATAAATTAACTAGTTCACAGCTATTTACTTCTGGAATGAATATTGGGAAAGATGTAATGGGGACTATGACTAATACATTAATATTAGCTTTTACAGGAAGTAGTATTAATATAGTTGTTATTTATTTTATGTATAATCTTCCTTATATACAACTAATAAATATTGATAGTATAGTAATTGAAATAATTCAGGGGATATCAGGTGGGATAGCACTTGTTTTATCTATACCAATAGCAGCTTTTGCTTCTTCAAAACTAGCAGTAAAACATACAATTAATGAATCTGTGTTAAGTGATTAATTTTAAATTTAGAATGCAACAATTTTTTAGATAATGCACATGATTATAGAAAGTTATATGAATTAGAATATTGAGATAAAAAGTACTATTACTTTATTATGAAAAAAAGGTGGATTAAAATTTGATATGCTCCCATTATAGTAGACAGTTAAAATAATAAAACTGTTCTATAATGGGAGGATTTTTTTATGTCAAGAAAATCAAAAGTATCAACCGAGATAAAAGTCCAAGCTGTTGAAGATTATTTAAGAGGTATAAAAAGTTTATCTGAAATAAGTAATGAACTAAATATCTACAAAAGTGCTGTTTCAGCTTGGGTCCGTAAATATAAAACCTTTGGGAAAGAAGGTTTATTAAACAAAGGATATAATACATCCTATTCTGCTCAAGTTAAAACTCAAGTCGTTATTGATTATCTTGATGGTAAAGGATCATTAGATGATATTTGTATTAAGTATAAGATAAGTGCTATTGGTATTCTCCAGCAATGGATTAAGAAGTATAGTGGTCATAAGATATTTAAATCTCATTCAACTAAAGGAGATAAACTTATGACTAAGGGAAGAAAAACAACTTATGAAGAAAGAATTGAAATAGTGTCATTTTGCATTGCTAACGCTCACGATTATAATTTAACTGCTAATAAATTTAATGTTTCATATCAACAAGTTTATACTTGGGTAAAAAAATACAATAAGGATGGATATAACGCGCTAGTCGATAGACGCGGTAAAAATAAAGTCTTTGAAGAATTAAGTGAATCAGAAAAATTCTCTGCACAATTAAAACTTTTAGAAGCAGAAAATAGACGTTTAAAAATGGAGAATGATTTCTTAAAAAAATTAGAAGAGATAGAAAGGAGGTAGATAAATACACTATTTCATCAACAAATAAGTATATTGCAATTAAAGAATTACATGAATTAGGGTATTCAATATCTGAACTATGTAAATGTGCTGAAGTTGGGCGTGCTTCTTATTATAAGTGGTTAAATCGTTCCGCAACTGAAAGAGATAAAGAAAATAAAGTTATTTTAGATGAAATTATTAAATTATACTCAGAAGTTAAAGGGATTTATGGCTATCGCCGTATAACGTTAAATATAAATAGAATACTAAATTCAAATTATAATCATAAGCGTATATATAGGCTTATGAAATCTGTAAAACTTACTGCTGTTATTAGGAGAAGAAAGAAAAGATATATTCAAAGTACTCCACAAATTACAGCTGAAAATATATTAAATAGAGAGTTTGTAGCTGATAATCCAAATGAAAAATGGCTAACAGATGTTACTGAATTTAAGCTAACTAACGGAAGCAAAGCTTATTTAAGTGCAATACTAGATCTCGGAGATAATAGTATTATTTCTTATGTATTAGGTAAGTCTAACAATAATAAATTAGTTTTTGATACCTTAGATAAAGCTGTTGAAGCGAATCCGACCGCAACGCCACTATTCCATAGTGATCGCGGATTCCAATATACATGTAAAACATTCAAGATTAAACTAAATAAAATTAATGCAGTGCAAAGTATGTCTAGGGTAGGTAGATGTATTGATAATGGACCAATGGAGGCTTTTTGGGGTACTTTAAAATCAGAAATGTACTATCTAAGAAAGTTTTCAACCTTTGAAGAACTTGAACAAGCTATTGATTAATATATGAAATTTTATAATACAAAAAGATTGCAAAAGAAACTAAAATGTATGGCTCCTATTGAATATAGAAGCCACACCTTAGTAGCATAATTTTATATTATTTACCCTGTCTACTTGACAGGGGGCGGTTCAATTAATCCATCTTTTTTTATTTGATAGAATATTTGTTTTGGTAATAGGATATTTTTGATATATATGATTAAATGATGCAAATAAATTAGGATATATTGTATAAAAAGTAGTATTATGGGATATAAATTAAAAGGGTGATTTAAGATGAACAAAATAGAAATATTTAATATTAATTTAGATATTGCAAGAAAATTAGGAAATACAAAGACTGAAAAATATTTTATTTTACCAATAATGTTAGAAAACAATAAATTAACTGTACTTTCTTCTGAAGAAAAATTGAATAACAAAGAAGAATTAGAATTTCTATTTAATAGTAAAATAGAAGCTATTAAAATGAAGAATGATGATATTAGAGATTTAATATTTAAAGTATTTCTTGGAGAGTCTAACAACTTATTAGAAGAAATATTATGTAAAGCAATTATTGAAAGAGCTTCAGATATACATTTTGAACCCCAAAGAGAAGAAGTTTTTATAAGGATAAGAATTGATGGATTATTAGTACCTTTTACAAAAATTAAAAATGAGGAATATCATAAGTTGCTTTCTCAAATTAAAATTATGGGGAATATGGATATTACTGAAAAAAGGAAACCTCAAGATGGAAAAGCTTATATTAAAGTACAGGAAGAAGATTACGATTTAAGGTTATCTACCATACCAATTGTATATGGAGAAAAACTAGTTATAAGAATTTTATATGGTGAAATATTTGAACATGAACTTAATAATTTAAATATGAGTAAGTTTCAAAGAGAAAAATTGAAAAAAATGATTGCTGTAAAGAATGGTCTTATTTTAATTAATGGACCAACTGGGAGTGGTAAATCTACCACTTTATATTCTATATTAAAGGAAATTAATAAAAAAAATATTAATATTACGACATTAGAAGATCCAGTTGAAGTTTTAATAAATGGAGTTAATCAAGTAAGTTTAAATAAGAAAGCAAATATTACATTTTCAACAGGTCTTCGTAGCATATTAAGACAAGATCCAGATGTTTTGATGATAGGTGAAATAAGAGATGAAGAAACTGCTAATATAGCTGTTACTGCATCATTAACTGGACATAAAGTTTATTCAACGATTCATACAAAGACACCTAAGGAAGTTTTATTAAGATTAGAAGATATGGGAGTAAAACCATATTTAATAAAAGATTCATTAATAGGAATTATTTCTCAGAGGCTTATAAGAATTTTATGTTCTAACTGTAAGGAAAAAGATAAAACAATGACTCTAGATAATAAGTCTATAGTTGTATATAAGTCAGTTGGTTGTAATCATTGCAATTATACTGGATATAAAGGAAGAATGTCAGTAAGTGCAGTAGTATATATTGATGAAGAAGTTAAAAAAACATTTTCAAATATTTTCCAGGAAATAAAAGAATTAAGTAACCAAGAAATGATAATGAATTTAAATTATTTACTTAAAAATGGATTTATAACAATAGAAGACTATAATAATTTTTTGATAGAAGAGGCATTAGATTATGAAAAAAATAGAATTTTTATATAAAAAGGTAAATTATAATAATCTATCTTTAATTGCAGGAAATCTAGCAATACTTTATAAAGAAGGTATTTCTATGATTATGATAGTAGATTTACTTAATGAATTACCGCTAAATAGAGCTTATAAAGAAAGTATTAGAGGCATTAAAGAATATATTTTAGAGGGAAGATCTTTAGAAGAGTGTTTTAAGGTGTATGATTATTTATATCCAGATTTTTTTACAGGAATGATAGCTATGGGTGAAAAAAGTGGGAATCTTTTTAAAGTTTTAAAGGGATTAGAAGATTATTATAACGTTAATATATTTTTTAGAAACACAGTTAAAAATGCTCTAGCTTATCCGATTTTAATAATTACAGCTACTATTAGTTTATTTATTTTTATTATACTTTTTCTAATACCAAATTTATATGACTTTTATATTAGTTTAGATGCTGATATACCTTTAATATGTAAATTAAGTTATAATTTATCAAATTCAATAAGAGAAAATCCAGTAAGAGTACTTGTTTATATATTTGATTTATTAGTATTATTCTGGTTTTTATACAAATATTATTTAAAAGATACTATTATAAGATTATTTAATAAAATTCCTTTATATAGAGAGTTTAGTGAGTTTTTATTTATTTCAATATTAGGAATAATAATGAAGAGTGGTGTTAACTTGTCAGAAGGGCTTATCTGTGCAGCAAATAGTTTTAAAATAAGAGATTTAATAGATAGGTTTGTAGGTTTAAATTACAGTATATTAAAGGGAGAATCAATTTCTGATAGTTTGATAAATAAAGGATATTATTCCAGCTATACAATTTCTATTATTAAGTTAGGGGAAGAGGGAGGATCAATTGATGAAAGACTAGAATCATTAACCCATTACTTAGAGAAAAAATTAATTGATGGCATTAATAAGAAAGTTGCTATTATTCAGCCGGCATCAATATTAATTGTTGGAGGATTTGTTATTTCTTTTTTAATGATATTTGTA
This sequence comes from Clostridium nigeriense, assembly GCF_050585265.1. Classification (GTDB taxonomy): domain Bacteria; phylum Bacillota; class Clostridia; order Clostridiales; family Clostridiaceae; genus Clostridium; species Clostridium nigeriense_B. The sequence goes on along the minus strand of NZ_JBNOOE010000008.1, from coordinate 97,816 downwards.
GTTCCATTATTTTCATCTATATTTGAGGTAGCAATATAATGAAAAAAGGATATACATTAATTGAGCTTATTATAGTTTTATCTATAATTGCAGTTATTTCTTCTATAACTACAATAAATATAGTGAAGTTTAAAGAGAAAATTGAGATTATTGAATTTAATAGTTTGGCTAATGAAGTAAAATCTTTATTAAGCTTTGGAAAAGCCTACTGTAGGAGAAATAAAGTGTCAGGACAGATACTTGTAGGTAGCAATAGGAGGACTATAACATTTGAGGTGACAAATAAGGAGTTTCCGATTACAAAGACCATAAGGCTAAATAAAGATATTGAAGTAGGAAGTAATTTTAAAGTTTCTAGTAGTATTACAAGTGATAATAATAATATCACAGATGAAGGATATATTAAGTCAGCAGGAACTATTACATTAACACATAAAAGTAATAAGAGAATTAATATAACAGTAAGTGTAGGTAATGATATTATTAGAAGTTATGAAAGTGATGAAGAAGAGGGAGATATTATACAATGAAAAAAGGTAATACATTGGTGGAAGCAATAATATCATTGTCTATTATTTTAATAGCTTTATCAATTTCTGTTCAAATTATTGCAATTACATCAAAATCTATAAATTTAAGAAGAAATAAAGAAAAGGCTAATAGAGTAGCTTATGCAATAGAAAATGAAATGAAATATAATGTAAGTTTTGATAACTTAAAAGATGTATTTGATAAGGGTAATTTATATTTAAAATATAAGGATGATATTATAGAAAGCTTACTTACTACTCCGCTTACAGATTTAGAATCAGGAAATAACATTATAATAGAAAAGGTAATTGATAATTATATAGAGGAAGGTTATAAAATATCTACATTTAAAATAAAGATTTTAGATTTAGAGGGAGGAATTTTAGCTGAAAGAGAATTTATTAAGTCTTATTGGATGGATATTTAGGAAAAAGAAATATGGATTTACATTAATTGAATTGAATATATCTATGTTTATACAGTTAATAGTATTAACATTAGCCTTTAATACAGCAATTATAACATTTAAAAATTATTCTTTACTTATAAATAATTCTAAAATTCAAGATTCCTTTGATGATGCAGTATTAAATATTGAAAGACTTTTAAAGGGATATATGATTAAATCAATTAAAATTAATGGAGAAAGTGAAAATAATAAAGGTGAAATATTAATAATATATAAAAAAGATAATAATCAAACTGATGTTAAGAAAAAGAAGATTTATCTAGATTCAAATAAAAAAAAGATAATTTTAGAAACATACAATAAGAATGATTTTAAAATTGGTACTAATATAATTATGACAGATGTATCTGATTTTAAAATTACAAAGAAAAACAACATATATTATTTAAAAATAATTAATTTAAATAAGGATGAGAGGACTATTTGTATATGATAAATAAGGAAAAGAAGAAAGGATTTGCTTTTATTGAAAGTTTAGTTGTTCTTATGTTTGTTACTTTATTAATAGCTATTTCACTGAATTTAATTACTTTAAATTATTTAAAATCTCAAACCTATAAATCTTATAGTGATAAAAAAACATTAACTTTAGAAGATGAATTAGTATTAAAAGAAATTAACAAGAATAATAAAGAGGAGTATAAGGATTCTAATTATCAGCTTGTTAAAAAGGAAAAGGAATATTTTCTAGTTAAAAAATTAAGTAATTCTAATATATATATTGAACTTGAAATGAAAGAGTATAATGATAAGAAAATTTTTGTTCCAACTTATTATAAAACTGAAAATATAGTAGGAGATAAATTATGAGTAGTAATGTAAAAATTTACAAAGATAAGTTATATTTTAAAAATGTAGAGTATGACTATGATTCAATTAAATTGTTATTAAGTAGGATAAATAAAAAAATAAGAATTACAATTTGTTCAGAAAAAATCTTTATTAAGAAATATAAGTATCCAGAAGAAAAAATAAAAATTGAAAAATATATAGATAATAAGATATCTGAGGATTTTTCAGATAAATCAAATTTATTATTTCATTATGAGGTTGAAAAGAGTGAAAGATATTTTTATCTATATTCTATGAGAAATCATAGAATAAATAATTTGTTTTATGGTGCAAAAGAATTAATTATTGAACCAATACAATTTAAAGTAAAGAATAAAATTTTTAAAAAGTTAAGAAAACATAAATATATATTAGTTTATTATAAAATAAAGGCGTTAAATCACTTAATAAATATAGAAGATGGTTTTATCATAGATTCTTTAATTACAGAAAGCTTTGAAAAAGTTAATACTTATATTAATGAAAGAAGTGATTATGTATTAGTTGTAGATAAAAGTTTAAAAGATATTAAAATAGAAGATATCAATTATTATATTGATTTTGGGGTTGATATATATGAAGAAATATGTGAAAAATAAATATTTTATACCATATGAATTTATAGAAGTACAAAATAATAAATCTAATAATAATATAGAAAAGTTAATTGGAATTTTAATTATTATTAATATATTTATAATACCTACTTCATTTAATAAAGTATTAAAAAAAATTAATAATAATGAAATAGTTCCTGTAGCAAGTGCTATTGAAAATAATCAAGATATAAATAAAGAGAAAATAAGTACCATTATTAAAGCTATAAGTGAAAATATAATAAGCTTGAAAATAGAAAATGACTCAGGAAGTATTGAATTGAATTCAATTCAAGAAATATACAGTATTGAAGAAAAAGAGATATTTAAGATTAATTCTTTAAATATTGATGCTAAAGATAGATATCATATTGAGGTTGGATTATGAAAAGAAAAAATATAGTATATTTCATAGTTATTTTTATAACAATGATTCAATGCTTTATATTATTAAGTTATAAAGATGAATCAGTAAAAAATATAAATGAGATCAAATCAGAAGGTATAACAGAAGTTAAAAATGCAAAATATATTAAAGAAATCGAAAAAGATTTTAAAGATTATAATACTTTAACAATTTTAAACTATAATAAAGCAGAAAATGGGCTATGGCAGTTAAATTGCAAACTAGAAGGAAGCAAAGAAGATATACTTAATGATTTAGGAAAAATTGATTATTATAAAATAACTAATTATAGCTTAAAGTATGAAAATAACAATGTTTTATTAGAAGTAGATTTATTAAGCAAATAAAAGATAAATTACTTTATATTAATATAAATAATTGCATTTATTTGTGAATTTTGATAAAATAGCTTTGTTATGTCATAAACATTGTTGAAGTTATGACAATTTAGTTAACATAAGTGTTAGACTAAATGTGGAATAAAGTTTTTGGAGGGATATTTAATGATATCAGCAGGAGATTTAAGAAAAGGTACTACTTTCGAGTATGAAGGACAAGTTTATACAGTAATCGACTTCTTACATGTTAAACCTGGTAAGGGAGCAGCTTTTGTAAGAACTAAGCTTAGAAATGTTATTTCAGGTGGTGTTACTGATACTACTTTTAACCCAACAGCTAAGCTTCAAGAAGCAGTTATTGAAAGAAAAGAAATGCAATACCTTTATTCAGATGGAGAATTATATTACTTCATGGATCAAGAAACTTTTGAACAAATACCACTAAACTATGAAAAAGTTGAAGATGCAATAAAGTTTATAAAAGAAAATATGTTTGCAGTAATTAAGTTCTATAAAGGAGAAGCTTTCTCAGTTGAAGCTCCAAACTTTGTTGAATTATTAATAACTCAAGCAGACCCAGGAATAAAAGGAAACACAGCTACAAATGCTATGAAGCCTGCTACATTAGAAACAGGAGCAGTAGTAAATGTTCCTATGTTCGTAAATGAAGGAGACGTAATCAGAGTAGACACTAGAACTGGTGAATACATGGAAAGAGTATAATAAACAAAAGCTAAGTATTTACTTAGCTTTTTATTCTATTATTCCTTTTAATTTTAAATTGTAATATTAGGGTATAATTTAAATAGATTATATTTCTATTTATAAGGAAGTGAAAATATGAAGGATATTAAATACAAAATTGATAGTGTTAAAGAAGAAATTTTAAGTATAGAAGATAAAAAATATAAAAATATATTTGAGAGTTTATTATCAATCATTAATGATATGGCAGATTCGATTAAAGAAATGGATTATAAACAAGAATCTTTGGAGGAAAGTGTTAGGTATATAGATGAAGATATCATTGGTTTACAGGATGAACTCTTTGAGGAAGTTTCAATTGAAGATTTAATTGAAATGGAAGAGGAGTATGTAGAAATAAAATGTAAGCATTGTAATAAGCCATTATTTGTTGAAAAAGAATCTTTAGATAATAAAAAGGATATTCCATGTCCTTTTTGTAATAATGAAGCAATTTAATATTTCATTTAAACCTATTAGCAAAATGCTAATAGGTTTTTTTTATTCACATAAATTAATTTATAGTTATTTTTAAATATTTTACATATTTAATTATTTGTATGAATATTATTTGATAGAAAGAAATAATTTTAAATATAACTATGGAATAGGAAGTGGTAACTTGGGGAAGGAAGAAGAAATCTTAAAGGTATTGCCTGCAAGGATAAGCAATGAAGTTAGGGATTTCCTTTTAAAAGATTCTATACAAGAAATAAGGATAAAGGTTAATAAGCCTATAATTATTAATTTACCTAGTAAAGAAGTAATTTTAAATATTATTACAACCCTAGAAGATATAAAACAAATATTAGTTAGAGTATCTAATTACTCTTTATATGCATATGAGGAAGAGATTAAACAAGGTTATATAACTATCAAAGGTGGACATAGGATAGGAATAGCTGGTGAATGTGTATTAGTAAAAGGTGAAGTTAGGACAATAAGAAATATTTCATCATTGAATATAAGAATATGTAGAGAAGTCAAAGGTTGTTCAAATGAAGTAATGAATTTTATTTCTAAAAATGATAGAGTTTTTAATACTTTAATAGTTTCTCCTCCTAAGTGTGGTAAAACAACGATATTAAGAGATATAGCAAGAAATATTTCAAATGGAATGCCAATAAATAATTTAAGCGGGAAAAAAGTAGCGATAATAGATGAGAGAAGTGAAATTGCTTCATGCTTTAATGGTATTCCTCAATTAGATGTAGGAATAAGAAGTGATATTTTAGATAATTGTTTAAAAAAAGATGGAATGATAATGTCAATAAGAAGTTTATCTCCAGAGATACTTATATGTGATGAGATAGGAACCGAAGGAGATGTAGAAGCTCTTAATATGGCCTTTAACTCAGGTGTAAATATAATAGTTACTATTCATGGATATAGTATTGAAGATATATATAAGAGAAAGGTTTTTAAGGATTTATTGGAAAATTCAATTTTAGATAGAATAGTTATTTTAAGTAATAGAAATGGACCAGGAACCATCGATAATGTGTATTTAATAGGAGGTGGAGGTGAGATTAAATGTCTAAAATAATTGCAATAATAATTATATTTCTATCTAGTTGTTATATAGGTTTTTATTTTGGAGAGAGCTTTAAAAAAAGAAGTAGGCAACTTAACTCCATACTAAAATCAGTTATTTTTTTGAATAATGAAGTTATGTATTCAAATACACCATTACCAGAAGCTTTAAAATATATATCTATCAAGGTAGATAGCCCTGTTAGAGATATTTTATCAAGTACTGCTTCGAAGCTTGAAATCGGAGAATCTATTAGTGTTTATGATGCTTTTAAAGATGAATATACAAATTCAAAGCAAAATTTTAATTTAAATGACGAGGATAAATTAATAATCAAAGATTTTTTAAAAGGTCTTGGGGAGTCTGGAGTTTATGGACAAGATAAATTATTTAATTTAACTATAGAGAATATGAAGTTAAATTGTAAATCAGCAGAAGAATTAGGAAAGAAAAATTCAAAGATGTATAGGGCTATGGGAGTATGTATAGGTGCTATGATTTCAATTTTTTTATTTTAGTAGGAGGGAAATAAATGCTAGATATAAGTGTTTTATTTAAAATTGGGGCTATGGGAGTTTTAATTATAGTTATAGATAAGGTGCTGAAAGCAAGTGGAAAAGATGATGTAGCAGTAGTAACAAATATTGCTGGAATAGTTATAATTTTAATTACAGTTATAGGTTTAATCAGTGATTTATTTAATACTGTAAAAACAATGTTTATGCTATAGGTGATGATAATGGAAATTATAAAAATAGTGTCGGTTGCATTTGTAGCATTATTTATTTATCTTATGTTTAATGAGAGAAGAGATGACATAGCAGTATTAGTAACATTAGCAGCTGGAATTATTCTTTTCTTGTTAATTATTCCTAGCTTAAATGATGTTATAAATTTTGTTAATGAAATAACTACAAAGGCTAATATAGATATGGTGTATATTGGAGTAGTATTAAAGATACTTGCAATATCATATTTAGCAACATTTTGTAGTGAAATATGTAAAGATGCAGGTGCATCTAGTATAGCCAGTAAGGTTGAATTTTCTGCTAAAATATTAATTTTAACACTTGCAATACCTATACTTATGGCTGTACTGCAATCAATTTTACAAATATTGTAGGTGTTTATATGTATAAAAAATTAGATACAAAAAAAATTATATTAGCAGTAAGTATGATAATTATTGCTTTTATAAATTTTAATATTAAAAATACTTATGCTAATGAAAATAATATAAATAAAAATAATAAAATTAGTCAGGAAGAAAATATTCTTGAAGATCAAGGAGTAAATAACAAATTAAATTCACTTTATAATTATATAAATAATGTGAAGCTAGATATTGAAATAATGAACGATTTAGATCCTGTAGAGTATATAAAAGGATATATAGAAAATGGAGAAAGCACTTTATCTTTAAAATCTTTAGGAAGTGCTGTAGTTAGTTTTTTATTTAAAGAAGTTAAAACTGTACTTACATTATCAATTAGTATAATAGTAATTGCGATTATGTGTTCTTTACTAAAAAATTTACAGTCAGCTTTTTCTAATGAAGGGATTTCAAATATTGCTTTTTTTGCATGTTATGCAATTTTAATAATAATTTTATCAAAAAGTTTTCTAGTTTCAATAAATATTGCAACAGATGTCATAAATGATTTATCAGATTTTATGGCTGCTATATTACCAGTATTAGTAATTATGTTAGGGTCTATTGGAGGATTTACACAAGCAGCAACTATGGATCCAATTATAATGGGGGCAACCTTATTTATTCCTAGGATATATACTAATATAATAATTCCTTTAATACTAATAACTTTTGTTTTAGAATTTACAAATAATATTTCTTCAGAACATAAAATAGGGAATTTATGTAAATTAACAAAGCAAATAACTGTATGGTTACAAGGTATAATTTTAACTGTTTTTATTGGGTTATTAACTGTCAGGGGGATAACATCTTCTACAATAGATGCAGTTACACTAAAAACTGCAAAATTTGCAATAGATAACTTTATTCCTATTGTTGGAAAGGCGTTTTCAGATGCTATATCATCTGTAGCTGGCTATTCTTTAATTATTAAAAATGCTGTTAGTTCAATTGGACTAGTAATAATTATACTTATGATGCTTTATCCTATAATTAAATTAGCTTTAATATCATTTGTATTTAAATTTACTGCTGCTATTATAGAGCCAATAAGTGATAATAGAATAACTAGTTCAATAGCATCTGCAGGAGACTCATTAGTATTAATAATGTCCTGTGTACTATCAGTTAGTTTAATGTTTTTTGTTCTATTAGCTATAATGGCATCTGCAGGAAAATTTGTAATTGGAGGTTAATTAATGGAGGAAATAAAAAGCTTTGTTACTACATTAGCAAGTATGATTATTCTAATTACAGCCATTGAGTTAATATCTCCTGATAATGGCATGAAAAAGTATGTGAAATTTGTTTTAGGCGCTATTCTTATAGCCGTTATGATAAGTCCGATAATTTCATTTATTAGTAGTGGCGAAGAGGTATTATCAAAAAAAATTGAAGAATATATTGATGTTACAAATAATAAATCTATAGAAACTAATAGTGAATATAATGAAAATACTACTGAATTAGCTTTTAAGCAGAGTTTAGAGGAAAACTGTAAAAGACTTTTAAAAGAAAAATTTAAAGATCTAGATTTTGAAAGTACTATTGATTGTGAAATAGACATGCAAAATATTACGTACTCTATTAAAAAGGTAGAGATAGGGGTTAAAAATAAAGAGGTATCTAAAATAGAAAAAATAATTATTAATAGAAATGATGAAAGTACAGAGGTATCTTCACAAGAAGATAGAGTAGAAAATCAAGATGAGATTATAGATTATTTATCTGTAACTTTAAATATAACTAAAGATAATATAAGGGTATATAAAATTAATTAATGGGAGGGAGAAAATGGGTAAGAGTAATATTAAAAGTGATTTGGCAAAAGTAATAAATGATAAAAAATTTTTGAATGCTGTTGTTATAGCATTAATATTAGCATTTCTTTTACTTGCTATTAGCTTTTTATCTACAACAAGAAAGAAGGAAACTGAAGAATCATTAAGTACAAGCGTTGGTAATTCAAGCACTCTAGAAGAAGCTGCTAAGGATACTATGAATAATTATGAAGAAAGTGAGAAACAAACACTTAGGACCTTACTTGCTAAAATTGAAAATGTTGGAGAGGTTGAGGTAATGATAAACTTTAAAAGTGGTGAAGTTAAGGTGCCGGCCACTGAAGAAAATACACAGGAAGCTTTAACAGAAGAAACTGATAGTCAAGGTGGAAACAGAACTACAACACAAAAAAATGGTGGAAGTACAGTGGTAATGGCTGGTGATGGAAGCAAAAATGAACCATATATTTTACAAGTTAACAAACCAGAAATAAGTGGCGTTTTAATAGTTGCAGAAGGTGCAAGTAGCGCAAAGGTTAAGTATGATATACAAGTAGCAGTATCAACATTATATGGCATATCTATTGATAAGGTTAATGTATATCCTATGAAAAATTAGCATATAAATAATATGAAAGATAGATAGGGGGAAATCACAATGACAAAAAAACAATTTGGTATTATTTTCACACTTATGGCTCTTATAGTATGTGTAGGAGTCATAGCAGCAAGATTAAATAAGACTGGCTTAAATGATCCAACAGACTTTAGCCAAGTAATATCACAACAAGGTACAGATGAAGAACAAAATAGTGATGACGATAAGGAAACTTTGGGTAGTCAAGATTATTTTTATACATTACGTAGTGAAAAAGAACAACAGGATGCAACAACAATGCAACAATTAAATGAATTGATTGCTGATGAACAAACTTCACAAGAGCAAAAGGACTTAGCTACTAATGAATTAAGAGTTAAAACAATGTTAGTAGATCAAGAAGGAAGAATAGAGGTAAATGTGAAAAATAAGGGCTTTGAAGACGTTTTATGTTCTATTGAAGGAAACAATGTAAGAGTTGTTGTAAAGACTGATGAATTAACTGATGTAGATACATCGTCAATACAAGAAATTGTAGAAAATATTTCTGGAATAAGTGATGTAATAATAGAACCTAAAAAATAATTCATTGTAATATAATAATTGCTTTGATATAATTAACATATGAGAGAGTTTTGACTTCAAAACGCTTAGGAGGTAATTACATGGATAATAAGAACTACGAAGAAAATTTAGGCATAGTTAAAATTTCAGATGAAGTTGTTAGCGTTATAGCTGGAATAGCTGCAGAAGAAATAAATGGTGTAGAAGATCTACAGCACTTAGTTGGTAATAACATATCACAATTATTAAAAGGTAAGAAAAACTCTGGTAAAAATGTGAGAGTAACATTAAATGAAGATTATGTAACAATAGATTTAAATTTAGCTGTTGAATATGGAGTTAAAATACCTGAGGTTGTAGGAGCTGTTCAAGAAAATGTTAAGAGAACTGTTGAAACTATGACAGGATTAAATGTTACGGCAGTTAATATTAACGTTCAAAGTATTTACGTTCCAAAAACTGAAAAAGAAGAAAGTAAAGAAATATAATCTCACCCTCTGATTTTTCAGAGGGTGTTTTTCTTGTGCTTTAAATAAATTTGTTGTAGTATATTTATGATTAGAAAGTTTTAGAAGGTTAATAATATAATTATTAACAACACTTAGGAGGATAAAATGAATAGAAAAAGATCGAGAGAAATAGCAATGGAATTACTATTTGGAATGACTTTAAGTAAAAATACATTAGAGGAAACAATTGAAACTTTTGTAGAAGATTTTGAAATGAATTTAAATACTATAGATTTAGAATACATAAAAGAAATACTATTAAAAGTTGAAAAAAATAAGGAAGTAATTGATAAAAAGATAGAAGAATCATTAACTAACTGGAAACTAGATAGAATTTCAAAAGTTAATCTTTCAATTTTAAGATTAGCAATTGGAGAAATGATATATATTGAAGATGTACCAGAAAAGGTTGCAATTAACGAAGCTATAGAATTAACAAAGAAGTATTCAGATGAAAAGAGTGTTTCTTTTGTAAATGGAGTATTAGACAACGCATTTAAAAATTTATAATAAAAAATATAGCGAGGGGTTTTTATGGGAAAAATAATAGATGGTAAAAAAGTTTCACAAGATGTTAAAGAAGAAATTAAGACTTTTATAGAAAAAAGAAAATCTAAAGGTCTTAGAGTGCCTAAAATAGTTTCCATATTAGTAGGAAATGATGGTGGTTCTATTTATTATATAAATAGTCAAGAAAAGGTAGCAACTTCACTTGGTGTCAATTTTGAAAAAATATTACTAAATGAAGATATAAAAGAAGATGAACTTATTAGTTTTATAGATAAATTAAATAAAGATAAATATGTAGATGGTATAATAATGCAGATACCTCTACCAAAGAGTTTAAATGAAAATAAGATTATAAATACTATTTCTCCAGAAAAAGATATAGATTGTTTAACTTTCGTTAATCAAGGAAAACTTTACAATGGTGATAAAGTATTTTTACCATGTACACCTAATTCTGTAGTAACATTATTAGAAAGATATAATATAGAGTTAGAAGGGAAAAATGTAGTTGTAATAGGAAGAAGCAATATAGTAGGAAAGCCAGTAGCTCAATTGCTTTTAAATAAAAATTCTACTGTAACAATATGCCATTCTAGAACTAATAATTTAAAAGATATATGTAAACAAGCAGATATAATTGTAGTGGCTATTGGAAAAGCAAAGTTTATTAATAAGGAATTTGTTAATGAAAATTCAATAATTATAGATGTAGGTACATCATCTCTAAATGGAAAAATAACAGGAGATGTGGATTTTGATGATATTATCGATAAAGTGAATATGATTACACCAGTTCCAGGCGGGGTTGGTGCACTAACTACAACTTTGTTAATTAAGAATTCATGCGAGGCGTTAGAATATAATGAAAATAAAAACTTTAACAGTTAGTGAAGTTAATAATTATATAAAAAAAATATTAGATAATGATTTTATACTTAATAATTTATTAGTCAAAGGTGAAATATCAAATTTAAAATATCACAGTAGTGGACATATATATTTTTCACTAAAAGATTCATCAAGTAAAATTAATTGTGTAATGTTTAAAAGTAGCAGTATGGGTCTTGACTTTAAATTAGAAGATGGTATGCAGGTTATTGCTAATGCAAGATGCTCTATTTATCAAGGAACAGGAGCACTTCAGTTATATATTGATAAATTATCAAAAGAAGGCTTAGGTGAGCTTCATATTAAGTTTGAAAAGCTTAAGAGAAAGTTAGAAGAAGAAGGATATTTTGATTATGAACATAAAAAGCCTATTCCTAAAATGCCAAGAAGAATTGGTGTTGTCACTTCTGAGACTGGTGCTGTAATTAGAGATATAATAAATGTAACTAAAAGAAGAAGTTCACTAGTAGATATAGTTTTGTATCCAGCCTTAGTACAAGGCAATGGAGCTTATAAAACTATTATAGAAGGAATAAAATACTTTAATGATAAGAAAATAGTAGATACAATTATAATTGGAAGAGGTGGAGGTTCCTTAGAAGAATTATGGAACTTTAATGAAGAAGATTTAGCAAAAGAAATATTTAAATCTAAGATACCTATAATATCTGCTGTAGGTCATGAAGTAGATTTCACTATTTCAGACTTCGTAAGTGATTTTAGAGCATCAACACCTTCACAGGCGGCAGAAATTGCAGTGCCACTAGAAAGTGATATTAGAAATTCAATAAAGGATTATGAAGATAGAATTTATAAAGTAACTATAGATATTTTGAATTATGAAAAGGAAAAATTAAATAATTATAAAAAAATATTGACTTTGAATAGTCCTGAAGTTGTTTTATCAAATTCCTATTTGGAAATAGATAGACTTCAAGATAAAATGAAAAATATTTTATTAAATAAAATTGAAAAGGAGAAAATTAAGATCAAATCATTGAATGATCTATTGGAGGCACATAATCCAATTAATGTTTTAAAAAAAGGTTTTGCTATAGTAGAAGATAAAGATAGTAATGTGATTTCATCGAAAGAAGAGTTAGAAAAAATAGATGAGATTAATATTATTTTTAGTGATGGAAAAATTAAAGGAAAATTCATAAAGGATATATAAATTATTTAAAAGGGAGTTGATAATTTATGGCTAAAAAAGAATCTTATGAGGATATGATAAATAATCTTCAAAATATATTAAATAAAATGGAAAATAACGAACTTCCTCTTGAGGAATTAATGAAAGAATATGAAACTGGAGTGAAATTAATTAATAAATTATATAAAACCCTGAATTCTTTAGAGGGAAAGTTGACTATAATTAAAGATAACTTAGAATTGGAGCTAAAGAATGAGTAATAAAATTGAAATTTATAGGGATTATATAAATAAATATTTAAATTTGTATTTCAATAACAAAGGAAGTTATAATAGAGTTATATATGATTCAGCAAGTTATAGTTTAAATATAGGTGGCAAAAGAGTAAGACCTATATTATTCTTATTAACTTATGAGTTATACAAGAATAATTATAGAGACGTAATAGAAATGGCCTCAGCAATAGAGATGATTCATACTTATTCTCTTATTCATGACGATTTACCATCCATGGATAATGATGATTTAAGAAGGGGAATGCCAACTAATCATAAGAAATTTGGGGAAAGTATAGCTATATTAGCAGGGGATACGCTATTAAACGAGGCAATGAGTTTGCTTATGCAATTTTCTATTAAACATGGGGAAAGAGCATTAATTGCTTCGAAGGAAATAGCAGAAGCAGCTGGACCAGAAGGAATGATTGGTGGGCAAGTTGTAGATATAATCAATGAGGATAAATTAATTTCAAAAGATGAACTTCTTTATATGCATAATAAAAAAACTGGTGAATTAATAAGAGTATCCATAGTAGCGGCTGCTATATTAGCAAATGCTCCTAAAAAAGATATAGAGATTTTAAATGATTTTGGATTAAAGCTTGGGTTAGCATTTCAAATAAAAGACGATATTTTAGACATTGTGGGAGACGTTTCAAAGCTTGGAAAAAATATAAAAAGCGATGAAACTAATAATAAGTCAAACTTTATATCCTTATTTGGATTAGAATATTGTGAAAGAGAATGTATTAATTTGACTAAAGAATGTATTGATTTGCTGAAGGGTCTTTCTGTAGAAACTATTGAATTAGAAGAAATAACTTTAGATTTATTGAATAGGGAATTTTAACAGAAAGAAAGGTTTAGTTATGGGTAGAATATTAGATCAGATTACCTCTCCGGAAGGAGTAAAGGACTTAACAAATGTTGAATTAGAGGTTTTAGCAGCTGAAATAAGAGAGTTTTTAATTGAAAGCGTATCTAAAACCGGTGGACATTTAGCTTCTAATTTAGGAGTAGTTGAACTTACTATAAGTTTATTTAAGAGCTTTAACTTAGAAAATGATAAAATAGTATGGGATGTTGGACATCAATCTTATGTGCATAAGATTCTTACTGGTAGAAAAGAACAATTTGATAAATTAAGAAAATATAATGGGTTAAGTGGTTTTCCTAAAAGATGTGAAAGTAAATATGATGCATTTGATACAGGACATAGTAGTACTTCAATATCTGCAGCTCTTGGAATGGCTAGATCAAGAGACATTAAAAATGAGAAAAATGAAGTGATAGCAGTTATAGGTGATGGAGCACTTACTGGAGGTATGGCTTTAGAGGCTTTAAATGATGTAGGATTTAATAAGACTAAGATGATAGTAATATTAAATGATAATCAAATGTCTATTTCTAAAAATGTTGGTGGATTATCAATGCATTTAAATAAGTTAAGAATGGAGCCTAAATATAATAAATTAAAATCAAATATAAATGAAACATTAAAAACTTCTAAAGCTGGTGAAAAGGTTGCTAATTGTATTTCAAGATTTAAAGATAGCTTAAAACAATTTATAGTACCTTCAATGCTTTTTGAAGATATGGGATTAAAATATATAGGACCAATTAATGGACATGATATTGAAACTTTAACTGAAGTTTTTGAAATGGCAAAGAATATAGAAGAACCTGTAATAATCCATGTAGTTACCAATAAAGGTAAAGGATATGAATTAGCAGAAAAGAATCCTAATAAATATCATGGGGTAAGTCCTTTTGATTTAGAAAGTGGAGAAACTAATATATCTAGCAATAAAACATATTCTAAAGCTTTTGGAGATGCCATGATAGAGTTAGCAAAAGATGATGATAGAATCGTTGCAATAACAGCAGCAATGCCAGATGGAACTGGCTTAAAAGACTTTGCTAAGGAGTTTCCAAATAGATTTTTCGATGTTGGAATTGCTGAGGCTCATGCTACAACATTAGCAGCAGGATTTGCAGCTGCTAATATGAAACCTGTGTTTGCAGTATATTCAACATTTTTACAAAGAGCTTATGACCAATTAATACATGATGTTTGTATTCAAAATATGCCTGTAGTTTTTGCAATTGATAGGGCAGGATTAGTTGGTGAAGATGGTGAAACTCATCAAGGAATATTTGATTTATCATATTTATCAGCAATACCTAATATGACTGTATTAGCACCTAAGCATTTAGAGGAA
Source organism: Clostridium nigeriense (assembly GCF_050585265.1). Taxonomy (GTDB): domain Bacteria; phylum Bacillota; class Clostridia; order Clostridiales; family Clostridiaceae; genus Clostridium; species Clostridium nigeriense_B. The sequence goes on along the minus strand of NZ_JBNOOE010000008.1, from coordinate 82,708 downwards.
ATAAAGGTTATGATAAATTGGGCTTTACATCATAATGGACCAGTTGCTATAAGATATCCAAGAGGAACTGATATTTGCGAAGATATTAATCCACTAAAAAATATTAATTATGGGAAATGGGAAAAGATGGTTATTGGTAAAAAAATAGCTATAATAGCAGTTGGCAAAATGCTACAACATGTATTATTAGCAAGAAAAGAGCTAAATAAACATGGAATAAATCCATTAATAGTAAACGCAACATTTGTTAAGCCATTGGATAATGAAATGTTAATGGAATTAGTTGACGATGGCTATGATATTGTAACTGTTGAAGATAATATGACTAATGGTGGATTTGGTAGCTACGTATTAATGAAACTATACGAATTAGGTTTTAAAAATAAATTTAAGGCCCTAGGTTTTGTAAACACATTTGTTCCTCAGGGAGATATTAATTCACTATACAAAGAAAATAAGTTAGATCCAGAAGGAATAGCAGAATCTATTTTAAAACTTAATGAATAAAGGAGATAAAAATGTCTGGAAAAAAGGAAAGACTCGATGTACTTTTGGTAGAAAAAGGAATATTTACCTCAAGAGAAAGAGCTAAAACTAACATAATGGCTGGTAAGATATTTGTAGATGGTCAAAGAGTAGATAAAGCTGGTGAAAAGGTAAGCATAGATGCAGAAATTATATTTAAGGGCCAAGAAATTCCTTATGTAAGTAGAGGTGGTTTAAAACTTGAAAAGGCAATAAAGGAATTTGGCGTATATTTAAAGGATAAGGTATGTATGGATATAGGTGCATCAACAGGTGGTTTTACAGATTGTATGCTACAAAATGATGCAAAAAAGGTTTTTTCTGTAGATGTAGGATATGGACAATTTGCATGGAAGCTTAGAACAGATCCTAGAGTTGTTTGTATGGAAAGAACAAATATAAGATATGTTACACCTGAGGATATTGGTGAAAAAATTGATTTTGCATCTATAGATGTTTCTTTTATTTCTTTAAAAAAAATAATGCCTGCTACCTTAAGTTTATTAAGTGATGTTGGAGAAGTAGTTGCATTAATTAAGCCTCAATTTGAAGCAGGTAAAGAAAAAGTAGGGAAAAAAGGAGTAGTAAGGGATATAAATGTTCATAAGGAAGTTGTTATGAATATAGTGGATTCTTTACAAAAGGAAAATTTAAATATTATTTCTTTAAGTTATTCACCTATTAAAGGTCCAGAGGGAAATATAGAGTATTTAGTATACTTTAGTAAGGATAATAATAAGGAATCAGATTTTTCTATGGAAGATATAGAAAAAGTAGTAAATGAATCACACGATTTATTATAAAACATAAATTTATTTTTATTAAAGACTTCTTGATTAGCATGAAGTCTTTAATAGAATTTATAGTTATAAATATACTATAGGGGGCATGATTGTGAAAAAGGTTGCTATTGCAATTAATTTATCAAAAGATAAAAATAAACAAATGGCTTTTAAGGTTCAAGAAAAGTTAGAGGAATACTTTGAAAATGTTGAAATTATCATGCTAAATAGTTATGATATAATAAATTATAGATTTAAGGAATTTCTTGATCTTGTAATAGTTTTAGGTGGAGATGGAACTATATTAAGTGTTGCTAGGGGCATTAATGGAAAACTTGATGTTCCTATATTGGGGATTAATATAGGAAATTTAGGTTTCTTATCAAGTGTTGAATTTTCAGATATAGATAAAGCTTTTAAAAAGTTAAAAGAGGGAAATTATAGAGCAGAAAAAAGAATGTTATTAACTTGCGATTTACCTTCAGAGAATATAGTTAATGAATCACTAGCATTAAATGATATAGTAATTGCTAGAGAAAGTCTATCTAGAATGATGAGTTTTCAAATATTTATAGATGGTAGAAGATATTATAATTTTAAAGGAGATGGATTAATTATTGCAACTCCTACAGGATCTACAGCATATTCATTTTCAGCTGGTGGTCCATTTGTTTATCCAACTGTTGATGCAATTACATTAACACCAATATGTGCCCATACAACAGGGGTACAACCTATTGTATTAAATAGTAATAGTAATATTGAAGTGAAAGTTATAAATAACAATGAAGAATTTAATATTATTTTTGATGGACAAAGAACAATTAGATGCGTTAATGAAGTAATTATTAATATAAAAAAGGCAAAAGAATATGCAAAAATAATATTATTTGATGATTATGATTATTTTAAAGTATTACGGGCAAAAATTATTAATAATTGGAAAGATTGTGAAGGTGATTAATTTGAAGTCAAGAAGGCATAATAAAATACTAGAAATAATAAGTGAGAAAGATATAGAAACACAAGAAGAGTTGGCAGAAGAACTTAAAATAGCAGGATATGATGTTACCCAAGCTACAGTATCAAGGGATATAAAGATACTTAAACTTATAAAAATGCAAGGCGTATCAGGAAATTATAAATATGTAGCTTCCTCTAAAGAAACAAAGGATATTAATGATAAACTATCTAGTATATTATCAAATGCTGCAGTATCAGTTGAAAATGTTGACAATTTTGTAGTTGTAAAAACATTAACAGGATCTGCTATGGCTGTGGCTGAAGCAATTGATAATTTATTTGATACTGAAGTAGCTGGAACTATTGCAGGTGACAATACTATATTTATATTAGCTAGAAGTTTAGAAAAAGCTGAAGAGTTAGTTGAAAAGGTTAGAAGAATGATATTATAAATTAAAGGTGATATTGAATGTTATTGCAATTAAATATAAAAAATTTTGCTTTAATTAGAGAATTAGGTGTTGAATTTGGAAAAGGATTTAATATTTTATCTGGAGAAACAGGTGCTGGTAAATCTATTTTAATAGATACTATAGATTATGTTTTAGGAGGAAAATTTTCTAAGGATTTAATTAGATATGGAGAAGAAAAAACCTTTGTAGAAGCTATATTTTCTATAGAAAATCCTGAGCTAGTAAATGTGTTAGAAGAACAGGGGATTGAAGATGAAATATTAATAATATCTAGAGAAACAACTATATCAGGAAAAAGTATAATTAAAGTTAATGGTAAATCAGTAGTTTTATCTTACTTAAAAAGAATAAGAGAAAAACTTTTGGACATACACGGTCAGCACCAAAATCAGAACTTATTGAATAAAGCTTTTCATATTTTATATTTGGATGATTTTATTGGTGAAAAAATTAATAAATATTTAAAAGTTTATGAGGATCTAAGAAAAGAACAAAGTTCAATTATAGAAAAAATCAATGAATTAAACGGTAATACTGATAGAGAAAAACTTTTAGATTACATAAAATTTCAAATAGATGATATTGAAAAGGCCAATCTTAAGATAAATGAAGAAGAGGATTTAAAAGAAGAATTTAATCTGCTTTCTAATGCTGAAAAAATTTCTTTAGCTTTAAGTAGGAGTTATGCAATTTTAGATAGTCCTATGGAGGGAATATCTGTTATTGAAGGACTATCTAAAGCTGTTTATGAACTTTCCATTGTTGAAAATCATTTTGAAAAAATAAAAGATAAAAGAGAGAAAATAGAAGAATCTTTATATACTTTAGAAGAAATAGCACGAGAGATTAGAGATCTTTCTTCAGAAATTCATTATGATGAATTTGAACTTGAAAAGATAAATTCAAGAATATATGAAATTAGTTTATATAAGAAAAAATATGGTGAATCTATTGAAGAAATTTTAAATTATTTGGAGAAATTAAAATCTCAATATGAGGAACTGGTTAATTCTGAAGAGATTATTAATGAACTAAATTCAAAAAAAAATGAAATTGAAAAAGAAATGAAAAATGTATGTGAAATAATGCATGATATTAGAAAAGAATATGCATGTAATTTAGAAGAAAAAATAAAGTCTGAATTAAATTATGTTGGAATGGAAAAAGCAGAGATAAAAATAGATATAAAAAATAGTGAGAATTTTAATTCAAGAGGATCGGATGATGTGACTTTTTTAATTTCTACAAATCCTGGGGAACCTTTAAAAGTTTTAGAAAAAGTTGTATCTGGAGGTGAGCTTTCTAGAATTATGCTTGCTATGAAATGTGTATTTGTAGATAAAGATAAAATACCAACTTTAATATTTGATGAAATAGATACAGGAATAAGTGGAACAATAGCAAAAAGAGTTGGCGAAAAGATGTTTGAAGTATCCTCAAAGCATCAAGTACTATGTATAACTCATTTACCTCAAATAGCTGCATTATCTGATTGTCATTATTTTGTGTCTAAAAAAGTTGAAGATGGAAAAACTTATACAGAAATTAGAACTTTAGATAAATATGAAAAAATTAAAGAAATAGCAAAAATGACTAGTGGAGATGAAGTTAGTGATGTTACTTTGGAAAATGCTTCAGAAATGGTTGCTTTTGCAGATATTAAAAAACAAGAAATATTAGAAAAAATGCTTATAATATAATACATAAGTATATAAATTTTTGAACAAACTAAAATCATGGTTCTTTACCATGATTTTAGTTTTTTATATTTTTAAGTTATATCTTTAAAATTTTTAACGGTTTTAACAAACTTAATACAGCATATATGAATGTATATGAGGGCAAGTTAAATACAGAACAAAGGAGGAGATAATATGAAAAAAAATAGGAAATTTAAATATTTAGTTATGATAATAACTCCAATGTTGATTCTGAGTTTATTTACATATTTTAACTTGTTTAAAATACCAGAAAAAATATATATAAACGAAGATACAAATAGTGTTAATGTTACAAATAATATTTTTATTAAAGATAGCAAAATTATAAAGGATAAACTTGAAGTTAAGCTTTTAGGTCTAATACCTATAAAATCAGTTTCAGTTTCTAAGGTTAAAGATTTAGAAGTATATCCTGGAGGAGTAAATGTTGGAATAAAAATTTCAACAAAAGGTGTATTAGTTGTTGGACACTCAGACATTAATACTATAGAAGGAAAATTAGAAAGTCCTGCGAAGGTTTCAGGAATAGAACTAGGAGATATAATTACAAAGATTGATGGGGAAAATGTTGAAAACTCAAAAGATTTATCTAAGAAAATTAGTAATTTGCATAAAGAGACTATTACAATAGAATATATGAGAAATGGAGTAGTTAATAATAAAGAAATTGAATTAGAACAAGAAAATAATGAATATAAATTAGGGCTTTGGGTAAGAGATTCTACGGCAGGAATAGGAACATTAACTTTTTATGATAAAAATACAAATATATTTGGAGCATTAGGGCATCCAATAACTGATGGAGATACTAATAAACCTTTTGCAATTAAAGAAGGAAATTTACTTAATTCATCAGTTATAAGTATAAGAAAAGGTGAAAAAGGTTCACCGGGTGAATTAAAAGGATTATTTGTAAATGAAAAAGATAGTTTAGGTAATATAGCTAAAAATACTGAAGCCGGAATTTTTGGTAGTGGATGTGATAAGCTAATTAATCCTATATTTAACAAACCGTTAAAAGTAGGCTTTAGGAGTGAAATAAAAGAAGGCGCAGCTAAAATTATAACTACTATTGATGAAGAAGGACCAAAGGAATATGATATTGAAATAATAAAGCTATTACCACAAGAATCACCAGGTGCTAAAAGTATGGTTATTAAAGTAGTAGATCAAGAATTATTAGAAAAAACAGGTGGAATAGTGCAAGGAATGAGTGGAAGCCCAATAATTCAGAATAATAAGATAATAGGTGCTGTAACCCATGTATTAATAAATAAACCAGATGTGGGATATGGAATATATATAGAATGGATGTTAAAAGATGCAGGTATAATTGAATAGAGTGAATTTTATATATTAAAATAAAAAACTTATTTTAAATATTAAATTTGAAAAAAATGTAAAAAAACTATTTTATTTAAAGAATATGTGTTATAATGATACTAAAGCGATTTTAGTAAATTGTAATTTAATGGAATGTCTATAAATGATATTTATAGATGTTTTATAAAGATAAAAATTTAAAGAACTATAATTTACTCATTTTATGTGGAGTAGTTGGGAAGATGGGGGAGAAAAAAGTATGAATGATTCCAAAATTTCAGTATTAATAGCTGATGATAACAAAGAGTTTTGCAGTATTTTAAATGATTATTTATTGAATCAAAGAGATATTATTGTTACTGCTGTAGCTAAAGATGGAAGGGAAGCTTTAGCTTTAATTGAAGAAAAACAACCAGATTTAGTGGTATTAGATATAATTATGCCACATTTAGATGGATTAGGAGTGCTTGAAAAACTTAATTCTATGAATTTAGAAAAAATGCCTAGAATTATAGTGCTTTCTGCAGTAGGTCAAGACAAAATAACTCAAAGAGCTATTACTTTAGGTGCAGATTATTATGTTGTTAAGCCTTTCGATATGGATGTATTTACAAAAAGAATCAGAGAGATGTTTAATGAAACTACAAGTAATGTAATTAAAAAGCAAACTAATACAGTTGTAGAAACAGATATAAAAGTACAATCTAGGGGTCCTATAGATTTGGAAACAGAAATTACAAACATAATTCATGAAATCGGTGTACCTGCTCACATTAAAGGTTATATGTATTTAAGAGAAGCAATTACTATGGTGGTAAACGATATGGAATTATTATCAGCCGTTACGAAAGAACTGTATCCTTCCATAGCAAAAAAATACAATACTACAGCCTCAAGAGTAGAAAGAGCTATAAGACATGCAATTGAAGTAGCTTGGGGAAGAGGACAAGTAGATGCAATAAATAGATTATTTGGATATACCATTCATAATGAAAAAGGAAAGCCCACAAATAGTGAATTTATAGCCATTATAGCTGACAAATTAAGACTTAAGAATAAAGTAAGCTAAAATGAGGTATATAGCCAAAGTTGAAAAAGAAAGTATACTCTATGCCGACGAATAAATTAGGGAAAAAGGCTAAAGTATAACAACAAATATCTATTAATAATATTATATAAACACTTTTGTTTATTGATATAAAAATCAATAAATGGAGGTGTTTTTATTTTGCCTAGAATTAATAGAAAATCTAAAAAAATTGAAGATATAGTTCAAGATTATATCGATTATTGTAACTATAAAAATTTAAGACCAAAAACTATTAAATCATACTATCAAACATTGATGTTATTTGCAAGGTACCTTGAAGAAGAAATGAACATAACAGATATAAAAAAGATTAACAAGGATGTTGTAGAGGAATATTTAACATTAACTAGAGAAAGAGGAAAATATTCTTTTGTTGCTAATGAAGAATCTCTAAAGAAAAATAGGCTTGATAATAGAAAAGATGTTGGAGATGAAGTTTCTCCTACTACAATAAATAATTATCTTAGAAATATAAAAGCCTTTTTTAGTTATTTAGAGGAAAATCAAATTATTAAAGAAAATACAGTAAGATATTGTGATTATTTAAAAGTTCCTAGAAAAGCAAAAGAACAACTAACGGATCATGAATATGAAAAATTTATAAAATCTATTGATTTAACTAAGTTTCATGAATATAGGGATTATATAATTATTAATTTGATTTTTGATACTGGAATGAGGTTGAGTGAAACTTTATCTTTGACTATACATGATATTGATTTAAGTAGAAGAACAATTTATATACCAGCAGAAGTTACAAAAGGAAGAAAAGATAGAGTTACATTCTTCTCTATTACAATGAGTAAATGGTTAAATAGGTGGATTAGATATAAAGATACAATGCAGGAAAGTGAATTATTATTTCCAACTCAAAGAACCAATGGCTTATTAACAGCTTCTAATTTTGAGAGGAACTTTAGAGAATATTTAAAAAGAGTGAATATAGAGAAAAATATAACCCCGCATGGATTACGAAATAACTTTGCAAGAAGATTTTTAATGAGTGGTGGAGATATTTATACATTATCTAAAATACTAGGTCATTCTAGTGTAATGGTTACAGAAAAAGCTTATTTAGATTTAATGGATGAAGATTTTAGAAAGAGATATCAAAGATTTAGTCCGTTAGAAAATATGAGAAAGTAAAAATAAAAAAATAGCACCTATGCCACTAGGTACTATCTAAAACTTAATATGTTTTAATTAACTTTGTATATCTCTCTTGGAGATACCGAAAAACCGTAATTAAATGGTATCAAAAAAAGAGAGAATTTGCAAGGCTTAATTTCCTATTGCCTAAAATTGGTGTAGGTTAGTTGTCCAAGCACTAGAGCAACTTAAAATAATTCTAGTGGTTACATAGAGCCAATGCAGAAAATCTATGGGGTATAGTTTAATTACCTTAGTTATATAGTTATATCCTTAGTCGGGTACATATGACCGATTAATAAATTATATGGGTTGTTTAAGGGAACTGGTCATTAATGACGGGAGTTAAGACACAGTTACATTTTATAGGGTAACAGTTTATAAAATGGTAAAGTCTTAACTATAACTAAGGTGTTGAGTGATGGATACAATGCGTATACTCGGTATTAGCAATGTCCTAAGAACAATTCTTAGGGCTTATTATATTCGTTCAGAATGTGTCCACGTGCCTCGGTATTATAGCTTTTGCTTTAGTAATTGCAAGTGTTAATCATAATTAATAAAAGCATTAAATAACAATTAAATATTGACAAAATATAAGTATATATATAAAATATCCAAGTAAATGTTATTTTTTTACAAGGGAATAGAGGAATAATATGAAGTTAACAATAAAACAAATAAAAGAGATAAAAAAAATATCCCAATTCAATATATGATGAATTAAAAATTGAGTTTTTATATAATTCTAACAAGATTGAAGGGAGTACATTCACAAGACAAGAATTAATCAAATGTTTAAAAGATAGAATAGTTGAAGGTAGCCATAAAATAGATGATATTTTTGAAACAATTAACTCATTGAACTTATTTGATTTTGTAGTTGATACATTAGGAGAACCACTTACTAAAACATTAATATTAGAATTTCATATGATTCTAAAAAAGAATAGCTTAGATGCAGAACGTGGCTTTTCAGGATCGTGGAAAAAGATACCTAATATGATAACTGGCTCACCAGTACAACTAGCACAACCTTGGGAAGTAGATATAAAAATTGCTGATTTACTTACATGGTGGAAAGAATCTAAAAAAGAATTTGAAGATATTGTTAAGTTTCATAGTGAATTTGAAAAAATACATCCATTTCAAGATGGTAATGGTAGAGTTGGTAGATTTATAATGTTGAAACAATGTATAGAATCAAATGAAAGTCTTATTGCCATTGATGAAAAGTACAATACAGAATATAAAAAAAGCTTATTAGAAAGTCAAATGAATGGAAATTATGAGAATTTAGAAAATGTATTGAGAAAGTGTCAAAATTTCTTAGAAGAAAAAAATGAATTATTATCGAATACATTAAGATGTTTAGTAGATTAGTTGAAAACAAAATGGCTTAAACGATAGATTTAGACTATTTTTTATAGTGAAAAATTATTAAACTAATTGCAAAGTGAAGCAAATGTAATTTACATATGATTAAGGAGGAAACTCTCATGAAAAAAATAAATGGATATATAACATATGAGGAATTAAAAAAAGATTTACTATTACTTGATAATGCTCAAGATAAATTTATACTATTAGCTATTTACAACGGAATAGCAGGAAAAAGTGGCTTATCTGAACTTATTAATCTTAAAGTAAAAGATGTAAATTTTAAAAAGCATATTATTAAAGTCGATAATAGAGAAGTTCTTATGGATAAAGAATTTGAAAAAATCACTAAGGAAGCTATCGAGCAAGATGTTTATGTAAGTGAAGTTGTTTCCAAACATGGAGTGGAAGAATATGAGTTAAATAGAGATTCAGAATATGTTATAAGAATCAGACCTAAAGCAGTTAATAATTGGGGATTAAGTCCTATAACTTATAATACATTAAGAGCAAAAATAAAAAAAATTTCAGCTAAAGCAGGATTTGAAATAAATGCAAGTCAACTTGAAACTTCGGGAATAGTTAATAGATTATTGAGTGAAAAAAAAGAATGGACAGTTTTAGATATAGAGTTTGAATTGAGAATGAAAAATATTAAGGCTAATGCCTATAGAATATATAGTATAATAAAAGAGATTACTAGCTATAAATAAAGGTGGACAAGGTTAATGGTAATGGATAATATAATAAATTTAAAAGAAAAGTATAGAGAACATATAGAAAGAAAGGCTTCAGAACAATTTGAAGCAATAAAAATAGCAGAAGATATTTACATGATTGCTTCAAATAAAATATGTTCAAGTGATAATTATGAACCAATTTTAGATTGTGTTTTATATTCTGATATGAAGTTAATACAAAGAATTAGAAAAATGAAATTTAAAAATAATGACCTAATCAGTATAACTTGCAAGAAGATTAAAAAGAATAATGTGAAAGTTTTAGAATTAATAAAGGTTACTGAAGATATGAACAAGGATTCTATTATTGAATTGGAAGTTAAATCTCATTTGTTATATGAAGATAGAGAATCATTACTTCAGACTATAGCCAATGAAAATAGAGATAAACAAATTTTTGTGAATTTTTATGATTATTACAATTTTAATCAGTTGGAAGAGTTGATTAATGAGTAGAAATATAATCAAATGAATATAAATTTAAGAGTTTGAATTGTTAAAAATGAACAGTTTAAACTCTTTTTTATCATAGATTTAAAATTTCAGCACCACAAATTTAGGGTATCTAAATAAAGCTAGTAAATAAGACGATTTAATACAAGTTAAGTATAAAACTATGCTTTCAACACCCCAATTTTTGGGGTGCATAATAAGAATACTACTATTAATAATAAGAATATTACTATTTAATAGTGCTTAAGACACACTTTTTATAAAACTCCAAAGCTTATATTTTTATATAAAAAAAGATGCTTAATTATTTAGCATCTTTCTTAATTTCTTCATATTCAGCTTTTAAATATTTTTCTATTAGGATATTTATAGTATCGCTAACAGTATGACGATTATTTTTGCTTATTGTTTGTATTATCTCTAAGTTTTCTAAATCAAAAGTTATTTGTACTCTCTTTTTCCCTTCACTAATTGCCATAAAAATTACCTCCAAAGTCTTGATTTAACTGACTTTTATCTGTATTTATTATACCACAAGTGAACCACCTTTACAAATTTATTAAAAAATACTTGCCAAGGTGTACCACTAAAGGTATAATAGGATATAGATTTAGTGGCACACCAAAGGTACACTTAAGAAGGGAGGTTAACACTTATGGATATTAAAAAAGGATTTACAAAAGTTAACAATGATATATTATTCAATTCTAAATTAAGTAACAATGCTAAGCTAATATATATTCAAATAAAATTCTACTCTAATATTCAAGGATTCAAACTTTCTAAAAATTTAATTCTTAAAGATAGCCAATTAAGTGTTAATACATTTGATAAGGTATTAAAGGAATTAAGAGAATCTGGATTAGTATTTCAATATACTGAGAAGCAAGGAAAGAAAAATGTTTATTGGTATTCTACTAATGAGTTAAAAGCTGGAATAGATAGTAATGGAAACAAGCCTTTAGAAAATCAAATAGACTTAACTGAAATTACTGGAGAAAGTGAAAAGGTGGAAGCAGTAAAGCAAAGTAGACAAACTAAGATTGATAATCATGAAAATGTAAGACTTGTTAGAAGTGTTAAGGATGTCAATATTGATAAGTCTAAGTTTGATAAAGATATATTAACTTTTGCTGATGCTGATTTAGTTAGAAGTACAGTTAAAGAGTTTAAGAAGAAGGCTAAGTACAATAAAAATGAAAAATTCTTATGTGCTAAAACAATTAGAAATATTCTTATACAAGAGTATTACAACAACAAAATTGACTTTAATCCAATAATGCTAAAAAAGATAAATGCAGTTAGAAAGCTAGATGGAGAAATGGATATAAAGCAATATAGCGATATAGCTGATGAAATAGAGTTAAGAGAAGCATTAAAAGAATTAGAAGCTGGTATATATCCAGTTGTAGCTTAACAAGAAATATCAAGGAGGATATAAGAGAAATGTCAATATATATTTTATATTGGATTAAAGAGGACTTTGAACAACAAGGAAAGAAATTGGAAGATTGCAAGTTTATAGAAATTAAATATTTCCTTGAAGAGTATAACAATAAGTACAATAAGTAATTTGAAATTTAATTATATATAAGAGGTTTAAATTAAGTTATAGGAGTGAGTTTTTATGTTAAATAAAGAAGTTAATGAGATATTAATGAAGTTTGCAGAGAAGTGCACAAGTATAAATTCTAATGTGGGATATAATGATTGCTTAAAAATAGGTAGAGATATTGTTTGGAATATTGCTACAGAAGATATACGTTTATTAATCCGTACTCTTAATTATGAGATTGTAAAATTAAAAAGAATATATCATAAACCAACAGACTATAAAGGGAATATAGAACCAAAATCAATAGAAGAGTTTATTAAAAAGATAGATTCTAAAGTTTTAAATGAAATTAAAGAATATAGAAATGTAGCTTAGTTCTATTAAAGTATGAAGAAGCCTAGAGAGTATAGCTTCTTCATAAAATTTATATCTTAAAATTATTAATAAATTCTAATTCACTTAAAATTTTATTATCACTAATAAAATATAGTAATTCAACTGCTGAAGTATGGTAGAAAGAGTCGTTAGTATCTTTTATTCCAACTGTGTATCTATTCATTTCTTCATTGGATGAATAGTAATAATTTTTAGAATTACCAACTTTATGTAGTAATTCTAAATAAAGTGGCAAAACTGGTGATAATACTTTTTTTGCTTGTGTATCATGATAGTTACTAAATTTAAGATTAAAAGAGTTTACATCAAATGTAATTAGATTAGATTTAATATAATCTTCATTTGGATTAAATGATAAAGATTTTACATTTTTGTAAATACCACTATATTTAAACCTTAAGTTAATGAAAAATGCATATAAATAACTTGCTACTAAAAAATATGAATTACTAAAATTATTTGAGCTTTCATCATTAAAGTAAAAGATATTAGGAAGTAAAACACTAATATACTCATAAACTTTATTGATATCTCTAAGTGAATAATTTTCTTTTATAAATATTTCTTCAAAAAATCTTGTTAAATATTCAGTGTTTTTATAATCAGAAGATATTTGTTTATTTTTATGTTTTATATAATTTAAAGTATTATTATTTGGAAGATTATATTCTAAATCAAAAAAACGTCTTAAATATCCATCACTATCCATACCTTGTCCATAAAGTGTTTTTATGGAGTGAGATAATTGCTCTTTATCTAATGATATTACAAAAACATAATTATCTAGATTAAAAATATGTTTTATAGTTTCTAATAATTCTACTGCAAATGTTGGTTTACATCTATCTAATTCATCAATAAATATTATAACTTTTTTATTTATTGAATTCTGAAACTCTATTAAATCATGCTTTAAGATTTCTCTAGTTTGCTTTGAAATAGAAATCTCTTTAAATGCTATTTCACCTACTTTATTACTTAATTCCATTAAATCTTCTTCTAAATTATCTTTTAATTCAAAGCTATCTAATACCCCTCTTGTTAAATGTTTTAATACTATTTGTCCACCAATTTTGGCATAAGGTTTTGCTTTATTAATTCCTTTCTCAAATAGAGATTTAACTTTAGTATCTTTAGATTTAATTTGCCTTTCTAATTCGGAAAGTAATGAACTAAGGGGATCGGATATATAATCATTCTCCCAAGCATTAAAATACATGGTTTCAAATGAAGTTTTATATTCAGCAGTACTATCAATCATATTTTTCCACATATTAATAAATGTAGTTTTACCAGTTCCCCAGCTTGAATCGATTGCTAAAACTCTCAAGTCAGATTTAAACTTAATAATATTTGTTAGATTTACTGCAACTTGTTGTCTATCTAATAGATCGTACTCAAATGAATTTAAATTTTCCATAAAATCACACTCCTTATTTTAATTATATTATAAAGAGGATATTTATACAAAAATATACATATTTTTTGGGGGAAGATTAATTATTAATGATTATTTGGGATTGGATTAAAATTCAATTTTTATTTTAATGCTAGAGTGAAATTGGATAATATGGTAATATTAAACTGTTATATTTATAAGATATATGTTGAAAAAAGATTCAACGAACAATATTAACTAATGAGGTAACTTTCTATGGTAAATTTAAAAAATATTAGAATAAGAAAATTTATGAATAAATCGGATGTAAACATATTAATATCTGACTATATTGAACTAATAGATAATGTATATTTGGGAAATAACTATCCACATAATTGGAAATGTAAATGTGGAGAAATAATAAATAATCGTCAGTGGAGTAATATTCGGTTTAGAAATGATATTAAATGTGATAAGTGTGTAAAACAAAAAATAATAAATAGATATAAATCAGAAGTAGAAAAAGTTTCTGGATATCAATTTATAAATGCTTATTTTGTAGGAGATAAGTTACCTAATGGAAAAATAGTTAAGCGATATCCAATTATTGAAATAAAGCATGAATATTGTAATTCAATATATACTATTGATGCTAGTAATTTTATTAATGATAAACAACGTTGCAATCATTGTTGTGGCTCATATAAAAATTCTCTTGCTTATTATATAGAAGTAATTCTAGTAAAGTCTTTAGATACATATCTTGACTTAAAGAAATGTGAAGATAGTCCATATTTTTTGAGTAAATACAGCAATAAAAAGGTATGGGTTTTTTGTCGTATAAATAGCTATCATGGTAGTTCACCTATAAGGTGTGGTGATTTTGTTAAAGGTATAGAAAGAAATTGTGGGTGTAAGTATTGTAGAAATAATGATACTCACAAATTAGATTCTATTGGATATAAATTACCTAATTTAGCTAATATGATAACTGGTGACGTTGATATATTTTCATTAGGTATTCAATCAAATAAAAAATATTATTTAAAATGTTCTGACTGCGGGCATATATCAAAGCATAAAATTCAAATTTGCAATCTTGTAAATCAAGGATATTATTGTAAGGTATGTGGTGATGGTTGTTCAATTCCAGAAAAATTTATGTATAATATATTATTAAAATTAGGGATAGATTTTTACTGTAGAAAATCATTTGAATGGTCGAATAATAAAGAATATGATTTTTATATTTCATCATTAAATATATTAATTGAAACTCATGGTGCTCAACATTATAGCGACCGTACTTCTTTTAAATCTACTACATTAAAAAAACAACAAGATAACGATTATTATAAATATATATTAGCTACAAAAAATATTCCAAAAGAAAATTATTATGTAATAGATTGTAGAGTTTCTGATTTTGATTTCTTAAAAAATAATATTATTAATACACTAAATAATATATTAGATTTTTCAAGCATAGATTGGAACTTAGCATGGAAAAATAGTCAAAAATCACTTACCAAGAAATCTTGGGACTTATGGAATAGTGGTTCAAAAAATTCTATAATTATAGCTAATAAGTTAAAACTATCTAGAAGCACAGTTATTGAATATTTAAAAAGGGGCACTAGGTTAAAACTTTGCGATTATAATCCAAAAGAAGAAATGAGAAAAAGTGCTTTATCTAATTCTTGTAATAATAAAAAAATTAAATGTATCTTTTCTAACAAAGATATAAAATATTTTAATTCTATTTCTGACCTTAAAAAATCATTAAATATATCTAGACATGTATATTCAAAGATAATGGATAATAGTGGAGTAATTGATATAAGTATGTTTAATCATAAAAGATGTAAAGAAAATTTAGAAAAAATTAATGGTACTAAAATAGAATTTATATAAATATAAAAGTATTTTTAAATAGAAAAATTAAGTTATTAGAGTTTCTTTTAAAATATATGAAAGATGAATTTTAGTTATTGTTAGAATTAAATTGTAAAATATGTTAATATTACATTATTAACCAAGAGATAAATTAGAATTTGAAAGGTAAAGTTAAAATGTCAAATAAAGCTTTTGATTTTGAAAAAGAAGTGAATAAGTGCTATAAAAATGCTATCGTAGATACAAAAAAATTATCTGAAATAGCTAAAACTAAAAGAAAATATACGTTTTGTGCAATTTATGCTTTATATGAAAATAACCAATTAAAGAAAATTGGAAAAGCTATTTATGGTGGAATACATCATAGAATGGTACAATATTATAATGGAAAAAGTGGCTCTAAATTTATAACAGTTTTAAATAGAGATGATATTGTTGTGAAATATTTTACCTTGAAAGATAAAAGTGAATTATGGTACGCAGAAAGAAGACTTCAAGTAATAGCACATGATAGTGGAGAAAAAATGGAGTGGGAAAATACATCAAGGAACTGATAACTTTCAGTTTTACGATTAGATGAAATTGTTATTTTATGGTTAATAGGTTGTAATGGCATCAAAGATATTTGATGAATGATTGTATCATATTGTGAGAGATAAATTGAGGAGATAACAAATTAAAAGGGTCTCATTATAGCAATAATACAAAGTTTAAATTTTTTTAAATGAAATTAATAGTACGTGTGTACACTTCAATCTTAAAACCACACGTTGCAGAAAGTGGAGATAAATATGTCAAAAAAATGTACTCTTGGTAAATGTGCATTATGTAGTAGAGAAAATATAGAGCTTATGAAAAGTCATATCATACCCAAACTGGTATATACTAGAGTCAAAACGTATGAAAACGCTAGATTTAGGAATTATTTTAATTTTAATCAAATATATCAAGATGGTGAGAAGAAACCAATGCTCTGTCATGATTGCGAAGAATTTTTTAGCAAATATGAAGTTGAATTTACAAATAAATTTCTTGATAAGTATTTAGCATTAAATAATCAAACACTTCCTTCTCAATATGATGGTATTCAAAATTATATATTAACTGTTTCATGGCGAATATTATATGATGATTTATTTGTATATAATTCATTTGATGGAACTTATATGCGAACCACTTATGAATTACTTGAAAAGAGACTAAGAAAATATTTAAATCAGATAAGAACTGATAACATAGAAGTAAAGACTCTTAACGAACCTTGTGGAAATAAACTGCAGTCGTTTGGAGAAATGATTGCCTCATATGAAAAAGCTATATATGAGTCTTCTCTAGAAACTTTAGAAAATATTAAAACCTATATTTTTACTCTTAAGGAACTAGGATATTCAAATGAAATAATAAAACTATTAGACCGATTTATTTTCGGATATTGCTATAATACTGGAGACCTGAAAAAATATATTATTTTTACATCATATAAAGGATTAATTATTGCAACCGTATTTGGGAACAATAGAATTATTTTAATTCCAAACAATATAAATGATTTTTTTAACTCTAGCCAAATCAAAAATTCATTAAAACAAGAAATTTATTATATGCTCGAACAAACAAAGAAGGCTTATTCCAAAAACCAAGAGATTCTGAATTCAAATAATACAAAGGAAAAACTAAAAAATCGATATAAAAATGCTAAAAAGCTCAGGTGAACAATCTCTATATACATGAATTGATGATAGAAATACAAAATTAAGTAACTTATGTTTAAGTTTGAAATACACTGTAAATTTCAATTTAGCTATTAGCTTCTATGAACAATATTAATATAATGTGAAGAAAAGACTAGAAGTACCAAAGGGGATTTTCAGCCTTTTTTTCTATTGAATGAAATTGAATTTTTATGTTAGTAAGAGCAAGAGATAAAAGTATGATTTTATTTAGGTTGATTGCTTTATTGTACGTAATTGATTAGATGATATAATAAAATAAGTATTGTTTATGGTAATATAACGATAAATTAGAATTTGTAGAGGAGGAGATTTAGATTATGAAAGATGAAATAATATCTTTGATGACAGACTTTGGTGAGGTTACTTTAGATTATTTTATACAAGATGATATTATAAAAGATTTGCCTATTGTTGGTTCCGTTTTTAGTATGGTAAAAATAGGAGTAGATGTTCGTGATAGAATTTTTGTGGAGAAAATAAAGAGCTTTATTGAGAACATAGATAAAAACCAAAAATGGCGAGAGAAATTTAGTAATGATGAAGAGTGTAATAAGATATCCAAGCAACTCCTGTATATAGTAGATTCATGTGATGATGATAATAAGTTGAAATTAATAGGAATGGCATTTAACTATTTAGTAACTGGGAAAATAAGCCGAGATGAGTATTTTTACACTGTCAATATAATTTCAAAATCATTTTACCCATTTTTAAAAATGCTATTAGATATTGATGAATCTGATAAACGTTTTAAAAATGATGGTACGAAGTATGATTATTTGGGGATAACACATTTGTTAAATATAGGTGCGCTTGATTTTGATGGTCAAACGATGGCATCTGTCAACTCTAAAACGGGTAAAATCGAATCGCCACCATCTGTAATAGTTGCAGTAAATGTATATAGTCAATTTTTAATGGAATTATTAAAGAAATTGAATTAATCTATCCAATTTATAAAGTTAATTGATTCAAATTTTGTATTTGTAGATAAAGAATAAGTTGAAAAAAACAAGGCAAGTTGAGGTAAAAGGAGAGGTATTATGGGAAAAAGGATTGACTTTAAAGAGTTTGTTGATTCGCAATATGCAATTAGAGATTATATGAATTCTAAAGCTGGAAATGACTATATACATGAAGCGAGAGTTTTAGTTTCTTACAGAGGAGAAACCAAGTATAACAGTATTTTGAAGGTGGTTCCGAGTATAGAAACTAATAATTCATTTATTGATATAATCGGTGATCTGAAATTTAGTCGAGATTATTACATGAAATATACCAACGAGTATCATAAGTTTGATTTTATCAACGGCACACTTTTAATTAAGGGTGAGGACAGATGGGGAAATACAATTGAGATTGATATAACAAGTGTATGAGAATGAAGAGAATTATTCTGAAGAACCCAACAAATTTTAATTTATATCTTAAATTTAAATAAAATATCGATTTCATCATTATAAAGGATTGCGAAAGTAAAGTTGCTTGAATTTATATTCAATTGACTTTTTAATTTCCTAAGATAAAATGAAACTTCAATTTCATTATAGATATGTTTGATAGATAATATAATAAAAGAATATTTAATGGTATGTAACCTTACAAGTATATATTTATTTCATATAGAATATATTTTACTATATTGCGTATGGAGGTAAATTTAATATGAAAGAATGCTTATATTGTGGTGAGCATAGTTTTGAAGATTCGTTTTCATTAAGGAGATGGGCAAATGGATTTTATTGTTCTGTAAAGTGCTTAAATGATGATATTTCTGAAGCTAAAGCAACAATAAATTATTATGAGAATGAAATTAAGGATAGTAGAAATCAAATTTTGAAGTATGAAAATGGGAGAAGTAATTTATCCAAAGAAGAAATTGAAAAAATAGAGGAAGAATTAAGAAAAGCTAGAAGTAGGCACGTTGCGACACTACAAAAATTAACTCATATGGAATCATTGCAGAAATTGAATAAGCTAAGATATAAGGAATCTGAAGAAAATACTGTAAAATAGTAAATACTCATAAATGCTAAATGAAAAAAATTAACCAATTAGTTTTTAATGATGAAGTAAGAGAGTAGAAATGCTCTCTTTTATTTTGAAAGATTTATTGTTCAACTCAATAAAATATCAATTTGATTTAAAAGAAGCTTCATAGCAATGTGAAGCTTTTTTCATTAATAAAAAAACAATTTTATTACCCTAAAAATAAGTAATAGATATGATATAATTGTTTTAAATCTATAGAAATTAGATGAAATATTAATATAGATAATTAAAGAAATAAATAAGTGGGATGATTCAAAATGGAAGAAAAGAATAACATGAGTATTATTTACTATGGAAGTTATACAATTGTAGATGAACCTTCAATCATAAAAGGAATAAGGAACAAGCTGAAAAATGGACTGAAAAATATAAAACTCCAGTTGTAAATACTTATTATTTAAAAGATATAGAAGGTTTAAGAGTAAAAAAATTTGAGGAATATAATGAGGAATGGCTTGATTTTGTAGTTCATTGTAGAAATGGTGGTACACATAACTATGACGTTGTGGAGGGTTTTATGGCAAACGATGTTATATATGAAGCTATAGATGAATTTTTAAATGGAGAGATAGATAAATTAGCTTTACTAGATATGATGGAATCTGAGTGGAGTAAGAAACGGCAAATTAGTTTCCATAGTGAAAGAGCATTAGAAAAAATTATGTTTTTAGAAAGTTATACTTTGAATAAAGAGATTAAGTAAAGTTACTAAAAAAGAAATTAATAGGTAGGATGATTTAGCATGGAATTAGTAAAGAAGATTACTGAATTATCAAAAAATTTAAGTGAGAAAAGACAGCATGAAGTTATAGACTTCATAGAGTTTCTAATAAAAAAGCAATTAAAAGAAGATATAGAAGTAATGGATGAGATCTTCGAGGATAATAAAGAAGTTATGAAGGAATTAGCAAAATGAAAATAAAGATTAAATAGAATGTAACAAATAGTTTATTAAGTAGGATTAATTTTAATCCTGCTTATTTTTTTATATTTTTTAACTTTTTTTCATTTATTTTTACATTTTAAAAACTCAATACATATAATTACTTGAAATAAATAACTTGAAAAAAAACTTCAAAATTAGTGTCCGAAAACGCTTGAAAAAAACCACCCTTATAAATGTAAGGGTAAATACAAATATTTTTTTACCCACTATGTATATACAAGTATAAACAAATTAGGAAAGGAGAAGATTTTAATGAACAAAAACTCAATTATAACTTTAAGGATTGATAAATCTCTAAAACAACAGTTTAAAGAGAAATGTGAAGCTAATGGTCAAAACATGAGCAAGGTCATTGAATTATTGATCAAAAAGAACATTAAAGAAACAAAATAAGTAAAAAAGAAAAGAGGTATTTAGTATGTCAAAAAACAAAACTAAAAGAGTAATAATAAAGGGATATAACCTTACTCAAGCAACAATGAACGATGAAGGGAAACTAATTCTTAATAATAAAAGTACATCAGAAGAATTAACATTATCAGAATCACAATTTTTGCATATGTTTTGTAAAATTTCTGGAGTAGAGTTTGTGGATGGAATGAATTTTAACTATATAATAAAAGTATCAAATGTAAGCTTGAAAAGAATGGGAAATTTAATAGCTGAAGGTAAAGAATATACTTTTTTAACCATAACTCCTAATCAATCAAAAAAGAAAGAAGCTTTTTATATTAATGTGGATTATTATAATTTTGCTAAAAAAATATTCAATTTAGCTGATGCTGGAAGATTAGAAAGGAATAAGATATCAGAGAAATATAAAAATGGTGAAATATCAATAGCTAAAGACCTAACTGCTAGATGGAGTTTATTATTTTCAGGTAGTAATAGAATAGTTGTTGATAATAAAGTCTATATTCCTAATATGATTTGTGTATCTGATATAGGATATAAAGTATATACTCCTAATACTAAGATATTTAAGGATGGACAGTTGGTTAAAGCAGAAGGAGAAGATGCTTATAATAAAGTAATTGCATTCGACGGGTGTGGAGTTATGACCGATAAGGTTGCTACTATGATAGGAAAAGGATTAGGACTAAAAAAAGCAGTACCATATGCAGTTATAAGAACTAAGATGGCTACTAAAGGATTACTTACTAATGTTAACATAATTAAATATTTAAATGATAAATTCCCATACTTAAAAAGAGAAGATGGTTATTTTTATATTAAAGATTGCTGGGGAGCTGATAGAAAAGTCACAGAAGATACAATTATAGTAAATCAATCAATGGTTAAGTGGAGCAAATGGTTTGATTCTATGGAAGATTATGAAAATAATAGAGAGGAAGCATTTGCTGATTTACTTGATTGTTTATATGTAACAAAGTATGGAAAAGGTAAATCTAAAACAATGGCAGAAAGCTCTTATCAATTATTAACCATGTTAAATCTTACTTATCAGGAAGTATTGGAATTAGCTGAACCAACTAGGAATATTCTTGAAAGGATTATTTATGGGGAAGAATTAGCAACAAAAGATTTTTTAAATATTGAATCTGAAGTTTCGACTTTAGAAGAATATGATGATGATTCTATAATGGCTAAAAATGTAGCAGATAAAATACATATGTTGTTAGGTATGGACTACAAAAAATTTATTGCAATACCAAGAGTAAGAAAAGGCTTATTGAAAATGATAGAGAGAAAGGTAAAGGAATTAGCTTCAGGTAAATTTTACTTAAATGATACATCGTTCAAGGTAGCTTGTGCTGATCCATTGTTATTTTTAAACTATTGCATGGAGCAAACACAAAGAGAAATAACTGACTTATCTCAAGTTGAGGGTGGTTTAAAAAAAGGAGAATTTTATATTAAAGGTGAAGTAGGTACTAGAATGTTAGCAAGGTTTCCACTTGCATCATATCAGGAAATTACAAATGACGTTTTAGTACAAACACCTGAATATGATAAATATTGCAACTTTTCTAATGAAATATTAGTATTTAACCAAAGATGGATTGATGCAATGATTAAGAGTGGTTGTGATTTTGATGGAGATATAATTTTAGTAAGCAATAACGAGAGTCTTAAAAATTCAGTAATTCCTCCTGCTGATGGATTACTCTTTGTAAATAAGGATGATGCAAGTTCTAAATCAGAAGTTATTAAGATTAAATTTGGTGAATTAAATGACGAGATTATCCAAAAAGAGAATATGAGAGTTCTTGGTAATAAGATTGGAAAATTGGCCATTGCATCAAGTGCAATTTGTTCCCAATGTCAATCAGTTTGGTTTGATGTGGAAGGTAATTTATTTAATTCAGAAATTTTATTTAGTAATATGTTAGGGTTTCAAAACTATAGTTCCGAGTTTTACACTGGACAAAATATACTCAATTTCAATAATGAGATAAGTAAATATATGAACTCAACTCAAGTATCTATTCAGGATCAAAAAGAATTAATGACAAAATGTTTTCATGATCAAGATTATAGATTAAATAAATTAATACAATTATCCATGAAAGAAATAGACAGTAATAAAACTGGTGTGCAGGTTACAGATAAAGAAATAGAAGAAGTAATAGGTAGTAATCAACTTAAGCCAAGATTTTTTATGGCATTACCTGATAAGAAGTATAGTAAAAAATCAACTACCATGAATATGACTTCCTTAAGCTTATATTATAATGATATTGCTACTACAATTTATATACATGGAGAAGTTCATGGAAAAATGTCGATGTTGTCTTATGTTATGGAATCAATTAAAAATAAAGTTGATGATAATACTAAAGTAGTACCTGATTTAATAGCAACCTTAATTGATACATTAGATTATGATGTTCAAGATAATGAATTAATAGCTAAGTCTGAAAAAGATATAACTGAAGCCTTTAAGAAATATATAGATGCTGAAAAGACTATGGGGAAACTTAGAAGGATAAGATATTTAAAAGGATATAAATTATCTAGGGATAATTCTATTGATATTGACCAAATATTTAATGCTACAAAAATAGAACAAGCTCAATTGGCTGAAGAGATATTTTCTAATTATAAAGAAGAGCAAATAATAAAAGCTATGTTAGAGTTCTTTAAGAATTCTAAGTTTAACAAGGAGAAAAACATTGAACTAGAAGAAATAAATCAATTCCTGATAAACTATTACTGGACAATAGTGGAGAAAGCTCTTAGATATAATTATCCAATAATGGTAGTTACTGAAGAAGATGAAAATGGTACTCCCATTTTATTTACTAGAAAGAGTTTAAAAGAAAGAAAAATAAAAGAAGATTGCTTTGGAGCTATAGCAAGAATGGACAAGCAATTACTTCAAAAGAAATTGGATGCTGAAATAGGATTCAATGTAATTATTGAAGATAAGGATAAGATTTTAAAGGCTGATTATATAGGAATTAGAAATAGCAAAGATGGATTCATTATCTTAAATTATAATGGGGAAATACTAGGGAAATTATATCTTCAATATTTAAAAAAGAATATTGAAGGAATCTATAAAGTTAATATGAGTAAAACAAGGGTACAAGGTAAAAGTGGTTATTTTGTACTAAGTTAAACACAAGAAATAAGGATGTATTTATTGAGTGCATCCTTATTTTTTTACATCTGAAAACCTTGATGCATATAATAAATAAAATATTCTTTTGAGATTTAATTTATCCAACAAAAAATAGTGGAGGTGTGGATCAATAGCAGTTGAAAATAACTGCAATAATAAAATCATTATAAGGAGATGTAAATTTTATGTATGAAACAAAAGAAGAATTTATAAGTTCAGTAACTGGAGAATTATTAAATCTAAATACTATTAAAGAAGAGTTAAAAGCTGAAGTAATGAAAGAACTAGCTGAAAACTCAAAAAGGCAAATAGAAGGGTTCGAATTTAGAAAATCTAAAGAGGAATTTTCAGTATTTATAGGTGAAAATTTTGGTTCTTTTTTCTTTAATAAGTACAATAAAACATTAGATAAGTTTATAGTGGATGGGAATTATGAGAGTGCTATGGCATTTAGATTTTTATACCTATGTTCTTACATGGACTATTCCAATAAACTTAGATTTGGCTCTAAATTTAGAGATAAAGATAGAGGTTATATGGTTGAAAAAGACTTGCAAGAAGTTCTAGGATTATCAGAAAGAGAAACGAGAAACACAAAGAACTTTCTATTTAGCTTAGGAGTATTAAAAATAGATATAGAGGGAGTGTTATTTGTGGATAAGATGTATAGTAAAAAAGGACAAATTACAGAAAGTTTTAATAGAGAAAGTACAAGAGTTTTTAATTGTGCAATTAGAAAGTTATATGAAGAATCTAAAGCTATAGAACATAAAAAATTGGGTTTATTTATTAAGTTAATGCCTTATATAAACTTTAAATTTAATATACTTTGTTCCAATCCAAAAGAGGAAGTAGAAAAATTAATAAAGCCAATGGACATGAAAGAAATTTGTGAGATTGCTGGATATAACAAAACACAATCTTCAAGGCTGAAGAAAGATTTGTTTAATATCAAAGTTAATGGAAAATGTGTTATTGGATTGTTTGAAACTGGAGCTGGAACTTCAATAGTTATTAATCCTAGTATATTTTATGCTGGAAACAATCTTGAAGAATTACAATGGTTAAATTCAATATTTAGAATAGTAGAATAGTGTTAGTGAGGTAGTCAGAAGTGGCTACCTCATATTTTTTTTATTTTTTTATCTCGACATTTTGTGCCGAAAATCATAAAAAACCTCGACATTTTGTGCCGATAGTTTTGAGAGTATTACTGGAATTGACTTAATTTAATGTTATGAATATGTGTAATATAGTTTTATTAGTTATATTTTTTGAGTAGAATATTTAATTTAAAAGGATATATCCATTTTATTTATAATAGTATAAATATTTTAATTTGATCAAATAAAAAAACTTCGACAAATCATAAAATCAGAGCGTAGCGATAGATTTTTGATTTGAAATGGTGGGAGTGTTAACGACCACCATTATATAAGATTATATGTATAGCGTATTTTTCATTGATAATTTTATAAATAGAGACAAGATTAAAACTATAGTTATATTCGCAAAGCAAAGCTTTGCTACGTTTGTGAGAGTTCATGTATTTAGTAGATTTAATTACTAGATTTCCATCTTAATCTTTTAATGTTTTTAAATTTATAATTTCTAATAATAGAGAGAGGAATAATAAATATTCTATACTCTCTATTTTTTATTTGAATTAAGCTATATTTTAATTTCTTGACATTAATACCTCTGATTAAAGATTACATTTAATTTCTCCTTTGGGAATATAGCTTGATTGAGATAAAATCTCTAGTGAAGTTGCTAGAGTCAATTTTGAACGGATATACTTTTTTAGAAGAGCTTTTACACTAATATGTAGAAGTTCTTTTTATTTTATTATAAATAAAAGAAGAAAGGATATTTTAAGGATGAAAACAACAATTACAGAAGAACAAGTTAAGGCAATTTTAAAAAACAATATTATTAATGATACAACTTACATTTACGAATTAGGGTTAAATGTACTTAGAAGTTTTAAAGGAGAGTTCTTTGCTAGATCAGGAGATAAAGTTATTGATTTATACGAAATTAGCGAGGAACTTATTTATCAACTTATAGAAGAGTTTGAAGAGTGTGCAAAGAATAGCATTGATTCAGATGAATATGATGAAGCAATAATAAGTATAGAAGTAATTAATAATTTAAATCAATTACTAGCAGGTGAAATTGATAAGGTAAAACTATGGTAAAGGGTGGTATTTAGTTTAACCACTCTTTTTATATTACTTCTAGTTAAAAAATAATTAAAGGAAGTGGATATTTTTGTTAAGAGTATGTAGTAAATGCAATCTTATTCATGACCATAGATTTAAATGTAATAGTAAGGTGGCAACTAGAAACACTACTCGTGAGCAGGATAAACTCAATAAATTTTATAGAAGCTATCAATGGAGAAAATTAAAAGAATTAAAAAGAAAAGACATACTTTATCAGTGTGAAATATGTAACTTTTTAGGCAAAATAGGATTTTGTGATGAAGTACACCATATAAAAAAGATAGTTACTGATGAAGGTTGGGAAGCTAGATTAGATTATGATTGGTTATTAGGTGTATGTGTAATGCATCATAAACAAATTGATAGTTCAGAATTAAAA
This sequence comes from Clostridium nigeriense, assembly GCF_050585265.1. Classification (GTDB taxonomy): domain Bacteria; phylum Bacillota; class Clostridia; order Clostridiales; family Clostridiaceae; genus Clostridium; species Clostridium nigeriense_B. Next base: position 55,954 of record NZ_JBNOOE010000008.1, on the reverse strand, counting down.
TCAAAAGAAGAAATATTCAAGTATTATTTAAGATTAAAACAAGAGTAGATTTGTTGAATTAAAGTCAACATCTACTCTTTTATTATATTTAAAAATAGTAAGGGAGTAGATTGGATTGAAAGAAGAATGGAGAGATATAAAAGGATATGAAGGTCTTTATAGGATAAGTAATATAGGAAACGTTTTTAGTATAAAAAGAAATAAGATACTAAAACCTAGAGAAAATAAGGGGTATTTAAATATTATTCTTAGCAAAGAGGGAAAGCGAAAAAGCTTTAGAATCCATAGATTGGTGGCTATTCATTTTATACCTAATCCTAAAGAATATGAGTGCATAAACCATATAGATGAGGATAGAAAAAACAATAGTATATTGAACTTAGAATGGTGCACGATTGCAGAAAATAATATTTATGGAACTAGATTAACTAGAGTTAAAGAATCACTTCATAGAAGAAAAAATCAATGTATAGGAATGTATGATGTAAATGGAAATTTAATAAAAGTCTTTAAAACTAAAGCATCAGCAAGTAAAGAGGTTAATGTTAATTTGAAGACTATGTATGAACATTTAGAAGGATATTACAAAACTTGTAGAGGATATGTATTTAAGTGGATAGATATAAGCGTAGATAATAAGTTGTTTATGTATTCATCAACTTTAACTCATTGTATTTAGTAAGAAAAATTTCTTATATAAAGAAATTATAGATTGAAAGTAAGTAATAGAATTGAAAGTATGTGATGAAAAAGACCGCCCCTACCTTTTAAATTTTATGAAAAATAGTGACTATCTAAAGGTAGTGCTCCCAATCATAAACATTGATTCAATTTATGAGATTTTTTAGGACGTGCGATTATCAGGACAAGTTACTAATAATCGGTCAACGTTCTTTTTTATTGCTTAAAAATAAGAAAGGATGTTGATAACAAATGATAAATGAGATTTGGAAAGATATTAAAGGTTACGAAGGATTATATCAGGTTAGTAATTTAGGAAGAGTTAAGAGCTTAAAATGCAACAGAGAGAAAATTTTAAAACCATTTAGATATGGGGAATATATTGCAGTTGAACTTTTAAAAGAAAAAGGTAAAAAGGGTAAAAATAAAACTATTCATAGATTAGTAGCAGAAGCCTTTATAGATAATCCTGAAAACAAAAGAGAAGTAGATCATCTTAACACTATAAAAAGTGACAACAGAGTTGAGAATCTTAGATGGGTTACACCAAAAGAAAATATGAACAATCCATTAACTAGAAAAAAATTAAGTGCTGGAATAGGTAAAAAAGTTATTTGTTTAAATACTAATAAGATTTTTAAATCTATGACAGAAGCTAGTAAATGTTACAACACTTCTATCGCAAGTATTTCTCAATGTTGTAACAATAAAGCAAACTATGCTGGAGAATTAAATGGGGAAAGACTAAGATGGAGTTTTGCAAGTTAAAAACTAAAGATTGGAGGTAAAGTATGGCTAAAAAATCAAAACCAGTATCAGTTGCAACTCTTGGATTATCCAATGAAAAAATTGAAGCTAGACAAGAAGCTGAGGATAAGTTAAAAGGTTCTGATAACTTAGTATATCAAGCTCCAAGTGATTTGGTTCAAGCTGAGAAGGAAGTTTATTTATTTTTAGTAAATGAACTTAGAGGTACTGGAATATTAAACAATCTCGATATTGAAATGTTGAAGATGGCTTCTAATGCAGTAGTAAACATTAGAGAAGCAAGAAAAAATATAAGAAAATATGGACAACTTATAACTAGAGCAAATGGTGATTTAGTTAAGAATCCTGCAATTACAATTTTGAAAGACTTCGAAGCAATATTGGCTAGATGTACTAGAGAATTAGCACTTAGCCCAAGTTCAAGAGCTTCACTAGCAAGATTAACTGCAGAAACACAATCTAATCAAGAAGATGAGTTATTAAAGATATTGAGTGAGTAGGTGATATTAATGACTTTAGAAGAATTTAAATTATTACCAGCTTATCAATATGCCTTATGGGTTTGTGAAGCTGAAAACAGATGTGTTAATAAGTACATTAGGACTTTGTGTGCTAACTTTATCTATGAGATAGATAATCAAGATAAGATTGAATATATCTTCGATTTGAAAATGGCTACGAAAATAATGAAGCTTATGAAGTTGATTAAATTTGCTACTGGAGCAGTTGCCGGAAAGACTTTATATGAAAGTTGTGTTGGGTATCAATATTTTCTAGTTCTAAATATATTCTGTTGGAAAGAGAAAGCTAATTTCAATAAGAGAAGATATGAAGTTTGCTTATTATGGATAGCTAGAAAGAATAGTAAGTCAGTAAACTCAGGTTTGTTTATGATATTGCTGATGTTATTAGAGCCACAATATTCAGAGTTTTATCTATGTGCTAATACTAGAGAACAAGCAAAGATTGTATTCAATGAAACATCTAAGCTTATTAATAGTTCACCAGCTATAAAGAAGCATTTTAATATTAAAAGAGATTTAATTGAATGTAAGCTTAATCAAAATACACTTAAAGCTTTATCTAGTGATTATAATACTACAGATGGTTTAAGAGTTTCAGGAGCTTGTATTGATGAATGTGGAGCTTCAAAGGATGGTATGCTAATAGAATCTATGGCTTCAGGAATGTTAAGTGTAGAAAATAGATTATTAATCTTAATTTCAACTTCTTATCCTAATACTACAAATCCATTTCTAGAGTGGACAGAGTATAGTAAAAGGGTATTGGATGGAGTTACAGAAGATAAGAAGCTATTTGCTATGCTTTACTCAGTAGATGAAGAAGATTTTAAATCTGCAGAAGAAAATTGTTTAACAGTTGAACAAATGATGAAAGCTAATCCATTACAAGCAACACTTGCTTCAGGTAGAGAGTATCTTGAATCAGAGTACAAGAAAGCTCTTGAAATGGGTGGAGCTAAACTTACTTCATTTAAAACTAAGCATCTTAATCTATGGTTATCAGGAGTAGTTGGAGAAGAATATATAAACCTTCAAGATTTACAAAAGTGTAAGATAGCTAAAGATAGTTTTAGTTTCTATGGAAAGAAAGTGTTTTGTGGATTTGATATGGCTAGAACTGGAGATAATACAAGCTTTAGTATCATCTGCTATGAAGATGGAGAAGTATATTCAAAGAATTTTGCTTTTTATCCAGCAGACAAAACAGAAAGTAAAACTAGAGAAGAAAAAGTAAATTACTATGAAATGGATGCTAAAGGTTATAGTATACCAGTAGGAGATATATTTGTTGATATTAAAGAGATATTTGAATTTATCTTAAAGATAAAAGAAGAGTATCAATTAGAAATGGAATTATTTGGTTACGACCAGCGAGATATGACAGGTCTAGCTCAAATGTTAGACAATGCTGGAATACCTACAATAGCTATACCACAACATAGTAAATACTTAGGTCAACCAATAAAATTATTAGAACAATATATTCTACAAGGAAGATTCTTCTATGAAGAGAATGACCTTTTAGAAATAAACTTTAGTAATTGTAAATGTACTTATGATACTAATAATGTTAAGTATATCAATAAAAAGAAATCAAAATCTACAAAGATAGATATGGTATTTTCTTTACTAAATGCAATGTACTTATTAAATGTTAAGTTGATAAATGATATTGCAGAAGATGACTTTGTAGTACAAATGTAGACTTGAAGAAAGGAGGAAGTATTTTTTATTATGGGAATTTTTAGTTTTACTAAAAGAGAAGCTTCAAATTCTAATGGATTAAGAATTGACAACTCAGAAAAAGAGTTAAGGGATGTATTACTTCAAGATTCAGATGAAGAATTAAATACTGAATTGATAGTAACAAGAAATAATGTAATGGAGATACCGTCAGTAGCTTCGGGGATTAATATTATTAGTTCTTTAGTTGCATCATTACCTATAAAAATGTATGAACTTAAAGATGGTAACGTAGTTGAAATAACAGAAGATAATAGATTGAATTTACTTAATTTAAGTTCTGAAAAAACAATGTCAGCTTATCAAATGAAAAAAGAGTTTATAAAAGACTATCTTTTACATGGTAATGGATATATATATGTAAACAAACCTGATGAATACGATAATCGTATAGAATCTTTGCACTATGTAAAAGAATCCAACATATCATTCTTAAGTAATTTTGACCCCATCTTTAAAGATATGAAAGTAATGGTTAATGGACAAAGTTATGAAAGTTATGATTTTATTATTCTTACTCAAAATAGTTCAGATGGTGTAAGTGGTAAAGGATTAATTCAGAATAACCAAGAGCTTTTATCTACAATGTTAACAAGTTTACAGAGAGAGAAGAATCTAGCTAAAACTGGTGGAGTTAACAGAGGGATTCTTAAGAGTGCAAAAAAATTAAGTAAAGAAGCTATGGATGCCTTAAAGATGGCTTGGAAGAAACTTTATAGTGGTAATAATAATGCTATGGTTCTAAATGATGGCGTGGATTTTGTAACAGTTTCACAAACTTCTAAAGATATGGAGCTTTACAATAACAAAACTGCTAACAATAAATTAGTTAATCAGATACTTAATATACCAATAAGTATTATAGAGGGTACTGCATCTGATGCAGAATTTAACAATTGGATAAAAGTGTCGATAAATCCTATTTTAACCCAACTAGAAACAGCACTTAATATTTCTTTATTATTCGCTGGTGAAGTTGGTAACAAATTTTTCTCCATTGATACTGATGAAATATTAAAATCAGACATAGAAAAAAGATATAAATCTTATGAAATCGGATTAAAGAATGGATTCTTAAAGATAGATGAAGTTAGAAGATTCGAGAACATGGAAGCAATACCTAATATAGGTGGCTTAGTAAGAATGACACAAGGTGAAGTTCTTTACAATCCTGAAACTGATGAAGTATTTAATACTAATAGTTCAACTAAAACTCAGTTGGATGTAAAGGAAGGAGGAGAAGTTCTTAATGAAGTTACAACTTAGAAATGGTGGACTTGAGTTAGAAGGATATATCAATGTAACTAATAGACCAAGTGAAGTTTTAAGTGATAAAGATGGTAAATTTATTGAAGTAGTTAGAAGTGGAGTTTGGGGCAGAGCTATCAAGCAAAGAAAGATTAATTTACTTTACAATCATAGAGCTGATAGAAAGTTAGGAGATACAAACACTAACTTAGAACTAGTAGAAGATTCTATTGGATGCAAGTTTAGAGCGTTTGTTACTGATGTTGATATTATCAAAAGAGCTAGAAAAGGCTTATTAAAGTCTTGTAGTTTTGGTTTTCTTCCAGTAAGACAAACTAAGAAGTTTATTGATGGTATGGAACACAGATACCTAGAAGAAATTGAGCTTTTTGAAGTAAGTTTACTAGATATTGCTCCAGCGTATAGTGGGTGTTCTATCAATATTAGAAGTGAAGAGCAAGAATCAGAATACTCAGTAAGAGCTATTGATATTGAAGAGATTACTAAAGAAGAAATAGCTGAAGAAGTTATAGAAAATGAAGCAGAGCTTATACAAGCTAAAGAAACTTTAGAAAATTCTGATTCTACTGAAACTGAGAATGTTGAAGCTCAAGATGAAATATCAGAGCAACAATATGACAAATTAGATAATTTAAAAATGTGGCTATGGCTACAAAATAATAAGAAATAGAAAGCACTTAGTTGAGAAGAACTAAGTGCTTTTTTGATGCAAAAAATTAAAAAAACATAGGAGGAAGCTTGTTTTTATGAAGCACTTAATTGAGAAAAGGAATGATTCTTTAGCAAGAATCGAGGAAATTTTGGCTTTAGTTGAAGCAGAACAAAGACCAATGACAGAAGAAGAAATGGCAGAAATAGAAGCTTTAAAAACTGAAGTCGAAGAAATCAACAAACAAAAAGAGGTTGTTGAATCAACTAGAAATTTAAAACCAGTAAAAGAAGAAAATAAGAAAGACGAGGTAAAAGAAATTATGGAAAGAAATTTAGAAGTTAGAGCACAAGAAGAAAGAGCATTTATAGAGGCATTACAAGAAGGAAACACAAGAAGCTTAGGTTCTGCTAATAAGGCAATCATACCAAATACAATTGCAGATAGAATTATAGAAAAGGTTGTAGAGCTATCAGATGTAATTTCTCATGCTGAAGTTGTTAGATATACTGGAGATTATACAATAGTTTGTGAATCAGAAGGTACTCAAGGTGCAGATTATTTTAACGGAAATTTTGCTGAGTTAGTTTCTGAAGTAACAACAGAAGTTTTAGGTGGACATACTATAGGTGGAGTTGAAAAAATTTCTAATGATACAATAAACTCTACAACTATAGATGTAGTTGAATATGTAGTAAATAAGATTGCTAGAAAAATTGCTGAAAAAGTTGAAAAAGAAATCTTAGATGGAACTGAAGGCAAGATTAAAGGTTTATCTAAGGTAACAAATAAGATAGAAGTTACTGGAGAAGTTACTCCTGAAACTTTAATAGATATGCAAAACCAAATGAGAGGTGCTAAACCTTCTGAGTGTATGTTTGTTGTTAATAGAGCTACTTTTGGTGCATTAAGAAAAGCAAAAGATGCTACTGGAAGATTCTATATGGAAAATTCTATGGGGATTGATGGAGAGTTAGTATCTTCAATGTTTGGTTCAAGAGTAGTTGTATCTGATGTTACTACTAGACCAGTAGCTTATATAGCAAAGGGAGCAGTAACAGTTAAGTTTGCTCAAGAGTTAAATATTCAAATTTTAAAAGAATTATATGCCACTCAAAATTGCATTGGTGTATTAGGTTCAATTTCAGTAGATGCTTGTGCAAATAGCAATGATAAAGTAGTTATAGCTACTACTGCACCTTTAATGAGAGCTAGAAAATAGTATTGAAATATTAGAAGGGAGCTTAAGAGCTTCCTTCTTTACTTATCAAGGAGGTAGATTTGGATTATGAACAAAAGTCTAGTTGAACTATTTAAAGGATATGATTTCAAAACTACTATAGAAAAAGAAGAGTTTGAGATTGACTTAAACGAAATTAAAGAATTTTTAAATATCTATGATGATGAAGATGATACTTTATGAAACTCATTAATGTTTGCTGGAAAACAGTATATAAAAGATTATACTGGATTAACTGAAGAAGAATTAGTTGCAAAGAAAGATAGCTTAAAGATTGCTTTACTCCTAATAGTAAGCGATTTGTACGATAATAGAGGGCAACAATCACTACAAAACAAAAGAAATACCATGCTTACAAGCATATTAGATATGTACTGTAAGAACTATCTTCACTAGGAGGTTTTAGATATGTTTTCAATGGATGCTGGAGAGTTCAGGCATAAGATAACAATATTAAGACCTACTATTAGCAAAGACGAAGATAATATACCAGTAGAGAATATGGAAGAGTTATTTACAACTAAGGCTAAGATCACAAATGTGAGAGGTAATGAGCTTAGGGTAGGTGAAGGAACTGCTTATAAGCAAGAGAAGAGAGTTCATTTTAGAGTAGTAAGAAATAGACCTATAAAGCAAAATGATGTTGTATTATTCAATGGTCAAAAGTTTAATATCACTTATGTAAACAATATTGAAGAAATGAATAGATATTATGAAATCAAAATGGAGCTTGTTGAATAATGAGTTTAGAGTTTGATGGATGGGAAGATATTCAAAAGACAATAGATTCATTAGGTGATGTAGGAAAGAAAATTAATACTACTGCATTTAAGAACTCACTTAAAGAAGGTTTGAAAATAGTACAAGATAAAGCACCTAAAGCAAAAGATGGTTCTACCAATGGGGCTGAAAAACTTAGAGTTAGTAAAATTAAGAGATATAAATCAGGTTCTATATGGGGTGGAGTTGGTATTGATAAGACCAATTGGGAAGCCACAAAACACTTATATTTTCATCACTATGGTTATGAACATTATAAAAGTGGGAAAAGAGTTACACCTCATACTGGTTGGATGGATGAAGCAACTAAAGTTTCAGAAGCAGTTGTATTAGATAGTTTAGAAAAGAATATCCTAGCAGAATTAGATAAGATATTGAAATAAGGTGATACTTATGGAAGAAAAACTAATAAGAGCTTTAGAATCTACTGGATTACCAGTGTATGCACTAGAGCGACCTGAAACAATAAAGAATTGTATAGTTTATAAGTATTCAGAAACACCTAAGTCATACTCAGATGATGAAGTAGATATAGAAAGTTATAAAATCTATGTCAATTTATATTGTGAATCAGGATTAAGTAAAAATAAAAATTTAATAAAAAAATCAATGAAAAGTGAAGGTTTTGGATTAGAGTATATAGCTCCAGCTTATAAAAGCAAAGAGTTAGCTACTATCCAACAAGCCTTCACTTTTTATTATGTAGAAAAAAATATATAAAGTGAGGTAAAAATTTATGGCTAATAGAGTTGTTGGTTTAAAAAACATTCATATTGCTAAGTTAAAAGCAAATGGAGAATACGAAGCACCAATAAAGTTAGTTGGAGCAAAATCAGTAAAAACTACTAATGAAAATAATGAAATAGCTTTCTACAGTGATGATGTTATGGATTACTATGGAAATGCTTTAAGTGCAATGTCAATCGAAGTGGAAATGGCATATTTAACACCTGAAATTGAATCACTATTAACTGGAAAAGAGATTACTTCAAATGGAGCAATGGTTACTGGAGCTTCAGATGCACAAGCTACAGTTGCTTTCATGTATGAAATGAGTACATTAGATAAACCAGTAAGAAGATGCTTATATGAAGTTATCTTAACAAAATCTGAATCAGAAGCAACTACTAAAACAGATTCAGTTGAAGAGAAAACTATTAAGCTAACTGGTAAAGCTAAACCAAGAAGCATAGATGGAAAGTTCGATATAGTAATGGATGCTAATCATATTCCTGATGGAACAGATGAACAATTTAATCAAGCATTTGATAAATTCTTTACTGGTGTACTATTACCTAATGGAACTTTTTCACCAGCACCAATGGTATTAAAAAATAAGTAAATCTTAAAAAGAGCTACTCTTATAGGGTAGTTCTTCATTTTTTTAATTTGAATAATTAGATAAAGGAGATATGAGAAGTATGTCAAGTTTTAACTTAAATAAAGTAGTTTTAGAATTAGAAATAGGTGAAGAAAATTATATAGCAACAGTGGATGTAAAAACAGTTGCACACTATAAGAAAGAGAGTAAATCTTCATTCTTACAAGATATTCAAAAAGTAGGAGAAATGGATGAAGAAGTTATTATAAAGCTATTAGGTTCTATTGTTAGAAAGTCAGAAAAGAGTACTCCAGTAGGAGTTAAATTCTTTGAACAATACAATCCATTAGCAGTAGTTGAACAGTTTACTCCAGTTTTAGTTGAAGTCTTAGGTTTAAATATGCCTGAAGCTACTAATGAAGCTGAAAAAAAGTAGATAGTTCTAACCAAGAAGATATTGATTTAGATTATTTATATTACATTGCTACAACTATGCTAGGGTGGACAGAAGAACAATTTTTTAGTTCCACTATAAAGCATATTATGAAGCAGATTAATATTCATATGAAAATTAATAATCCTGATGCTAGAGATAAAGTTGAAAATAAAGAAACAAATAGTAAGAGTAAGGTTGAAAATAGCCAAGTCTTTACTGTTTTAGATTAAGTATAGAGAAAGGGAAAAAGGTTTCTTGATTGAAGCTTTTTTCCCTTATTTTTTTATTTTAAGAAAGGAGATATAAAATTATGGCTAGTCGTGAACTTCAAGTTAGAATAGGTGTAAATGTAGGTTCTGCAGAAAGTCAATTAAAAGCTTTGAATGTTAATATCAAAAATACTAAGAGTGAGTTTGATAAAGCTGGTGCTGGAATAAAAGACTTTGAGAAAACTACTGAAGGAGCTAAGGCTAAAATAGCTTCATTAGGAGAACAACTAAAGACCTATTCTCAAATAACACAAGTAATAAAGAAGCAGATAAAAGAAGCAGAAGAAACACTAAAGAAAAGTAATGAAGCCTATGAAAATCAAAAGCAAAAAGTAGCTGAGTTAAAATCTGAGCTGGAAAAAGCTAAAGATACTTATGGAGAAAATTCTAAAGAAGTAAAAGCTTTATCAAAGGAATTGAAGGAAGCAGAGAAGAGTCTACAAGCCAAAGAAAAAGCAGTAATTTCAGCAGATAATAAGTTAGTGAATTTAGGTACTCAACTTAATAAAACTGAAGCTGAGATTAAGTCTATGGAATCAGAAATCAAAAGATTAAACAATGCACTAGATAAGATAGATAGTAATAATGTAGATGAACTAGGTGATAGTTTTAGAGAAGCTAGTGAAGATTCTACTGCTTTTGGTGCTCACATGAGTGAGATAGGGCAAGGAGTAAGAGATGTAGGAGAGTCTATTAAAGAAACTGGTAAAGAAGTATTAAATACAATAGGAGAACTAGTTAAAAGTGGTTCTGAGTATTCTGCTGAAGTAGCTGGTACAGATTTCTTATTGAAGAACTTAGATTCAACTACTCAGGAGTTGATAAATAGTAGTAGTGAATTAGCTTCTAGTATAGGTTTAACTAATAAACAATATAAAGATAGTGCTACTACTATAGCTACATATTATAAAAATATGGATATGACCACAGAACAAACTAATGATTTAACAAGTGAAACAATGTCATTGGTTGCTGATTTGGCTGCGATTACAGATATGCCATTTGATGATGCAATGGACAGATTTAAAAGTGGACTTATGGGAAACTATGAAGCATTAGATGCTTTTGGAATTAACATATCAGCTAACTTATTATCAAATAGTGAATTTGTTAAGAGTTTAGGGAAAAGTTGGAATAGCTTAGATGATAACACTAAAATGTTAGCAGTATACAATGAGATAGTTAGACAATCATCAAGTGCAACTGGATTAGCATCTCAAGAAGCTCAAGAGTTTGGTATGCAAAGTAAGCTATTATCACAAAGAGTTGAAGAGTTAAAGGGAAAAATAGGAGGAAAACTATTACCAGTTCTTCAGCCATTCTTACAGAAAATAAATGAGGTTGTTCAAGTTGTTTCAAAGTGGGTTGAAGATAATCCTGAACTTACTAAAACAATACTAACAATAGCAACTGCAATAGGTTCAGTTTTAGCAGTTGTTGGAACTCTAACAGTAGGATTAGGCTCTATGATTATTATGTGGGGAGCAATATCTACTGCATTAGCTACTGTTAGTATTCCATTCTTGACAATAGCTGGTGTAATTGCTGGAGTGATTGCAGTAATAACTTTATTAGCTGGTGGTATAGCAAGTAACTTTGAAGGAATTAAAAGTTCAATAGAGAAATTAAAAATTAAGTTTAATGAAAACTTTGGAACTATTCAAGAAACTTTTAATAATACTTGGACAATGTTACAAGATGTTTACAATACAGTAGTTCAACCTTTATTTGATGCAATAGGAATATTAATAGAAGGTGTAGTAAACTGCATTGCAGATTGGGCGCCTGGGATTTCAACTGCCTTTAGTCTTGTATTTGATATTATAACTACAGTTTGGGAAAGTGTAGGAAAGCCTATAGCTGAGTTTATGATGGAGATTTTCGGAAAGGTGGTAGATTGGTTTGTGGCTAATTTACCATTTTTAAGTCAAGTGTTTAATCAGGTATGGAATACACTATCAACCATATGGAATGGTATAGGAAAGCCTTTGTTTGACTTTATTAAAAGTCATATCAATTACGTTATAACATTCTTAAGACCAGTAATAAATTTATTAGGTACTGCCTTTCAAATAGCATTCAATAACATAAAAATAGCATGGAATGTTTTATATCCAGTTTTTGATATTTTGATAAGTATAATATCAAAAATTGCTAGTGTAGTTATAAGTGCTATGAGTAAATTCCAAAATTCTATTACTAATGCTATGAGTGCAGTGTTGACACCTATTAATTGGGTGATAGATAAAATTAGTGAGTTATCTAATTGGTTAGGAAATGCAAGTAGTAAAGTTAGTGGTTTTATATCAAAGTTTAATATTTTTAAAAGTAGAGGATTTGATATTGGTATAAATCTAGATACTTCAGGAGTTCAAGAATTTAATAATATGGCTTTAAGTGGTCAATATTATAATGCAAGAACTCCAAGAGCAGAGATGGTAAATAATTTTATTAGTGGAAAGAGCAATAAAGTAGAAGATACTTCAACAAGTGAATTATTTAATTCTATGAATACTCAAAATAGTATATTAACTAAGATGTTAGAAGCATTGTTATCAGAAAGAACTACAATTGTTGATAATACTATTAACTTAGATGGTAGAGCTATTGCTAAAGGAACTGCAAGATTTATGGATATAGAACTAGGGAGAATAGGCAAGAGAAGAAATAGACTATGTGGAGCATTTTAGATTTAAAGGATATATGACTTAGGTTGTATATCCTTATTTTTTATTTAGGAGGTAATTTATGAAGGGAAATAAATATGTAATAAGTGATAAATATGCAGAAATGATAATAGAAAGTAAAATTCATGGGGTAATAAAAGTTAAAATAGACCAAGAAGATTTAGAAAAGTGTAGCAAGTTAACATGGCATTATGCTAAAAATAAGGATAGCAAATACATACAAACAAGAATAAAAGGAAAGATGGTAAAGTTACATAGATTTATTATGAATATATATGATAGAAATATGTTAGTAGATCATATAAATAGAAATACATTAGATAATAGAAAATTAAATCTTAGAATAGCAAATTATCAAGAAAATAGTTTTAATAGAAGTTTAAGGAGTGATAATTCTACTGGAGTAGCAGGAATAAATTATCATAAAACAAATAATAAATGGAGAGCAAAAATTAGGTATAATGGAATTGATATTCATTTAGGATATTTTAGTGATATTAATGAAGCTATAATTAATAGACAATTAGCCGAAGAAATATTATTTGGAGAATATAGTCCCAATAGTAAATTAGATAATATAAATGGTGAGTTATTATTTAAGGCTAAAGAAAATGTTATGAGAAGAATTGAAAATAAAGTTGCTTAATTAAATTAATTTATATTGATAGAAAATGGAATTTATTATATAATAATAGCAACAAATAAAAATAAGCTTATATCAATGAACTATTATGATATATAATGTTATTTAAATGATATATAAATATTCAAAATTGGCTATTTTACTAGGTTTGCAATAAATAGATTATTTGGATATACCATTCATAATGAAAAAGGAAAGCCCACAAATAGTGAATTTATAGCCATTATAGCTGACAAATTAAGACTTAAGAATAAAGTTTCTTAAGGCTATTAATGGCAATATTTTTAAATTTAAATATGATAATTATAAAATTGCTATAAATTCTTGAAAATAGTGTCTATAAATAATCAAATATTATGATAAAAAGAACTATTTAAGTAAAAAAATGTATTTATCATAAAATTAATATTGAAATAATTTCAAAATTATAGTAATATTTAAGTAGTTAATCTACTAAAGAAATAATCTATAAATAACTCATATAACAAAATAATTCCTAAAAAACACTTTTAATTAGAGATGACTTCTTTAGTTAAAAGTGTTTTTTGTAAATATGAAGGAGAAAAAATGAATTTGGATGAAAAAATATTAAAAGAAAAGTTAATTTATAAAGGAAGTTTTTTGAATATCATGAATGTTGATATAGAACTTCCAAATGGAAAAAATTATTCTAGGGACATAGTTAAACATCCAGGAGCTGCAGCTATTATTGCTTTCTTAGACTCTGAAAATATTATTTTAATAGAACAGTTTAGATTAGCTTTAAATAAGAAAATATTAGAAATACCTGCAGGAAAGATTAATAAAAATGAAGATATAAAAGAGTGTGCAAAAAGAGAACTTCAAGAAGAAACAGGATATATAGCTAGAAATTTAGAATATTTAGGATCTATTGCAACAGCACCAGGATTTTGTGATGAAATAATATATTTATATAAAGCAACTGACTTAACTTTAGGGAATAAGCATGAAGATGAAGATGAGTTCACAAATGTTAAAATCATGAATATTAATAATGTTAAAGAAATGATAAAAAAAGGTGAAATTATTGATGGAAAGACAATAAGCATTTTTTCTTATTTATAAAAATTATTTAAAAACTATGGAAAAGTTAATTATTAAATTAACTTTTCCATAGTTTTTTCATTTACATATATTCAATTATGAATAATACAAAGGTTAGTATCATATTATGTTTTATAGCAACTTTCTAGGGGGAATATTATGAATTTAATGGAAAAGATGAATGCTAATTTTAAAGAAAATAAAATGTTCTATTTATTGGTACTAACATTCTTTTTTGTTGGTATATTACTGGGTGCATATACCATAAAATATATGGATGGAATAGATGCCAAAGATTTATCAGACTATTTTACAGCATTTATAAAAAGTATTAATAATCAAGAAATAAAAACAAATGAATTGCTCTTTAGCATAATTAAAAATAATTTTTTAACTATTTTACTTATAATAGCACTAGGATTTACTGTTTTTGGAGCACCGTTAATTTTAATTATTGATTTAATAAAAGGTTTTACTTTAGGATATACCTTTAGTTTTTTATTAACTACTTTTGAAGGAAAAGGAATTTGGATTGCTCTAACTTCTACAGTACCACAAAATTTACTTTATGTACCTTTTTTCGTTGGAATTAGTATAATTTCATTAGAATCATCATCTATGAAAATAAAAGAAAAGTTTTTTGGTGGAACTAGATTTAATAAAATAATGTCTAATGGATTGATTATAAAGTTATCTTTCTTCTTTATTCTATTTATAATAGGAGTTTTTATAGAGTGCTATTTAAGTCCAGGATTAATAAGGTTAGTGTTAACTAAAGTTTATAAAATAACCTAATCCAATGAAAACAAAGAAGGAATTATAAATTTTTTGTCGAATATTAATAAAATAGGATAGGGGAGTATTATGAAAGAAATTGTTAATAATTATAAGGAGGCTTTATTGAAAAGCCATAAAAGTGAAAATACTGTTTATGCATATGTAACTGATGTAAACTTATATGTTAAGTATTTAAAAAGTAAGGATATAAGTATTGATAAAACAGATAATGTGTCAGTTTTAGGTTATATACAACACTTATTAAGTCAAGGTAAATCTGAAAGATCAATAAATAGGATAGTAATAAGCTTAAGAAGTTTTTATAATTACTTAAAAGATCAAGAAGTAGTTAGAGAAGTTCCTAAGATTTATTATAAGAATACTACCACTACAAGAAAACTGCCTGAAATATTAACTATTGACGAAGTAGACAGAATAATTAAAATTGTAGATAAAGATTCTAATAAGGGAATTAGAGATAATGCTTTATTGGAGCTTATGTATGCAACAGGTATGAAAGTTTCAGAAATAATTAACTTAAAAGTTTATGATGTTAATTTGGAGTTGAGTTTTGTAAAATGTTTAGATAATAAAAATTTTGAAAGACTAATACCAATAGGAAGAAGTGCAGTTGAAGCATTAAAAGAATACTTTAAGATTAGAGATAGGGTTGCATCCGCTGGAGTAGATAATTTATTTGTTAATTTAAACGGAAATCAGTTAACAAGACAAGGTGTATGGAGAATAGTAAAAGAGTATTCTCATAGGGCAGGAATAAAGAAAGAAGTTAATTTAAATACCTTTAGACATTCCTTTGCAGTACACTTATTACAAAATGGAGCTAATGTAAGAGCGGTACAAAAACTTTTAGGAAATCAAGTGCTGACTTATATGGACACATATTATGAGATAATAAATAATGATAAAATAAATATAGTATATAAAAATTCCCATCCTAGAGCATAATAAAACTACAGAATAGATAATTCTAGGCTTTATAGTTTGAAAGGAGAAGATAAAATGAAAAGAGTAATTTTAATAGTTATGGACAGCTTAGGAGTAGGTGAACTACCAGATGCAAACCTTTATGGAGATGTTGGTAGTCATACCTTAGACAATACTTATAAAGCCTGTGGGGGATTAAAAATTGATAATCTTGAAAATTTAGGATTTGGTAATATAGAAGGGGTTAAATATTTAAATAAAGTTAGTGATAGTATTGGCGCTTATGGAAAGCTTGCAGAAAGATCAAAGGGAAAGGATACAGTAACAGGGCACTGGGAAATTGGAGGAGTTATACTTAATACTCCTTTAAATACTTATCCTAATGGTTTTTCTAAAGAAATAATTGAAGAATTTATAAAAAGAGTAAATAAAAAAGGCGTTTTAGGTAATTGTGTTGCATCTGGGACTGAAATAATAGAAAGACTTGGTGATGAACACGTAAAAACAGGTTATCCAATAATATATACTTCAGCAGATAGTGTTTTTCAAATAGCTGCACATGAAGATGTAATCCCTTTAGAAGAACTATATGAAATGTGTAGAATAGCAAGAGAGATGCTTGTTGGAGAAAACGTAGTTGGAAGAGTAATTGCTAGACCATTTATAGGTGAAAATGGCAACTATAAAAGAACATCTAATAGAAGAGACTATGCTTTAGATCCATTTTCAAAAACAATGCTTGAGTATTTAAAGGAAAATGGAAAAGAAGTAGCAGCAGTAGGTAAGATAGAAGATATATATAATAAAAAAGGTGTTACAAGAGCAGTTCATACTAAAGATAATATGGATGGTGTAGACGCTACTTTAAATTATATGGATGAGGTAAAAGAAGGTCTTATATTTACTAATTTAGTAGATTTTGATATGTTATACGGACACAGAAATGACCCTAAAGGATATGGTAAAGCAATTGAAGATCTAGATAATAGATTAAAAGAAATATATGATAAGATGACAGAAGATGATATATTAATACTTACTGCAGATCACGGTTGTGATCCAACTACAGAAAGTACTGATCATTCAAGAGAATATATACCTCTATTAGTATATGGAAATAAAATTAATCCTGTTAATATAGGAACAAGAGAAAGCTTTACTGATATAAGCAAGACTATTTTAGATTATTTTAACATTGATAATAGTATTGATGGAAAAAGCTTTTTAAGCAATATACTTAACAAATAGGAGGTCATTTTCTAATGAGAATATATGACATAATAGTGAAAAAAAGAAAAGGTCTAGAATTATCTAAAGAAGAAATTGATTTTTTTGTGCAAGGTTTTACAAGGGGAGAGATACCAGATTATCAGGTATCAGCCTTGCTTATGGCTATATTTTTTAATAAAATGAATAAAAGAGAAACAGCAGATTTAACTATGTCTATGGTAAACTCAGGTGATGTTATAGATTTATCATCAATAAAGGGTGTAAAAGTTGATAAACACTCTACTGGTGGAGTTGGTGACAAAACAAGTATTTGTTTAACTCCTTTAGTTGCTTCATTAGGAGTTCCTGTATCAAAGATGTCAGGAAGAGGGCTAGGGCATACAGGAGGAACAATTGACAAATTAGAATCTTTTAAAGGATTTTCAGTAGAACTTACTGAAGATAAGTTTATAAATAATTCTAATACTATTGGAATAGCAATTACAGGGCAAACAGGAAATATTGCACCTGCAGATAAAAAATTATATGCTTTAAGGGATGTTACTGCTACAGTAGACAATATGTCTTTAATTGCATCAAGTATTATGAGTAAAAAAATTGCTTCCGGTGCTGATGCTATAGTGTTAGACGTAAAAGTTGGAGATGGAGCATTTATGAAAACTCCTGAAGATGCAAAAGCTTTAGCTAGAGAAATGGTTGATATAGGAACATCAGTTGGAAGAAAAACTATTGGTGTAATTTCGGATATGGATCAACCTTTAGGTTATGCAATCGGAAATGCATTAGAGGTTAAAGAAGCAATAGAACTTTTAAAAGGAAATGGACCAGAAGACTTATTGGAATTAACATTAACATTAGGAAGTTATATGCTTATTTGTAGTAATAAAGTAAAAACTTTTGAAGAAGGAAAAACTTTAATGTTGGAAAATATTAGAAATGGTAAAGGGATTGAAAAACTTAAAGAATTTGTTAAGGCACAAGGTGGAGATGAATCACTTGTTGATAATACTGATAATCTTCCTAAAGCAAAATATATAGAAGAAGTTAGAGCTACTAAGAGTGGTGTGGTTACTAAAATTAATGCAGAAGCCTTTGGACTTATAGCTATGGAGCTAGGAGCTGGAAGGGAAACAAAAGAAAGTGATATAGATTTAGCTGTAGGAATAGTATTAAATAAGAAAAGAGAAGATAAAGTAAATGAGGGGGATATACTAGCCTATATCCATAGTAATGATAAAAGCAATATAGAAAAAGCAAAAAATAGTATTATTGATAATATAATAATATCAAAAGAGTTAAATGAAAAGCTTCCATTAATATATGATGTAGTTCAATAAATATAGAAAATATGATAAGAAGAAATTATTTCTTTTTATCATATTTTTATTTTTATTGGTAATAATAAGCTTGAAAGGAGGAGACATAATGAATAAAAAAATAATTAATAAAGTTATAGCACTTACTTTAAGCTTATTATTTCTAAACATTATACCAGTAAAAGCTGATGTTGAGACATATAATGAGGAAGTTGAAACATACGAAGAATGGAACATACAGACATTTAATGAGGAGGGAATTGATGTAGAGGCAAGATCTGCATTATTAATTGAGCCAACTTCAGGAAAAATTCTGTTTGAAAAAAACGCAGATGAAAAATTTGCTCCTGCATCAGTTACTAAAATTATGACTATGCTACTTACAATGGAAGCTGTAGATAGTGGTAAGATATCATTAAATGACAAAGTAACATGTAGTGAAAATGCAAAAAAAATGGGTGGAAGCACTATGCTTCTAGATACAGGAGAAGTTAGAACTGTTGAAGAATTATTAAAAGGAGTTGCAATTGCATCAGGAAATGATGCGGCAGTTGCATTAGCTGAATACTTAGGAGGAACAGAAGAGGCTTTTGTAGAAATGATGAATAAAAGAGCTCAAGAACTAGGCATGGCTAATACAACATTTAAAAATTGTAATGGACTACCAAAAGAAGGACACTTATCTACAGCGAGAGATATTTCAATTATGTCACTTGAATTATTAAAACATCCAACTATATTAAAGTATACAGGGACTTATATGGAAACTATATCTGAAGGAAGGTTATCACCTATTGAATTAGTAAATCATAATAAACTTGTTAGATTTTTTGAAGGTTGTGATGGATTAAAAACTGGGTATACAGAAGAAGCAAAATATTGTATTTCAGCTACTGCAACAAGAAATGGAGTTAGAATGCTTTCAGTAATTATGGGTGCTCCTACATATAAAATTAGAAATAGAGATGCTGGAATGTTAATGAATTTTGGTTTCTCAAAATATGAAGGTAAAAAGATATTAGTTAAAGATGAAGATGTAGAAAGTATTTATTTAAGTAAAAATACTGATAAGTTCTTTATAGCAAAGGCTAAAGATGATTTAATAGCAATTATTCCAAAGGGAGATAATAGAGAACTTGAAAAGAAGATAGTAATTGAGGAACTTAAAAAGGAATATAAGGTAGGGGATATAGTAGGTAAATGTGAAGTCTATATTGGAGAAGATAAAATAGGAGAAGTAGAATTATATTCAGATAGAGATTTAAAACTAGGTGGAATATTTGAAAACTTTAAGTTTAATATGAAAAATATGTTTAGAAAAGGTGTTTAAGAAAAGGGATTCTATGTAATCCCTTTTTCTTATGTGAAAAAAGGTTGTCCTTTACAATCAAAATTGATATTATTATATTCTAAGGAAAATGTATAATTAAAGGCGGATGATATATATGGAAATGCCAAAAGTTAAAGTAGCAAATTTTGAAGGACCATTTGACCTATTGTTACACTTAATTAAGAAAAATGAAATGGATATATATAATGTTGAAATATATAAAATTACTAATCAATATTTAAAATATTTAGATGATATGAAAATTATGGATTTAGAAATTACTTCTGAGTTCATTGTAGTTGCAGCTACGTTAATTGAAATAAAATCTAAAAAACTTTTACCAGTAGTGAAAAATGAAGAGGAAAATGAAGAAGATATTGAGAAAAATCTAATGGAAAAGCTTATAGAATATAAAAAAATAAAAGGTGCGGCTTTATTTTTGAAAGATAAATATGTTAATTCAGGAGATATTTATATTAAAAAACCTGAAATTATTGAAGAAATCAATGTTGAGAAAAAAGAAGAAGATATTTTCAAAAATTTAACACTATTAGATTTGTATAATATATACAATAATTTGATTGATAATTATATTAATAAGCAAAATAAAGAAAATGTAATCCAAAGAAAAATATTTGTAGATAAATATAAAGTTGAAGATAAAATGAATGATTTACTATTATATATTGATGATAAAAAAATAATTAGATTTAAAGATATAATAATAGAAAGTGAATGTAAATTAGAGGCTATAGTTTCATTTTTAGCATTATTAGAGCTTATTAAGCTTAGAATCATTAAGGTTTACCAAGATGATAACTTTAATGATATTCTACTGGAAAGGAGAAATAATAATGAGTAAGTTAGAAGTAACACAATATGAATTTGAACAAATATCAACAAAACCTAAAATAAAATCTGCTATAGAATCATTACTATTTGTGAGTGGAGACCCATTAACGATAAAGGATATAAGCAATGCCTTAGAAATTTCAACTAAGATAATAAAAGGTATAGTAGACGAAATGTTAAAAGAATATGATGAAGAAAAAAGGGGAATAAAGTTAATATCTATTAATGGTGAGTTTCAATTGGTAACTAAAGCAGAAAATAGTAATTATATTCAAAAATTATTAAAGAAAAATAAAAGACAATCTTTATCTCAAGCTTCATTAGAAAGTCTAGCTATTATAGCATATAAACAGCCTATAACAAGAGTGGATATAGATGAAATAAGAGGAGTAAAATCAGAAAGTGCAATGCAAAGGTTGCTAGAAAAAGATTTAATAAAAGAAGTTGGCAGGCTAGAGGTGCCAGGTAGACCGATTTTATATGGAACTACCGAGGAGTTTTTAAGACAATTTGGATTAAGAGAATTAAATGAATTACCATCTTTAGATCTTTATAAAGATGAAGAGGAAGAATTAATAGAAAATATGAGTAAAATTATAAAGGAAATATAAGATATATTTTAGAATATCTAAAATATATCTTATATAAATTAATATAAATTATTTGAAGAAGAGTCAGCGTTGTCGAAGTTATCAGAAGTTGATTCTTCTTTAAATTTACTTTTTTCATCCTTTTCTTCCTTAAAGAAGCCCTTAATAATATCTATAATTTGGGGAACGGAATCTACTATTCTATCATAAGTATTATTTTGCTCAACGGGTAAAAGTCTTACTATATCTTTTCGTAATACTAAAAAAGCTACTGGTTTGACAGTTATTCCTGCACCAGAGCCACCGCCAAAAGGATGATTAGCTACTATTTCATTAGGAGCAGTATATGAATTTCCAAATTCACTTCCACCAGATACAAATCCAAAGGTTACTTTAGAAATTGGAATAATATAGCTACCGTCTTTAGTTTCTAATGCATCACCTATTACAGTATTAACATCAATCATGTCTTTTAGGTTTTCCATAGTACTTTTCATTAAATTTTCTACAGGATGTTGATTCGTCATATATTTCTCCCTTTATGGGGAGTCACCTCCTTGATTTCCATAGATTTAAATATTAAATAGAATATATATATAATATTGGCAATATTAAAATAAAATATACTAGTTATTCCAAATGATAAAGTTACAGTATTAAATTTTGGAGTAATATCAAACATTAATCCCTTAACTTTAAAAATTTTATCTAATGAAAAGTAAACTATATTTGGTAAATTGCTTAATAATCCATATAATAATGCACAATAAGCGGCATCATCAAGTCCATAAGTTAAAAAGCCTTTTACTTTAATTAAGGGTTTAAATTTATTAGAATTTATATTGTGATATAATTTTTTAAAAGAAATTCTTTTTTTGTTTTTATTATTTTTATGGCTTTTACTTTCTTTATTTTTTTTTATTTTAGGTGGAATCTTATTTAAAAATCTTTTTAAATATTTATTTTTTATTCCATTTTTTGAAGAAAAGATTACAAATCTAAATATTTTGATAGTAAAATCATAATTAGAATATTCTATTTTAATTTTAAGAGGAATAGGGAAAATTATAATTAATAAAAATATTAATAATATAAGAAGTAATACCATTTTCAAAATCCTTTCTTCTAATAAAAACTAGTAGATAATTAAAAATTATGTAGAAATAATGTTTAAAATTTATCTTTTAGAACAAACTACATTTAGATGGTTAGTATAGAGGGTGATAATATGAATATTATAAAAAAAGTTATAGCAACTAGTTTATTAACATTATTGACATTTACATGGAATATTTATTCAGTTAAGGCATATACAGATGAAAATATTGATAACGATTATGAATCTATGGAAATTATTGAAGAAAATTCTATAGATATATCATCTGAGGAAGTCAATATTGATGTATATTTAAAGGTAGATGCTAAAAATGCTATTGCAATAGATGCAGAAAGTAGGCAGGTGTTATGGAGTCAAAATGGATATGAAATAGTACCTATGGCTAGTACTACAAAAATTTTAACATCTCTAATAGCAATAAATTATGGAAATTTAGAAAGAAAAGTAACCATCAGTAAAAATGCTTCATCTATTAGGGGTTCAACAGTAGGGTATGCTGCAGGTGAAGAAATATCTATGAGGGAATTATTATTTGGACTTATGTTTAGGTCTGGTAATGATGCTGCAATAGCTATTGCAGAGGATATAGGTGGATCCATAGAAGGATTTGCAAATATAATGAATGATTACGCTAAGAGTCTTGGAATAATAAATTCGCATTTTGAATCTCCACATGGATTGGATAGCCCAAAGCATTATTCTTCTGCCTATGATTTAGCTATATTAACTTCTAAAGGAATGGAATATGAAGAATTTAGAGAATTTGTTGGTGAAAAAGTTATTTATAAAGATAAGTACAATTTTACAAGAGATTATCAAAATATTAATAAAATATTATATAAGATTCCTGGAGCAAATGGAGTTAAAACAGGATATACTGGTAGGGCAGGTAAATGTTTAGTTTCTTCTATAAATCATAATGGTAGAAATATAATAATAGTTGTTTTAAATTGTGTTGATAGGTGGAATGTAACAGAAAAAATATATAATTATATAATTAAATCTAATGATTTTATTAATAAAAGTAATAAGGATATATTAAAGGAAGAAAAGGTAGCTGGATTAGGTGATATAATAGATGAAGAAGATATCACATATGGTTATAAAGAAAGTGATGTAGTAGAAGTGGAGGTATTTAATCCAAGTCTAGATATAGAAGAGGGAGATATACTTGGAAAAATATCAATTAATAATAAGATTTATGAAAAATGTAAATTTCCATTAATAAGTAATATAAGTTTAAGTAAAGAAGAATTAGAAAAAATAATATTAGGGGAAAAGTAGAGGTATTACTAATCTGAACCCAAAAAGAGAAATATTTTGGGTTCAGATTAAATCCTCTACTTTTTACTTTTTAGGAAATTATAAAAATGTTATCCTTTAAATAACATTTTATAATTTCCTTCATTTAGCTTTAAAGTGCTTATATTAATTTTGTGATGACTTGGATCGAATGCGACGGAATAAGAAAAATTATTTAGAAGTATTTTTTATTTTGGAAATATTGTAACAAAACAAAAGATAAAAAATAATCTAATATTGTATAATGAATATCTAGGGGACATGAAAAATGAGGGAAATTGTTGAATGTATTGATTCAGGAACAGAGTATTGTCCATGTAAATTAGCGGAAGTTGGTGAATGTATAATTTGCTCACAATTACAAGGAGGATGCTTTTGCGATTGTTTAAATTGGAAAGGAGTCTGTATATATCATGAGTTTATTAATAATGGTTCTAAAGCAAAGGAAGGAAGAAAAACATATAATTGTTTAGTTAAAGAAACTAAGCTGTATGAAAAAGATATTCTACTGATAAAATTTGAGGTTCCTCATAAATTGGCAATAGATTTAGTAAAGCCAGGTAGTTTTATTTTTATTAGACCAGATGAAAATAATATATATTTTGATGTGCCCATATCTATTCTAGAATCTAATATAGAAACTAATATAATTTCTATAATGATTGAAATAAGAGGAATAAAGACTAAAAATTTATTAGAAATTAAAGATGGAGATAATATAACTATAAGAGGACCTTATTGGAATGGAGTATTTGGTCTCAATAATTTAAATAGTCAAATAAATGAAAATGTGCTAGTTTTAGCAAGAGGTATTGGAATGGCGCCTATGATACCTGTTATTAGAAAATTATCAATAAATAAAAATAATATAAATTTAATTTTAGATAATACCCCATATAAAGATAATTATGTTAAAGAGTATCTAGATGAATATGATGTAAAAATAACTAATGAGATATTAATAGATAAAGGTGAATTAAGTGATGAATCAAGGATAATTATAAAAAATTTGATAAATGAAAAGAATATAAAGCATATACATGTTGCTGGTGCAGACATACTGACTGTAAAATTAATTGATTATTTAAATAGTTTAGATAAAAAAGATATAAAACTTTCATGTTGTAACAATATAAAGATGTGCTGTGGGGAAGGAATATGTGGTAGTTGTACTGTAAGATTTTCAGGACATAGAGTAAAGAGGTTTTGTAAAGTACAAACAGATCCAAGAAATGTATTCGAAGGGAGAAGGTTTATATGATAAAGGTTATTATAGTTGGTGGAGGATGGTCAGGATGTGCTGCTGCAATTACAGCAAGGAAAGCTGGAGCAGAGGTTCATTTATATGAAAAAACTGATTTGTTATTAGGTCTTGGAAACGTTGGAGGAATAATGAGAAATAACGGCAGGTGGACAGCTTCTGAGGAACTAATAGCTCTTGGTGCTGGTGATTTAATAGATATAACTGATAATACAGCTAGGCATAAAGATATTGAATTTCCAGGTCATAAACATGCAACACTTTATGATGTTAATTTAATTGAAGGTAAGGTAAGTAAGTATTTAGAAGACATGGGTATTAATATTTATATAGAAAGTAGAGTTATAGATGTTAAACTAGAAGAAAAGCGGGTTAAGGGAATTTTCTTAAGCGATGGAAGTTATGAAGAAGCTGATGTATTTATTGAAACAACAGGAACTACTGGGCCAATGGGAAATTGTTTAAGATATGGTAATGGCTGTTCTATGTGTATATTGAGATGTCCAGCTTTTGGACCAAGATTAAGTATAAGCGAAAGATGTGGGGTCTCAGATATTCAGGGAGAAAGGGATGAAGATAATTTAGGAGCATTTTCAGGTTCATGTAAATTAGCTAAGGAAAGTTTATCTAAAGAAATAGTAAAAGAACTAGATGAAAAGGGATGCGTAATTTTAGAGGTTCCAAAAGAAGATATAAATTATGATAAATTAAGTTCAAAAGTATGTCAGCAATATGCATTAAAGGAATTTGCAGAAAATATAATACTATTAGATACTGGACATGCTATTAGAACAGAAATGCAACATTAGTTGTTGCATCTCTTCAATTGTAAAATTAATCTCTTTTTGATTATCTTCTGTGCCAACAAACTTAATTTTTATTTTACCTTTACCAGGTCCACCACTATACCAATAAATAGTATCAATTAGATTGTCTATAATTAGTTTTTGTTCAGATCTATCCAGCTTATCTATAGTTGCACATTTATCTAATAATGATTCTATAAGTTCTAGATTCAATAGATTATTTTTCAAAGTTAAAGTTTTAGTTTCCAAATTAGTAAGAGCTTTTTCTATATTAGTACATTCATCTTTTAACGCTTTTATTTTATTAAGTAAAATGTCCTCAATATCATTGCATAAAGATAATTTTGTAACTAAGTTATCTATTTGTAATTTCTTTTCTTTAAGTGATTTATTTAAAGATAATTTTTCTAAATTTATATTTTTATATCCTTCATCTGTCTTATATTTATCTCTTACTTTTGATAAGAAGTCTTTTTTATTTAAACTAAGTTGCTTTAAGGAAAGTAAAACTAACTTTTCTAAATCAGCAGCTTTTGCATTACCATTATCGCATAACGTTTTACGGGATTTTTTCTTTAATGAGCATGTGTAATAAAATAACTTTTCACCTGTAGTTTTAGATATTCTACCATGACTAATTAGCATATATTCCTTACACTTGCCACAACGTATTTTACCTACTAGCAAAGCATTATGAGTTTTACCTAGTCTTGGAAAAGTATTTTTGTTTTTATCAAATTGTTTTTGAACTGAAAGCCATAGATCTGGTTCGATATATCCTTTAATAGAACTTACCGCAGCTAAGCGTTCAGATATGTCTTTTTTTGCTTTAGTATATTTACCATCTTTTTTTGTTTGTTCAGTTTTGTTATAAGTTAATAGTGAATGAATATTATCAGATTCACCATATACAGTCCAATTAGAATTAGCAAGATATTCTATAACATCATTATTAGCCTTAACATAGATTGGATTTTGTAAGATTGTTTTCAAAGAAGATTTTTCATGTAAAACATTATTTCTAGATCTAAGATTATTTTCATAAATATAAACTTCTAATTTATGAAGACTTCCTAATTCTAAGTATTTATTATATAAAAGTTTTACAAACTCCATTTCTTTTTCATTTATAACTAATTGTGGAGTAGTACGAGTAAGCCCTTTTTCATCAACATACTCTATCTTTTCAGATGTGAAGCCTAAAGGAATTTTACCACCTGTCCATTTACCATTCTTAGCAATTTCAAGCATATTATCCTTAACTCTTTCAGCTATAGTTTCTCTTTCTAGTTGAGCAAAAACACTAGCAATATAAATCATAGCTCTCCCCATTGGACTAGAAGTATCGAATTGTTCTTTTATACTTATGAAGGAGCAATTATTAGATTGTAGTATTTCTAATGTGCTAGAGAAGTCAGCAACATTTCTACTAATTCTATCTAATCTATAGCATACTAAAATATTGAATCTTTTATTTTTAATATCATACATTAACTTTTTGAAGTTAGGTCTATCAAGATTACCACCAGAGAACCCTTCATCTTCATAAACTGTAAATTCTACATCCTTACTAATAGTATTTAATATGTATTCTTTACACATTTCAATTTGATTTTCTATAGAATCACCTTTACCAGTGAATTTTGATTTTCTTGAATAAATAGCAATTTTCAAATTAATAACCTCCTATACATATATTTAACTATAAAATTTCAACTATATTTTTATTTGGTTTTTGAATATATTTTTTATAATTATTTAGATTTATATCCCCATTTTCTATTAAATCAGCTACTAAAATTTTAAATGTATCTATAGAAAAATAAGAAAAAGGTAGTTGATTTAAGAAAGGACAGTTATTTATTAAATCATTAGAGTAAAAGTCTTTTGATTTTAAAATTCTATCAATTATTCCTGGGGCTAAATCTATATATTTAAATTCATCAAGGATATTACCATTTCCTAATCCGCTTAAATCATAATAGAGTACAGATAAAAGAAAAGATAAAGATTGCTTATGTTTATTCTCTTGACTTAAAATTTCAGACATATCTAATATATTATTTCTTACAAGTCCCCAATTTTGTTCAGATACATATTGAATATTTCTATCATTAAATATACCCCAAGCTATATCATAGAAACTTGCATTGAATTTTAGTTCATTCTTTTTATCAATATATTCATCTAAAGAGATCATCCATTTAGAGTTTTTATGCATTTTAATAAAATCATAATTTTTATTAATAAAATTCTTTCCTTTTTCAGATAAAACATAGCCAGTAAAATGATTTTGTATTTCTTTTAAAGAAGTATCAGAAATATTATTTAAAATACGCTCAATCAGAGAAGTTTTATTTCCGGTTTTAGGTAAATTGTGCTCACTTAAAATTTGCTTTAATTCTGGAACTTTAAAATGAATAAATAATGAATCTAAATTAGGTTTCTCCAAATACCCCTTATTAATCATTTCTGTATGAAATTGCGAAGGGTTTGTTATATTCAATTCATATTTCATATAACTAGGATATTTATCAGATTCTCCTACAGAATATCCCTTTTGTGCCCAATTTAAAAATACAGAAATAGATTGCAATTTCTTATAGTCATCATAAGTATAGTGTTTGATTTCCTTATGTAGTTCATTAGTTACTAGTGTAGAAGATGAGAAGTTATCATTTGTATTAAAATTATTTTTCTTTTTTCTTTTAAAAAAATCTAAAAAGCCCATAATAAACCTCCTTTAATAAACATATGTTCTGTTTAGTATTAAAAAAAATTACCTTGAAATGCACTCATAAAATTTAAGTGTTCTTGATAATCTTCATTTTTACATTCTATAAAATCTTTAAAATTTTCAATAATAAATTTATCAGAGCCAGTTAAAAAGCTAAAAGTAGTAAATCTTTTATAACTAGCATATCTGTATTTAGCAGCTTGTGTTGATAAGTTGCAAAAAACTTCAATCTCATATGGATTATGTATGTTTAATTCTCTTAAAATAGCAGGATGAGCGAGGAATATGCTTGTGAAATAATTAGCTTCACGTTCCATAAAATCATACAAATCATCATCTAATTCGGTTACAGAATTAATTTTATTATGTTTGCAAAAAATATGACCTAGTTCATGTACTATAGTCCATAGTATTCTTTTAGGATTAGCGATAGTAATATCATTATAATAAATAATATATGCATCTAAACTAGGTTTATAATCACAACAACCATCATCAGAAGTAAAATAAGAGAATACTTGATCCTTAGTAAGATTGAAGTCATTCATAAATTGGTTATATGAAATGATTTTTATATTAGTGAAAGAATTTATTATAGTTTCTAAATTAATAGGGTAACTATTTAAGCCTAAAGATAGATATAAATCATTAACCAATTTATGTATGAATTTATATCTAATCGTTAAAGTATTTTCCAAAAGCAGCTTCTAACACTTTCATCATATTTTCTTGTTCATCTTTAGGCATTTTTCTTCTAGCTCTTTCAATTCTTACAATATCGCTATGAAACTTTTCTTCACTTTCGCTTTTGGTAGCAGTATTTAATTCACTATTATCATCATCAAAAAAAGTGCTTATAGGCACGTTTAAAGCCTTAGCTAATAATTGAAGAGAATCCGTTTCAATCTTTCTTTTTCCATTTTCCATTTTACTAATTGTAGATTGAGGAATACCTGTTAAATCAGCTAACTCATATGTTGTTATACCTTTATCTACTCGAATTGATTTTAATCTTTCATGGGGTTCCATAAAAATCACCTTTCTATTCAAAGTTAATTCTATTTTAGAATAATTCAAAAATAGAATTAAGTCAAGTATTTAAGAGAAAAATTAAGAAATAGGAAGTTATTTTGATAAATTAATTCTATAATGTAATTAATTCGGAAATGGAATTGAGGTGAATGTGATGGAAGTCGGTTTAAGAATTAAGGAGATAAGAGAACTAAGTAATATATCTCAAGAAAAATTAGCGAAAAAAACTAAAATTTTAAATCAATCTCAAATATGCAAAATTGAGAATGGACAAAGAGCTTTAAAAGCAAATGAGTTGTTAAAAATAGCTGATGTTCTTAATGTGGAAATAACAGAACTTATAAGTTAGAGGAGGTAAGTAAAAATGAATAATCAGTTACAAATTTTTGAAAATGAAGAGTTTGGAGAAATAAGAGGACTAGAGATCAATGGAGATAGTTGGTTAGTAGGAAAAGATATAACAGATAGGTTGGGATATTCAAATTCTAGAAAAGCGTTAAAGGACCATGTTGATGAAGAAGATAAGGGGGTAACGAAATGTGACACCCTTGGAGGAAAACAAAATTTAGTAGTTATAAATGAAAGTGGTTTATATAGTTTAATACTTAGAAGTAATATGCCAAAAGCAAAAAAGTTTAAAAGATGGGTTACATCAGAAGTCTTACCACAAATAAGAAAGACAGGCTCATATCAAAGCCAACAAAATCAAATAAATGAATTCAAGGGTCAGTTAACAACATTAGTAAATGACATATTTGAGGACAAGTTATCAGAAATAAAAGAGTATTACAAAATTAAAAGTAAGTCTAAATCTGATATATCAAGCTACATCAAGAAAAGATTAGGAATACTAAGAGCAGATGATGAATATGAACAAGTTAAAGCAAGAGTATTTTTATTATTAGGCATTAGTAAATGGGAAGATTTAGACATAGATAGTTATAAAAGAATTTTACCAATTATTGATGAAAGTATAAGAATTATTAAATTAGATAGACCACAACAAATTGGAATGTGGGATTAAGTAGTAAACTTTTTAAATTCATTAATTAAGCTAATGAACAGAAATAAAAATTTAGCATAAGATATTATAGAAATTTTTAAGGGGGATTTGATATGTACGAAGTAACTTTGATATTACCAGAAGATACACAGGAATTAGAAAATAAATTTGCAGAATTAATGGCTGATATAGTTGCTAAAAAATTAAGCCATGAAGAGTTAGGAGTATTTATAGACAAGTTAGAAAGTTTGGATAAAGCTGAGTTATAACATATGAGGATAGGCTAAATAGCCTAAGAGTGGCTCAGCTACATAATAATTAAAATGAAAAGATCTAATAGAAATTATATAGGAGGTTATAATGTTACTAAAATACTTAACAGAGCTTAAAAATAGCTTAGAAAAAGATGATTTTTATTCATTTATGATAGACGTAACAAATGATATTAAAGTAAATAGAATTGCTTTTAATAAAAGGACAAGCCAAGCAGAATTCAAAAATATATGTGAAATACTTAAGGGAACTTTAGTGAGGTGTAACAATGGATGAGATATTACTAATAAACAGTAATGCCATAAAACTAGAAAGGAGAAGAGAAAGATGGATAAAGCTTTGGAAATGGCTAAAGAAGTAGCAAGAATTTATCCTAAAAAGAAAGATTATAAAGAAGCATATAGAGAAGTTCTAGAACAATATAAAAAAGCTCATAACTCCACCGACCAAAGTAAGAGTTACGAGCAGAATAAAACAATCAACGACATTATACCACTAGAAGCTGATATAGACAATGGAGAAATTTATGATATAGGAACAGGAGTAACTATAAGGAGGTTAGAAGATGAATGCATTTAAAGTATTATTAAGAATCCTTATAGCAATTATAAACATACTTAATGAAGAAGGATTCAACCTTTATGATTCAGATAATCAAGATTGGTATATATCAAATATTAGATATGATGGAATGGATAATAGGTTGTATTTTGATACAAAGGAGGATAAGTAAATGGATAAACTTGAGTGGCTTAAGAAAAGACAATGTGGAATTGGTGGAAGTGATGTAGGAGCTATTCTAGGAGTTAATAAGTATAAAACACCATTTGAAGTATATCTAGAGAAAACAGAACCTATAACAGAGGTTGGAGAGCAAAGTGAGAGTGCTTATTGGGGAGATCAGTTTGAGGAAGTAGTTGCAAAGGAATTTGAAAAGAGAACTGGTAAGAAAGTTAGAAGAGATAGAAAGCATTATAAACATAAATATTATCCTTTTATGGTAGCAAATATAGACCGAAGAGTAGTAGGAGAAAATGCGATACTTGAATGTAAAACAGCTAATCAGTTTTTAGCTAATGAGTGGCAAGATGATGAAATACCAGCTAGTTATTTACTTCAAGTGCAACATTATTTAGTTGTTACAGGAGCAGCGGTTGGATATATAGCAGTATTAATAGGTGGTCAAAAGTTTGTATGGAAAGAGATCCAAAGGGATGAAGAGTTAATTCAAATGATTATTGAAGCTGAGAAAAACTTTTGGAAGATGGTTCAGGATAAAACTCCACCATCTTTAGATGGATCCAGTGCAGCAGAAAAATATTTGAAGGAAAAATATAAAGAATCTGAAGAAGATAAATCAATAGAGTTAGGCTTTGAATATAAAGATAAGATTAAAAATTATTTAGAAATGAAAGAGCAACTAAAGACTTTTGAAACACAAGTAAAAGAAATAGAAAATCAAATTAAGTTTGAGATAGGAAGTGCAGAATATGCATATGCTCCTGGATATAGTTTAAGTTGGAAAAATGTTATTTCTAATAGAGTTGATACTAAAAAGCTTAAAGCAGAATATCCAGAAGTTTATGAAAAAGTAGTAAAAGAAAGCCTTAGTAGAAAATTTAATATCAAGGAGGATAAATAATTATGGCAACAGCAAGTAGTTTAAAAAATCAATTAGCAAAGAAGGAAGGTATAGGACAAGCCACAGCAATAGCAAATAGTGTTAAAGGACTAATGGATAGTCCAGCAGTTAAGAAGATGTTTGAAGAAGTTCTATGCGAAAGAGCTCCACAGTATATGAGTTCAATAGTTAATCTAGTTAATTCAGATACTAACCTAAAGAAGTGTGAGCCTATGAGTGTAATAGCTAGTTGTATGGTAGCAGCAACAATGGATTTACCAGTAGATAAAAATTTAGGATATGCATGGGTAGTACCATATGGAACTAAGGCGCAATTCCAAATGGGATATAAGGGGTATATTCAATTAGCTTTAAGAACAGGACAATATAAGGCTATTAATGTAGTTGAAATTAGAGAAGGTGAATTAATAAGCTGGAATCCATTAAGCGAAGAAGTAGAAATTGATTTTACTCAAAGAAAGTCAGATAAAGTTATAGGATATGCAGGATATTTTAAATTATTAAATGGATTTGAAAAGACAGTTTACTGGAGTAAAGAAGAGGTAGAATCTCATGCAAAGAAATTCTCTAAAACATATAGCTTTAAAAATGGAGTATGGCAAACAGATTTTGATAGTATGGCTAAAAAGACAGTTCTAAGAAATCTATTATCTAAGTGGGGTATTTTATCTATTGAAATGCAAAAGGCATATAGTGCTGATAATAACTCAGTAAAAGATACTATCCTAAAAGAAGATAATGTTGAGATAGATTTTGAAACTGGAGAAGTAATAGAAGATGTTGAATATACAGATCCAGTAAAAGAAAACTTTGAAGATACACCTTTTGCAGAAGTAACAGAATAGGAGAATAGTTATGGATAATCAAGGGTGGATAAAAGATTATAGAAAAGAAATAGATAGTGATATATGGGCAATGCCACCCTTGTATTTTAAAGTGTGGCAGTACCTTAAGTATATGGCTAACCATCAAGTAAACACTATACCAATGTCTGATGGAAATAAGGAAATAATAAATAGAGGTCAACATTTAACAAGTTATAGATCTATAGCGAAAGGTGTATCTTATTATGAAAATCGAATTTATAAAGAACCGAACGCAAAAACAATTAAGAAAATTTTAGAATGGCTTGAAAAAAATCAGATGATTACTTTAGACCACGGAAGGGGTAACAAGCAATATACTAAGATAACCATAGTAAATTACAGTATTTATCAATCTAAAGATGATGAACTGGTAACAGAAAAGAAACAGCAAAGTAACAGCGAGGAAACAGATGGGAAACACCAAAGTAACAGTAAGGAAACAGACAGGAAACAGACCGTGGATATAAACAAGAATGATAAGAATGATATAAGAATGAATAATAATGAGAAAGAAGGAAAAGAAGGAAAAGAAGAAGTGCCTGTACTTCAATCTCTTTCATTCCCGACAGAAGCACATAAGAAAATTTATGATGAAATATCTGAGGTAAGTTATAGGACCTGGTTTATAGATACAGAGTTAATAGAAACAGATAGTAAGATAACTATAAAAGCTAATAGTGCTTTTATAAAGGGTGTGATTATAGATAAGTTTAAGGATAAGTTATATTATATTTTCTTAAAAGATATAGAAGTGATATAGGGAGGATATATAGATTATGGACAAGCTAACACCATCCGAATGGAAAGAAAGAACTATACGAGATATTAAAAGAAGGCAAGAGTTAAGAGAAAAAGGTATCAAAGATGCAGATAGCTTTTTAGCGGAGCATAGACTTAAAACTTTTAAGAACATGTCTAAGATAAGATGTAAAACTTATAGAGGAAAGTAATTAAATATAGGGAGAATAGGAGTAAATCTAACAATAGTTATATACTCCTGTTATCATATGATAATCAATTTCTATTTTAAACTTTAAAGTAATCTTGATAATACTTTTTAAGTAAATTTGGGATCACTGTTAACAATAAAAATATAATTAATTCTGATGTTACTTGTACAGCTACATCATAAATAAAAGATTCCAAATTATACACACCTCCTAAAATACATTACATGAAGTAATACAAATTTTTTTAATTGATTGTTACGTAAGCTTTATTAAATCGAGAAATGAAATTGTGACATTTTTAATAAATTTTTTTAAAACAACTTTATGAAGCAAGGTGATATATTCTTATTTTCCGAATTCAATAAGTAAAAACGTAAAAGAGAGGGTGATATTATGACAAATAGTAAGCAAAAAGGAGCTAGAGGAGAAAGAGAATTATCTTCTAAGCTAAAAGAGTATGGATATGAAACAAGACGAGGGCAACAGTATTGCGGTGCTAATGGTGATGCTGATGTTGTTGGATTACCTGGTATTCATATTGAATGTAAGAGAGTTCAAAAACTTAATATATACGATGCTATAAGCCAAGCTAAGGCAGATAAAAAAGAGGATGAACTAGGAGCAGTATTTCATAGAAAAGATAGGTCAGAATGGCTTGTGACAATGACATTAGATGAATGGATGAAATTATATAAGGGGGAATTAGGAAATGAATAAAGTAATACTTATCGGAAGATTAACAAAGGATCCAGATTTAAACTTTGCAGCAGGAACAGGTACGGCAGTATGTAGATTTAGTTTAGCAGTAACAAGACCTTTCAAGAAAGATGAAACAGATTTTATAAACTGTATAGCCTTTGGTAAAACAGGAGAAACAATAGCACAATATCTTACTAAGGGTAGACAAGTAGCAATAGCAGGAAGAATACAAACAGGCTCTTATGATGCTAAAGATGGAACTAAGAGATATACAACAGATGTAGTTGTAGAATCATTTGAGTTTATAGGAAATAGTAACGGAAACAATAGTCAAGGTGAAGCATCTAATAACATGGGATTTGAGGAAGATATGCAGCAAGTAGATTATGATGATGGATGTCCTTTCTAATGAATCAATATAGATTTAAACTTGTAATCTTCAAAGTTGATTGTACAGAGTTACATAAGAGTTTCTTATGTGGCTCTATACATCAGTATCTATTTGAACATGAAAATAATTTTATTATAAGAATAGGTGATGTTTTTTATGGACCTTTGAAAGAAAAATGTGAAAAGTTTTAGGAGGTACTATGGCTAAGAAAAGCAAGAAAAAGTCTAAAGAAACTGAATTACAAAAGGCATTTAGATGGATAAATTCATTATCTGGAGAAAGAGTTGAATATATAAAAGAATTTGCTAACTGGCAAAGTAAAAAGGATATGAAAAATACATTAGATGTATTAGATAGATGTATGAGTGCTGCGATAGTAAATGTATTAGATATAGATTGGAGCACCATAGAAGAAATACAAGAAAACATGGTCCATTTCTTAGAAGAAGATACTAAGAAAATGGGAGAAAATAAAGAAATATATGGAGGGTTAGAAATGGCAACTAAAAAGATAAATGAACAAGAAAAATTAATAGTGAAAAGAGTTAATGAACTTATAGATCAAGGTGTTAAGCAAAAGGAAATGGTTAATATTTTAAGTATTGATTTTCCTATGTTATCTAAAGCAATGATAACAAATGCAATAAAAAGAGTTAAATCAGAAAGATTAAAAAATACAGAAGAAGCAGCTAAATATATTTTAGAGGATAGCAAAGAATCAAAGAATGAAGATGCAAAAAAGATAGCAAAAGAAGTAGCAAGGCAAATAGAGAAAGAGTTAGAAAAAGAGGACCATATTGCCGAGATCGGACAAATGATAGAAGAAAGTAAAGAAGGAGTTAAAGGAGAAAAGGCTATGAGTAAATTAAAGATAAAGAAAGTTGAATTAGAAGGTGAATTTGGAAGTTATATAAGAGAAGGAAATAAGGTTATAGCAGGAGAGATAACATTTAATAGCTTAGAAGAGTTAGAGGAATACCAAAGAAAAGAAATAGAATTATTCAATAGAAGAATGGAAGAGATAAGAGAGGTTTATAAGGTGGGATAATGAGAATATTGGTTATATGGTTAATAGCAGCATTAATTTATTGGTGGTTTGTATATAGAGCTACTAAAGGAGATAAAGAGTAATTTGATATTGTTGTTCATTATTGAGGTGATAATATGAAAAAGTATATAAGTTGTGTAATTATAAATTTTATATTCACATATATAGGTTATTTAATATATATGAGATTAACAGACTTTCAATATGGTTTTGCTATTATATGGGGAGCTACAACGGTTGGGTTAGATTCCAAGATAATGGAATTTTTAGGGGGGAAATGAGTTAGTTATAGGAAAGAGTTTAAATATGAAAATATTGCGAAGGAAATGGAGAGAAATTGATGGGAAAATTTAAAATAGAAGTTAAAGAGCTTGGAAGAAATAAAGTAAATAAAACTTGTGAAGTAGATAAAATTGACTATGATTCATTATACGGAGTTGTAAAGCCACACCTAGCGAGTGACTTAATAGAGTTTAAAGGCGTTTTTGAAGGTGAATGGGGAGTTGTAGTTGTAGGTCTTTTTAGAGTTGTAGGGAAAATACGTTATACAAAAATAAAAGAATAATATTCGGATTAAATAAAAATTTATCCAGGATAAAATTAATTTTAAAGCAAATATTCCAGGATAAAGTTTATTAAAACACGAACAATTTAAATTAAGAAAGGTGAAAGGAAAGATGACAGTAGAAGAGTGTAAAGAAAAAATAAGAAATTATATTAGACACTCAATAGATAGTTTAGAAATAGCAATGAATTTAATTGAATGTGATGATGATTTAAATAATTCAGAAGATAAAGAAATAGATAATGTATATCAAAAAATATCATCTTCAATTAAGATTTTAGAAGATATTTAGATTCGCAATTCAAGAAAGAGGTGAAATAAATGATAGTGTTAACTTATAAAGAAATAGATAGAGATGGAGTGGTACATCTACCACAACAAGGAAAAGAACAAGCTAAGAAGCAAGCAAATGAATTATATAAACAAGGATACTTAAATGTAAAAGTAGTAGAGATAGAAGAAAAGGTATTGTATATACCAGGAGGGAATTAGATGGACAAAGAATTAATAGATGATATAGAAAAAAAGCTGTATATGTATTATAAAAAAGAAAGTTATGAAAAAGAATTAAAAGATAAGTTAAATATATTAAATAAACAGATAGAAGCTATAGATAAAGATTTAATAAATTGTAACTTCAAATTAGATCCTGAAAGTAAAAGTCCTAGTTTTGCAGAACGAGTACAAACATCTAGTGATGGAATGAGTTATGCAGAAAGAGAAGTTATTAGAATAATAGATCTAAAAGAAAAAAGAAAAGAGCAAAAGGAAAAAGCAAGAGAAAAGATACTAGAGAAGCTAGATAATTTAGAAATAGCTTATAACTCTATGGAATGGAGAGTAAAAGAATTTAAAGGACAGTCAAAGCAATTACTAGAATTAAAATATAAAGATGGATTAAATGAAATAAAGATAGGGCAGATAATGCACCTAGACCAATCGAGGATAAATAGAAAAAAGAAAAAGATAATAGAGAAAATAGCAATGTGGGATATGTGGTTAGATAGCATAAAAAACGCATAAAAGTAGCATAAATTTGTAGAAAATAAGATTTATAATTATATTGTGGAAACGTGGACAGGGTTTTCATTGTGATTGACTCCTATAAATATAGCACCTAGTATAAAAGCTAGGTGTAACGTGGGATTAATGGAGCTACAAAAGTAGATGCGGGTTCAACTCCTGCAGATCCCTAAATGTTATTCATAAATTCTTATACCCCTATAAATAGAAAAGCACTTAGAAGAAATGTTAGGTGCTTTTTGAAGGATTTAGCAATTAAATATAGAATAGTTAAATAAAGGGGGTGAAAATATGGAGAGAGAAATCTTTAAAGAAGAAATAATGGATTCAGAACTAATAGAGAGGATAGCTATCGAGGATTTAATATTTGAATATAAAAAAGCGGTTAATGAAAGAACTGTACAAATGAATAAAATCAAGGTAGAGCAACTCAAAAAAGAGTTAATATCTAATCTTTATTTATTTTCAGTAGTTCAGGAGGATAAAACGGATAACGATAAAAGTTATGAAAAAGCGAGAGAAGAAAGAAATAAATACTTAGAAAACATAAAGAAATTAGAATTAAGATTAAAAATGCTATAGAGAACTCTAGAAATAGGGTTCTTTTTATTTTATATAAAAGGAGGAAATTAAATGGGAGACAATTTAATAGAATTAAGAGATACATTTAGAGAAATAGCGGACATAATAGACGAGATCTTGGAATTGGAGAAAAGAGAAAAAGAAGGGCAAGATGTTAAAAAAGAGCTAGAAAGTGTAATGGGAAGATATTTATTAAAATTCATAGAATTACAAGCATTAAGTAATTCATAGGATAGGATCAGTAGATAATTAGCTGGTCCCTTTATTATGTAAAGAAAGGATGTGGCATTAATGGCTAATCTAACAGATAAACAAATGATATTTGCAAATGAATACCTAGTAGACCTTAATGCTACTAGAGCTTACAAAAAGGCTTATCCTAGTGTGAAAAAAGATAGTGTAGCAAAGGCAGCAGCAAGTAGGCTGTTAACTAATGTTAACCTTAAAAATTATATAGATGAACAGCTTAAGAAAATAGAAGATGAAAGCATAGCCAATGCAACAGAAGTAATGAAGTATCTAACTAAAGTTATGAGAAATGAACTTAAAGAAGAAGTTGTTGTTGTAGAAGGTGAAGGAGAAGGATGTTCATCTGCTAGAATAGTAAAGAAAGATATATCAGCTAAAGACCGAAATAAAGCAGCAGAGTTATTAGGTAAGAGATATAGATTGTTTGTAGATAAAGTTGAAAGTGATAGCAATGTAAATGTAAATTCAACTAAGAAACTAGATTCAATCCTTGAACAATTAGGGGAAGATGAAGAGTAATTTCGAATAATCTTAATTTAGCGAAATTAGTTTCAATAACGTAGTTAAGCCATTTATAAATAATAAAAATAGTAGATTTAGTTTACTTTAACTAAACTTTGGAATGAAAATATACTATTTCGTAACTACATATGCGAAATTTTAATTTTAAGGGGGTGATTCCTAGTGTCAGATGAATATAAGCTATCTAAGAAGTACCTAGATTTTTTAAAACATAATGCACCAGTAGAAGCACTAGAAGGGACAACAGCAGCAGGAAAAACTACAGTAGGAATTACTAAGTTTATGTTAAAGGTTGCAAAGTCCAAAAAGAAAATGCATGTTATAGCAGCTAAAACAACAGGGGTTGCTGAAAAGAATATAATTCAAAAAGAATATGGAATTATAGATGTATTTGGGGATCTAGTTAGGTATAACGGTAATGGTGATAAGGATAATAAGATACCTCATATTAGGTACAATACACCTAATGGTGAGAAAATAATATATATCCTAGGTTATGATAACATAGATAAATGGAAAATGGCTCTAGGTTCTCAATTTGGTTGTGTTCTTATAGATGAGGTTAATACAGCTAATGTTGAGTTTGTAAGAGAAATAAGTACAAGAAATGATTATATGATGATGACATTAAATCCAGATGATCCTAACTTACCTATCTATGATGAATTTATAAATTGTTGTAGACCATTAGAGAAATATAAAAAAGATGTACCTAATGAGATATTAGAGCAACTCAATTCAGAAGAGAAGCCTAATTGGACCTACTGGTTTTTTAGTTTCTATGATAATGCATCCTTAAGTGAAGCTGATATAGAGAAAAAGAAACTAAGTGCTCCTAAAGGTACTAAGCTTTATAAGAATAAGATATTAGGATTAAGAGGAAGAGCGACAGGATTAATATTCTCTAACTTTGAAAGAAAGAATAATGTTATTACTAAAGAGAAAGCTAAAACATATAAATTTATTCAGTTTAGTGCTGGGCTTGATACAGCTTATTCAGAAAGTAGTCCAGATACATTAGCTATGACTTATATAGGGATAACTGATAAAGGTAAATTAGTTATACTTAATGAGGAAGTATATAATAACAAAAATTTAGAAATACCATTAGCTCCTAGTGACATAGCTCCTAGGTTTTTTAATTTTCTAGAAAGAAATAGAAAAGAATGGGGACTTGCAAGAGATGTATTTGTAGATAGTGCTGACCAGGCAACTATAACAGAGTTAAAGAAATTTAAAAGGACTAATCCATGTGTATATAACTTCTTAAATGCTTATAAAAAAGTAGAAATAATAGACAGAATACACTTAGCTTTGGGTTGGATTAATGTTGATAATAAAATATACTATGAAGTTTTGAATACTTGTATAGAGCATATTAGAGAGTTAGAGAGCTATAGTTGGAAAGAAGATGAATACAAACCGGAAGATAGCAACGACCATACAATTAATAGTTCTCAATATGCATGGATACCATTTAGAACAAAGATAGGAAATTATAAAGGAGAATAGATATGGGACTAATAGGAGGATTTAAAAGTATGTTAACAAAAGCAGCAATTAAATATTTAAATGTTCAGCCTGCATCACAAAGCAGCATTAATATACAAGAAGCATATACCTATGAAACTAATCTAATAAGAAATAAGCTTTGGTATAGAGGAGAAGCTTATGAGTTAGAGCAATTCTTTAAGAATATAAGCAGTGATCCAGTAAATAAAGCTAGGTTTTGGAGTGCTGTACCAAGCGAAAATTTAAGTATTAGAAAAATACATAGTGGCTTGCCTGCTATGATAGTTGATAGGCTTAGTGATATTATAGTTGCTGATATAGATAGCATTGAATTGAAAATAGAAGATGATAATAATCTTTGGGAAGAAATAAGAAAAGATAATAAGTTTGATGAAATGATGGGTGATGTTATTTCTAAGGTGCTAGTAAGTGGGGATGGAGCTTTCAAAATATCAATAGATAATGAAGTGAGCGAATACCCTATACTAGAGTTCTTTGATGGTTCTATGGTTGAATATGAAACTAATAGAGGAAGATTAAAAGAAATTAAATTTATAACGTATTACAATAAATCAAACTATAAGAGATATAAGCTAGTAGAGATATATGGGAAAGGCTATGTTAATTATAAGCTCTATGATGAAAGAGATAATGAAGTATCACTAACAACTATAGAAGAAACAGCTAACTTAGTTGATGTAACTTTTAATAGTGATTTTATCATGGCTGTACCTTTAATGTTCTTTAAAAGTGTTAAATTTGAAGGTAGAGGAAAGAGTTTACTAGATAGTAAATCAGATTCATTTGATGCATTAGATGAGGTTATAAGCCAATGGATAGATGCAATAAGAGATGGAAGAGTACAAAAGTATATTCCAGAGGATTTAATACCTAGAAACCCTAACACAGGAGAGTTATTAAGACCTAATTCATTTGATAATAAGTTTATAGCAGTAGGTACAAGCCTTGCAGAAAATGCAAATAATCAAATTGATATGAAACAAGCAGATATTAATTACTTAGCTTATGTAGAGAGCTATGCTAATGCAATAGATATGTGTTTACAAGGTATTATAAGCCCTTCTACATTAGGAATAGACCTTAAGAAAACAGATAATGCAGAAGCACAAAGAGAAAAGGAAAAGACTACTTTATACACTAGAAATAAGATAGTTGATACATTAACAGAAGTAATACCACATCTAGTTGAAATAATATTAAAAACTAATGATGTATTAAATAAAAAAACTCCTGGAGAATATGAAGCAGCAATAACATTTGGTGAGTATGCTAGCCCTTC
Organism: Clostridium nigeriense; assembly: GCF_050585265.1. GTDB lineage: Bacteria > Bacillota > Clostridia > Clostridiales > Clostridiaceae > Clostridium > Clostridium nigeriense_B. The sequence continues at coordinate 13,959 of NZ_JBNOOE010000008.1, read as the reverse complement.
ATTTGATACAGTAGTGGAGATAGTAGGAAAGGCTAAGTCTTATGGAATAATGTCTATTGAAAAAGCTATAGATGAATTATATGGGGACACAATGACAGATGAAGAAAAAGCACTTGAGATTCAAAGAGTGAAAGAACAAAACGGAATGATAGAAACAGAAGAACCTAAAGTAGTTGATGATGAAGATTATAATAACTTAGATGATCCAGAGGATGTGGATTTAGATGGACAAGAAGAGTAAGCCTAGTAAACTAGGAGAGATACTTAAGAATATAACTAAGACATCTATACAAGATAATGCAGCTAAAAAAAGAGAAAAGTCTTATGATATTAGAAAGATATTCGAGCAAATGGAGCTTGATTTAATTTCTAGTATGCGTAAGGCTTTTTATTTTCATCAAAACGAGCAAGAAAAGGAAGGTTTTGAGTGGGAACAATGGCAACTATCTAAATTAAGAGGCATGGAGCAGTATAGAAAGAGAAATAAAAAGATAGTAGGTAAATACAATAAGCCTATTCAAGAAGCTATAGACAGAGAATTAAGAGGGAATTTTTCAAAAGGTGAAAGTAGGTTTGAAAGATTCATTGATAAGATTAAGAATTTACTTAAATGGAGAAGAAAAGAAAATCTATCAATAGAGTTTCCAGAGGATGTAGATACATCAACATTAAAAGGATATATTGCTAAAGAATTAGGAAGTCCAGGAGCAGTACCACAAGAAAAGAACTTCTTTGGAGTTAATGAAAAGAAATTAGAAGCTTTAATATCTACAGTTAATAATGATTTAAATAAGGCTCAATATTCAGTATTACGTAAGATGGATGATGTATATAGACAAACTATATTTAAATCTCATATGTATTTACAGAATGGGGTTAAGACATTAAATCAAGCTATAGACATGGCAACTAAGGACTTCTTAGATAAAGGAATTAACTCTATAGAGTATAAAAATGGTGCTAGAGTTAATATAGCAAGTTATGCAGAGATGTGCTTAAGAACTGCATCACATAGAGCGACATTACTAGGGGAAGGGAAAAAGAGAGATGAATATGGAACGCATTTAGTAGTTGTTTCAGCCCATGGGAATACGTGTAGAATGTGTGAGCCATGGCAAGGACAAATATTAATTGATGATATATTCAGCCATCCTAGTAAAGAGTATATAGAAGAATATAAAGTTAAATATAAGTTATTAAGTGAGGCTATAGAAAAAGGCTTATTACATCCTAATTGTAGACATTCATTAATAACATACTTCCCAGGAATAACAACACTTCCTAAAGTGCCAGATGGAGAAGAAGCTGTAAAAGTATATGAAGGAGAACAAAAACAAAGAGCTTTAGAAAGAGAAATTAGAAAATGGAAAAGAATTAAAGCAGGAACATTAGACCCTTTAGAAGAAGGAAGAGCAGTCAAGAAAATAAAGGAACTACAGAATAAACTTACAGATCATATTAATGAAAATCCACAGCTAAGAAGAGCATACGAAAGAGAAGAAAATAAAATTTCTATTGAGAATAATGGGGATAATGGATTACAAAATAGAAATAAATATTTAGATATACCAGAAAAAACTCTTATTCATGCCAACGAAGGGGAGTTTTCAAATCCTAAGAATCCGAAGAAAATTAAGCCAGGAGAAATACGACTTAAGAGTGGGGGACATGGAGAAACTAATATTAGTATTTTAGAGGATAAGAAAATAGAGTATAATATAGTTAAAGAGTATTCAAATGGTATTAGGATAGGGAATGTTCCTAATCATGCAGTAAAAGCAAAACGAGAAGGAACTAAGCAAGCATGGTTTCCTAGGAGTTGGGCAGATAAAGATATTGAGATAGCTGCAAAGTATGTGGCAAACTTAAAGGATAGTAGCAAATATTTATTACAATATAATAGGGATAAGGATGGGAATATAATAAGTATATTTAAATATGCAAACCATAATGGAGTTACAATTGGAGTTTGTTATGATTATAAGAAGAAACAAATAACAACAATATTTCCAGATGAAATACAAAGAATGCTAGGAGGTGAATAGAATGGATGAAAAGAGTAAAAATGAAATAGTTGAACTTATAGAGTGGAGGAAAGGTATAGAATGTATTAATGGAATGGAGAACTATTATTGGGAACCTCTAATAGAACTGTTAAGCAAAAATGAAGTTGATACAATTGAGTTTCTAAGGGCGTGTTCAGATGAACAGCTTTATTGGATAAGTGAAGTATTTGAAGATATTTCAAATAAATTTCAAAGCAAAGAGTTTGTAGATTTTCTAAAAGAACTACAGAAAGATCACCCTAATGCAGATATGGAACTAGATATTCAAGCTGCTGAATATAGATTAGCGGAAGAATAAGCACTTACTAATTTAAATAGTAGGTGCTTTTATTATGCTTAAAAGTAAGGAGGATTTAATTATGAAAAAATTATTCATATCTCAACCAATGAGAGGTTTAACAAAAGATGAAGTTTTAAAAGTAAGGGAAGAAATTAGAGCGAGGGCTGAAAAACAAATAGGAGAACCTGTAGAAGTAATAGATTCTTTCTTTACAGAATATCCAGGAGAAGTGTGTAAATCAATACCTATGTGGTATTTAGGAAAATCTATTCAACTTCTTTCACAAGCTGATATTGCATATTTTGGTGGAGATTGGAGAAATGCAAGAGGTTGTAAAATTGAGTATGAAGTTTCAGATAAATATGGAATTAAAATAATAGAGGAATAATGGGTAGTTAATTATGAATGAAAAAGAATTTTTAGAGTGGTGTAAACAAGAGGTATGTGATTATACCAATAAACATTTAGATAAAACAGATAAAAAGGAAATCACAACAGAAGATGTATATATGGTATGGAGTTGCAAAACACTTCAAAATAATAAAGCATTACTTAGCACTACTTTATTTGATGGAATGTATTATGAGTGTACATACAATGGAGATAAAAAAGAAATGTATGTAGATGCTTATAAGAAATGGGAAAATTATAAAGTTGAGTTAAATTAAAGTCTTAGGAAACTAAGGCTTTTTATTATGCCCAAAACTTGCTTAAGGCTTTAAACTGTGCATGGAAATTAGTCATACGGACATTAAACGGAGGTATTTTATGTTTTTAAAAAATTTAAGAATGAGTAGATTTATGGAAGCTGATAATGGAGCAGGTAGTGGAGCAAGTACCGGTGATGTAGAAACTACTGAAACTAAAACAGATGCAGAAGAAACTACTCAAGAAGAAAAGACTTTTACTCAAGCTGATGTTGATAAGTTAATTAAAGAGAGGATAGCTAGAGAAAGAAAAAATCAGTTGTCTAAAGAGGAATTAAAGGCTTATCAAGAGTGGAAAGAAAGTCAAAAGACAGAAGAAGAAAAGAAGAATGAAGCTTTAACTAATGCTGAAAAAGCTAGAATAGCAGCAGAAGAAAGAGCTTTATTAGCTGAAACGAAAGTAACTTGTTTATCTAAGGGAGTTGTAGCGACTTCTGTAGATGATGTAGTTATATTAGCTAAAGCCATGGTTAAAGAAGATGTAACTATTGAACAGGCTATAGATAAGGTATTAGAAAAATATCCAAGTTTTAAGGGACAACAGCAGCAAGAAGAACAAAAAGGATTCATAATTGGTGCTAGTAGTAATAAACAAAAAGAAAATTCCAATGATGCTTTAGCAAGAGCATTTGGAAATATATAAAAATAAGAAATGGAGATGATTAAATGGCAACATACAATTATGCTGAACAATTTGAAAGAGAATTACAACAAAAATATGCAAGAGAATTAACTTCATATGCATTAGAGCAATCTAACCCACAAGTTAAATTCATTAATGCACAAACTATTAAACTACCTAATATCACAGTAAGTGGATATAAGGACCACAATAGAAGTAATATGGGTTTCAATACTGGAACAATATCTAATGATTGGGAGCCAAAGAAATTAGCTCACGATAGAGATATAGAGTTTGCTTTAGATCCAATGGATATAGATGAAACCAATTTAACTTTGGAAGTAGCAAATGTTCAAAATGTATTTGAAACAGAGCAAGCTATTCCAGAAAGAGATTCATATAGATATTCCAAGTTATATTCAGAAGCTAAGACTTACGCTGCAAATGGAGCTGTAGTAGATACTACTACAACATTAACTACAGCTAATATTTTAGATTGGTTTGACACTCAAATGGAGAAGATGGATGATGCAGGAGTACCATCAGAAGGAAGAATACTTTATGTTATTCCTTCAATTCATAAAATGCTTAAGCAAGCAGAAGGATTAACAAGAAATGTTGATGTTAATTCAAATAACGGGAAAATTGATAGAAGAGTTTACTCTTTAGATGATGTAAACATAGTAAAAGTTCCATCTGGTAGAATGAAAACTAAGTATGAATTTACTAACGGATGTGTTGCTGCAGGAGATGCAAAACAAATTAATATTATACTTATTCATCCATCTTGCCAAGTAACTAGACGTAAATATGCTTATATGAAGTTATTTACTCCTGGTACTGATTCAAGAACAGCTGATAAGTATGTATATCAAACTAGAGAGTATGGTGATACATTCTTAATTAAGAATAAAGCGTGTGCAATTGCTATTAATGCAGAAGCAGAAGGATAGGAGGACATAGTATGAAAGCTGTAATGGAAAATAAGGTTTATACAATAGATGAAACTCAAAAAGCTATGTATCAAGCACAAGGATACGATATTACTGAAGATGATGGAACTATAATAGAATATGGAGCAGGTAAGTCCGTTGCATATGTGGAATATAGAGCTTTAGAAGAAAAGGTTGCAAAGCTAGAAAAAGAAAATAAAAAGCTAAAAGAAGAAAATAAGGAATTAAAGAAGGGTGCTTAGTAGTATCCTTCTTTTAGTTTAAGGATGTGATTAAATGTCTTATGCAGACGGCACATATTATAAAGAATCTTTCGGAGGAACTATTATTCCAGAGGATTCGATAGATAGTAAATTAGAAAGAGCATCAGATCAAATTGATACACTCACTTATAACAGAATTGTTGGAATAGGATTTGATAACCTTACAGAATTTCAAAAGGATAAGGTTAAAAAGGCTGTATGTATACACGCTGAATTTATAGAACAGTATGGAGCATATATAAATACACCTTTAAGTGCTTTTAGTGCTGGTAGTACATCTGTTAGTTTTAATACGAATAAGGTTAATGGAATAACTACTACACAAGAAGTATTAAATTATCTTAAGCAAACAGGATTAACTTGTAGGAGGTTATAGTATGGGATTAAAATTACCCTTTCCTAAATGGTTAGCTAATACACCTATAGAAGTATGGTTTGAAGGAACTAATACAGATGGTGATTATGAAGAAAATAGAATCTATAAAGGTAAATGCATCTATACAGATAAATCTAGACAAGTTCTTAATGCTGAAAGACAATTAATTACTCTTAGTGGGAAAGCAGTTATTGAAGGATCTATTTATGATGGGCCATTTGAAGGTTATGTAAAAGTAAATGGAGTAAAGAAAAAGATTTATTCTATTGAAAGACCTTTAAATCCGGATGGAACAGTATTTAGCACGGAGCTTAGTTTGCAGTAATGGGCGTAAAAGTAAATATAAAGCTTAATAAGGCTAATATAAATAAACTTATTGAAGCTCATTCAAAAGCTTTAGAAATGACAGCAGACGCTGTTTTAAGTGATATAAAAGCTAGTGCAGTAATTCCAAAAGAAACTGGAGAACTAGAACGTAGTCATTTTGTAGATACATCTCAATTAAAAGATGGAATATCAAGAATAATAGCTGGAGGTGGTGATACTCCATATGCTAGGAGGTTATATTGGCACCCAGAATATAATTTCAGAAAAGATAAGAACGCTAATGCTCAAGGTAAATGGATGGATGATTATTTGTATGGAGAAAAGCAACAATTTATTAAAGATACTTATTCTACATTCTTTAAACAACTTAGTAAGGGGTTGATAAAATAAATGTTATTAAGTGAGATAAGAGAATTTTTAAAAACTAAAATAGATAGTCCACAATGGTACTTAAATAAAGTTGGAGATAAGGAAGAGAGTATTACAATTTATAATACAACTGGACCAGCTCCAAGAATAGCTTTAGGAGGTTTAGAGCAAACAAGCTACACCACTAAGGCTATTTCTATTTTAGTACATTGGGGCAAAGACAGTAATAAAGCTGAATTAAAAGCACAAGAAGTTTATAATGCTTTCTTTGGTCAAGTCGGTTTAATTGGAGGTAAGAGTGTCAAATTATTTAAGATGAAAACTGACTCTCCTATTTATGTAGGAACTGATACAGAGGGCATTATTGAATATGTAATTGAAACAATAATTTATTATGAAAGGTAGGTAATTATATATGGCATTTACAGGAGTATTTCCAGTTTATGATCTTAAATTTAAGATTGGAACTAAAGGGAAAGCAAGTACAGATGAAGATATGGCAGTTATAGCCGATATGGAAACATTCTCGATTTCTATTGATGGAACAGTAGAAGAATGGACACCAATGGATACTGCAGGATGGTCTAGAGCATTAATGACAGGAAAGAAGTTTACTGTAGGTTTAAATGGTAAAAGAAATGTAGGGGATAAAGGTAACGACTATGTAGCAAATACGGCATGGAAAGATGGTTTAGATTGCTCTACCAAGGGAGAAATAGAGTTCCCGGATGGCTCAAAATTAACATATAACTGTGTTATTAATGTTAAAAATGTTGGTGGTGGAGATAGTACAAATGTTGCACCACTTGAATTCGATATGCAGGGTGATGGAAAGCCAACTTACACACCAGCAACAAGTTTACCAGTTTAGGAGGATAAGAAATGGCAAGAGTATATGATATTATAAGTAGATTAGAGAATGGTAATCAAAAACCAGTAGTAAAGATTGATGAAGATCATGAATTTAAGATTAATAATAGTAAAGCTGCTGCTTTTAGAATAATGGCTTTAGTAGATGATGATAAAGTAAAAGAAGATGAAAGACTAGAAGGAATAATTAAAATTGGATTAGGAAAAGAAGCTTTTGAATATATTGAAAGTCTTGAATTAAGTATGCCTAATTATAATTTAATTATAAGTGCAATAATGGCAGCTATAGGAGATGTAGACATAGAAGAAATAGAGAAAGAAGCTAAGAAAGCTAAAAAGAAGCCCAGAGAATAAATGGTATGACATAGTAGAAGACTTCGATTTAATAGAAGCTTCCTTTGCTATGCAATACGGGATTCGTTTAAGAAATGATGATATGTCCTGGAGTGAGTTTTGTACATTATTAACTGGAATAATGCCAGAAACTCCTTTAGGACAAATTGTTTCCATAAGAAGTGAAGAAGATAAAGATATTCTTAAAAACTTTACTAAAGAGCAACATAAAATAAGAAATGATTGGAGAAATAGAGTAAATCCAATTAGAGATATGTCTAATGAGGAAAAAGAAGAAGAGATTAAAAAAGTACAAGAAATATTTGCAAAAGCTTTTGGATAAAAAAGAGCACGGAATTATTCTGTGCTCTTTTGATATTTAATTAAAAATTCTTCAAGAGTAATGTTTAAAAAGTAAATAGGAGAATTGCATTCATTTGATAGTATGCCTAAGTCGATCATTTGAGCAATAATTGCTGATGCACGATTAAAGCCAATTCTAAGCAAACGTTGTAGCATACCTGTTGATATACGTTCTCTTGCAAAGGCATAGCTTATAGCATCTAATAGCAAGTCTTCTTCGTCATAATCAAAGGGTAAATTGATTTTAGAAATTTGATGTTTAATCATTTCCTTTTTTGTATTAATATCTTTTAACTCTTCTTGGATATTACGTAATGAAGAATTAGTATTGTTTGATTCTTCTTTAATATTCTTCAATGAAGATTGGATTCTATTGTTTTTATTAATTTGTTTAAGTAAAGAGATTAATTCTGTTCTATCTATCAGTATTACATTTAATGAATTTGCTAATTGGATAGCAGCTTTTGTAAATGTACTATTTGTAATAACAACAGCTACATCACATTTATAAAAATCTTTACCACTGTAAATTTCTTGAACAGCTTTGTTACTAACAGGGTTAGAATAAAGTTTACATTGAATTGCATATTTTATTCCAGATTTTGAAGCTAGAATATCAACGCCGTAATCACCAGAACCACTGGTTACTTTTACGTTAGAATAGCCTAACTTTTTTAAAAGGTTTGCTGTGTAATGTTCAAACTGCCAGCCATCAGAAAGATTATCAATATAAATTATTTCATTATAAGGATTTATTTTATTAGAATTATAGTTTTTAAAAATTTTAGTCCAAATAATAATACAATCAATTAACCATCCAACACCAAAAAAACCGAGTGTAAAAAGATATAGCACACCAATTTTATGTTTTTTTAAATAAAACTTATGAGCACCAAAGAAACCAAAGAAGAAACAAAGAAAAAATTCAATATAAAGATTTTTTTTCAATATTTTCACCTCATTTAATAGTATTTACCAATTAATAATACAATAAATGTACCCTTAGTGGTAGTGGCTATTTAGAAAGGAGTGTATGTATGAGTGATAGCGTAGGTAAGATAAGTTTGGATTTAGAGATACAGAGTGATATAAGTAAGCAAATATCAAATGTATCTGGCAATATAGCAAATAATCTTAGAAAGTCATTAAGTAGTGGAATGAAAAGCTCTCTTGAGAGTGTTAATAATACTACGAAAAAGACTTTAAATAGTATTACAAGCAATATAAATTCATCAATGAAAAAGTCTATGACTAATATAGCTAAGACTATGAAAAGTATTTTAAGCAATATAAAAATGCCTAAGATGAACATTCCTAAACCTACAAACGTATCTGCACCTAAGAAAGTAGATACAAGTGCAAATGTTAGTAAAAGAGGTCCACCTACTCTTGAATTGGAGAATTTAACAAATGCTAAATTAGGGAAAGAGCAAGAATTAGATATAGCAGAAAGACAGATTGATAATTTAAGAAATAAATCAAAATTATTAAACAAACAACTTAGTAATACTTTTAATAAAGAAGGTAGAAATAAATTAGAAGCTCAAATATTATCAACTGAATCTAGAATGAATTCTTTAATTAATAAAACAGAAAAATTAGGTAGAGAAAAAATTAATTTAGAAAATAAGATTGCAAGATTAGGGAATGAAAGTGTTAAAACAGGAAATAAATTAGGTTTATTTAATAACTTAACTTCTAAAGGAAATAACTTAAATAAAAAGCTGGGTAATTCTATAAAAAGTTCAAGTGGGAACATGAAGTCTTATAGTTCCGGTTTAGGTAGTACTATAGGACAGATGTTCAAATGGATGATTATTCTTCCTATGATTGTTAAGGGGTTAACTGCCATGGCTACAGGAGTTTATAACAACTTAATGACCAATGAACAGTTTTCAAACTCTTTAGCACAAATTAAGTCGAATTTAATGATTGCATTTACTCCGATATATGAAGCTATATTACCAGCTATAAATGCTCTAATGAGTGCATTAAGTGTAGCAACTCAATATATAGCAAGTTTTATAAGTGCTATATTCGGGAAAACATTTGAACAAAGTAAGCAAGCTACACAAGGGTTAATAGATGCTAAAAATGCTATGGGAGTATATGGAGATAGTGCAAAAGCTGCTGGAGAAGCTGCAAAAGATGCATTAGGTTTAGCAAGTTTTGATGAAATAAACTCTTTAAATTCTCAAAGTAGTGGAGATAGTTCTGGAAGTGGCGGAAGTGGAACAAGCGGAGTTCCTTCATTAGTTACACCAGCATTAGATACATCAAGTGTTGATAGTGCTATGAAAAAGCTTACTGATAAAATTAAAGCGTATTTTAATACATTTAATTTTGATCCATTAATACAATCATTTAATAGACTTAAGAAATCAGTAGAGCCTATAGTTAATAACTTAGGAAAAATTATTAAATGGTTTTTAGTAGAGATACTTGATCCATTAGCACATTGGACTATATCAGATTTATTGCCAGCTTTTCTTAACTTAATAGCTGGTGCATTAGATTTTTTAAATCCAATATTAGAAGTATTTATGAGTTTAGGTTCTTGGCTATGGGATAGTTTCTTGCAACCAATAGCAAGTTGGACAGGTGGAGTTATAGTTGATGTACTCAATGGATTAGCAGACATATTAAGTAACATCGGAGATTGGATTAGTGAAAATAAACCAATTGTAGAAGATTTGATTTTAGTTATAGGAAGTTTTGCTGTAGCTTGGGGATTAGTTACAGGAGCAATGAATTTATGGAATATAGCAGTTGGTATTTGGAACTCTGTAGGAGTAATAGCGACAGCGGTTACTACAGGTTTTGGAGCTGCTATGACAGCTATAAATTGGCCTCTACTTATAGTAGTAGCAGCAATAGGAGCTGTAATTGCAATAGGAGTTCTTTTATATAAGCATTGGGATGTCGTAAAAGCTAAAGCAATAGAAGTATGGAATGGAATAAAAGCTAAATTTGAAGAATTTAAAAATTGGCTTGGTAATGTATTTGCTACAGATTGGTCTAAAAGATTTGCTTTTCTTGGAGATATTTTAAATGGATTATTAGCAAACGTTAGAAATATATTTAATAGTGTAAAGCAAATATTTAGTGGAATAATTGACTTCATAGCAGGAGTATTTACTGGAAATTGGTCCAGGGCATGGCAAGGCGTTGTAAGTATATTCTCTGGAATAATGAGTGGATTAAGCGCAGTAATGAAAGCTCCACTTAATGCAGTTATTAGCTTAATAAATGGAGCAATTAGTGGATTAAATAAAATATCTGTAGATATACCTTCATGGGTACCTGGATTCGGTGGTAAAACATTTGGAATTAATATACCTAAAATACCTATGCTTGCAAAAGGTGGGTTAATAGATTCTCCTACACTAGCAATGATAGGAGAAACTCACAAGAAGGAAGCAGTAGTCCCATTAGAAGGTGACACTAAGGCATTAAATCTAATAGCGGATAAACTTATGGAGAGATTAGGTGGAACTAATATATCTAATAGTGAAAAAGATAGAGCAATACAAATAATTTTAAAACTTGGAGACATAGAGTTTGCAAGAGCTTTAATTGATAGTATTAACAAGTTGACAGAAATGAATAACGGTGAATGTTTAATTAATTTATAAAGGAGTTGGTAATCATGTCTTATTTAAAAATAAACGGAGTAGAGATGCCTGCTCCTTTGCCATATACAGCAATGATAAGTGATTTAGATTCTGATAAATCTAGTAGAAATACAAAAGGAAGATTATATAGAGACAGAATTGCAACTAAAAGAAAGCTTGAACTAGAGTGGGGAATATTAACTGATGCAGAATGTAAAAAGATACTTAATGCTGTAGAACCAAAAGAGGTCACAGTAGAGTTTATTGATGCACAAAATGGAATAATGACTTGCACAATGTATGCAGGAGATAGAAGTCCACAGATATTACAAACTAGTTCTGGTACGTTTTGGAAGGACTTGAAATTTAGTTTAATAGAATGTTAGGAGAGATTGATATGTTAAATACAAATAAAAATATAACTTTAAGTGGTACAAGTGTAATAGATGGAGTACAAGTAGCTTATATGAGTGCGAGTATTTCTACAGATGGAGGAAATGGAGCTAACGTAAATAAAACTATAACTAATCAAGAGGTTTACAATACAAATAAGGTACAAGTAAGAGCAGACATAAAAGCTTTTGAGGATGAAGTTTATAAAATAGAAGATGAAATGATGGCTAAAAATTTAGAGGAATAGAAGGGTAGGTATAATTATGAAATTAAGTAATGAAAGATTAATTAATAGTGTTGGTGTATTAAGTAAATTAAATAATTCAGAATTAGCAGTAAAGACAAGTTATAAGCTTTCTAAGAATATAAAAACTCTTGATAAAGAAATAGTTTTATTTAATGAAGAAAAGCAAAAGCTAATTAATAAATATGCTGTTAAAAATGAAAAAGGGGAAAATAAAATTGAAAATGGAATAGTTGAAATAGCAGATACAGAGAACTTTAATAAGGAATGTAGAGAATTATTAGATATAGAAGTTGATGTTAAAATAGAAAAAATAAATATAGATGAACTTGCTAAGAGTAACTTAACAATAACTCCTGGTGAGCTTTCTCTTATAGATTATTTAATTAAATAGATCCTTCTAAAAATCTAAGAAAGGAGGGAGAATTATTTATACTACAAGTGCTGAATATAAAGAAGAAATAAAAAATCCTAGCAGAAGTTTTGAATGTAAAGTTACAATAGGAGATAGAATATATACTGGTGATGAGGTACAAAGTATTGATATAAATGGTGGAATACAAGATGTATTTTCTATAGGCAATACACCTTCAATTTGTTTAGATTTAGTATTAAGAAGTACTTCTGATACAATTTACAGTACTACACCTATAAATGTAGAAATAGGATTAAATATAAATGATAAAATTGAATATATTCCTTTAGGTATTTTTAATATAGATAGTATAAAGAAAGATGATTTTACTATTAAAATTACAGCATATGATAATATGTCTAAATTTAAAATAGCTTATTTTAGTTCTTTAGGGGACACACCTACTTTAACACAAGTAGCAAATGAAATAGCAACTAAAACAGGAGTACAATTTGAAGGAAGCCTTCCAGCTTATAACGTTAAGAAACTGGACGGCTTTTCTTGTAGAGAAGTATTAGGATTTATAGCTAGTTTATGTGGTGGTAATGCAATTATAAAAAGAAATGGGAAATTTACAATAGTATATCCTACTGATATAGATAGAGATATTGGAGAAGGTATTTTCGATTTTACCAGGGAAGAAGTAAAGTATAAAATCGGAAAAATAACTTGTAAAGTTGGAGATAGTGAAACAATTTCTAAAGGTAATTTAGGATCAGATTCTATGGAATTAGAATTTGAGAATCCATGGATGAATGCAACAATATTAACTGATATTTATAATAGATTGAATGGGTTTGGATATTTAGGTTATAACCTAAAGTGGCAAGGCGATCTAAGTTTAGATATAGGAGATATTATTACATATAAAGATGATAAAGGAGTAATAAGAAAACTACCTATATTTAATAGAAAATTAAGCTATGATGGTGGACTAGATAGTGAGTTATCAGCTAAAGGAGAAACTAAAAACAAAAACTCATTTGATTCTAGTGGATCTATGAGTAAAAAAGTAAATAGAGTTGTTACTGATTTAGCTATAGTAAATGAAGCATTAATAGAAAAAGCTAATATTTCTGACCTTAAAGCAACTAATGCAGAGATAGCCAATTTAAAAGCTAAAGATGTTGAAATAGAGAATGCAATAATAAAGAAAGCTAATATAGAAGATTTAAATGCAATTAATGCAAGTATAGAAAATTTAATAGCAGAAGATGCAAGAATAACTAATTTAATATCAACTAAAGCAAATATAACAGATTTAACAGCAACTAATATAAAATTTAATGTAGGTAGTGGGGGAACATTAGACCTACAAACATTACTTTCTAAGTTTGTTACTGGAGAAAACGGACAATTTTTAAATCTAACAACAGATAATGTTACTATTTCTAATGCAGTAATAAAAGATATTATAGCTAAGAATATAAGCGTAGAAGATTTAAAAGCAGGAAAAATATCTACTAATAAATTTACTGTAGCTAGTGATGATGGTGGAATAACTATAGTAGGACCAACAATGCAATTTAAAGATAAATCTAATAAAGTTAGAATTCAAATGGGGCAAGATACTCAAGGAAATTTTAACTTTATTTTGCGTGGAGAAGATGGTACTACAACACTTATAGACCATACTGGAATAAAAGAAAAAGCAATTGCAGATGATTTAATAAAATCCAATATGGTGGCAGAAAATGCTATAGGAGAAAAGCAGATTAATTATAGTTCTCTTATTACCGGACTTAATAAAAATGATAATACAAG
>NZ_JBNOOE010000007.1:0-181847 GCF_050585265.1 Clostridium nigeriense | reverse complement strand
ATAAATTAATATATTTTAAATTATATTACATATTTGTATAAAATTAAAGACTGCTGACACTTTGTCAGCAGTCTGAATAAAAAGGCACATATGTGCCTTTTTATTATTTAACTACTATATTTACTAATCTTCCTTTAATAACTATAACCTTAACTATATTTTTACCTTCAGTTGCAGCTATAATATTTTCATTAGATAATGAAGCAGCTTTAATGCCTTCTTCATCTAAATCCGTTGGAACGTTTATCTTAGCCTTTATTTTTCCGTTAACTTGGATTGCAATTTCAACTTCATCTTTAACTAAAGCTGTAGGATCAAATTCTGGCCAATTTTGATTGAAGATTGAGTATTCTAATCCTAAAAGACTCCATTGTTCTTCAGCAAAGTGTGGAGCAAATGGTGCTAGAATCTTTAAGAAGTCAATACAAGAATTTTTTAAGAAATCTAAGTTTTTCATATCTTCTTGAAGGTACTTAGATAAAGCATTTACAAATTCCATCATTCTTGCAATAGCAGTATTAAATTGCATTTTATCAGCATCTTCAGTAACTCCTTTAATTGCATTATGTAGCCAGAATTTTAATTCTTTTTCTGCTTTATCAACAGTAGTTTTATTATTTTCACCTTTTTCTATTGCTTCTCTAGATATTTCTAGATATCTTTCAATTCTATCTACAAATCTTGCAACAGATTTAAGTCCATCATCACTCCAAGCTCCGCCTTCAACATAAGCAAAACCAAACATTAAATACATTCTAAATACATCTGAGCCATATTCAGAAATGTAATCATTAGGGGAAATAGTATTTCCTTTTGATTTACTCATTTTTAAGCCATCAGGTCCTAAAATTAAACCTTGGTGAGTTAAAGATTTAAATGGTTCATCAAAGTCTAAGTAGCCCATATCTCTTAAAGCTTTAGTAATAAATCTAGCATATAGTAAATGCATACAAGCATGCTCAGGTCCACCGACATATTTATCTACTGGAAGCATTTTGTTTACTATATCTTTATCAAAAGCTTTTTCAGTATTTTTGCTATCTGGATATCTTAATTGATACCAAGATGAACAAACAAAAGTATCTAAAGTATCTGCTTCTCTCTTAGCAGGCTTTCCGCATTTTGGACAAGTTGTATTTATAAATTCATCACATTTAGCAAGTGGTGATTTCCCATCTGGAGCAAATTCAACATTGTATGGAAGTTCTACTGGTAGTTGATTTTCTGGAACAGCAACAGTTCCACAATCTTCACAGTGAACTATAGGAATTGGAGCACCCCAATATCTTTGTCTAGATACTAGCCAATCTCTTAATCTGTAATTAACCTTTGCAGAACCTAAATTAACTTTAGATAATTTTTCAACAATTTTTTCTTTAGCTTCTTCTGTAGTTAATCCATCAAATTCTCCTGAGTTCACCAATTTGCCATATTCACAATATGGTAATTCGTTATCTTCACCATTTTTGCTAGCTATAACTCTTTCTATAGGAAGATTAAACTTGCTTGCAAAGGCAAAATCTCTTTCATCATGAGCTGGAACAGCCATAACAGCACCAGTACCATAAGTAGCTAAAACATAATCACCTACCCAGATAGGGACTTCCTTATTATTTATAGGGTTAATTGCATAAGAGCCTGTAAATACTCCAGTTTTTTCTCTAGATAAAGATTGTCTTTCTATATCTGATTGTTTTTTAGCTTCTTCCTTATAATCTTCAACTGATTTATTATATTCTGTAGTAGTTAGTTCATCAACTAATGGATTTTCAGGTGCTAATACAACATAAGTTACTCCATTTAAAGTATCAACTCTAGTTGTAAATACATCGAATTTAATATCAGAACCTTTTACTTTAAAAGTAACTTCAGCACCAGTAGATTTTCCTATCCAATGTTTTTGCATAGCTACTGTTTTTTCAGGCCAATCTAAAGTATCTAGTTTTTCTAATAATTCATCAGCATAATCAGTAATTTTTAAAAACCATTGAGTTAAATCTTTTTTTGTAACTTCTGTTGAACATCTTTCACAAAGACCTTCAACAACTTGCTCATTTGCTAAAACTGTGTTACAAGAAGGACACCAGTTTACAGGAGCTTTTTTTCTGTAAGCTAATCCTTTTTCATATAGTTTTAAAAATACCCATTGAGTCCATTTATAATAATCAGGGTTACAAGTTATAACTTCATTTTCCCAGTTAAACATAGCACCCATAGCTTTTAATTGCTTTTCCATAGTTTCAATGTTTTTATCAGTTGAATCCTTTGGATGAATTCCAGTTTTTATTGCATAGTTTTCTGCTGGAAGTCCAAAAGCATCAAATCCCATAGGTTGGAATACATTATATCCTTGCATTCTCTTCATTCTAGCCCATGAGTCAACAGGTCCGTAGTTAAACCAGTGACCAGCATGTAATTGGCTTCCTGAAGGATATGAGAACATTTCTAGAACATATAATTTTTCTCCTTCTTTATTTGGGTCGAATTTATAAAGATTAGTTTCTTCCCACTTATCTTGCCATTTTTTATCAATGGAAGTTCCATATTTAGCCATAATCAGTCCTCCTATAAAATAACATTTGTAAAAAAATATAAAAAATCCCTCATCTCAATTAAGAGACGAAGGATATATTCGCGGTACCACTCTTATTAGAAAATAAAATTTTCTCACTCGAAATTATAACGGGGGTATCCCGTACTTGATTTTAACAAGTAAGCTCCTAGGCAAGTTCTTATAATTTATACACTGTTTCGCAGCCACCAACAGTTCTCTTGAGTATAGGGATTATAATACTACTCCTAATCATAGCAATAAATATATAATTTTAATATAACCAATTATATATTTTATTATAATATAAGTCAATGTTTAGATATAAGTAAAATAGTATTTTTATCAATAAAAATTATAATATATATATTATATAATTGTATATGTTGTATATATTGTATATTATATAAATAAAGAGAATATTATGGAGGTTAAATATGGAAATTTCAGAATTGATAAAGGTTGATAATTGGGTTGTTATAGGAGATGTAAGTAATACATCTAAATATGCTTACAAGATTATTAATAAATTTAGAGAAAAGGGTTATGTTGTAAGCGGAGTTCATCCTAAGGGAGGTAATGAAGTTTATAAGAGCCTTAAAGAAGTTCAATATAAAATTAATGCTATAGACTTGTGTATAAATCCAAAATTAGGATTGGAATATTTAAAGGAAGCAAAAAGTTTAGGTATAGAAAATATTTTAATTCAGCCAGGGGCTCAAAGTGAAGAAATATTAAGGTATTGCAAGGAAAATAATATAAATGCTATAGAAAATTGTGCTTTAGTTCAATTAAGAAATTTATAATATGTATTAACTTATAAAAAGGGGAAGTTTTAATGTCTTGTTTGGGAAATATAATATGGATTATTTTAGGTGGATTTTTTAATGCAATAGGATGGTTTATGTTTGGATGTTTATGGTGTATAACTATAGTTGGTATTCCAATTGGATTACAGTGTTTTAAAATGGCAAGGCTTCAATTTGCACCTTTTGGTAAAGATATAGTTACAAATGATGATAGTAGTATCAGTTTGTTTTTAAATATACTTTGGCTAATATTTGGTGGACTTGAACTTTGTATTGCAAATTTAATAAGTGCTTTTTTATTATGCATAACTATTATTGGAATTCCTTTTGCTATGCAATCATTAAAATTAGCTAAATTATCTTTAATGCCATTTGGAAAAGAGATACTGTAATGAAAAATTTAAATTTTCATTTTTAAATATGAATATATTTCTTATATGATATTTGTAATTAATGGGATCTATATAATAAAGAAATATATATAAGGAGAAGAATTTTATGACTAAAGCTAAAATAAACTTAGGTGAGGGATCTGTAGGAAAACTATTAATAAACTTAGCATTTCCAGCAATTATAGCGCAAATTGTTAATGTCTTATATAACATAGTAGATAGAATATTTATTGGAAGAATGCCAAATGGAGAAATAGCTATGGCAGGAGTTGGAGTAGCTTTTCCATTACTAATGATTATTTCAGCCTTTTCAGCTCTTATTGGTATGGGAGGAGCTCCACTTGCTGCGATAAAAATGGGAGAAAAAGATAATGATGGTGCAGAAAAAATTATTAGTAATAGTTTTTCGATATTAGTTATCATTGGTGTTTTGTGTACAATTGTATTTTTAATTTTTAGAGAAAATTTACTATTTGCTTTTGGAGCTAGTGAAGCAACTATTGGATATGCAATGGAGTATTTAACTATATATTTATTGGGAACAGTATTTGTTCAAATAGCACTTGGTATGAATCCATTTATTAATACTCAAGGGTTCGCCAAAATGGGAATGTACACTGTAGTTATAGGAGCAATTATAAATATTGTGTTAGATCCTATATTTATATTTGTTTTTGATTTAGGTGTAAGAGGTGCTGCTCTAGCTACGATATTATCACAATTTGTATCTGCAATATGGGTTTTATTTTTTCTTTTTAGTAAAAAGAGCATTCTAAAAATTAGAAAGGAATATTTAATTCCAGACTTTAAAGTATTACTATCAATAGTTGCATTAGGTGTATCACCATTTATAATGCAAGCAACTGAAAGCATAGTGTTAATTAGTTTGAATAATCAGCTTCAAATGTATGGAGGTGATTTAGCGGTAGGGGCAATGACAATAATGAGTAGTATAATGCAAATTGTTACACTACCTCTTTTAGGATTATCTCAAGGGGCACAGCCTATAATAAGTTATAATTTTGGTGCCCAAAATATAAAAAGAGTTAAAAGAACTTTTAAATTACTTTTGATTAGTTGCTTAGTATATACTATAACCATGTGGGCTTCACTAATGATATTCCCAGAGTTTTTTGTTAGAATATTTAATAAAAAACCAGAATTAATTGAAATAACAGCTTGGGGTATGAGGATTTACTTTGCTGGAATATTAATTTTTGGTGCGCAGATAGCATGTCAGCAAACTTTCTTAGCATTAGGTCAAGCAAAGTTATCACTTATAATGGCTTTATTAAGAAAAATAGTATTACTTGTACCACTAATATTTATACTACCATCATTAGTAAGTGAAGGAAATAAATTAACGGCTGTATTATGTGCAGAACCTATTTCCGATATACTAGCTGCCATAACTACAGTTATTGTATTTACTATATTCTACAAAAGGACTTTTACAAAAAATGCAGAAGGTATATAGTAAGGTACGATAATAGAATACTTATGCTTGGAGGCGAGGGTTTTGAAGGATAATGAAAATAAAATTGTTTTTAAAGAAATAAGAACATATGAAGAAGCTTATTATTATAATTCTGATCCTATTAGTAGAAAGAACTATGATAATAGTAAAGAGAAGATAGTAAAAAAGGAATCTAAAATTAAATATGGTGTTCTAGAATTTATAGGATTTGCTTTTGAAGGCGCTTTAGAAATTTTATTTTCCATATTAGATTAATAATAAAAGAATACTGTACCCTTCGGTACAGTATTCCAGGGTGTCGACAAAGTCGACACCTTTTCGTTTTCTTGGTAAAATATCATGGGTGATATTTTATGATGACAAGAAAAGATGTAGATAATAGATTACAAATTGAATTTAATAGTGTAGATGCATTAGTTCCAAAAGATCATCTAGTTAGAAAAATTGATAGAGCTATAGACTTTAATTTTATATATGATGAAGTTGCAGAGTTATACTCTGCGTCCGGAGCGCCAAGCATTGATCCAGTAGTTTTAATAAAAATTGTTCTAATTCAATATTTATTTGGAATACCGTCGATGAGACAAACTATAAGAGAAATTGAAGTAAATATAGCTTATAGATGGTTTATAGGATATTCATTTACGGAAAAGATACCACATTTCTCTACTTTTAATAAGAACTATGAAAGAAGATTTAAAAATACTAATTTATTTAATAACATATTCACTAAAATCTTAGAAGAAGCTAATAAATATGGATTTATAGATTTATCAGAAGTATTTATAGATTCTACACATATAAAAGCAAGTGCAAATAAGAAAAAGTATACTAAAAAAGAGATTGATATTGAGGCAAAAAAGTACCAAGAAGAATTAGAAAAAGAAATAGATGAAGATAGAAAAAAACATGGAAAAAGACCTTTAAACAAAGAAACAAAAGTAGACGAAACGAAGGTTGTTACTGAAAGCAACACTGATCCTGATAGTGGTATGTTTTTTAAGAACGAAAAAGAGAAATGCTTTGCTTACTCTGCTCACACAGCTTGCGATAAAAATAACTATATATTAGAGTTTGATGTTACAGCAGGTAATATTCATGATAGTGTTGGATTTATTGGATTATATGAGAATTTAAAAGATAGATTTTCCGCTGACGAGATCATAGCTATAGCTATGGATGCGGGATATATTACGCCATATATTTGTAGACAGTTATTCAAAGATAATATATTACCATCACTTCCTTACAAACGTCCTATGACTAAAGAAGGCTTTTTCAAAAAATATGATTATGTATATGATGAATATAATGATTGTTATATATGCCCAAATTTTAAAATCTTAAAATATGGTACTACAAACCGAGATGGATATAGAGAATATAAATCAAATCCATGTGAATGTAGTAAATGTCCTTATTTAAACAAATGTACTAATAGTAAAAATCATCAAAAGGTCATTACTCATCATATCTGGCAAGAGTTTATTGATTAAGCAAATCATCTTAGACATGATAAATATGTAAAATCTGTATATAAAGCTCGTAAAGAAACAATAGAGAGAGTTTTTGCAGATGCTAAAGAAAAGCATGGTATGCGTTATACACATTTAAGAAGCTTGGCTAAAATTACTATGGAAGTCACGCTTATTTACACATGCATGAATTTGAAGAAAATGGCAAACCGACTATGGAAAAGACGTGTCAGCTATCGCTCCGATAGCCCACTTAGTAACTGTATTACAAAAATATACTCTTTAATTTTAAATATAATAACAAAAAGCATTTTCTCAAACTTGAGAAAATGCTTTTTGTCTACAATCTGAAAAGAATACTGTACCCTTCGGTACAGTATTCTTTTATATTTTTTTATGAATTCTTTCTAAATAAAAAGAAATTAATAATGTTAATGCATAGTCAAAAACTAAAAAAATAATTTGAGCAATTATTACAAATAACCAAATAGGAAGTTTAGTTATTTCTATGGCAATAAAAGATTTAAATATGAAAAATGATATAAAAAATATTATATTAAAAAATATTATTTTTAATAGTATTTCTAAGGGGATTTTATTTATTTTTTCAATATAGTATTTTATTATACCGTAAATTCCAAAGAATAGTATATATAGCATTATTATATTTATAGGAAGTATAAAAAAACCTATAATAGATGAAGCTACATATACCAAAATAGCACTTTTCATTGATCCTCTTATTAATGCAATTGGTATTAATAAAGATGCTAGTGTAAGAATGCTTATTGTACTTATAGGTAATAGTAAATTTGAATATAAAATAATAATTGTAAATGCAACTAAAGCTGCACTTAATGTAATTTCTTTAGTTTTCATATACTAAACACCACCTAATAAATTTAACAACATCCAATAAGATCTCCGCCCATGCATTCACAAAGACTATCTAAGCACCAAAGTTGCATACAGCAATCACAAGTATTTGAGGAAGAACCACCAGTAGTTCTATAATAATTACCACTGTAAGCTGAAGTTCTTTGATGTAAAGAATTTAAAGTTTGTCTATATTCAAAATTATTTGGGTCCATATTTACTGCAATTTGAATATGTTTAAGTCCTGCATCAAACCAACCTTTATTGGTTAAAACAAATCCATATAAAAAGTTCCATTCTGCATTTCTATTTTGAATAGAATTTAATCTGCTTTCAGCTTCAGCAAAGTTTCTATTTTGAATTAATCTCCTAATTTCTGAAAGAGCATAGCTATCATTTGAATTATTAGAATAGCTATTATTAGAAGTGTTAGAATTACTATATGAATTATTGTAAGAATTACCGTTATTTTTCGTTAACATATCATAAGCTGTATTAATTTCTCTTACTTTTTCTTCAGCTAAGTCTTTTAAAGGGTTATCACCATATTGGTCAGGATGATATTGCTTAATTAAGTTTCTATATGCTTTTTTTATTTCTTCTTGACTTGCGCCAGGTTTTAATCCAAGAACTTCGTATGGGTTCATTTTTTGCCACTCCTTTTATCTTCTCTAGTATTATTTAAAATTCCTAAGTATTTATCCATCATACCTAATTCTAACACATTTTTAAGTATATCTTCATTTCTCTTTAAAGGTAACTTTTCAAGGATTTCTTTGCAATTATAAGAACAATTAAGTATAGTAAATTCTAATCTATCTTTTATTAAAGGGACTAACTCATCATAGGATTTATTTTCACTATTGAATAAATAATTAATTGGATTAAATTTATTATCTTTCATGTCCTTTTTTAAATCATCAAATGCGTCAATTAAATAAATCCATTTTCCTAAAGTATATCCTAGACTATATAAATTACTTCTTAACTCATCACCATCACAAACCAATTCCTTAGGATAACTTTTAAGTATATTACCAACTATATCACTAAATGGATGACATATTTCATCTATAGAATAAAAATTTTTATTGTTTTCAAAATTCCTTAGATCTTTAAGGTTAGATTTAATAATATTATTTATATCATCTATAGATTTGTTTATCTTTTTTTGATAAGGATATAAAATTTTTTCAAGTACTTTACTTTTTATATCATTATCATCTTCTATATCATCTTTAATTTTATGATAGTAAAGGGCTAAATTCATTGCAGCTGAATATTGAAGAGCATCGTTATTCATAACCACGGGCTTTTTGTCCTTTGGATGAACTATACAACGCTTAAGTTCAAAATCTGGTTCCTTACTCGATAAGGAATCTAGTAGTACTGCCAAAAATGTCATATCATAATTTAAAACCATTCTAGGTATATTGCCTGCACCACTTTTTAAATGTAGGCATAATCCACAATAATAACTTCTGAATTTTGTAAAATCCTTTACTTTAAGTTCTGCTTTTAGAGGAGTTACGTATCCAAACAATAAAAAACACTCCTTAATATTAGTTTAGATTAATTATACAAAAATAAAATATCATTAACAATAATTTAATAAAAAATTAGGAATTATTAAAATATAGAAAGAACTAAAATTATATTGACAAAAAAAAGATGCGATGTTATATTTTGGATATATTTATAAAAATGGAGGAATTATGAAAAAGTTTTTTATAGTTATTTCAATAATAGTGTTTATAATATGTTTATTAGCTTTTGTAGGGAAAGATTTTTATAATAATATTGGAACCCATGTAGAAGAAAATAATACTGATAAAAATAAAATAATAGAAAATAATGAAGATAATAATGCTGATAAACTTAATGAAGAAAATGTAGAAGAAAAAAAAGATGATTACATAACTTTAGATATAAATGAAGTGAGGATTCCGATACTTATGTATCATTCTATATCAGATTTAGATCCTAATAATAGTTTGTTGGTTCCGGTAAAACAATTTGAATCAGAAATTAAATGGTTAAAAGAAAATGAATTTAC
Organism: Clostridium nigeriense; assembly: GCF_050585265.1. Classification (GTDB taxonomy): domain Bacteria; phylum Bacillota; class Clostridia; order Clostridiales; family Clostridiaceae; genus Clostridium; species Clostridium nigeriense_B. The sequence goes on along the minus strand of NZ_JBNOOE010000007.1, from coordinate 172,211 downwards.
TCCAATGTTATTAGATGATGTTTTAGAGGCGTATAGTACTGGATATGTTCCAAAGAAGCCAGTTGCAATAACTTTTGATGATGGATATGCGGATAATTATACAGATGCATATAGAATTTTAAAAGAAAATAATATGAAAGCAACATTTTTTATTATTACAGATAAGACGGATGTAGATAGTTTTTATATGAATTCAACTATGCTTAAAGAAATGAGAGATGCTGGAATGGGGATTGAAAATCATACTTCAAGACATATTGAGTTCACAAATATTTCTAGAGAAGAAAAAGCTATTATAATTCAAGAAGGTATAGATGCATTAAAGGAAAAGGTTGGAGTAGATAGTAAATTTATTTGTTATCCAGTGGGAAGATATGATGAAGAAACTATAGAAGTAGAAAAAGAAATAGGAATAAAAGCAGCGGTTACAACAAAACCAGGAATATCTACTGTTAATGATGGGATGTACTCTTTAAAAAGAGTTAGGATTGCTCCAATGGAAATCGATTCATTCAAAGAAATATTTCAAGAGTTTTTATAAAAATGAATTTTGATGAGGAACTAAATTTTAGTTCCTTTTTTGTACTTATAAATTAAAAAGTAATATAGTATATTCTTTGATTAGTTTTAGAAATTATATATGGTATATCTAGCTGATTAAAGGGAAACAATACAATCGTAATGATGATTTAAGTAAATTAGTAAGTGTTTTACTTGTATAGATTTAGGATTAAATATATTATAAACAAAATATAAGTAAATTTAAAAAATAACAAAAATTAATTTAAAGTATTTTAAAAAAGGGCAATTAATGGGGAAAAATAATATTATTTGTTGAAATAACGAATTATATATTGTATAATCTCTTTGAAAGTTCGAAAAATGAGTTTTAGGCACTAACGATAAGGAGGATTTTTATGAAGAAAAAAGTAATAGCTTTAGCATTATCAGCATTAATGGTTACAGGTTTAGTAGGCTGTGGTAACACATCAAGTGCAGAGGGAGAAAAATTAAAAGTAGGTATGGTTACTGATGCAGGAACAATAGATGATAAATCATTTAACCAAGGTACTTGGGAAGGTATATTAAAAGCTCAAAAAGAGTTAAGCGTTGATAGTAACTATATAAAACCTTCTGGAACTACTGAAGCAGATTACATGAAAGAAATAGGAAATCTTTATGATACAGGATATAAATTTATAGTAACTCCTGGATTTAAATTTGAAACAGCAGTATTTAATTCTCAAGATAAATATACAGATGCTAAATTTGTAATAATTGATGGTTCTCCAAACAATGGTAAGACTGGTGAAGAGAGAGTAGAAAAATTAGGAGATAATACAGTTTCTATTTATTTTGCAGAACAAGAAGCAGGATTTTTAGTAGGTGTTGCAGCAGCTACTGAACTAAAAGAAGGAGACTTAGGTTTTATTGGAGGTATGGAAATTCCATCAGTTCAAAGATTTAATTGGGGTTTCCAACAAGGAATTCAATATGCTAATGAAAATCTAGGAACTAATATGACTATTAAAAAAGAAAATATAGTTTACCAAGGTTCATTTGATAATGTTGCAGCAGGACAACAATTAGCAGCTACTATGTATGATAATGGTGTTAAAGCAATATTTGTAGCAGCTGGTGGTGTTGGAGTTGGTTCGATAAATGAAGCAAAAGCTAGAGTTGCATCTGGAAAAGAAGCATGGGTAATTGGAGTTGACGTTGACCAATATGATGATGGTAAATATGATGGAGATAAATCAGTAGTATTAACTTCAGCAATGAAGAAAATTGATACAGCAACTTTTGATGTTATTAAGGATGATTTAGAAGGAAACTTCCCAGGTGGAGAAACATTAACTTTTAATGTTAAAAATGATGGCGTTGGTCTTCCAGATGAAAATCCAAACTTAAGTGCAGAAACTATTTCAAAAGTAGATGAAGTTTATAATAAAATAAAAAATGGTGAAATAGAAGTTAAGAGTGATCAAGGTATTTAATTAAGTAATTTATAAAAGCTTAATAAAAACATAGGAAAGGCGGATTAACCGTCTTTTTCTTCTATAAAGATGTAATTAGATTAATTTAACATAAAAAGATAATCTAACCATTATATATGGAAATAGTAAATAAGAGAGGGAGGATACTCATGAGTTATGTAGTGGAAATGATTAATATCCGTAAAGAGTTTCCTGGTATTGTAGCAAATGATAATGTTACTTTACAACTTAAAAAGGGAGAGATTCATGCTCTTTTAGGGGAAAATGGAGCGGGTAAATCTACATTAATGGGAATGTTATTTGGAATGTACCAACCTGAAGCAGGGAAAATTAAAGTGAATGGAAAAGAAGTTAAAATAACTAGTCCTAATGTAGCAAATGAATTAGGTATAGGTATGGTTCATCAACATTTTAAATTAGTTGAGAACTTTACGGTAACTGAAAATATTATTTTGGGTTTAGAACCTAAGAAATTTCTGACTGTAGATATAAAGAGTGCAGCAAAGAAAATAGAAGAATTATCTAAGGCTTATGGATTAAATGTTGATCCATATGCAAAAATTGAAGATATATCTGTTGGTATGCAACAACGTGTTGAAATTCTTAAGATGCTTTATAGAAATGCAGATGTTCTTATTTTTGATGAACCAACAGCTGTATTAACACCTCAAGAAATTGAAGATTTAATTGTAATTATGAAAAATCTTATAAAAGAAGGTAAATCAATAATTATAATTACACATAAATTAAAAGAAATTAAAGAAGCAGCGGATAGGTGTACAGTAATAAGAAGAGGAAAGTACATTGGAACTGTAGATGTTAAGAAAACTTCAGAAGAAGAAATGGCAAGAATGATGGTTGGAAGGCAAGTATCATTTAAAGTTGAAAAAGATGAATCTAAGCCAGGAGATATAGTTTTAAAAATAGAAAATTTATCAGTTAAAAATAGTAAGAAAGTTTTAGGGTTAAAGAACTTTAATCTTGAAGTTAAAAAAGGTGAGATTGTTGGTATCGCTGGAGTTGAAGGAAATGGCCAAACGGAATTAGTGGAAGCTATAACTGGAATGAGAAATGTAGATTCTGGAAAGATATTTTTTAATGGAAAAGATATTACAAAGGATTCTATTAGAAAGAGAATAGATGAAGGTATAGCTCATATTCCAGAAGATAGACATAAAAGAGGACTTATTTTAGATTATACAATGGAAGATAATATGGTACTTAAAGCTTATAAGAATCAACCTTTTTCAAAGAATGGGTTAATAAATAGAGAAGAAGTAAGAAAGTACTCGGATGAAATTATAGAAACTTTTGATGTTAGATCCGGAGAAGGGGGAGCATCAATAGCAAGATCTTTATCTGGTGGTAACCAACAAAAAGGAATAATAGGTCGTGAAATTTTGTCAAATCCAGATTTGTTAATTGCTGTTCAACCAACTAGAGGTTTAGATGTAGGTTCTATAGAATACATACACAAAAGACTTGTTGAACAAAGAGATAATGGTAAAGCTGTACTTTTAGTATCTCTTGAATTAGATGAGGTTTTAAATGTTTCAGATAGAATAGCTATTGTTAATAATGGTGAACTTGTAGGAATTGTAAATTCTTCTGAAACAGATGAAAATGAAGTTGGACTAATGATGGCAGGAATAAAGAAAGGAGAAAGCTAATGGGAAAAAATCAAGGTATTAAATCCATAATGGCTGTGTTATTAGGCCTTTTAGCCGGAGCTTTATTAATGCTAATTATGGGCTTTAACCCTGTAGAAGGATATAGATATTTATTTAAAGGCGGTTTAATGAATCTAGAAAGAATAGGTAATACTATTGCAACAGCTACACCTTTAATGCTTACTGGACTTTCAGTTGCTTTTGCATTTAAAACAGGATTATTTAACATAGGTACTCCTGGACAAATGTTATTTGGAGGATTTTGTTCTATAGCAGTAGGATTAACTTTAGATTTGCCTAGAGGAATACTACTACCTATAATTGTTCTTTCTGGAGTTCTTGGAGGAGCAGTTTGGGGAATAGTTCCAGGATATTTAAAGGCTAGATTCAATGTTCACGAAGTTGTTTCATCAATAATGATGAACTGGACAGCTTATTGGATAATTTATTATATGGTTCCAAAATATTTTAAAGGAGAGTTCTTAGAAACTGAATCTAAGATGCTAGTAGAATCAGCTACGTTAAGAGTAGATTGGTTAACAAACATATTTAAAGGATCTTATATAAATTTAGGAATTTTCTTAGCTTTAATAGCAGTATTAATAATATGGTTTATTTTAAATAAAACTGTTTTAGGATATGAATTAAAAGCTGTTGGATTTAATAGATTTGGTGCAGAATATGCAGGTATGCCTGTAAATAGAAATATAATTATTTCTATGATGATAGCTGGAGCTTTATCAGGACTTGCAGGAGCTATACAATACACAGGTAATGCTAATATAATGCAAATTGGAGTTATGCCAAGCCAAGGTTTTGATGGGATAGCTGTTGCGTTGCTTGGAGCAAGTAGTCCAATAGGAGTTATATTCTCTTCTTTATTCTTTGGAGTTTTATATGTTGGTAAAGGCTTTATGAATGCTGCTGTAAAAGTACCACCAGAACTTGCAGATACTATAATGGCTACAATAATTTATTTTGCAGCTACAAGTATGGTAATGGACAGAGTAATAAAATGGTTTAAAAAGAAGAAAAACAAAGGAAAAAATGATAAAGATAAATCCTCTGAAAGGGTGGTGGAAAAATAATGTGGAGTATAATTGAACAAATTTTTCCATATGCAGTTTCTTATACAATTCCTTTGCTAATAACAGCATTAGGAGCACTTTATTGTGAAAGAAGTGGTGTTGTAAATATAGGTTTAGATGGACTTATGATAGTTGGATCTTTCGCAGGAGCACTAACTGTTTCTAAATTACAAGCAAATGGAGTTGCAGGAGCTTTATGGATAGGTTTATTAGTGGCAACTTTAGTTGGAGTATTATTTTCATTACTTCATGCATTTGCAAGTATAAATTTAAATGCAGATCAAGTTATAAGTGGTACAGCTATAAATATGATAGCAGGAGCATTAACAGTATTCTTAGCAAGAAATATAACAGGAAGTGGTAATATAAGAGTAACTAATGGATTTATTCCAAAAGATATTCCTGTGCTTTCTGATATACCTGTAATAGGTCCGCTTTTATTTACAAAGAGCTATGCAACTACTTGGTTAGTATTATTAATTTTAATTTTAAGTACATTTATAATTTATAAGACTAGTTTTGGATTAAGATTAAGAGCGTGTGGTGAGCACCCACAAGCAGCAGCGGCAGCTGGTATCAGTGTATTTAAAATGAGATATATAGGTGTTATGATATCTGGAGGACTTTCGGCTTTAGGTGGAGCTATAATTCTAGTAACATATTCAGGAGAGTTTAATGGAAGTGTTTCTGGGCTTGGATTCCTTGCTTTAGCAGCTTTAATATTCGGACAATGGAAACCTCTTGGAATACTTGGAGCAACTTTCTTCTTTGGATTTGCTTCTACTATTGCCAATGTTTCTCAAGCAATTCCATCATTAGCTCAAATACCAGGAGTTATACTTAAGATATTCCCATATGTAGTAACACTAATAGCTTTAGTTCTATTCTCTAAATCATCACAAGCACCAAAGGCAGCTGGTGAACCATTTGATGCAGGAAAAAGATAGGTTTAAAGTTAAATATATTAAGAGTTAGATTATATATGTTATGAATTTAAAAGTAAGAAATACTATATTATTTTAGTGATATTATATGGTATCACAAGATATAGAGTATTTCTTACTTTTTACTATTTTAAAGTTATATTTTTAAATTATTTATGAGAAGTAATAATGGTAAATTATGAAATAAATTAGTATAATGTATATGTTAGCAATAAGTAATTATAGAATTATTAAAAAAATTAAGGGGGAAGCGAAATGAAAAAAGTCAAAATTGCTTTAATGGGGCTAGGCAATGTTGGACGTGGTGTTTGGATGATATTAAATTCAAACACAGAAGAAATAATGAAAAGATCTGGCTACGAAGTAGAAGTAGCCAAAATTTTAGTTAGAGACATTAATAAAAAAAGAGGTTTTGAAGTACCTAGAAATATTTTAACTACAGATTTCAATGATATTATTGAGGATGATTCAATTAAAATTGTAGTTGAAGTAATGGGGGGAATTGAACCAGCTAGAGAATATATGCTGGCAGCTATGGATAGAAAGAAGCACATTGTTACAGCAAATAAAATGCTTCTTGCAACAGGTGGAGATGAACTTTTTGAAAAAGCTGATAAAGAAGGGGTTATGTTCAATTATGAAGCTAGTGTAGCTGGTGGTATTCCAATAATTAATGGAATAAACGAGAGTTTAACAGCTAATAAGGTAGAAAGATTATATGGAATAGTAAATGGAACTACTAATTATATCTTAACAAAGATGGAATATGAGGGGTTAGACTTTTTAGAAGCTTTAAAAGGTGCCCAAGATATGGGATATGCTGAAGCAGATCCTACTTCAGATATTGAAGGATTTGACTCCCAATATAAGCTTGCTATATTATCTTCATTAGCTTTTGGAACTAAAATTAATGTAGAAGATGTATATAGAGAAGGAATAACAAAAATTGAATCTATAGATATTGAATATGCTAAAGAATTTAATAGAGTAATTAAATTACTAGCTATAGTTAAAGATAATGATGGGATTTTAGATCTTAGGGTTCATCCTACCATGATACCGGAAAACCATCCTTTGGCTAATGTTAATGATTCATTTAATGCAGTTTTAATTAGAGGAAATGCAGTTGGAGATTTAATGTTTTATGGTAGAGGAGCAGGAGATCTTCCAACAGGAAGTGCTGTGGTTTCTGATATTGTTTCAATATTAAGAAGTAATATTGATATTGATAATTTAAATCCTGTAGTGAAAAATAACTTATGGAAGAAGAAATTTAATGCTATTAATGAAATTAATAGTAAATACTATATTAGACTAACGGTTGAAGATAGACCAGGAGTATTAGGAGAAATAACTTCAGTTTTTGGTGGAATGAATGTTAGTTTAAAGTCAGTTATTCAAAAAGGAATAGAGTCTTCTGAAAATAAAGTTACTCTAGTATTAGTTACTCATGATAGTAAAGAAGTAAATATTAATAATGCAATAAATAGTGTATGTAAATTAAAATCAGTTTATAAAATAAATAATTTAATTAGAATGGAAGATTTTAGCTGATTTATTAGAGGGGCTAGTTATGATAGCTCCTTTTTGTTATCTAAAATTAGAAATAAAGGAATAACTTAAATATAATGATTAAGTTGAGAATACTAAACTTAAGTACTATAATAGTATAAAAACAATAGGAGATAAGAATATGGGTATTAAATCAATAAATAGTAGTCAAGCTGAAAAACTAATTAAAAATAATAAGGAACTGGTAATTTTAGATGTTAGAAGACCGAATGAATTTAAAGAATCAAGAATAGCAAATTCTATAAATATACCAGTGGAAGAGATTGAGTGGGAGATAGAGGAATTAGAAGAATATAAGAATAAACCTATTTTAGTATATTGTAAAGTAGGTGTAAGAAGTAGCGTGGCTTGCGCATTTTTAGAAGAAGAAGGTTTTGATAATTTATATAATTTAAGAGGTGGGATATTAGATTTTAACGGTGAAATTGAGTAAAATATTATTATATTTACATAAAAATATTGTATAAAAAATTTAATTTTTGTATAAAATAAATATGAGAAAATAATTGACAATAATAAAAAACAATGATAAAATAAATAATGTATTTAAGTAGAAACAGCCGTTTCTCACCTTACGGCAATGCTTAGTAGGGTAATTAGTTGTGTAATAATTACTAGTTGTATTAACTAGATTTTTATAATTACTAGAGGACGGCATTATATGTCCTCTATTTTTGTTGTGTTTTTATTTAAAATTTTGGAGGTGACTTGATATAAGTAAGGATTTTACTTGTAATGAAGCTATAAGAGTTAAGGAAGTTAGATTAATTGATGCAGATGGTGCTCAATTAGGAGTTGTTCCTACAAAGGATGCTCAAAAAATTGCAGATGAGAAGGAATTAGATTTAGTAATGATTTCTCCAAATGCTATTCCACCAGTATGTAAAGTAATGGATTTAGGAAAATATATTTATGAGCAAGCTAAAAAAGAAAAAGAAGCAAAGAAAAAGCAAAAGGTTACTACAATTAAAGAAATAAGATGTAGTTTAACTATTGAAGAAAATGACATTGCTATTAAAGCAAAAAATGCTAGAAAGTTTTTATTAGATGGTGATAAGGTTAAAATCACTGTTAGATTTAAAGGTAGAGAAGCACAATTAGGACATATTGGACAAAGAATTTTAGAAAATTTTGTTTCGAAACTAGAAGATGTTTGTGTAGTTGAAAAACCAGCTAAACATGAAGGAAGAAATATGACAATGGTTTTAGGACCAAAAAAAGCATAACCTGAGAGGAGAATAGTATCATGCCAAAAATGAAAACCCACAGAGGTGCAGCAAAGAGATTCAAGAAGACTGGAACTGGAAAATTAAAAAGAGCTAAGGCTTTTAAGAGTCATATATTAACAAAGAAAAGTTCTAAGAGAAAGAGAAACTTAAGAAAGTCTGCGTACGTTTCAACTACTCAAGAAAAAGCAATGAAGAAATTATTACCATACCTATAATATAGAGGTTTTTTAGGAGGATTAAAATGGCTAGAGTTAAAAGAGCAACAAATGCTCGTAAGAATCATAAAAAAGTATTAAAGCTTGCAAAAGGTTACTACGGTGGAAAGAGCAGATTATTTAAGACTGCTAACGAATCAGTAATAAGAGCTTTAAGAAATGCTTATGTTGGAAGAAGATTAAAGAAGAGAGATTTCAGAAGACTTTGGATAGCTAGAATAAATGCAGCTACAAGAATGAACGGACTTTCATATTCAAAATTCATGAATGGAATTAAGTTAGCTGGAATAGACATGAACAGAAAAATGTTATCTGAAATTGCAATAAACGATCCAAAAGCATTTGCAGAGTTAGTTGAATTAGCAAAAAATTCTGTTAAATAATATATAACTATCTTAGTAGTTTATGCTAAAATTAGCCTATATAGTAGATTATATCTACTATATAGGCTTTTCATAATTTATATAAGAAATAATAAGTTAATTAAATAACGTTCAAAAATTCTAAAAATTTTAATATAATATTAATGAAGTAAAGAGAACAAATGGGCTATAATTAAAATATAATAAAATACAATTACTAACATTATAAAAGAGGGGATTACTATGAAGATAGGCTTAGTTTTATCTGGAGGGGGAGGAAAAGGAGCATATGAGCTTGGGGTTTGGAAGGCTTTAAAGGAACTTAATATAGATAAATACATAGAGGTTTTTTCAGGAACATCAATAGGAGCCTTTAACGCAGTCTTATTTGCTCAGGATAATATGGAAGCTGCTGAAGCCTTATGGGAAGAGGTAACAATGGATAAGCTTGTTCCAATAAGTAAATTTGATTTGTTAAAGAAGGGAATAGGACTTTTTATTGGTGGGAAAAGTATGAATTTTGCTAAAAAATATATGAATCAGAAAATAGATGAGGGATCGGTATCTAAAGATGGTGCTAAAGAAATAATAGATAAGTATTTAGATATAGAAGCGGTTAAAAAGAATAATAAAATATGTTATGCAGCTTGTACTGAACTACCAGATTTTAAGGTTAAATATTTTAGAGTTAATGATCATGATTTAGAATTAGGAAAAAATATTATAATTGCATCAGCATCTCTTCCATTAATATATGAATCAACTGAGGTGTTGGGGGAAAGATATATAGATGGTGGTATAGCTGACAATACACCAATACAGCCGGTATATGGGGAAGGTTGCGATATAATTATAGTAGTATTATTATCAAAAGAAGCAAGAATAGATAGATCATTATATCCAAATACGCATATAATTGAAATTTATCCTAGAAATTTAAATGAAAGTGTTATAAATGGAACATTAAATTTAGATGAAGAAGCTAAGAAAAATAGAATTAGAGAAGGTTATATGGATACAATGGCTCTTATAGAGCCTATTATGAAAATGGCTGAATGTAAAATTAAGATGGAGGAAGAAAAAATACATCCAAGATTATATAAATTTTATAATTTCTTAAAGAAAGTTTTTGAAGAAAATAGAAATGATAAGTTAGTATAAGTATTTATAATGATATTAATATATACTTCTGACCTATATATAGAAATAATAAGATTATTAAAACGGTGTAACTTTATAAGATACACCGTTTTTCATTTTAATAAATAACTTTAATTATAATTGCTAATAAATAAGAGTATAGTTAAAATATTATTTTAAAATTAATATTTTAACTTATTTTATAGTCATAAGTTAATCCTTCATATATAAATTCTTTATGATTAATATTTAATAAATCACTAGGTTTAGTTAAACTAGGAACTTTGTTTGAATCATATATATTACTTTGAATTAACAAATGGGATACAAATTCGGAACAAAAATATCTATTAGGTCTCTTTATAGGTTTTTGCAGTGCTACACCTATTAATCCAAGCAAGCTATACTTGTACTTTTTTTGATCTTTTAAAAATTTTTCAAGCTCTTTTATAAGTAAAGAATATTGTCTATTACTTACTTGAATTTTATAAATCACACATTGACTATTTTGAAATCTTTTATATACTCCATCTTTTAAATTTTCTTCAACAAGCCCTCCTATAAATGGGTTGCTAGGGAAAATTCTTCCGAAGGAATACATTTTCTCAAAAGAATCATCTAAGCTTAAAGAGACATGTACATATTTATCTTTTGTATAATAATTAATACACTTTGATAGTATTGTTCCTGTATTAGAAAATACCAGATATATATACTTTTTACTCATTATAATAAATCATCCTCCAATAAAAATAAGTTTATAAAAGATAAATATATATAATTATATAATATAAATCTTAATATATCCTTAAGAAAATATGAAAAATGTTAAATGTATTAACAAATTATATAAAAATAATAAATTAATTATGAATATATTAAATAAAAAACTCTTTTTTACTAAAAATAGAAATATATAAATTATAAATGTTATAATTTATAAATAAGGATTTACAGTATATTTGTTAAGAGGTGAGAATTTGAAAAAAAATGCAATGCAGAGGGAATTTAAAAAATTAAAATCCCAAATTAATCATATTGAAGAAATTGCTCATAATTCCAAAGTAGGAGCATTAATAGAACTAGAATCTTCCTTAAGAAAAAAAATAAGACAACTAATAGAGATGGGAAGTGAAGGTTTTAAGGAGTATTCAGATGTTAGAGAAAGGTATGAGGATCTTTTAGAATATGTATCTAAAAGATTATTAGATGATTATAATAAGAAAAACAATACTGATTTTGAATTTTATCAAGTTATTAGAGGAAATTATAATAGCTTTATTAATTCGGGTTTTATGTCTGTTTTAACTAAAAAGCATATACCTAAAATAATATCTAAGGAATTTGAAGAAAACTTTCCTGAAAATCCAAAGGATGAGTATAAATTAGCAAGAAATATAATTAGAAAGATATATATTCATTTAGGCGAGACCAATACTGGAAAAACTTATACTGCTATGGAAAGATTAAAGGAAGCAAAGCATGGAGTTTATTTATCTCCTCTTAGAATATTGGCTTTAGAAAATTATGAAAAATTAAATAATAGTAGAATTTTATGTAATCTCTTAACAGGAGAAGAGGAGATTATTAAAGAAGGGGCAACACATACATCTTGCACTATAGAAAAGGTAGATTTAAAAAAGGAATATGATATTGCAATTATAGATGAAATTCAGATGATAGATGATTCCCAAAGGGGTGCAGCGTGGACAAGAGCATTATTAGGATTAAGGTGTAATGAAATTCATATATGTGGTGCTTTAAATGCAAGGGAATTAATTGAAAAAATATTAGAAGATTGTAATGATGAATATGAATTTAAGGAATATAAAAGAAGTATACCATTAAAAGTACAGGACAGAAATTTTAGCTATAAAGATGTTGAAGAAGGGGATGCAATAGTAGTTTTCTCTAAGAAAAAGGTTTTACAAATAGCTCAGCAATATTCTGAAGAAGGAATAAAAGCTAGCATAATTTATGGAGATTTACCACCAGAAGTGAGAAGAAAACAATATGATATGTTCATAAGTAAGGAAAATAAAGTTCTTATAACTACAGATGCTATAGGAATGGGGGTTAATTTACCAATTAAGAGAATAATTTTCTTAGATATTCAAAAATTTGATGGGGAAGAAATTAGAAATTTGACATCACAAGAAGTAAAACAAGTAGCAGGAAGAGCTGGAAGAAAAGGAATTTATGAAACAGGCTATGTAGCTACTGTACGAGATAATCAAAAGTTTATTAAAGAGAAACTTGATGAAAAAGATAGAACAATAAGAAAAGCTGTTTTAGGACCTTCGGAAGCTATCTTAAATATTAAAAGCTTACCTTTAAATGAAAAACTGGCATTATGGGCTACAAGGGAAGATACACTAGATTATTATAGAAAAATGGATATAAATGAATATTTAATTATACTAGATAGAATTAAAAGGTATAAGTTAAAAGAAGAAATTCAATGGGAATTATTAAAAATACCTTTTGATATATCTAAAGATGAAATTATGAATACCTTCTTGGGATATGTAGAAGAATTATTTATTCTTAAAAATAAGGTTATAAATAAACCCCAATGCTTTAAGGGAAATTTAGATGAATTAGAGATTTACTATCAAAGAATAAATATGTATTATTCATTCTGCAAGGTGTTTAATTTAGAATTTGATTTTACATGGATATATGAAGAGAGAATTAAAGTAAGTGAAGAAATAAATGAAATATTAATTAGATTATAGTTATTATGGTATAATATATTTAATTAAGCATCGAAAGGAAGAGATGAATGGAATACAAGTTTAGTTTTGATGAAAAAGAGTACAAATTAGGAGAAGATAATTTAGAATACTTTGCTAATGATGAGAATGAAGAGCTTAATGGAATAGATGTAGGAAAAATTTTAGAACTAATTTCAAATAGTGATGAAGTTGATTTCCAAAATGCCTATTATGAAAGTTGTTGCAGTAACTGCAAAGCTGGAAAAGAAGAAAAGAAAAAAGTATTTGATTTCTTAGAATATTATTTCTATGCATATGGAAAAGACAATAATTTTATAACTAGTAGCATTGATTCTGAATATAATAAAAAGTCCTTTACTAGATTAAATAGAGAAGGTGTAGTAGATAAAAGTTATTTAGTAACTATTATGGTATGTAAGAATTGTGGAACATATGCAATAGAAATTGAAGAGTTTGAAGTTTAATATAGTTAAACAATAAATGTATTAAAATTTATTTAGGGTATAAAATACATTTGAAAGGATGTGTTATTATGCCGAAGAATACTAAAACAGAAACACCTAAACAAAAAGGACAAAGAAGGCAAAGGTTGCATAAAAATCAAAATAACGTAGGAAATGATAAAAATAAATCAGAATATACAGATTTTGATGGAAATCCAATTTAAGAAAAGGGCTGTGAAAACAGCTCTTTTTCTAATAGTTAAGAAAAAATTAAAAATATATTGAGTTAGTAATAAAAATATAAAAGTATGGTAATATTTATTATAATTAAAAAATAAAGAGGTGAAACTTTGAAAAGATATATAGATTTAATAATAGGTATTATTATAATTTTGTATGGGGTAAGTATAAATTTAATATTTGGCAAAATAACTTTTAGTGAAATTTTTCTTCTTATAGGTGTTATATGTGTTATATATCATTTTATGAAAAATAAACTAATGATCTTAATAAGTAGAAATAATATATTGAAAATAGGATATAATGTATTTAGATTTTTACTTTCAATAGGAATAATAGTATTTATAATTATTGAAGCTACAATAATTATTTTCCCTAAACAAAATGATTTATATTCAAATTATGTAGTTATATTAGGTGCTGGTGTAAATGGTGAGACTCCAAGTTTAACCTTAGTACAAAGACTAGAAAAAGCTATTGAATATGTAAATAGTCAAAAAAATGAAGTTAAAATTATTGTATCTGGTGGACAAGGGACAGGGGAAGATATATCAGAATCAGAGGCTATGAGAAGATATTTAGTGGAGAATGGAATAGAAAATGAAATAATAATGGAAGATAAATCTACTAATACTAGAGAAAATCTGCTTTTCTCAAAAGAAATTATAGAAAAGGATTCTAATAAAAATATTGAAGATATAAATATAAAGATAATTACCTCAGATTTCCATGCTTTTAGAAGTAACTTAATTGCTAAAAACTTAGATTATGAAGAGAGTAGTTTCTTAACTAATAAGACATTAACAGCATTAGTACCTGTAATGTATACAAGAGAATTTTTTGCTCTTATTAAATATTTTTTAATAGAAATATTATATATTTTTTAATTATAAAAAGGTAAATTCAACTTTATGTAGAATATAAATTATAGTAATGCAATTTATTAATACTGAAGCTAATATCATAATAGTATTTAGGCTTAAAGGGGGAAAAAGTAATGAGTAAAGTTGCAGAATGTTCTATAATTATAAAAGATGATTTTAATAATATTTTTATAGTTAGAAAGAAGACGAAAAGGAATCAACCACAATTATGGTATATTGTAGGAAGAAAAATAAGAGGAAGAGAAATAGAAGAAAAATGTATATCTCGCGCTGTAAAAGATGATTTAAAGTCTATAGTTTTTAATCTATTAAGAGTAGGAGAATACATATTAGATGAAAATTCAAATGAAGTTTGCGCAGTATATGAAGGGGCATTAAAGGAAAAGGTAGTTTATGGAAGTGATATCGTTGAAGGTAGATGGATTAGCATAAATGAATTAGATAATTTTGATTTTGCAGAGGGTGAAAAAGAAAAAATTTTAATGTATATAAAATAATTAAGTAGACTAAGCACTTCATATAAAAATGAGGTGCTTTTATAAACTTAAAATATTCATAAGAGATTAAGTATTGACATATTTATATGCAATATTTATGATGTAAATATAGAATGATAAATATTCATTTAGGTAGAGATTTTTTATCTTTACTTATTTGATATTATTATCTTTGATAGCATAAAAATAAGTATTTATCTAACAAAAAAGAGAAATCTAATTTGAAAGAAAATAGAAATAGTATATTAATAATAAAGGTTATAAATTAATTTTTAAATATTTTTATTTAAGTTAATAGCTTTTATTATTAATATTTCCTGTTTTCTTTTAGTGGAAGACAGGCTTTTTTATTTTGGGGGAAAAGATATTTCAGTTAATTAATTAGTTTAGGGGAGTGAACTATGAAGATTGGTGTAATAAGTGCAATTTTAGAAAAACCAAGTAAGTGCAATGCAGAATTTAATGAGGTGGTTGCTAGTTTTAGAGGAAGCATAAGAGGAAGAATGGGGATACCATTAGAAAATGAAACCTCAATTATTTCAATAGTAGTTGTTGGAAGTTTAAATGAAATAAATAGTTTAACAGGAAAGCTTGGAAACATAGATGGAGTAACAGTCAAAACAGCTATTAGCAAGAAAGAGATAACATAGCAAAACTTACTAACATATTTATGGAGGTATATTATGAAGGTTAAAAATATTATAGATAAGCTTTATAAAGAGAATAATGCTAGTGAGGAGGAATTATTATTTTTGCTAGATAATTTAAGTGATGAAGATAAAAATTATTTAGTTCAAAAATCTCATGAAACTAGGATGAAAAGCTATGGCAATACAGTTTATATGAGAGGATTAATAGAGTTTACAAACATTTGCAAAAAAAACTGTGTTTACTGTGGCATTAGAAGAGAAAATAAACTTGCGGATAGGTATAGGCTTACTTTAGATGATATTTTAGAATGTGTAGAAATTGGAGATAGACTTGGTTATAAGACATATGTACTTCAAGGTGGAGAAGATGATTATTTTACTGATGAAAGAATGGTAGAAATCATTAAAGAAATAAAAAAGAAATATCCTAAAAATGCTATCACCCTATCATTAGGAGAAAGAAGCTATGAGTCATATAAAAAGATGTTTGAAGCTGGTGCAGATAGATATCTTTTAAGACATGAGACTGCAACTAAAGAACTTTATGAATCTCTTCATCCTGGTGCAAGTTTTGAACAAAGAAGAAAATGCTTAAGAGATTTAAAAGAAATAGGATATCAAGTTGGAGCTGGTTTTATGGTGGGGCTTCCAAATCAAACTAATAAAGATTTAGTTAATGATTTAATATTTGTAAAAGAGTTTGAGCCCCATATGTGTGGAATAGGACCATTTATACCCCATAAAGATACACCATTAAAGGATGAAGAGGCTGGAACTGTAGAAAAGACTACTACAATGTTGGCTTTAATTAGATTATTACTTCCAAATGTTTTATTACCATCAACTACTGCTCTTGGAAGTATAGATCCGGTGGGAAGAGAAAAAGGATTAAAGGCTGGAGGAAATGTAGTAATGCCAAATCTTTCTCCAACTAGTGTAAGAGAAAAATATTCATTATATGATGGAAAAATATGTACAGGTGATGAAGCAGCAGAGTGTAGAAAGTGCATAGAAGGAAGGATAAATAGGGCTGGTTTTAGAGTTGAGGTTACTAGAGGAGACAATATAGCATGGGCTAAAGATAATGGGTACTATAAAGTTACTAAAGGAAATATTCAACTTGAAAATATTCAATTAATATAAAAATTATAATTTAGGAGTGTTTTATATGTTTATTGATCATAAGTATATTGAAAGAATTTTAGAGGAAGCAAAGGGAGCAACAAGTGAAGATATTAAAGGTGTTTTAGAAAAAGCTAAAAAAAGAGAAGGCTTATCTTATGAAGATATTGCAGTTTTACTTCAAGTTGAAGATAAAGAAGATTTAAATGAAATATTTAAATTAGCTGGAGAAATAAAGGATTCTATTTATGGAAAAAGAGTTGTTATTTTTGCTCCATTATATGTTAGTGATTACTGCGTAAATAATTGTGTATATTGTGGATATAAGAGAACTAATGATTTTTGCAGAAGAAAATTAACTATGGAAGAAGTAGCTGAAGAAGTTAAGATATTAGAAAAAATGGGACATAAAAGGCTTGCATTAGAACTTGGAGAGGATCCAGTAAATGCACCTATAGATTATGTGTTAGAGTGTTTAAAAACCATTTATGCAACTCAAAATGATAATGGAGAAATAAGAAGAGTTAATGTAAATATTGCAGCAACTACTGTAGAAAATTATAAAAAGCTAAAAGAAGCAAAAATAGGAACATATATTTTATTCCAAGAAACCTATCATAAACCAACTTATGAGAATATGCATCCAAAATCTTTAAAAGGAGATTATAATTATCATTTAACTTCTTTTGATAGAGCAATGGAAGCCGGAATAGATGATGTTGGAGCAGGAGTATTATTTGGATTAGCTGATCCTAAGTTTGAAGTTATAGGACTTATGATGCATAACAAGCATTTAGAAGATAAGTATGGAGTAGGATTCCATACAATATCTATGCCAAGATTAAAGCCAGCTTCGGGGGTAACATTACAAGAGTTCCCTCATTTAGTTGATGATGAAATGTTTAAGAAGTTAGTTGCAATTATAAGAATAGCAGTTCCATTTACAGGAATAATAATGTCTACTAGAGAAACAGCAGATATGAGAAGAGAATTATTAAGATATGGGGTATCTCAAATAAGTGCAGGTTCAAGTACAGGAGTTGGTGGGTATAAAGAAAGAGAAGAGGGAAAAGAAGCTCTTCAATTTAAAACTTCAGATGATAGAACTCCTTTAGAAGTTATTAAATCTGTTTTAGATGATGGATATATTCCTAGCTATTGTACAGCTTGTTATAGAAGAGGAAGAACTGGAGAAAGATTTATGAAGCTTGCAAAGAGTGGGGAAATTCAAAATGTGTGTGAACCAAATGCAATAACTACTCTTTTAGAATTCGCAATAGATTACGGTGATAAAGAAATTTTAGAAAAAGCTGAATCTGTTATTAATACTGAAAAAGAAAAAATTAAGAGAAAAGATATAAAAGATTTACTAGAAAAGAATTTAGAAAAATTAAGAGCTGGTGAGAGAGATCTATACTTATAGGAGGTGTATGTAATGAATTCGACACCAAATGCAAATAGAAAGCATATTGCTATTTATGGCAAAACTAATGCAGGTAAATCATCATTAATTAATAAGTTTTTAGGTCAAGAAGTATCTTTAGTTTCAGAAAAGGAAGGAACTACTACAGATCCAGTTCAAAAAGCCATGGAATTAATACCTGTAGGACCAGTTCTATTTATAGATACAGCAGGATTTAAAGATGAAAGTATCCTTGGTGAAATAAGAGCTAAAAGAACTCTAGATATTTTAAAGAGAACAGATATAGCAATATATGTTTTTGATGCTATGGACATAGATTTAGAAGAGTTTGAAAATATAAAGAGAAGTTTTAAAAAATATAATATTCCATATATAGTAGTTATTAATCAAATAGATAAATTAAAAAAAGAAGAACTAGATTTGGTAAAAGAAAGAAATAAGAACTATCTGTTTCTATCTTCATTAACAGGAGAAGGATTTGATAATTTAAAGGAAAAGCTTGTTAGCATATTAAAGGAAGAAGAAGAGGAACTTCCTATAGTTGGAGACTTATTACCCTATGGTAGTAAGGTAGTAATGGTTGTTCCTATAGATTCAGAAGCTCCAAAAGGTAGAATAATACTACCACAAGTTCAATGTATAAGAGATTGTTTAGATCATGGAATAAAGAGTTATGTAGTTAGGGATACTGAACTGGAGTCAGCTTTAGAAGATATAAAAAATGTAGATTTAGTTATAACAGATTCTCAAGCATTTAAAGAAGTGGATAAAATAGTTCCTAAAGATATTAGATTAACTAGTTTCTCAATGCTATTTGCAAGGCAAAAGGGAGATTTTGAAGAGTTTATAAAAGGAGCATTTAAAATTAAAGATTTAAATAAAGACTCAAAAATATTAATAGCAGAAAGCTGTACACATAATGTATCTCATGAAGATATTGGAAGAGTGAAAATTCCTAAGTTAATAAATAAATTTGTTGGATCAGAACTAAGTTATGACTATAGTATTTTTCATGATTTTCCAGAAGATATAGATAAGTATGATTTAATTATTCATTGTGGAGCATGTATGATTAACAGAAAAACGGTTATTAATAGAGTAAAAGAATGTAAAAATAAAAATGTTCCTATTACTAATTATGGCATAGTTTTAGCATATTTAAATGGGATATTAGAAAGAAGTTTATCTTTGTTTAATATAAAAATAGATGATATAATATAAAAGCTAAAATTATACAAATGAAAAGGGGGAGTTAGAATGAAAGACTTAGTTTTAGAAGCAAATAGATGTTATCTTTGTAAGAATCCAAGATGTAAAGCAAATTGTCCAATAAGTACTCCTATACCGGAAATAATAGAATTATTTAAGGAAGGACAAATAGCAAAGGCTGGGGAAATATTATTTAATAATAATCCATTATCTTTAGTTTGTTCAATAGTTTGTCCTCACGAGGATCAATGTAAGGGAAATTGTATTAGAGGAATTAAGGGCGAACCAGTTAGATTTTGTGATATCGAAAGGCACATATCAAAATATTATTTAGAAAATATTAAATTAGAAAAAGAAGCAGAGTTAGAAGAACGAATTGCAATAGTAGGTGGAGGACCAGCTGGAATTACTATAGCATTTATTTTAGCACAGAAGGGATATAAGGTTACTTTATTTGATGCTCATGAAAAAATAGGTGGAGTATTGAGATATGGTATTCCAGAATTTAGATTACCGAAAAGTATAATAGATCACTATGAAGAACGATTATTGGAATTAGGGGTAAAAATAAGACCTAATACTTTAATTGGACCAGTATTAACTTTGGATAAGCTTTTTTATGATGGATACAAAGCTATATTTATTGGAACTGGGGTATGGAATCCAAAAACTTTAAACATAAAGGGAGAGACATTAGGGAATGTACATTATGCTATTGATTATTTAAAATCTCCTGAAGTGTATAATTTAGGTAAGAAGGTTTGTGTAATAGGTGCTGGAGATGTGGCAATGGATGCTGCAAGAACTGCTAAAAAGAATGGAGCAGATGAAGTATATATATTATATAGAAAAGGAATGGAAAATATACCTGCAACTAAGGCAGAACTTGAAGGTGCTATTTCAGATGGAATTAAGTTTGAATTATTTAAATCACCAGTTGAATTATTAGAAGAAGGTATAAAATATATTGAAACTAAAAATGAAATAGATGAAAATGGTAAAGTTAATACAGTAAATATTGATGGAAAAGAAGGTATTTTTAAATGTGATTCCATAATAGTTGCAGTAAGTCAATCTCCAAAGAATAATATAGTTTCAAACACAACAGGACTTGAAACTAATAAATGGGGATTGCTATTAACAGATGAATTAGGTCACACTACAAAAGAGGGCGTTTTTGCATCAGGAGATGTTGTAACAGGAGCTAAGACAGTAGTTCAAGCTGCAGCTCATGCTAAGGTAGTTGCTGATGAAATAGAAAAATATATAAAAAGTAATAAATAGAAAGAAAAACTCAAGATTGAATGCTTGAGTTTTTCTTTTTTATGTTCTAGTAAAAAACTTTCTACATATAGATGAAAAAAATTTACTTTATAATGAGCAAGTTATTAAAATACATAAAATTAATAGGAGTAATTTGTTTTACAAATTTTTATTATAATATTAAATAAATGATTATAAACACACTGTTTTCAATAAATTCATAGTAGGAATATTATAAAAAATATGTTATAATAAAGATAAAAATAAAGTAATATGTAAAGAGGAGGAGCTATTAGTGGCTTTGTATAATTTAATTGAAAAGAAAAGAAAAGAGAAAAAAAGAAAATTAGTTAGAACTGCAACAGTTTCAACAGTTATTGGTGGAGCAGTAGGAGTTTTATCAGGAGTATTATTGGCTCCTAAGTCAGGAAAAGAAACTAGAAATGATATAAAAGAAAAAGTCGATGAAGTTAAATCAATGACTATGGAAAAATCAAAGAATATAAAAAGTAATGTAGAAGAAGCTAAGTATAAAATAAAAGATTATTTAAAAGAAAAGAAGGATAATTTAAATAAAGAAGAAATCATAGTTGAAGAAAATAATGAAGGAAATGATTTAGAGTAGGTATAAATAATGTATATTAGTTTAGACGGACTTTATAAATTTACAATTTTTTCACTATTAATATTTACATTAGTATTTGGTATTATTATATTATTTAAGTTAAATAAATTGATAAATAATATTTTTCAGCTAATAGAAAATAATAAAAGAAATATTGAGAATACATGTACTGATTTACCTGTTATAACTAAAAATATAAGTGAAATAACTGAGAATATTAAAGATATAAGTGAGGTAGCAACGGAGTTTACTGCTGATGCTATTGTAACGAAAGAGAATATTGTTAATAATTATGAGATTTTAAAAGATATTTTAAAGATAATAAAATCAGTATTTTTAAAATAAAGAAAAATAAATTTGAAAGAGCCTATTTAATATTTTAGGCTCTTTTTTATTACATTACTTTAAATTTATTATATAATATATATTGAAAAGGATTTATAAAAGGGTGGATGTATATGGTTGCAATGGTTGAATTATTAAAAGAATTATGTGAGGAAACAAAATTAAAAATTAGATTACTAGATAATAACAATAATATAATTTTTGATAACTTGCCTTTAACTGAATCAAATATAACAAGGAAGCTTTCTATAGCTAATAAGACTTTCAAGATAATCTTAGAGCAAGATAATATTAAGCTAATAGCTATGATAGAATATTTACTTAATAAATTAATAGTAAGAGAAAATATTATAGAAGAGCTTATAGAAGGAAGAAAGCAATGGGATGCATTAGAAGAAAAGATTATTGTGAATTCTAGCAAATTATTACTTATAGAAGTAAATAATAAAAATGATGCTATTGAAATAGTAATGGATACCTATGATAATAATGAAGTATATGTGGGAGAAATATACGATAGAATAATATTAATAGGGGAATTAGAAGATGAAGAAGATCATGCTATATCTTTAAAAGAAACTATAGATGAGGTTTTAGGATTAAATGCTAAAATTAGTATTGCAAAATTTGACAAAACCTTTGAAGGCTTTATAAAGGCATATAATGGAGCTGTACAAGCTTTAAAAATAGGTAATAAATTTAAAATGAAGCCTGAAATATATAGCATTAAAGAAATGTATTTAGAAAAGGCAATATATAATTTATCAAAGAATTATTCACAAGAATTAATGGTAGAATATAAAGATGTATTTAAAGGTTTTAATCATGAGTTAATCCAGACTTTAGAAGAAGTTTTAAAATGTGATTTATCTTTAACAAAGGCAGCAAAAAATTTATTTATACACAGAAATACATTAATGTATAGAATTGAAAAAATAAAGAAAGAAACAGGATTTGATATTCGTAATTTCAAAGAAGCAACTTTTCTTTACATATTATATATGAATAGTAAAAATAATATTTGGAAATAAGGAATATGAAAAATAGAATATATTATTGAATAGTTTTATAAGGGGGTAGAATTTTGCCAATAAAAATTCCAAAGGAACTACCAGCGTTTACAGTATTATCAGATGAAAATATATTTGTAATGAATGTAGAAAGAGCACAAACACAAGATATAAGACCATTAAAAATAGCAATTTTAAATTTGATGCCAATAAAAATTCAGGCAGAAAATCAATTGTTAAGATATTTATCAAATACTCCAATTCAAGTTGAAATAAAATTGTTACAAACTAAGACACATACTTCACAAAATACACCTATAGAACATTTAGAAAAATTTTATAATTATTTTGATGAAGTAAAAGATCAAAAATTTGATGGATTAATAATAACTGGGGCACCTGTTGAAACTATGGAGTTTGAAGAGGTTGATTACTGGAATGAATTAAAGGAAATTATGGAATGGAGTAAGAAAAATGTATTTTCAACCTTGCATATATGCTGGGGAGCTCAGGCAGCATTATATTACCATTATAATATAAGAAAAAAAACACTAGAAAAAAAGATTTTCGGAGTTTTCACTCATAAAATAAATAAATATAATGAGAGTTTAACAAGAGGCCTTGATGATATATTTTATGCACCACACTCTAGGCATACTACTACTCTTAAAGAAGATATTGAAAAGATTAAAGAACTTGATATATTAGCTGAATCAGAAGAAGCTGGAGCATTTATTATTGCTACAGAGGATAAGAGGCAAGTATTTATTACAGGGCATTTAGAATACGATAGAGATACTTTAAAGAGTGAATATTTAAGAGATTTAAATAAGGGAGCAGAAATAGATATTCCTAAGAACTATTTTCCAAATAATAATATAAATGAAATTCCATTAGTAAAGTGGAGAGGAAGTGCCAATATAGTTTTTGGCAATTGGTTAAATTACTGTATTTATCAAAATACTCCATTTATGATTGAAAATATAAAATAAATTAGGAAAATGCTATTATAAAATGAATTTAATGTTACAATGACACTTTTTTTAGCTTTAAATAGTATAATATTTTATGAATTATAAAAATGGAGGAAATATGAAATCTAGGGCTATAGTTTTAGGCGAAATTAATGAATATGTATTAGAATTTTGTAAATATCTTATTAAGAATGACTTAGAAGTATATTTAGCTCTTAAAAAGGATCAAGAATTTATTGATTTGAAGGATATTGAAAATACTATACCTATAATAAGATTTAATGACGAATTTGAAGAAATAAGATTTTTATTAAACTCTATTGAGCCAAAAGTTATTTATAATTTATATGGCTTAGAACATAAGAATGAGTTGAAAGAATTATTAGAGAATAGCTATGTAAATGTTATATTATTTTTAGAAGCTTTAAAAACTTCACATAATACTAAGCTAATTAATTTAGTAGATAAAATACAAAGAGATGATAAAGGAAAGCCATTAACTCTTCATACTGCAGTTTTAGATTCTTTAAATAAAGTAACTAAGTTTTACAATGATTTTTATAATGTAAAAGTATTGGTTAAGTCTAAAGATGAGTATAAAATTTAAAGCTACATTTATAATTATTAAATAGTTGAAATAAATATAAATAAAGTATATAGTATTATTTGTATTTAATATTAAATAATAATTTTTATTGGAGCGTGGAGCAGATATGAAGAAATATTTTAATTTATCAATTTTTTATTTAGTTTTAGGACTAGTTATGGGGGTATTCTATAGGGAGTTAACAAAAATTAATGGATTTGAAGGACAAACTATTTTATCAGTTGTTCATACTCATGCATTAACTCTAGGATTTATATTCTTTATTTTGGTATTACTTTTAGAAAAAAGTTTCAATATATCAAATAATAAAGGGTTTAAAGGATGGTGTATACTTTATAATATCTCATTAATATATTTATTAGGAACTCTTACTGCCAGAGGAATACTCCAAGTATTAGGGAATAGTTTTGCTGGCTTAAGTCATATATCAGGACTTGCACATGTATTATTATCAGTTTCTTTAATTTGGTTTGTAATTATAGTTAATAAATCAATTAAAGAATAATAAACTATATATTGGGAAAAATAAATATACTTTAAAATAGAAAGCATTTTTAATTAATAAAATGTTTTTTATTTTTATCTAATTTTGCAGTTTTTATATTTATGTTATATATTTTAATATAAAGTACTTTTTTATAGGATTGGTGCGAAGGGATGAAAGAATTAGTAAAAGCTCAATTAAATAAAATGGAGCTGTTTGATAAAGTAAGTGAAGAAACTAAGGAAGCATTATCTGAATTTGGTGAAACAAAGTGTTATTTAAAGGGAAGCCACATATTTATGGATAAGGAAAAAGTAAACAAGATATATATAGTGTATACAGGAAAGGTTGCGTTATATAAGCTAAATGAATATGCACATAAGAAAGTAGTTTTTATATTAAGTAATGGTGCAATTATTAATGCGGTAGTATTAGATGACTTAGCTTCATCAATAAATTGTGAAATTTTTGAAAAGGCAGAAATATTGTCTTTTGAAAAAGATAAATTTGAAGAACTGATGAAAAGTGATTTTGAATTAACAAAGATAGTTATATCATCTTTAACAATAAAGGTAAGAAGATTATATAGACAATTAAAGAACTCTACTCCAATTAAGGTTGAGAAAAGGGTAGCAGCAAAGCTTTGGAAACTTTCTAAGGATTATGGAATTAAAGTTGAAAAAGGAGTTTTAATTGATTTAAATATAAGTATAACTTATCTTGCTGACATGTTTGGAACTCCTAGAGAAACTATATCTAGGGCGTTGAAAATTCTTCAAGAAAATGATTTAATTATTTTTAAAAATAAAAGGATAATTATTAAAGATAAAGATAATCTCTCTAAATTTTTTAAAGGTATGTCTTAAAATTTAAATTATATAATAAATAGAAATAAAAATAAAAACTGTGATGTTTATCACAGTTTTTATTTTTAATAAGATTTATAATCTAAAAAGAAATTGTTATTTATATAACAATTATTTGTGAGTTTAAAAGCTTTGTATAGTATTTTAAATTTAAAATATTTAAATATATTGATATTTATTTTTAAGTTGATATTTTATAAGTTTAAAAAGCAAATATTAAACTAAGAGGTGTTTAAGATGGGATATAAATTTAAATTAGAGGAATTTAACAAGGGTTTAAAAGAGTTATCGAAGAAATATAAGATATATGCACCAAAGATTTTTGAAGGACAAGGTAAATTTTCAGATACTGATATAGTTAGATATGGTGAAATTTCAAAAATTGAAGAAATTGAATTTAATCAAAAATCAAATTTTTCTTATAAGGAAGTATTACTGCCAATAACTCAAACTTTATTTTTCTTTACAGAAGATGAGGTCAAGGAACCTAATGTAGATGAAAAGTCTATACTAATATTTTTAAGAAGTTGTGATATTCACTCCTTAAGAAGAATTGATGATATATATTTAAAAAATAAATTTGAAGATCCATATTACAAGAAACTAAGAGAAAAAGCAAAGTTTGTACTTATAGGATGTGAAAAAAGCTTTGAAAATTGCTTCTGTGTAAGCATGGGAACTAACAAAACTGATGAATATAGTGCTTATATAAAGAAAAATGGAAATGATGTTTATTTAGATATTAAAGATGAAGAATTTGAAGATTTGTTTAAGAATATAGATAATGAATCCTTGGAAGTTAATCCTGACTTTGTTGAAAGCAATGATGTTAAAGTAAATATCCCAGATAATATAGATTTAAAGATTATAAATTCAAAAGTATGGGATGAGTATTCAGAAAGATGTATAGCTTGTGGAAGATGTAATTTTGTATGTCCAACGTGTACATGTTTTACTATGCAAGATATTTTCTATAAAGATAATGGAAAAGCAGGAGAAAGAAGAAGGGTTTGGGCATCTTGCCAAGTGGATGGTTATACAGATATGGCTGGAGGGCATAGCTTTAGAAAAGAAAAGGGACAAAGAATGAGATTTAAGGTTCTTCATAAGGTTTATGATTATAAAAAGAGATGGGGATATCATATGTGTGTAGGATGTGGAAGATGTGATGATGCATGTCCTGAATATATTTCATTCTCAAATTGTGTAAATAAATTAGAGAAAGCTATGAATGAGGTGAAGTAATATGACTAAAAACGAATATATACCATTTATTTCAAAAATACTAGAAGTTATTAAGCATACTGAAATTGAATATACATTTAGAATGGAATTTAAAGGTGATGTAAAGCCAGGTCAATTTTTTGAAGTATCATTACCAAAGTATGGAGAAGCCCCTATATCAGTAAGTGGGATAGGTGAAAATTATGTTGATTTAACAATAAGAAGAGTTGGTAAAGTAACAGATGAAATCTTTAACAATTATGTAGGAGATAAGTTATTCTTAAGAGGACCTTATGGAAATGGCTTTGATATAAACAACTATAAAGATAAAGAAGTAATAGTAGTAGCTGGAGGAACAGGACTTTCACCAGTTAAAGGAATTGTAGATTATTTTTCAAATAATATTAAGGATTGTAGAAAATTCACTTTAATATCAGGCTTTAAATCTCCAAAAGATATTCTTTTTAAAGATGATATAAAGGAATGGGAGAAGAATATAGATCTTATATTAACTGTTGACGGTGCTGAAGAAGGATATCAAGGAAAAGTAGGACTTGTTACTAAATATGTTCCAGAACTTGATATTGAGGATAAAGAAAATGTACAAATAATTGTTGTAGGACCACCTATGATGATGAAATTTACAGTTTTAGAGTTCTTAAAGCTTGGAATTAAAGAAGAAAATATATGGATTTCACAAGAAAGAAAAATGTGTTGTGGGATTGGTAAATGTGGGCACTGTAAAATAGATGATACGTATATTTGTTTAGATGGACCAGTTTTTAATTATGTAAAAGGAAAAGAATTAATAGATTAGGAGGAGACACTATGGATATCAATACTAAAAAGCTGAAAAAGAATGCCTTTAGAGTAACTAAAAGAAGAGGAATAACAGCTTCTAGAATAAGAGTTCCAGGTGGATTCTTGAAGGCCGAATATTTAGGGTTAATTCAGGAAATTGCAGATAAATACGGTGATGGAACAGTTCATTTAACTACAAGACAAGGCTTTGAAATTCCAGGAATAGATATGGAGGATATTGCTGAGGTTAACATTCTTCTTCAACCTATAATAGAAGGGCTAGAAATAAATCAAGAAGTTCCAGGAAAGGGATATACAGCAGCTGGAACGAGAAATGTATCAGCTTGTATAGGAAATAAAGTTTGTCCATTTGCAAATTATAATACTACAAATTTTGCAAAGAAAATAGAAAAAGCAATATTTCCAAATGATTTACATTTTAAAATAGCATTAACAGGATGTCCAAATGATTGTATTAAGGCTAGAATGCATGATTTTGGTATTATAGGAATGACTGAACCTCAATTTGATAGAGATAAGTGTGTATCATGTGGAGCTTGTGTTAGAGCTTGTACTAAGAAATCAACAGCAGCTTTACATGCAGAAAACTATAGACCAGTCAGAGATCATAGTAAGTGTATAGGTTGTGGTGAGTGTGTAATTAATTGTCCAACAGGAGCATGGACTAGAAGTAAAGAAAAATATTATAGATTAGCTATTATGGGGAGAACAGGAAAGAAAAATCCTAGATTAGCAGAAGATTTTATTGTATGGGTTGATGAAGAAAGCATAATTAAAATAATTTTAAACACTTATAAATATGTTGAACAATATATAGATAAAGCTGCTCCAGGTGGAAAAGAGCATATTGGATATATAGTAGATAGAACTGGTTTTATGGAATTTAAGAAATGGGCTCTTGAAGGAGTTGAACTTTCAGACAAGGCTATACTTAAAAATAATATTTATTGGAGTGGAATAAAATATTAATATAAGTAATTGCTTATATTAATATTAAAATTACCTAGTGGACAAATACAATGTTAAATATGTAAAATAAATATTAGAAGTTTTTAAGACCGCTATATTAGATTAGCGGTCTTAAATTAGTTTATAAAAGAAAAATATATTTAAAATGTAAAAATGAAAAAAATAATTAATCGGTGTATAATAAGGGTAATATAATAAAAACATAGAAGTATATTTGTTTTAGGAGAAAAATTATGATTCAGCTTTTAGGAATTAGGAAAAATACTGGAGTAGAAATAAGAGAAAAACTAACGTTATCTCCAAAAAAGAGAAAAGAATATACAAAGGAGTTACTTCAATATTTTGATGAAATAATTATTTTAAGTACATGCAACAGAACAGAAATTTATTATAATGGTTCTTTAAAGGGAGAAGAAAGCTTATTAAAAATTTTTGAAGTTTTAAATTGGGATATTGATCTTAAAGAAAACTGCTTTTATTTAGACGAAAGAGACACTATAAAGCACTTAATGGAAGTAGTTTGTGGGTTTCATTCTAAGATTTTAGGAGAAGATCAAATTTTGGGACAAATTAAAGAAGCATATTCTTTAGCTATGGAAATAGGATCTTCTAATAGTGAGCTTCAAAGACTGTTCCAAGAAGCAATTACTTGTGGTAAAAAGTTTAGAACAGAAGGAAAATTATATGAAATACCTGTTTCTTCAGCATCTATTGCAGTAAGTGAGGCGATAAAAAGTAACTGCAAAAAAATTATGGTAATAGGATATGGAGAAGTTGGAAGTCTTGTAGTTAAATATGCTCTTTCAAGTAATATAGAAAAGCTAAATTTAGTAGTTAGAACAGTAGAAAAAGTAACTAATATCTATGATGAAAGAGTGGAAGTTATGACTTATGATGAAGGTAGAGAAATAATAAATGAAATGGATTGTGTTATTTCTTGCACATCTGCACCACATTTAATTATAGAAAAAAGACATATTAATGAAGAAGGAAAAGATATAGTTATTTTTGATTTAGCTATGCCTAGAGACGTAGATGAAAAAATTAAAGATTTTAGCAGAATTAAACTTTTTGATATAGATGAAATAAGTTCTATTGATGATGAAAATAAAAATTTAAGAAAAGAAAGAATGCTTCAATATAAAAACATAATTAAGGAACATATAAATAATTTTTGTGAGTGGAAAAACTTAAGAGAAGTATCTGATATAATTAAAAGTATGAAAAAAAATAGCTCTAAAGTTATAAATGAAAGGCAAAAAACATTTGAGCATAAATGTCATGATAAAAAGGATATAGAAATTGCTGAAATTCTTATAAAAAGTACTTCAGATTATTATGTTAATAGAGCTATAGAAGTATTAAAAGAAGAACAATTAAAGGGGCATGGCAAAGAATGTATAAAGATATTGGAAAAGATATTTCTAAAGGAAGTATAGAGTATACATATCTCTCTATTATGTCTAATAAATTTAATGTTGGAATAATAGGTGGAGGCAAGGTTGGATATATTAAAAGTAAAAATTTTTTATCAAAAAAATGCAATGTAGAAGTATTATCCTTAAACTTTGTAGATGATTTTGAACATATAAAAAATATTAAGCTTATTAAGAAAGGGTATTATAAAGAGTTTATAAAAGATAAACATTTAGTTATAATAGCAACTGATAATAAAGATTTAAACTTAAAAATAAAAAAAGATTGTGAGGAAGATTATAAAATATATATATTTGCTGAAGATTACTTAAATAGTATGGCAATTGCCCCCGTACAAAGAAATCTAAATAATATAAGTTTTGCAGTAAACACTAATTACGGAAATCCAAAAGGCTCATTAATGGTAGCCGAAAAAATAATAGAGACTTTAAAAAAATATGATGAATTCATTGGATATTCTTCATTAATTAGAAAAAGTGCAAAAAATATAGAAGAACATAAAAAGCAGATAATAGATTTTGTATGTAGTGAGGATTTTAAATATATGTATGAAAAGAAAAAAGATAAAATAGTTATAGAAATGTTTTTTGGAGAAGAAGTGCTAAATAAAATATATAAGAACTTATAGGAGATATTTTATGGAAATAATAATTGCAACTAGAAAAAGTAAATTGGCTCAAGTGCAAGCAGATAGAGTTATAGAGCTTATTAAAGAAAAAAATAATATAAGCTCAAAAAAACTTTTAGTAGTTACAGAGGGAGATAAAAGACTAGATGTAACACTATCTAAAATAGGTGGTAAAGGCTTATTTGTAAAGGAAATAGAATATGCTCTTTTAAATAAAGAGGCTCATGCAGCTGTCCATAGTATGAAAGATGTTCCTTTTCAATTACCAAAAGGATTTAAACTTTTAGCAATTCCTGAAAGAGAAGATATTAGAGATGTATTTGTATCTAGAAATAATATTCCTTTTGAAGAATTAAAAGAAGGTGCTGTAGTTGGAACTAGTAGTATAAGACGAGCTGCAATGCTTAGAGAAATTAGAAAAGACTTAAAGATAGTTCCAATTAGAGGTAATGTTCAAACAAGATTAGAAAAAATGAAAAATGAAAATATGGATGGTATTATTCTGGCAGCAGCAGGATTAAAAAGACTCAATATGGAGGAGATTATTACAGACTATTTTGATCCAAAGATATTCTTACCAGCAATAGGGCAAGGAGCATTAGGAATAGAAGCTCTAGAAGATGGTGAATATAATCCATATTTAAAAAAATTAGATAATAAAGAAGTTAGAATAGCGGTAGAGGCAGAAAGAAGCTTTATGAAAGCATTAAATGGTGGATGTCATACTGTAATAGGGGTTTATTCCGAAATCAAAGGTAATGATTTATATATGATTGGAATCTTTGATATAGGCGGAAAAATAGTGAAAAAAGATATATTAGGAAATAGGGAAGATAATATTGAGCTTGGAATTAAACTAGCTAAGAAAATAGTGAAAGGATAATTAAAATGAGTAAGGTTTATATAATTGGTACAGGGCCAGGAGATGAGGATTTATTAACTTTAAAAGCTGTAGATACTTTAAAAAAATGTACAGCAGTGTTATATGATAGATTAGTTTCTAATAATATATTAAATTACTTAAATGAAGATTGTAAAATTTTTTATTGTGGAAAGGAGCCAGGAGCTCATTATAAAACTCAAGAAGAAATTAACGATTCTTTAGTAAAATTAGCTAAAGAAGGTCATATAGTTGGAAGAATAAAAGGTGGAGATCCTTATGTTTTTGGAAGAGGGGGAGAGGAGGTCTTAGCCTTAATTGATGAAAATATAGAATTTGAAGTTATTCCTGGGGTAACTTCACCAATATCTGTATTAAATTATGCAGGAATTCCAATTACTCAAAGAGAAATGTCTCAAAGCTTTCATATTATTACAGGTATGACATCGGGAGTTTTAAATATTAATTGGGAAGCTATTGCAAAAGAAAAAGGAACTTTAGTATTTATGATGGGACTTAATAACTTAGGTTCTATAATTGAAAATTTATTGAAATATGGAAAAGATGAAAACACTAAAGTTGCTGTAGTAATGAGGGGAACTTCTTCAAAACAAAGAAAGGTTGTAGGAACTATAAAGGATATAGAAAAAAAAGTTCAAGATGCTAAATTACAATCTCCATGTATAATAGTAATGGGTGAAGTTGTTTCATTAAGTGATAAACTTAATTGGTATGAAAAAAAACCTCTTTTTGGACTAAATATCTGTGTTACAAGATCTAGAGAGCAATCATCTAATTTAAAAAAGAGGTTAAGAGAATTAGGTTCAGAGGTTACAGAAATAAATTCTATAAAAATAGAGCCAAGGAAAGATAATTTAAATGAAGTTAAGGATAAGCTTTCTGATTATGATCATATAATACTTTCTTCGGTAAATGGTGTAAATATGTTCTTTGACTATATTATAGAAAATAATATAGATTTGAGATCAATAAAGGCAAAATTTTCAGTTGTAGGAAAAGCTACAAGAAAGGCTCTTGAGAATAGAGGTATTCAAGCTTTTGCTATGGGAAGAGAATTTGTAGGAGAAGGCTTATTTAAAGCATTAGAACCTCATTTAAGAAGTGAAGAAAAAGTATTGATTCCATGTTCGTCATCAAGTAGAGAATATTTAAAAAACGAAATTGAAAAATTAGGATTAGTTGTAGATAGAATTCATACATATAATACTGTTTGTGGTGAAGTGAAAAATGAAAGAGCATTTGAAGAGGTGGATTTTATATTATTTACTAGTCCAAGTACTGTTAATAATATGATATCATTATTTGGTAAAGATAAAATTAAAGAAAAATATAATATTGCAATTGGTCCTCAAACTTTCAAAGCGTTAAAGGAAAATTCAATAGAAGCACATATGTGTAAAATACATTCGGAGGATGGCTTTTTAGAAGAAATAGTAGAAATATACAAGCATATAAAGAAGGATAAGGTGATTTAAATGATTAAAAGGGGAAGAAGATTAAGAGCAAATTCAGCAATTAGAGATTTAGTAAGAGAAAATGTTTTAAATTCTAATGATTTTATTTTCCCAATTTTCGTTGTAGAAGGAGAAAATATAAAAGAAGAAATATCATCAATGAAAGGAAATTATCATTGGTCTTTAGATAGACTTCCTGAAATAATTAAAGAAGTTGAAGAATGTAATATAAGAGGAGTAATCTTATTTGGATTACCAAATCATAAAGATGATTGTGGATCAGAGAGTTATAAGGATGATGGAATTGTTCAACAAGCAATTAGAAAAATAAGAGAAATTTCTAAGGATTTATATATAATAACAGATGTTTGTATGTGTCAATATACAAGTCATGGTCATTGTGGAATATTAAATGGAAATGAAGTTGATAATGATAAAACTCTTGATGTATTAGGAAAGATTTCATTATCCTATGCTAAAGCTGGAGCTGATATGGTAGCACCTTCTGATATGATGGATGGAAGAATAGGTCATATAAGAGAGGTCTTGGATGAAAATGGATATAAAAATGTAGCTATAATGAGTTACGCAGCTAAATATTCATCAGCATTCTATGGACCATTTAGAGAAGCTGCCCATTCAACACCACAATTTGGTGATAGAAAAACTTATCAAATGGACCCGGCTAATTCAGAAGAAGCATTAAAGGAAATTCAATGGGATATTAATGAGGGTGCTGATATAATAATGGTTAAACCAGCAATGTCTTATTTAGATATTATTAGAAGAGCTAAAGAGTTGGTAAATGTTCCAATTTGTGCGTATAATGTAAGTGGAGAGTTTGCAATGGTTAAATCAGCAGCAGAGGCAGGCCTTATAGATGAAAAATCAGTAGCCTTAGAAATGTTGTTATCTATGAAAAGGGCCGGAGCAGATATTATAATAACTTACTTTGCTTTAGATGCAGTAAGATGGTTAAAGGAGAATTAAGTTATGAGGAATGATGTAATATTTCATGAATCAAAAAAATATATGCCAGGTGGAGTTAATTCACCTGTTAGATCTTACAAAAATACAGGAATGACTCCTCCAATTATAAAAAGTGGAAAAGGGGCAATAATAATAGATGAAGAAGGAAAGGAATATATTGATTTTGTATTAGCATGGGGACCAATGATACTAGGGCATTCTGATAGGGATGTAGTAAAGGCTATAAAGGAAGTGTCAGAAAGTGCAATAGCTTTTGGAGCTCCAACTGAATTAGAACTAGCTATGGCAAAGTTTTTATGTAAAAACTCAGAAAATGTTGAAATGATAAGAATGGTTAATTCAGGAACAGAAGCAACTATGAGTGCTATCAAATTAGCTAGAGGCTATACTAAAAAGAATAAAATTATAAAATTTGCAGGATGCTATCATGGACATTTTGATGGATTTTTAGTAGAGGCAGGTTCAGGTGTATTAACTAATGGAATCCCAGGTTCTTTAGGAGTTCCTGAAGATAGTATTAAAAATACACTAATTGCAGTTTATAATGATAAAGATAGCGTGAAATCTTTATTTGATAAGTATGGAAATGATATTGCAGGAGTTATAATAGAGCCTGTAGCTGGAAATATGGGAGTAATAAAGGCTGAAGAAGACTTTATGAATCTATTAAGAGAAGAATGTGATAAATATGGAGCTTTATTAATATTTGATGAGGTTATGAGTGGATTTAGAGTATCCTATGAAGGGGCTCAAAAACTATTTACTGCAAAGCCTGATTTAGTTACATATGCAAAGATTATTGGTGGTGGTCTTCCTTGTGGTGTATATGGTGGTAAAAAAGAAATAATGGAATGTTTATCTCCAGTAGGTGAAGTTTATCAAGCAGGTACTATGTCAGGAAATCCAATAGTAATGGCAGCAGGGCTTGCAACATTAAATAAGCTTAGAAATAATAAAGAAGAGTATTATGAAAAAATAGATAGTCTTGGAAAGTTATTAGAAGATGGGTTATTAGATATAGCTAAAGAAAAGTCTATTCCATTAACTATAAATAGATATGGTGGAATGCTTACTATATTCTTTACAACTTTAAAAGAAGTAAGAAATTATGAAGATGTAAAAACTTGTGATGCAGAAATTTTCAAGAAGTATTTTAAACATATGATTGAAAATGGAATTAATATACCGCCATCTCAATATGAGGCATTATTTTTAAGTGTTGCTCATACAGAAGATCATATTAATAAATTCCTAGAAGTCTTCAGAAATTTTAATATTTAATAGAGGGATGATTATGTCAAAAGCAATTGTTATTGTTTCATTTGGAACATCTAATTTAGATGGATTAAAAGAGATAGAAGACTTTGAAGAAGAAATAAGAAAAAGTTTTAATGATAAGTACTATGTATGTAAGGCCTTTACATCTAGTATAGTATCTAATATTTTATTTAATAAATATGGAAAGATAGTACCTAGGCTAGAAGAGGTACTATTTAATTTAAGTAATGATAAATATAGAGAAGTATATATACAACCACTTCATATTATAGAAGGTATTGAATTTTTATCTATTGAAAAAACTATAAAAGAATACAATTATTCTTTTTCTAAAATAACTTTAGGTGAAGTTATTATGGGAAATGAAGAAAAATCATTGCATGAAGGATGTAAGTTGATTGTAGATGCTATGGATGAGGATTTAAAGAAAACTCAAAACATAGTATTAGTTGGTCATGGTTCAAAAAGTATAGATACTGAAAGTTATAATGAACTAAAAAATACTTTCATTAAAAAAGGGTTTAAAAGTGTATATATGGGAACATTAGAAGGTGAAATTAAGAAAGCTGATATATTAAAAGAACTTATAAAGAATAATATTGAAGAAGTATCAATGGCTTCAATTTTGATGTTGCCTGGAAATCATATTAAAAAAGATATTTTGGGAGACAAAAACTCTTGGAGAACTTTAATGGAAGAAAATAATATAAAAGTAAATCCAGTAAAAAAATCATTACTAGAATATAAAGAGGTTAGAGAGTTTTATATAAGAAAAATCCATGAAAAAATTAAATAATATAAATGAAAAAAACAAAGTTTTAATTGCAAAACTTTGTTTTTCATTATACAATATTTTTTGGCAAAAATTTAAATTACTACGTTAAGTGATTTGAAAAAAATTAATATTATATAGTGGGGTGCAACATGTACAGCAAAGAAATTCATAATTTAGCCCATTCAGCAGAGGTTAAAAGTAATTTATTAAAAAGAAGTAAGGCTAGATACTTAATAAGTGCTGCTTTAGGAAGCTTATTTGTAAGTTTAGGGATTATGCTAATTTATAGTATAGGTGGAATATTACATCACAATGGAGTAGATACTTATAAAATTCTAATGGGAGCATCTTTTGGAGTAGCACTTAGCTTAGTATTAATGGCAGGTGGAGATTTATTTACAAGTAATGCCATGATTATGACTATGGGAGCTTTAGAAAAAACAGTAACTTGGATAGATGCTTTAAAAATTTGGTTTTCAAGTTGGATTGGAAATATACTTGGAGGAATTATTGGAGCAATTCTATTTGTTCAAGCTGGTTTAGCAAGCGGTAAAAGTGATTATATTGGAGAATTTATAGTTAGTAATGCTCTTGCTAAAATAAATACCCCAGCAGATCAGTTAATTATTAAGGGTATATTATGTAATATACTGGTTTGTTTAGCTGTTTGGATGTGCTATAAGCTAAAAGAAGAAACTGCTAAAATATTAATGATTTTCTGGTGCTTATTTACTTTTATAACTGCAGGATTTGAACATAGTGTTGCAAATATGAGTTTTTTAGCTATGGGTTATTTAATAGATCCAGCAACAATTACTTTGAGGGGATATACATATAATATAGTTTTAGTTTCACTAGGAAACTTTATCGGGGGAGTATTATTTTTAGCTTTACCATATTACTTTATTACTAGTGGAAGTAAAGAAAAATAATTTTGAAAATTAATCTATGAGTAATTTATAAATAAATTATAGAGGGAGATAAAAATCATATTTTTATTGCTTAGAGCTTTAGCAATAGAATAATAAGTATGATTTTTATCTCCTATTTTATTTGTAAGGAATTTGTTAGAAATATTATAGATTATTTTTAAATTTATAACTTAATATATAATTTATAGATGTTATAATTTACATATAATAACTTAAAGCAAAGGGAGAAAAAAATAAAAGTATGGGGAAGTATAATGTTTTAGTAGTTGATGATGAAAAAGAAATAACAGATGCAATTGAAATTTATTTGAAAAATGAAAATATAAATGTAATTAAAGCCTATGATGGAATAGAAGCATTAAATATAGTAAATAAAGAAGATATACATCTAGTTATAATGGACTTAATGATGCCTAAAATGGATGGAATGAGGGCAACTATGAATATAAGAGAAGATAAAAATATACCTATTATAATTTTATCAGCAAAATCTCAAGATACAGATAAAATTTTAGGCTTAAATATTGGTGCAGATGATTATATAACTAAGCCTTTTAATCCTTTAGAGCTAATTGCTAGAGTAAAATCTCAATTAAGAAGATATGTAGATTTAGGTAATTATTCAAGAGAAAATGAGGAGGATATTTTATCCTATGGAATAATAAAACTAGATAAAAAGAAAAAATTATTAGAGTTAGATGGAAAAGAAATAAAAATAACTAAAACAGAATATAGGATTTTAGA
Source organism: Clostridium nigeriense (assembly GCF_050585265.1). GTDB lineage: Bacteria > Bacillota > Clostridia > Clostridiales > Clostridiaceae > Clostridium > Clostridium nigeriense_B. The sequence goes on along the minus strand of NZ_JBNOOE010000007.1, from coordinate 134,460 downwards.
ATTACTCTTAAGAAGTCCTGGTAGAGTATTTTCTGCAAAAGAAATATATGAAAGAGTATGGGAGGAACCATGCTTTAATACAGATACAGTAATGGTACATGTAAGAAGAATTAGAGAAAAGATAGAAGTAGATCCTAAAAAACCAAGATATATAAAAGTTGTATGGGGAGTTGGATATAAGTTTGAAAAATAAAGGAAACAGCTTAAAGTATTTATTTTTTATTTTATTAGATATTTTACTAATACTATTCATTTATATAGTTCCACAATATAAAACCTTAGTATCTATTATTATACTTTTAACATTATTAAATATTTTAATGTTTATAAAGTTATTTAAAAATAATAGTATGAGCTCTTTTATATGGAGTGGTATTGAAAAGTGGATAAAGGATTTTAAAAATGAAGAAAAATCAAGCTACTATATTCAAAGGGAAGTTTTTAATAAAGAAAATATTGAAATACCTATAGATAGAAATTATTTAAATTTAATAGATAAAATTAATTATATATCCTTAGACTTAAAAAAATCTGCAATAAATATTAGAAAAAATGAAAAAGTTAATATGGAGCTTATAAATAATTTAACAAATAAATTAAATAAGCCATTAGAAGATATAGACACTAATATAAATAAATTAAAGCTAGAAGAAGATAATGATGATGCAATAAAAATTTTAAAGATTAAGTCAAATAACTTAAAAAAATTAGTTGAAGAATTATTTGAAGCTTCTAAAACTGCCACAGGAGATATGGAAATAGAGTTAAATGATATTGAAGTAATAGAGTTCTTAAAGCAAGCAACTATAGAAATAGAAGATAAGTTATTAGATAAAAACTTAATAATTAAGAGTAGTTTTCCGAATGAAGGATTATATATATCCTGTAGTGGAGAAATGCTATGGAGAGTATTTGATATTATTTTTGAAAATATAGTAAAACATTCTTTAGAAAATAGTAGAATTTATTTAGATGTAAAGAGAGAAGATGAAAAAATACATATAATCTTAAAAAATACTTCTAAAAAGGAATTAAATATAGATCCAAAGGATTTAGTATATTTAATTAATAGTAATAAAAGTGAAGATGTTTCTGGCCTTGGCTTAGAAATTGCAAAAAATTTAGTTTTATTACAAAAAGGAGATTTTAAAATAAATATAGATGGAGATTTATTTAAAGTTATTATTACCTTTAATATAAAGTTAATAACAGAAGCTTCCCTAGATAAGGTGGTGAATTAATGTTATTAGATAAGGTGTTATTAAAAAATAATATAAGCTGGCTTAAGGATTATGAAGTTAAAAATTTAAGATTAATAAATGAAAAAGTATTATTAGAGACAATAATAGGTAAGATTTTAATTTTGATTAATTATTTTGTTGTAAGAAAATTAGTTAATACAACAGGTAAAGAGTTTTTACCAAATTACAATACTGAAGGACCTAAATATATAGTTTTATTAACTTGGATAGTTTTCTCTATAATAGTAGCTATTTCAGTAATTCAAATAGTTTTAAAATGTAGAGTGTATAATAAAAGTAATATAGAAGAATATGAAAAGAGATTTTATAAAATAAAAGTATTTGATAGATTAATAAAGATAGTAATTAATGTGATTTTTTATATGATTTTTTATCAAATTATTTTTCAAATAACCATGAAAGGAATAGATATAAAAGAAACTATATTAGTTTGGATAATTATATTAAATACAATTATTGCTATATATCTTTATATAAGTCTTGTGAAAAATAATTTAATAATTAAAAATATAAATTTAGTTTTAGATAAAACGATTAAATATTTAGAAGATGGCAATTTTACTAAGGTTATTGAAATATTGAATGTTAATAAAAGTAATTATGCAATTCTTAATGGAGTTGAGTTTAATATAATGAATAGAGCCATTTTTGATTTTATTTTAATATCTAAGGATATCGAAGATAGAGAAGCTATTTCTAATATAAATAAGATGGATTTAATAACTAATGTATCTCATGATTTAAGAACTCCTTTAACATCAGTAATAAATTATGTTGATTTTTTAAGCAAAGATGATATTAAGATAAAGGATAGAAAAGAATATATAAGTATATTAGAAAGAAAAGCAAATGAAATAAGTGTATTATTAAAGGATTTAAAAGAGTCTATAATTGCAAATTCTGAAACAGTTATTTTAGAAATAAAAGAAATAGACTTAATGGAAGTATTGAATCAAGCTTTGCTTGAAGTAAAGGAGAAATTACTAGAAAAAGAATTAAATATTAATAAAAAGATTTATATTAACTCTAAAGAATTTAGTGTAGAAGAGAAAAAAAAGATTATAGTTAGTGGGGACTATAATAAAATATTAAGAATATATCAAAATATAATATCTAATATTATTAAATATGCCTTAAATCCATCGGATGTTTTTATAATAATTGAATATGATGAAAGTAAGGTTAATAAAAAAAGTAAAGTGATATTTATTAATAAGGTAGAAGAAAATATAAATATAGATGCAGAAAGTTTAGTTGAAAGATTTAAAAGGGGAGATGTTTCAAGAAGTACAGAAGGATCGGGACTTGGATTAGACATTGCAAGGGGATTAGCTGAGGCACAAGGTGGAGATTTAAATATAGAAATTAAAGATAATATGTTTATTGTGAATATTTGTATATAATTACTTTAAATTAAAAGTTCACATATGTAATTTTCCCATGACTTGGAGTGGGTGTATGAATAAGCAAAATTTACATATGTGAATTTTTTTATGGCTTAGTTATCTTTAGATATTTTATCTAAGCAATCATTAAGCCAATCAATGTAATTTTTTTCTCGCATTATAGCTCCGTTTAGAACAATATAGTCCCCAAATCCTGGTGATGATACTTTTGAAACGTCTTTGTCTTTTGATAAATTTTCCATAGCACTTTCTAGATAGGATAATCTTTCAGTATGTTTTATAATAGCACTTTGAAATTGAGCATTTAGTGTTTCTTTATCCATTTCATCACAGAAATAAGCTTTTAATCTAAAAATATCTTTAGGGGTAGGCTCTAAAGGATCATCTTTTTTTAGCCAATTTTGAAGGCTAAGTCTACCTTTTTCAGTAATAGAATATAATTTCTTTTCAAGTTTCTCTCCTTGAATAACAACTTCATAAGAAATTAGTCCTTCTTCTGTTAATTTTTTTAACTCAGGATAAATCTGACTATGTTTTGCATACCAAAACTCAATTAATCCTGAATTAAAAGATTTAGTTATATCATAGCCTGTTAATGGACTTCTATTAACAAGACCTAAGATTGCATATTTTAATGTCCTCATATGTACTACCTTTCTTACAACATTTATATTTAATATTTTAGCATGAAAAAATATAAATTAAAAGATTGATATAAATATAAACATGTAAATATTGACATGTTTATATTGTAGTAATATAATGAATTTGTAAATGTTAATTTTTTAACTAATAGGGGGGAGTTTTATGAATAGATACAAAAAATTATTTGAGCCAGTTAAAATAGGAAAATGTGAAATAAAAAATCGTTTTGCTATGGCACCTATGGGTCCGCTAGGATTATCAGATAGTGAGGGTGGATTTAATCAAAGGGGAATTAACTATTATACTGAGAGAGCAAAAGGGGGAACAGGATTAATAATTACTGGTGTAACTTTTGTAGATAATGTTGTTGAAGAACATGGAATGCCTAATTGTCCTTGTCCAACACACAATCCAGTTCAATTTATTAGAACTGCTAGAGAAATGACTGAAAGAATACATGCGTATAATGCAAAGATATTTTTACAAATGTCAGGTGGTTTTGGTAGAGTTACAATACCTACTAACTTAGGAGAATTTCCACCAGTTGCCCCATCACCGATACAACATAGATGGCTTGATAAAATTTGTAGAGAGTTAACAATAGAAGAAATAAAATCTATAGTTAAGAAATTTGGAGATGGTGCGTATAACGCTAAAAGAGCAGGATTTGATGGAGTTCAAATTCATGCTGTTCATGAAGGATACTTAATAGATCAATTTGCCATATCATTATTTAATCAAAGAAGAGATGAATATGGTGGAAGTTTAGAAAATAGACTTCGTTTCGCTCGTGAAATAGTTGAAGAAATTAAAGAAAGATGTGGAGAAGACTTTCCAGTAACTCTTAGATATTCACCAAAGAGTTTTATAAAGGATTTAAGAGATGGAGCTCTTCCAGGAGAAGAATTCACTGAAAAGGGAAGAGATATAGATGAAGGAATAGAAGCAGCTAGACTACTTGTATCTTATGGATATGATTCATTAGATGTAGATGTAGGATCCTATGATTCATGGTGGTGGAGTCATCCTCCAATGTATCAAGAAAAAGGATTATATAGACCTTTTGCTAAATTAATGAAAGATACAGTTAATGTACCAATAATATGTGCAGGAAGAATGGATAATCCAGATATGGCTCTTGAAGCTATTGAAAATGGAACATGTGACATGATAAGCCTTGGAAGACCATTACTTGCAGATCCTGATTATGTAAATAAGTTAAGAGCAAATAGAATCGAATCAATTAGACCATGTATATCTTGCCAAGAAGGATGTATGGGACGTATTCAACATTATTCTATGCTTAATTGTGCAGTAAATCCTCAAGCATGTAGAGAAAAGGATAATGCTTTAAATCCTATATTAAAAAAGAAAAAAGTTTTAATAGTTGGCGGTGGAGTAGCTGGATGTGAAGCGGCTAGGGTATTAGCATTAAGAGGACATATCCCAGTAGTTTATGAAAAGAGTGACAAATTAGGTGGAAATTTAATTCCAGGCGGTGCACCAGATTTTAAAGAGGATGATATTGCGTTAGCTACTTGGTATAGTAATACTTTAAAAAATTTAGATGTTGAAGTAAATTTAAATATAGAAATTACAAAGGAAGATATTCTTAATTCAAATGCAGATGAGGTAATAATTGCAACAGGTTCTACGCCAAAAGTATTTTCTCTTGGTGATGATAGTAAAGTATATACAGCAGCAGACATATTAATTGGAAAAGAAGATTGTGGAGATAATACTGTTATAGTAGGTGGAGGATTAGTTGGTTGCGAACTAGCACTTGATCTTGTAAAGAAGGGAAAGAAAGTTACAATAGTTGAAGCACTTGATAAAATATTAGCAGTAAATGGACCTTTATGTTCAGCAAATAGTGAAATGCTAGAAAGATTAATTCCATTTAATAATATAGATGTAAAAGTAAATTCAAAGGTTAAATCATATAATAATGGAGTTCTTAAAATAGAAAGAGAAAATGGATTAGAAACTATAAAATGTGATTCAGTTATTCTTGCTATAGGATATAAAGAAGAAAATTCATTATACAATGAGTTAGAGTTTGAAGTGTCTAATATCCACCTTTTAGGAGATGCTCGTAAAGTTTCTAATATAATGTATGCGATTTGGGATGCTTATGAAGTAGCAAATCATATTTAGTTATAAAAAATGATGTATCATCAATGTATGATACATCATTTTTTATAATATCTTAAAATTTTAAAAATAATAAATTATAATTAGTTTACTTCAAAAATCCAACCATCTGGTGCTTCAACATCACCAAATTGAATTCCACAAAGTATCCTATAAAGTTCTTTTATAATAGGGCCAACTTCCTTTTCGCTATAAAATACATGAAGTTTATCATTATATTCTATACCACCAATAGGAGTTATAACAGCAGCAGTACCACAAGCACCAGCTTCTTTAAACTCATCTAGATTATCTACATAAACATCTCTTTCATATACAGGCATATTTAAATAATCTCTAGCAATATCCATTAGGGAGTATTTGGTTATACTTGGAAGGATTGATGGTGATTTTGGGGTAACAAATTCATTGTTTTTAGTTATACCAAAGAAATTTGCAGCACCAACTTCTTCAATTTTTGAATGGGTTGCAGGATCTAGATAGATACAATCAGCAAAACCTCTTTCAGCAGCAATTAAATGTGGATGCAATGAAGCTGCATAGTTTCCACCTACTTTTTGTCCACCTGTTCCTTGTGGGGCAGCTCTATCATAATCTGCTATCATAAAGTTACATGGTGATAAACCTTCTTTAAAATATGGACCTACAGGCACTGCAAACACGCAAAATATGTATTCAGGTGCAGGTTTAACACCAATATTATTTCCAACACCTATCATAAAAGGTCTTAAATATAATGTAGCACCAGTGCCATATGGGGGAACATAATGTTCATTAGCTTTTACAACTTGCATACAAGCATCTATAAATTTTTCTTCTGGTAGTTCTGGCATAAGTAATTTCTTAGTGCTATCATTCATTCTTTTAGCATTTCTATTTACTCTAAATAATTGAACTTTACCGTCTTTTCTTCTATAAGCTTTTAATCCTTCAAAGCATTGTTGACCATAATGGAGAGCTGTTGAAGCTTCACTTATAGTTAACATATTATCTTCAGTAAGCTTACCTTCGTCCCATTTTCCATCTTTCCAAACTGATATATATCTGTAATCAGTTTTAATATAGTTAAAACCAAGATTATCCCAATCAATTTTAACATCTTTATTCATAAATACTACCTCCCTCAGAATTTTAATATTATTTTATCACTTATTAATAAAGTATTAAAGTTTTTATTGGAAAAATATTAAACTAATATAAAAAAATAAAATAAATTACTATAAGAAAAATAAATTGATTTATTTTATGTTGAAGTTTTCTTTGAAACAGTGTATAGTTTTATTAGTAAAAAATGGATATGGATATTTTAAATAAAATCCAATAAAAAATACATAAAAGAAAGGGAGTATATTATATGAAAAAAGAAATTATTTCAACTCCTAATGCTCCAGCAGCAATAGGACCTTATTCTCAAGGAATTAAAATAGGAGATATGGTATTTACTTCAGGTCAAATTCCAGTCAATCCAGTAACGGGAGAAATTGCAACAGAAATAAAGGCTGCTACGAGGCAATCTTTAGAAAATGTTAAAGCTATTTTAGAAGAAGCTGGTACTAGTCTAGATAAGGTAGTTAAAGTAGTAGTATTTATTAAGGATATGAATGACTTTGCAAAAGTAAATGAAGTTTATGGAGAGTATTTTACTGAAAATACTCCAGCAAGAAGTTGTGTAGAAGTTGCAAGACTTCCTAAGGATTGTTTAGTAGAAATAGAAGCTATAGCAACACTTTAATTTTAATAGGGGATACAGTACCCTATTAAAATTAAAATGAATAATTATTTATAAATCACTAAAATTTAAAACCATTAAATCTTAGTGATTTTTTAGTTCTGTTAGGTTATTCCAATATCTTTTAGGCATTGATCTTTTTTGAAGTTTTAAATTATTTCTTTCTTTTATTGAGGTAGATTTAAAATAATTTCTCCAAAGGTTCTCAAATTCATCATTATAATTTTTAAAATAATTATATAAATCATTATTCATTTCTATTACCTCCCAAGAAATCTTATTGTAGATAGAAGCAATATTTCTTTTAACATCATGAATAATCCAATATTCATTAATAAATCTACTTTTAAAATGAGGAGATATTAATTCAAGAATATTATTATCAGGTTCTATTTGAGAATATAAAATTTTATTATTTATTAGTGAAAAACGAACAAACCCAATAAATCTATGGGCTTCTAGGGAAACACGTCTTTCTATTAAGTCTAGTTCTCTAACTTCATTTATATATAAGTGCTTGTGTATATTTGTTCCTAATTTAAAGGCTAGTTTTAAATATTTATAGCATAGTAATCCTTTATTTTTATAATTTGATAAATAAAGTTTATATATTTTATTTAGGGCAAGAGGATCAATTTTTAAAACTATAGAATCTTTAACTTTTTTATATTTTTCTATATCTGTTTCTACATATTCAATTATAGTTAACATATCAACATCAAAATCATCATTAATTTCAATAGAAGTTACTTCTTCTTTAGAGTAAAAAGCATTATAAATTGCACTTAAAAAACCTTCAAAGGAGTCTTCATAAATTAATTTTAACATAAATTCACCACCTTATAATTCTCCAGTAATAGAAGTAAATTTATCATTTGGAAGTATAATCTTTTTAGATTCTGGAATAAGAATTTTACTTTTAGAACTAGTATAGATATCATCAAAAAAGGATAATTGTTTAGAGTTTTCATTATCTAATTTAGGTTTATCCATATACAAAAGCCTAGTTCTAATTTTTTCATCATTAAAGGACACATCTCCATAGTATTTTCCTTTGCAAGTAATAAAATATTTAGCTCTTTTTAAAACTACTCCTATCTTTTTTAAATCTTCAAATGAAAGGGAGTGAACTTTTCGAGCCATTAAAATTCTTTGTGCAGAACGAACTCCTACTCCAGGAATCCTAAGAAGTTCATTATAGGAAACTTTATTTACTTCCATAGGAAAACTATTTATATTATTTAGAGCCCAAGAAGTTTTAGGATCAAAATTTAAATCAAAGTTTTCGCTTTCATTTTTTAATAATTCATTAGCTTTGAATCCATAAAACCTTAATAACCAATCTGCCTGATATAATCTATGTTCTCTAACTAAAGGTGGATGAGTTATATCTGGCAGAGCTTTTTCATCTTTAACAACAGGAACATAAGCTGAGTAATAAACTCTTTTTAAATTAAATTTATTATATAGATTTTCTGATAGATTCAAAATCTTATAGTCACTTTCTTTGGTAGCACCTACAATAAGTTGGGTACTTTGTCCCCCAGGAACAAATAAAGGAGTAGATTTTATATTCCTTTTTAAGTCTTTATTTTCTAAAATTGAATTTTTAATAATTCCCATAGGAGCTAATATATTTTCTTTAGTTTTTTGAGGTGCGAGAAGTTTTAAACTAGAAGAGGATGGAAGCTCGATATTTACACTCATTCTATCAACAAATTTTCCAGATTCTTTAATTAAATACTCATCTGCTCCAGGAATAGCTTTTAAGTGAATATATCCATTAAAATTTTCTTCTAATCTTAGCTTTTTAACAACTGAAAGTAAAAGCTCCATTGTATAATTAGGATTTTTAAAAATAGCAGAGCTTAAGAAAAGTCCTTCAATATAGTTTCTTTTGTAAAAATTAATAGTTAAATTTACAACTTCTTCAGGAGTGAAAGCAGCTCTAGGAATATCCTTAGAGGAAGCATTTACACAATATTTGCAGTTATAAATACAGTAATTAGTTAATAAAATTTTTAATAGAGAAATACATCTTCCATCTGCTGCAAAACTATGGCAGATACCACTATTAGAAGCATCCCCCAAACCATTATTAGTATTTTTCCTTTTAGAACCGGAAGAAGAACAAGATACATCATATTTAGCAGCTGCTGAAAGAATAGTTAGTTTTTCTTTTATATTCATAAAATCACCTACTTAAATTAATTAAGATCATTATACCGAACAAATGTTCTTATTTCAATAGAAATATAAATATAAAAATGTATAAAAAAGAAAATACTAAAATATATAAATTATATGGATATATTTTACTTGCAATAAATAGAATACACTTTATAATAATTATTAGAAAATAATTATTATATTTGAAAGGAAGATTATTAATGAAAAAATCTATTAAGATTTCCGCACTAATTTGTAGTTTAGTTTTAACTTTTGGATTATTCGCAGGTTGTCAAAAAAGTAATAAAAAAACTATAAATGTACTAAACTATGGGGAAAACATATCAGATGGAATAATAGAAGAATTTGAAGACAAGTATAATGTAAAAGTGAATTATAAAACTTTTGATGATATGGAAACTATGTATATAGAAGTTTCTTCAGGAAAAACTAATTGGGATGCAGTTTTAGTATCTGATTATATGGCTGATAGAATGATTCAAGAAGGACTACTTCAAAAGATAGATAAGGATAAAATCCCTAATTTAGAAGAAATGAATGAAAGTGATATGGGGCAACCATATGATCCAAATAATGATTATACTGTTCCTTATATGAATGGTACTATTGGTATTATATATAATAAAGACTTAGTATCTGATCCTGTAGATAGCTGGGATATAATGTGGAATGAAAAATACAAGAAGCAAATCTTTGTATTAGATGCTCAAAGAGATGCTATAGGAATGGCATTAAAAAAATTGGGTTATTCTTTAAATACAACTGATGAAAAAGAATTAGAAGAAGCTAAGAATGAATTAATTGAACAAAAGCCATTAGTATTAAAATATGGTGCTGATGAAGTTAAGGATTTAATGACTTCAGGTGAAGTAGCTATTGCTATGATATGGTCTGGAGAGGGTTTAACTTTATCAGATGAAAATGAAAATTTAGAATATGTAATTCCAAAAGAAGGGGCTAATTATTGGTTAGACTCTTGGGCTATTCCAACTAATGCAAATGATAAGGAAACTGCAGAAGAGTTTATAAACTTTGTAAGCAGTAAAGATAATGCTTACAAAATTGCAGAAGAAATAGGATATACAACTCCAAATAAATTAGCTATGGAAGAGCAGCCAGAGGAAGTAAGAAATAATGAAGGAGCATATATGCCACAAAATATTATGGAAAAATGTGAAGTTTATAAATACTTACCTCAAGAAAAGCTTAAGTTATATGAAAGTGTTTGGGATTCAGTAAAGGCAGCAAATTAATTAAAATTTTATTAAAAAATATTAATATTAAATTAAGTCAATAGAATAAAGTGAGGATTAATAGTATAATATTAATAACATCTATTAAACATATAGGAGTTGATTAATATTATGGATAGAATTATAGATTTTAATGAATTAAAAAATAGAGTAAATGACAAAGATATAGATAAATTTGAATCATATATTTATAATTTATATTATGATATGTCTTCTGGAAAATTAAATATGTCAGATTTCACTAAAAAAATGATGGAGTATATGGAAGAAAATAATATATCCCAAGATAAGTTTCTAAAAATGCAAACTAAGCTTATGGAAAGATATGGATTTGATTCATCTGGAATTGAGGAACAAATTAAATCTTTAGGATTAAGTAATGTTATTCCAGGTGCAGGAGACATTGAAAAAATAAGAAAAAATATGAGCTTTCAAGAAAAATATAAAGATGGAATAAAGGTTTCTACAGTTAATGGTTATTCTATAAAGAATGATAAAAATGATTTAAATATATTAACAGATGGAGAAAAAATTATTTTAACTAGTAAAGGAAAAATAGATTTAAATGATATAGAATTAAATGACTTTTTATGTTCTTATAAAAAAGTTATAGATGATAAAACTTTAAGTATTTCTATTTGTGAAAATGTAAAAGAATATGAATACTAAAATTGTTAAAAAAAATCTATTTATTTTCTTAGATTATAGTTTATAATAGGTAAGGTATGATAATAATCATACCTTATTTTTGTAAAAAATAATTAAATTTTTAATAAATAGATATAACTACGGGAGGCTAGTAAATGAGCGTATTAACAGTTAAAGATATGAGCCATGGCTTTGGTGATAGAGCTATATTTGAAGATGTGTCCTTTAGATTATTAAAGGGGGAACACGTTGGATTAATTGGTGCCAATGGTGAAGGAAAATCAACTTTTATGAGTATAGTTACAAATAAACTTATGCCAGATGAGGGAAAAGTTATTTGGTCAAACAATGTTAGAGTTGGATATATGGATCAACATGCAGCTTTAGAAAAAGGACAAAGCATTAGAGATTCACTAAGAGATGCTTTTAAATATCTTTTTGATTTAGAAACAGAGATGAATTCTCTTTATGAAAAAATGGGAGATTGTACACCAGAAGAATTAGAAAAGATGTTAAATAGAACAGCAGTTATCCAAGATCTTTTAGATCATAATGGATTTTACATAATAGATGCAAAGGTAGAGGAAGTTGCAAAAGGACTAGGTCTTTTAGAGTTAGGGTTAGATAGGGATGTAGATGATTTATCAGGAGGTCAAAGAACTAAGATACTTTTAGGTAAGTTGTTACTACAGAATCCAGATATACTACTTCTAGATGAGCCTACCAACTACTTAGATGAAGAACATATAGAATGGCTTAAGAGATATCTTCAAAATTATGAAAATGCATTTATATTAATTTCTCACGATATACCATTTTTAAATTCAGTAGTTAATTTAATATATCATGTTGAAGAAAGAAAACTAACTAGATATGTTGGTGATTACTATGAATTTAAGAGATTATACGATGAAAATAAAAAGAGATTAGAAGCAGCTTACGAAAAACAGCAAAAAGAAATAGCTAGATTAGAAGATTTCGTTGCAAGAAATAAAGCAAATGTTGCAACTGCTAATATGGCTAAGTCAAGACAAAAGAAGTTAGATAAGATGGAGATTATAGAACTTTCTAAAGAAAAACCAAAACCAGAGTTTAACTTTAAAATTGCAAGAACTTCAGGAAAGACTATATTTGAAACTAAAGACTTAGTTATAGGATATGATTCACCACTTACAAAACCTTTAAACCTTTATATGGAAAGAGGTCAAAAGATAGCTTTAGTTGGAGCTAATGGACTTGGAAAAAGTACATTATTAAAGAGCTTACTTGGAAAAATTCAACCTTTAAGCGGAGAAGTTTATTTAGGAGACTATCAACATATAGGATACTTTGAACAAGAAGATAGAGAAAAAAATACAAATACATGTATAGAAGAAGTATGGCAAGAGTTCCCAAGTAAGACACAATACGAAATAAGAGCAGCCCTTGCTAAATGTGGATTAACAACTAAACAATTAGAATCAAAAATAATGGTTTTATCAGGTGGAGAAGCAGCAAAGGTAAGATTATGTAAGATATTAAATACAGAAACAAATATATTAATCCTTGACGAGCCTACAAACCATTTAGATGTAGATGCTAAGGATGAATTAAAGAGAGCATTAAAAGAATATAAAGGTTCAATTTTACTAGTATCTCACGAACCAGAATTCTATAGAGATGTTGTAACGGAAATATGGAACTGTGAGGATTGGACAACTAAAATAGTATAATAGCTTGCTTTAGTACTATTGGATTTAGGATTATAAATAGTGAATCGTAACCAAATTAAACAGTTAAATTTTATATTTGGCCATGAGAACTTGCTCATATAAAGATACAAGAATTATTTCTTGCTTTAGAAGATATAGAATATATTTTTAATGGGACAATACATTGATTTCGGAGGAATAATATTGATATTATACCTAGAAATTGAGGCATATCTGACAAACTTAAAATTCTGTAGTAAAATAAATGTGTAATAGAATAGTTTAAGTAATTTATTTGAAAAGGAAAGTTATACTATGGGAGAAAATATAAAAATGAGATACCCAGGATATTTTAAAGAATTTAAGTGTATAGGTGGAAACTGCAAAGATAGCTGTTGTGTTGGTTGGGATATAGATATAGATAAGGCTACCTTCAAACAATATTATAAAATTCAAGATAAAGAAATGAAAAGAATGTTTCAAAAAAATGTTCATAACAATGATTTTTGTACAAGTTATGATGTAGATTATGGGAAAGTAAAGTTAAAAGCTGATAAAAGGTGTCCTTTTTTGGATGAAGAGAATTATTGCATTATTTATTCTAAGCTTGGAGAAGAATATCTTTCAAATGTTTGTACATCTTTTCCTAGAATAATTAATAAAATAGATGGTTATTATGAAATGTCCCTTGATGTAGCCTGTCCTGAAGCTGCAAGAATTCTTTTGTTAAAGGAAGAGGGAATTAAGTTTAAAGAAAGTGAAGAAAACTTAGGAAAACATATAGTATCAAGTGATATTGATACTAAATCTAAAAAATATAATAAGTCACCAATAAAGTATTTCAAAGAAATTAGAGATCTTAGTATTAAAATAATACAAAACAGAAAATTAAATTTAAGTAAAAGGCTTTATATATTAGGTGATTTTATTAATACATTAGAGGACGAGCTTAAAGATAATTATAGTAATGTACCTAAATTTATTAAAAAATATGATATAAATTTAGTTAATGATCATTATGAAAAAAATCAATTAAATTATCTTATTCAAATTGATTTTTTAAAAAAAATGTTAGAGTTTTTAAATGTATCTAAAAATGTGGATAGCTTTTCTTTTAAAGAATATACAAAGCAAATTATAGTTGGATTTAAGTTTGATGAAAATGTTGAAATAAGTGAATATTCAGGATTATACATAAAAGCATTTGAAGATTATAATGAAAATTTCATTAATAATAATAGCTATATTTTTGAAAATTATTTAGTAAATTTCATATATAATAATATTTTTCCATTTTCTGAATCTGAATCAATATTTGATGGATATATTATGCTTTTAACAAGATATTCATTTATTAGATTTTATTTGGTTGGGAAATATATATACAATAAACAGGAATCTAAAGAAAGCATAGTTGAATTTATCCAAGTTTTTTCTAAAACTATAGAACATCATAAAAGTTATTTAATTGATTCATTAGAGTACATAAAAGAAAATGAATTTGATAATATGGAATTTGCTAAAATACTTTTATAATAAATTAATCGGTAGTTCTTTTCCAATTGAATTTGAATTAAATAAAATATTGATTTTATAGTTTAAAGTTATAATTAAATTAGGATAGTATAGAATGAACCGGACCTCAAACAAATGAAATATTTGTAAAAATTTGACATGTGATAAATAAGGAAAGCTTAGTGTTACATCACTAGGCTTTCTTTAGGATATTTATTCGATTACTTTGTTTTCTAAGTTGCTACGTCTACAGTCCAGGGGGTTTAAGTTTATGTGATGTACAGTTTCAGATTCAGTAGGATTCATTATAAGTTTATCTAAAGGAATTCTACCTTGTGGAGTATTTGCAATAACCATGATAACTCCATTCTTTTTATATTGAACCCAGCTAAACTCATCAGTTATAACAGTGTGTAAATCTTCAGAAGAAATTAATGCTCTAGCATGTGGAGTGCCGTATTTATTAGTTAAGATGATAGCAATTGTGTTATCATCAACTTTTTCATAATGATTTTTCTGAGCCCTTGGGACTATTTCTAAATTAGATTTTCTGTTATCTAGCATATTTTCATTAATATGTTTAACAGGAGCTTTTTGATTAGTATTTAAAATAACTGTTTGAAGACTTTGTTTTAAAGGTTTAGTTCCTTTTGATTTGCTTATATTTTGAATTGTATAAGCATTAAAGTCTTTATTCCATTCAGCAAACCAAGTTCCCATAGATTTTATTCTTTCAACATCATCAGCATCTATTAGGAAAACTAATTCACTTCCATCTTTCTTTAAAATAGTGGCATAAGCAATGTTTTCTTTAACATCAAATTTATTTTCAAAAGTTTTATAATTCATTAAATATGTACCTTCTTTCATAATATCTAAATGAAAGTATAACATAGGATGAGTAAATTAGCTCTGTTATCTTTCAATTAATTAACATAATTTAAATAAAATTTTGAGAGAGTTAACAAATAACTCAGAAGCTTTTAAACAATAAAAAAACCTTACAGTAAGAGTAAGGTTTTGGTTGCGGGAGCAGGACTTGAACCTACGACCTTTGGGTTATGAGCCCAACGAGCTACCAACTGCTCCATCCCGCGATATTATGTTTACATATTGGCTTAGCCAACTTGTATTATTAGTATATGTCTAATAAAGAGTTATGTCAAAGAGAGATATCATCATATTGTGGAATATGATGATAAGAGGTAGCTTAGCATGTCATATGATATCAAATGCTACGAAATAGGAAAAAGTAAAAAAGTATGAGGTTTTCCACTAATACTTTTTAATTAATAATTAATTCCTGCTGACTTTATGTTATTAATATCACTTTGAGAACATGGAGTAATTGCGTAAGTCATTTTACAATTTGGACAAACAGTTACAAAAGTCTCCATTACACACTCTTCTCCACATGAACATTTTATTGTATAAGGAGTAGTTAGTTTTAAATTTGCTTTTCCTTTTTCTCTTAATCTATCAACAATGGCTTTTCCGTCTTTAGTATTTGTTCCACAACCACAACTCATAATTTTACCTCCGAAATTTTAAATTAATAGTATCCTAATAGTAATTATATATAAAATATTAATTTAAGTATGTAACAATAGTTACCTAGGAGAGCTTTTTATTTATTTTGAGAAAGTTTTTCAAAGCAGGATTTACACATGCAAGATTTTCCTCTTTTTTCTTGTGGAACCATTTCTAAAATTTCTTTTGTAAATTTCACAGTATGGCACCAACATTCTTTTTGTCCAACTTGACAATTATTATCTTTTCCACATATAGGACATGTTTTATTTGGTTTATGTTCGCTCATTATAATCACTCCTTAGCAAATAATAGAACTTTAATTTTACTATACAATAGTACTATAAATTATAAGCTTTTTAAATGAAATCATATAAAATTTTATTTCTTATTTGATTTTAGAATTGCTTTACATAGGTACGTAATTATGTAATATATAATATATAGTAATAAAAATAATTAAATTTTAAATTTAGTAGAAAGACTTTTGATTTGATATTATAAAGGTATATACAAATAAAGAAGAGGGATTTATATATGGCTATAAGTGTGAAAGAAATTCTTGTTGAGGGATTACTAGAATTATGTGAAATAAAATCTTTAGAAAAGATAACTATTAAAGAGCTTTTAATTAAAACTGGAGTGAGTCGTCAAACTTTTTATAATCATTTTTTAGATAAGAACGATTTAATTCAGTATATTTATTTAAGCAAGATAATTCCTGAATATAGTAATAATTCATCAGAAAATATGAATTTTCATGATTCATTACTAGCTTCACTAAAAAGAATGAAGGAGTATCATAATTTTATGAAGCAAGCTTGTTTAATAGATACTCAAAACTGTTTGAAAGATTATATATTCGAACATTGCAAAGAATTTGATTTAAAATGGCATCAAGAGCTTTATGGTAAAAAGGAAATGTCAAATTCATTACGGTTTGCAACTGAATATCATGCAATGGCATCAAGTAGTATGGTGTTATCTTGGATATTATCAGATATGCCTGCTTCATGTGAAGAAATGGCGGATTTAATTAATCAGCTTAGAAGTATAGGGATGGAAAAGCTATTTAAAGATGGAGAAATAGGGAAAAATCCATATATAAGATAGGTTGACATTTTTATAGAAATGTCAAGATATTGATTTTACTTTAGCTTTGTAAATTTTATTATTAATTAATATTTTTTATAATAATTTTATAAATGAAAGGTGGTAAGATTAATGAAATATATAAAGCTTGGTAATTCAGATTTAAATGTATCTCGTATTTGTATGGGCTGTATGGGTTTTGGAGATTCTAGAAAAGGTCAACATACATGGACTTTAAATGAAGAGGAGTCTAGAAAAATTATTAAAAGAGGATTAGAGCTGGGAGTTAATTTTTTTGATACTGCTATTGCGTATCAAGGAGGAACTAGTGAAAAGTATTTAGGAAGAGCACTTAGAGATTATGCAAAAAGAGAAGATATAGTTGTAGCTACAAAATTTTTGCCACGTACAAAAGAGGAAATAGAGAAAGGTATAAGTGGCCAAGAGCATATTGAAAATATGTTGAATCAAAGCCTTGAGAATCTTGGAATGGACTATGTGGATTTATATATCTATCATATGTGGGATTATAATACTCCACTCTATGAAATTATGGATGGACTAAATAGAATGGTAAAGGCAGGAAAGGTTCGTTATATTGGTATTTCTAACTGCTTTGCATGGCAGATAGCAAAAGCAAATGCTTTGGCAGAAAAAGAAGGATTTGCAAAGTTTATTTCTGTACAAGGACATTATAATCTTATTTTCAGAGAAGAAGAAAGAGAAATGGTTCCTTATTGTAAAGAAGAAAATATTTCACTGACTCCTTATAGTGCATTAGCTGGGGGAAGACTTTCTAAGTATCAAGGAGAAAAGTCCGAACGCCTGCAACAGGATAATTATGCAAAGTCTAAGTATGATGCATCAAAGGAACAAGATGAGATAATTATTGATAGAGTAGCAGAATTATCTAAAAGAAAAGGAGTATCTATGACAGAAATATCATTAGCATGGCTATTGAGTAAAGTAGCTTCACCGGTAGTTGGAGCAACAAAACTTCATCATATTGAGGGAGCAGTTAGTGCTGTT
Organism: Clostridium nigeriense; assembly: GCF_050585265.1. Lineage (GTDB taxonomy): Bacteria > Bacillota > Clostridia > Clostridiales > Clostridiaceae > Clostridium > Clostridium nigeriense_B. The sequence goes on along the minus strand of NZ_JBNOOE010000007.1, from coordinate 116,316 downwards.
AATATAGAGTTAACAGATGAGGAAATTTTATATTTAGAAGAAGCTTATGTTCCACATAGCTTAGTAGGAGTTATGGCGGAAAACAGGTAAAATTTAAAAAGTATAATAGAAAATAAGCTCTATTATACTTTTTTCATTATTTTCTTATTATCTTTCGTAGAAAGATCCCATATAGGATATAAATTCATCTTCAGTATGATTAGCTTTCCAATTGTGAATATTAGCTTTGTTATGTTCACCTGCAATAATAGAGAATTTCTTTCCTAAGTTTTGAAAAGCTTCTTCAACACAAGCCTCTGGGGTTAATGCAGATTTCATTACTGCTTCTCCAGCAGGGCCTCCAGGAAGATTCTTAAGTAAACTAGGAGTTATTGTTGTGCCAAGTGTTATTACATCTACATCAACATTAGTTTTTGAAGCTTCATAAGCTACGGCTTCAGTTAACTTAAGTATATAAGATTTTCCAGCACCATATTGAGCGTTATATGGAGATGAACTAATTCCAGTAAGCGAAGATACATTTATTATTGCTCCACGATCTTGCTTAGAAAAAATATCCATATAATGATAGAAACATTTTAAAAATGTTATTATATTGACATTTAGCATTTGTTCATGCTTTTCCCAAGGAGTATCTTGAAGTTTTCCAAAGGTATGGAAGCAAGCTACATAGGACATAAATCCCATATCTAAATCTTTAGTTTTTTCAAATATTTCATCTGCAGAATTAGAGTCAGAAAAATCTGCTTTAATTACTAAGTGTTCAACACCGTACTTAGATGAAATATCTTCACCTAAATCTTTTAGCATTTCTTCTCGTCTACCAACCATAACAACATTCATACCTTCAGAAGCGATTTTTTCACAGAAAGCTTTTCCAACACCTTCTGTAGCACCTAGAATAATTCCCCATTCACCATATTTATCTTTTAGCTTCATTTATACCACCCCTTAATTTTTTATAGCTATATATTTAACAAAAACTAATAAATTATTATTAAGTTAAAATATTGATTTTTTTATCTTTTTTATAAAATTAGAATAAAAGAATATACATTTTTATCGGTATTAATATATAGATAAGTAAACGCATATAACATATCATATGCGCTTGCTGCTTTAGTATTCCAGCAATATGAGAAAACTTTTTTATTAATTCACTCATTAAAGTCCATATTATTTATTTTATATATTCCACTAAATAAATGGATTAGGGAATATCTTGCCATATTGCTAATGATTAGCCTTTTATTTAACCACTTTATTTTAATTGTTAAAGTCTTTATTCAAGTTAAGATTTTTGCTTATATTCCGAAAGGGGAAATCTTTAAGAGTTAATCTATTTGTTACAACTTTTTGGTATAATTAAGAAAAGATATTTATTATAATATGCTGTAAAAATTAATAAATATTTGTTGGAGGATATATGAAAATTAATATTAAATACTTACTAGCTTTCATTATTTTATTCTTAATTGAGGCTGGAATTGCACTTTTTATAAATGATAGAATTATTAGAACATATATTGGAGATATACTTGTAATTATTTTAATGTATACTTTTATAAAAAGTTTTATTAAAAAGGATATAAGACTTTTAGCTATATATTTATTTGCTTTTGCAACATTTGTTGAAGCAATACAACTATTTAATATTTTGGAGTTAATGGGATTACATAACAATAGAATACTTTCAATTATTCTTGGAAGTACATTTGATTTTAAGGATATTCTATGTTATCTAATTGGAAGCATAATTTTATTAATATGTGACAAAAGATGAAAATAAAGTGAAATATTAAAAATTTTAATTTTATATTTTAAATTTCTAGGCATATTTATTTAGAAAATTTAATGTACTAAAAAATCATCTTTTAAGGAAGAATATAATCAAGTATTACTTTTGAAAGGATGATTTATATGAATAAGGAAAAAGTTGCATATTATAAAAATAAACTTAATAAAGAAAAAAAGAGAGTTGCTGATGTCATTAAACAACTAAGTGATAATGGAATGACTAAATTTAATTCTGAGACTGCGAGTGAATTATCCTTTTATGATAATCACCCTGCTGATATGGGAAGTGAAAATTTTGAAGTTGTGAAAGGTAGAGCACTTGAAGCAAATGAAGCATCATTACTAGATAAGATAAATGATGCATTAAATGCAATAGAGGATGGAAGTTATGGTGAGTGTAAAATATGTGGCAAAGATATAGATGAAGGTAGGTTAGAATTTTTACCTTATGCAGTAAATTGCATTGAATGCCAAGATACAATTAGTGATGTACAAACTTATAATTCTAATCAAAGAGTTGTAGAAGAAAGTGTAATTGGTAACCCTTTTGGGCATAAATCTGATCATGGTGATAAAGATGAGGTGGGTTTTGACGAAGAAGATAGTTACCAAGCTGTAGGAAGATTTAATGAAATAAGAAATTCTCCAGAATACGATTATAATTATACTGATAATAATTACAATGACAATGACAATGGTTATGTTGAGGATATTGAAAGAATAAGTAATCAAGAATATAAGAATCAACTACCTGATTAAATTTTATTTTATGAAGTATAAGTTATAAAAAATAGTAGCTAATTTAAGCTACTATTTTTTTAGTTATAAGAAAGTATTTTGTATTTTTTCATTCTAATTAAACTTATCTAGCTAATAAATATTTGCAAAAAAATATTTATGATATATAATTAAGTAATAAACAATAAGTAATAAGTAGTAAGTAAATGTAAAAAAATTACTTAATATAATTAAAAGAGGTGTTTATTTATGAGAGAATTAAAATTATCACAAAATTTTTCGATGATTGCTTTGAATGCACAGGATAGTGTTAATATGACAACTATTAAAAAGGTATCACTTCATGCAATTGCGGCTGCTGTTGTTTTAGAGTCATATTTAGATGGATATTTTGAAGAAGTAGATGGAAAGTTAGTATTGAATAAATCATTTTTAGATGATCCTAATATTACCTTATATCAGGAAACTATTTTTAAACCTCTTTTTAATAAAAAGGAATATATAAGAGAGGATTTAAAGTGGTGGCTATATAAATCTTCAAATCTTTCAAGAAAGCATTTGAAAGCTCTTGAAATTGCTATGTCAGATTCTTTAAAAGGTTATGATTATATGGAGGAAATACCTAATTTACTAGGGTGTGATATGTATTATCAAACAGCAGGATTATCATTAAAAGAGTATAGAAGTAATGGTAATGAATATTCTAGAATTATTGAGGGACTGAAGGCAGATGTTCTTGAAGAAGGTGAAATAAGCGATGAAAGTATAATTATGTTATGGCTATTAAGAGAAAGTGGTTGTATTCAGGATGTATTTTCAAAGGTAGATTTAGAAATAGTATATAAAAATATGTATAATTTATTTATCAATAATAGATTTTCTAAAGAGCTTTATAATATTCATATTTATCATGGTATTGAAATAGCAGCAAAAAGTTTTTTAAGAATGAAGAAAAATGCAATTAAAACTCCTATAGGAACTGGTTTTAATTTTATATTTCCAGTACTTGAACGTTCTCAATCAATATTTATTGATACAGAAGAATGGTTTCCGAATTCAAGAGAGAGATTCGATAGTGTTAAAAAAAGGTTAGAAGAAAATGGTCATATTTATACTATTGTACGTTTGGGAGATGTACCTTTAATAAAAATAGACAATGTATTATATGAAGCTATACCAGAAGCTGTTAGAGGGAGAGTACCAATACATGGAGTACGTCTTAGAAGATATCCAATTTAAAGGAGTTGAAAATTAATGTCTAGACAGCGTTCTATGGAAAAAATATTGGAATCTGAATATGTTACAATTGGGGAACTTGTTAGAATTACTAATTCAAGATACAGTACTCTTAAATTTTATACTGAAGAAGGAATGTTACCTTTTGAACAAGAGGAAGAAAAATTAACAAGAAGGTTTCCAAGAGAAAAAGCTGTAAAAAGAATAGATGAGATTAAAGAATTAAAAAGACAAGGGCATAGAGTAGATGAAATTAAGAAATTATTATTAGAAAAATAAAAAAATAGTGTTCAGTTATAAATAATAATATAATTTTAATTTTTGTAAAATGAGGCTGCTTGAAACAGCCTCATTTTCATTCTTTTAAAGATATTGCTTTTCCTACAGTTCCCCCTAATTTTCTCCAAAAGTAATTATGTTCATTAACAGCTTTAGAAAAGTCATTATTTTCCCATCTAGTAAGTACTTCTAACATATAGTCTCTATCTTGATAATCAACTTTTTCTATTAGGCTTTTTAATGAAGTAATATATTCAGGATCCATTTCTATCATTCCCCAAATTTGATTATCTTCAGCAACTATTTTAGTATTACTCATTCTATGCATAATATCATAGATTTTTTCTATAGGGTAATATTCGCTATCTTGGATTTCAGATGAATCTTCATTAGTAATTTCTTTATCTATTTTTTGAATTTCAGATATATTTGATTTAGCGTCTAAATTTCCAGATTTAATTTCCTTATAAAATAGAAAAGAAAAAATACCAATTGCAATTATAAGAATAATAACTAGAATTATTATAAAGACCTTATTTCTAAATAAATTTTTTATGAAAATTACCTCCTTTGTAATAAAATATAATAATATTATATTCCAAAAATTGTATAATTAAAATATGTAGATATAAAAATTACAAATTAAATTGAGTTAATATTAATATGAAGTATAATACAATTAATTAAAGGTGATTTATAATAAAGGCTATGAATTTAATGACTTTTTATAAAGTTAAGTAATGAGGGGGAAATAATATGAAAGATGCAAAGAAAAAAATCTGCCCAATTTGTGGTGAAGTAATGAAAGAGTATGAATATGCATATGATAACAACCAATATGGTAAGAAATATTATAAATGTAGTGAATGTGGACATAAAGAAAATACTATGAATTAGATTGTATTTAAATAGGTACTTGATTAAATTTAACAGCTATGCTTATTTGGTTAGTTAAAAGCATTATTTAATAATTTGATTAATTAATATATTTTGTTAACATAATTTAAATATGTGAATAAAATGTAGCATAGAGGGTGATTTAATATGAATTTAGATTCGTCAAGATTTAAAAATTATGGATTATGGGTATCTATTTTTGCATTAATACCAATTATATTAAATTCTTTTGGAATAAAAGTAGTGCCGGATGAGTATCAAGCGATTTCAAATGCTATTTTAACTATTTTAGTTGCACTGGGAATTATAAGTAACCCAACTACTGAATGTAAGTGGTATATAGATGATAATAAAAAAAATAAAAAAGATAGCTTAAAAAAATAATTATAAATAGAAGTTATATGTATTAGTTCAGAATAAAAAATAGGAGGTACAAGGGATTAACCTTGTACCTCTAACCATTTTAGCAAATTAAGTATTTTATCTTCTTGAGGTATATTAACATCTCCTACAGTACCATGAGATATATCACTTGGAATGCCATGACAGTCAGAGCCACAAGAAATATATAAATTCATTTTTATGGCTAAATCTAAAAATTTACGAGTATCAGATTTAGTATTTTTATAATAAATTGCCTCAAGTCCATCAAAGCCTAGCTTTAGTAAATCTTCTACAGGAGTTTTCTTAACTAATACGGGATGAGCTAGGAAAACTAAAGCATTAAATTCCTTTAATAGCTTAATTCCATCTATAGTAGATAATTTAGTAGAAGGTACATATGCAGGACAGTCATTTCCTATAAAATTTTTGAATATATAGTCATGATTATAGGGATAGCCAGCATCTATAATAGCTTTTGCTATATGAGGTCTTGCAATAGTATCTTTTCCGTTAGATAGAACCTTATTTATATCTAATTCTATATTATGAAATTTTTTTAAGTTTTCAACTATCTTATATGCTCTTGAAATTCTCTTTTCTTTAAATTCATCTAATATAATGTTAAGTTTAGGATTATTATAGGTTTCTTTATTAAAAAATCCTAAAACATGAATTGATTCACCATTATATTCTGTAGATAATTCAATACCAGGAATAAAATTTACATTAAGTTTTTCAGCTTCTTTCATAGCAGCATTTGTACCTGATAGAGTATCATGGTCAGTTAAAGAAATATAATCTAAATTTTTATCTTTTGCCATTTGTATTATTTCTTCTGGCTTAAATCTTCCATCTGAGCAAATTGAATGGGTATGCAAATCACACTTAAACATCTTATCTCCTTTCAATTTAACAAATTATTATGATATAATTTATTCATTAAAAATATTTTAACATAGAAACATGATTTTTAATACAAAACTTGGAGGATATAAATGCTTTTAATGATAGATAATTATGATTCCTTTGTATTTAATTTAGTTAGATATATTGAAGAACTAGGTGAAGAAGTTTTAATTTATAGAAATGATAAGATTTCAATAGAAGAAATTAAAAAATTGAATATTGATGGAATAATTATTTCACCAGGACCTAAATCTCCAAAAGAAGCTGGGGTATCTTTAGATATTCTGCATAGTTTTAAAGGGGAAAAGCCCATTCTTGGAATATGCTTAGGACATCAATGTATAGGATACTATTTTAATAATAAAGTGATTAAAGGAAGAGAGCCTGTGCATGGAAAAATAAGTTATATTAATCACAATGGTAAGGACTTATTTAAAGGAGTCAAAAATCCACTAAGAGTAACTAGATATCATTCTCTTATAATTGAAAATGATAATCTTAATAAGGATATAGAGGCTACTAGTTATACAGATGACAATATAATTATGGGAGTTAGACATAGAAAGTATCCTATTTTTGGAGTTCAATTTCATCCTGAGGCTGAAATGACTGAAGAGGGACATAAGATACTAGAAAATTTTATAAATATAACAAAAGAATTTAAGGAGGATAAAAATGCTTAAAGTAAGAGAAGTAAAGATAGATTTTAATCCTCTTGAAATATATAATATTTTTAAAAATGAAAAAGATACTATATTACTTGATTCTTCGAAGGAAGATGAAAATTTATCAAAGTTTTCCTTTATTGGATTAAATCCATTTATGATATTTGAATCTAAAGCAAATAAAGCTTTTATAGATGGAAAAGAAGTAGATGGAGATCCATTTCTTGTTTTAGATAATCTTATAAGAAAATATAAAGTTTCTGAAGATATTTTTACTAGTATACCATTATTATCTGGAGCAATTGGGTATATTTCCTATGATGTTTGTAGAATATTAGAGAACATACCTGATAGTAGTGAAGAAGACTTTAAAATTAGTGATATGAAATTTATTTTCTATAATAATATTATTATTTTTGATTTGAAAAATAATAAGCAGTACATAACTTCCTTAAATGGTGAAGATGAAGAAATTAATGATATTCAAAATAAAATTAAGGAAGCAATTCATTTAGCGGAAGAGATAGTACAAGAAGTTAATAAAGAGTTTATATCTAATTTTAATAAGAAAGATTATAAATCAGCTATAAATAAGTTAAAAAACTATATAGTAAGTGGAGATGTTTATATCGCTAATATGACTCAGAGATTCTATACAGAAAATATTGAGGATTCATTTGAAATATATAAAAAGCTAAGAAGTATAAATAAGGCTCCTTTTTCAGCATTTATGAACTTTGAAGACTTTCAAATTATAAGCTCTTCTCCTGAAAGGTTCCTTGAAATAAATAATAGAAAAGTTATTACAAGACCAATTAAGGGAACAAGACCTAGAGGGAAAAATAAAGAGGAAGATATAAAAAATAGCTTAGAACTTTTAAATAGTGAGAAAGACAAAGCTGAATTGTTAATGGTTGTAGATTTAGAAAGAAATGATTTAAGTAAAGTATGCAAACCACATTCTGTAAAGGTAACAGAATTATTTAAGTTAGAAACTTATGCAACAGTATTTCATTTAGTTTCTACAGTTGAGGGAATATTAAAGGATGATGTTTCATCTATAAAATGTATTAAGGAATGTTTTCCAGGTGGCTCTATTACTGGAACTCCTAAAATAAGAGCCATGGAGATTATAGAGGAATTAGAGGGATTAAAAAGAAATATATATACAGGGTCCATAGGATATTTTGATTTTAGAGGGAATGCAGATTTTAATATAGCTATAAGAACTATAGTTAAAAAAAATAATAAGGCTTATTTCGGAGTAGGTGGCGGTATTACTTATGATTCTATAGAAGAGGATGAGTATAATGAAACTTTAGATAAGGCTAAGGCGCTAATGAGGGTATTATAATGAGAGATATAATATTTAATGATAATAAAATTAATTTAGATAGTGGATATTTCTTTGGAAGAGGTGTATTCGAAACTATTTTAATTAAGGATAAACCTATATTTTTAAATGAACATATTTCTAGATTAAATGAGGGCATTAAGATTTTAAATATTGGAGAGAAAGTAAATCAAGAAGATATTTTAAAGATAATTAATAAATATGATATTAAATATTGTGGACTTAAAATTGTAGTTACTGAAAGAAATATAGTTTTAGAAAAAAGAGATATACCTTATAAAGCTGAAGATTATTTAAAGGGATTTGCTTTAAAAATTTCTAATTTAAATAGAAGTTCTAAATCCAAGATATCTTATATAAAATCAATAAATTATTTAGAAAATATTTTAGAGAGGGAAGAAGCTTTAAAGAATGGATATAATGAAGTTTTGTTTTTAAATGAAAATGGATATTTATCTGAAGGTAGCATGTCTAATATATTTATTGTAAAAGGTGAAAAAGTTTATACACCAAGTATTAAATGTGGATTGCTACCAGGTATAGTTAGAAATTTTCTTATTAGAGAATATAAAATAATAGAAAAAGAACTTACAATTGAAGATGTAATGATGGCTGATGAAATATTTATTACAAATAGTTTATTAGGTATAATGGGAATAAGTAAATTTGAAAATAAGATTTTGACAGAAAATAAAACAACTACTATGCTTAGAAAAGAATATGAAGCAAGAATTGAAATTTAGGAGGAGAATTAATGATAGATAAGGAAAAAATCAAAGAGGGAGTTAAGCTTATCATTGAAGGGATTGGAGAAGATATTAATAGAGAAGGCTTATTAGAAACTCCTGATAGAATAGCAAGGATGTATGAAGAAATTTTTTCAGGGATAGGACAAACAGCAGAAAAAGAATTATCAAAAACTTTTACAGTTGAAGGTAATGATTTAGTATTAGAAAAGGATATTACCTTTTACTCTATGTGTGAACATCATTTTGTTCCATTCTATGGGAAAGCACATATAGCTTATATTCCGAAAGGAAAAGTAGCAGGACTATCAAAGCTTGCTAGATGTGTTGAAGTTTACGCTAAGAAACCACAACTTCAAGAAAGACTTACAACGGAAGTTGCAGATGCATTAATGAACTATTTAAATGCAGAAGGAGTTATGGTTGTTATTGAAGGTGAGCATATGTGTATGACTATGAGAGGTGTTAAAAAACCAGGAGCAAAAACAATTACAACTACTTATAGGGGCTGCTTTAAAGAAAATTTACAATTAAGAAAAGAAGTAATGAGTTTAATTAAATAACCTATATAAAGAAGGTGAAAATGTGGAGAACGTAAATAAAATTCTACACCATACTAAGTATAAATCATTATTAGAAGAACTAAATGAGTTAGAAAAGGATAGAGAGTTTTGTAATCATACATTAGAACATTTTTTAGATGTTGCTAGAATTGCATATATTAAAGTATTAGAAGAAGGATTAAATTATAATAAAGAGGTAATTTATTCTATTGCACTATTACATGATATTGGAAGAGTGCTACAATATAATAAAGGAATAGATCATAATGAAGGAAGTGGAATAATAGCTGATGAATTATTAAAAGAAACTTCTTTTAATAAAGAAGAGAAGGATCAAATTATTAAGGCTATTAAAGAGCATCGAAAAGAAAGTGAAGATAAATTATCTAAGATAATTTATGAAAGTGATAAGCTTTCAAGAAATTGCTTTAACTGTAATGCCTATAAAAATTGTTATTGGGGGGAGGAAAAGAAAAATAAAATTATAAAATTATAGCAAAGGGTGAGAAAAATGAAAATAGGTAATAAAATTATAAACTTAGATGAAAGAACATATGTTATGGGAATATTAAATGTAACTCCAGATTCCTTTTCAGATGGTGGTAACTATAATGAAGTAGATGCAGCAGTAAAAAGGGCAAAGGAAATGGTGGAAGAAGGTGCTGATATTATAGATATTGGTGGTGAATCTACAAGACCTGGAGCAAGCTATGTATCAGAAGAAGAAGAAATAGAGAGGGTTATTCCCATAATAAAAGCTATAAAAAAAGAGCTAGATGTGTTAATTTCAATAGATACGTATAAAAGTAAAACAGCAGAAGAGGCAATTAAAGCTGGTGCTGATATAATAAATGATGTATGGGGATTAAAAAAAGATAGTAATATGGCAAAGGTTGCAGCTGAATATAATGTCCCATGTATATTAATGCATAATAGGGAACCAAAGCCCTATGATAATTTAATGAAAGAAGTATTAGAAGATTTAATAGAGAGTATTAATATAGCATTAGATGCAGGAATAAAAAGAGAAAATATTATCTTAGATCCTGGTATTGGCTTTGCTAAAACTTATGAAGAAAATCTAATAGTTATGGATAATTTAGAAAAAATTGTAGATATAGGATTTCCAGTTTTATTAGCAACATCTAGAAAGTCAATGATTGGCTTAGCTTTAGATTTACCAGTAGATGAAAGAGTAGAGGGAACCGTTGCAACTACTGTTATAGGAATAATGAAGGGATGCAAAATAGTTAGAGTACACGATGTTTTTGAAAATAAGAGAGCTTGTGTTATGACTGACAAAATAATAAATAGGAAATAGAGGAATAACCATGGATAAATTGTACTTAAAAGATGTAGAAATATTTGCTAATCATGGCGTGTTTCAAGAAGAAAAATCTTTAGGACAAAAGTTTATTATGTCTTTAGAATTAGATGTAGATTTGAGAGAAGCGGCGGTAACTGGAGATTTAAGTAAATCTATTCATTATGGAGAGCTATGCCATAATATAGAGAAAGAATTTCAAAAGGAAAGCTATGATTTAATTGAAACAGCAGCAGAAAAGGTAGCAGAATATATTTTATATAATTATGATTTAGTAAATGGAGTTAAGGTTTTATTAAAGAAACCTTGGGCTCCTATAGGAAGACACTTAGACACAGCAGCTGTTGAGATATATAGAAAATGGCATAAAGCATATATTTCTATAGGAAGTAATATGGGAGAAAAAGAAGATAATATCAATACTTCTATAGAAAAGCTTAAAGAAGTAAATGAAATAAAAGTTACAAAAGTTTCAAGTATAATAGAGACAGAACCTTGGGGATATGAAAATCAAGATAGCTTTAAAAATGCAGCTATTGAAATAAAGACTTTTTTAAATCCAAGAGAACTTATGACTATATTATTAAATATAGAAAAAGAAATGAAAAGAGAAAGAATAATAAAATGGGGTCCAAGAATAATAGACTTAGATATAATATTATTTGATGATTACATAACATCTGATGACTATGTAACTATACCACATCCAAGGATGGAAGAAAGAGAATTTGTGCTATTACCATTAAATGAAATTGCACCAAATTTAATACATCCATTAACCCAAAAAAGAATATTTAGAATGCTAAGTGAGATTCAAAATCTTTGATTTTGTTAATCGAACTTACTCCTACGAACAAAGTGAGTAGTGAGTTACATAAATTGATTCAAAATCTTTGATTTTGATAATGGAAAATCATATAGCTCAAATAGAAACTCAAAACTAAAATTTTGAGTTTCTATTTAGTTTATAACGAGATCTAGAATAGTTAGCCTTCAAAACCTCTAGAAACTTTCTTTATATATTCGCAGAACTTATATAGATTATAATAATCTGGAATACCTTCCATGGAAATAGTATCTTCAGGATAGACACCATCCCATGGATAAATTGAAATTAACTTATCATTATAAGTATTTATTATATATTTTTCTTTATCAAATTCAATTATAATTTTATATTCAGGAGTTATATCTTTAGGTATTTCAACTCCATAGTTTTCATTATTTAAATCATCTATAAATTCTGGAAGGACACTATGTTCATCTTTGCTTACTTCATAATACTTATATATATTTAAATCAAATACTTTAATAGTATAATCTTCATTTTCATTTATTTTTTCTTTAATTTCATTAGTATAATAATTTGAAGTAGGTTTAGCATTTGGCCTTATGTATTGAGATTCATTAAAATTACAACCAATTAATAAAGATGTAATTAGAATAGATATAATAAAAAAAATATACTTTTTCATAGAAACCTCCTTTAGGATTACGCTCTATATTAATTTATTCTTTTAGAAAAGACTTTAGAACATTTTAATTGAAAAGAGAATAAAATGAAACAATAATAAGTTTATCTTGGAGGTATAGTGAAATACGGGATTGATATTAATAATGAAAGGATTTTTAAGGCTATATCTGAAGGGTTAAAAGACAGAGGAAACTTTATTGTTGATCTAACTGAACATGAAAATATAATTATTGGAAAAATGCTTTTGAAAAAAGTATTAATTGCTAATGTAACTAATATAGATTTTTATTTTGCTATTGAATTTAAAAATTCATGGTTTAATTGTGAAATATTTTATGAAGAGGGTACTAGTTCAAAAATTTATGGTGAAAAGATTAAGAATCTTTTAAATAGTAGATTTAAAAATACAGTCTGTAACGATGGACAGCATCTTTATTTATTAAAAAACACAAAGGCACCAGTAGTTTATGTAAAAATACCATTGCAGTATGAAGAAAAATTAGATGGATCATTTTTAGATGAATTAATTAATATATTAAGAAGTATTGAATTATGAAAAAAGAAATCTATTAAATATAATTTTATAAGATTATATTTAATAGATTTTGTAATAAAAAAATTAATTTCATAGTAAAGATAAATGATAATAATATTGTGGAGAGTAATATGAACATAATTGCAACTATAGGTCCAAAATCAATGGATAAATGGGTTATAAAAGATCTTATTGAAAATGGAGTAAATATATTAAGATTGAACTGTTCCCATTTTAATAAAGAGGAATTTGAAACTGTTGTAAGATATTCTAGAGATATAAAAAGTGATGTACATATATTAGTTGATTTATCAGGAAAAAAAATACGAATATCTAAGAATTTAAAGTATATATACAAGGTTTATAATAATCAGGAAGTATATTTTTGTGGCGAAGACTACTATAACAAATTAAATATAAAGGAACTAAAAGATAAAAAGTATATTCCAATAAGTATAGAAACGGAGAGAATAAATAAAAGTAATATTTATTCTATATCTATGAAAGATAATACTATGAAGTTTGAAGTTGTAAATAAAAAAGATGGTGTAGTAAGAGCTAAAGTTTTAAATGGTGGAATAATAAGAGGGGGAAAAGGGTGTAACATATCAGAGATATACGATAATAATAGTAATTTAAGTAAAAATGATATTGAAAATATAATCTGGGCTTTAGAAAATAATTTAGATATAATATGTCAGTCTTTTGTTGAAGAGAGAGAAGATATAGAAATAATAAGAAATTTAATTAAAGAAAGAAATAAATCTTGTGATATTTGGGCAAAAGTTGAGACTCCTGTTGGCATAAGTAATCTTAATGAAATATTAGAAGTAGTAGATACTGTTATAATAGGAAGGGGTGATCTAGTTCCTGAAGCAGGAGTATTAAATTCAGTTAGTCTTCAAGAAAAAGCCATAAAAGCAATTAAAGAAAAAAATAAAAAAGTTATTATAGCAACACACTTGTTAAACAGTATGAAAAATGGGTATTTAGCAACATTACCAGAAATAGAAAGTATATATAAGTTCATTAATTATGAAGTAGATGGATTTCTTTTAGCTGGAGAAACATCTATAGGAAAGGCTCCAATTCAAACAGTTAAATTTTTGAAGAATGCTATAGATTATTATATAGAGGAAGAGGATCATGAATAAAGCTAAAATAATAAATATAGTACTATGGATAATGTTAGGGGGATTTTTAATACTAGCTCTTTTATATGTGTATAATTTGATATTAAGATTTTAGTAACTAAAAAGAAATAATTTCTTATTACTTTTGTAACAATATTGACATATAGTCATAGTATTATATAAATATAGTTGTTAGTGCTTAACAATTAGTTATTTATCCCCTTAATGAAAAAATGATATCCTTTCGAGGATATCATTTTTAATTTATACTATTTTTTAGAAAAGCTCTCACAATTAGTTTCACTGTATAAATTAGCTCCATTACCTGAAATATTTATAGAATCAAGAGAGCATAATTGATTTTCGTTATATTTACAGCTATTAACATTACATACTAAGCAATCACAAGGTTCCCCATTTTGAAATACATTGTTTGTTAAAGTCCCATAAGTTTGACTATCTAAAAATGAAGCACAGGAAGTATTTCTATCGGTATTCGAATTTATTCCTACAATATTTATTCTGTTAGAATAACAAACTTTTTCTTTATTATGAGAACAGTTAACTGCATTACAATTTATAATTTGCATTAAAATCTCTCCTTTATTTAAAATATCTATTTAACAAGCCTTTAAAAGCACATCCATGTCTAGCTTCATCTTTACACATTTCATGAACCGTATCATGAATAGCATCTAAATTTAATTTTTTTGCTAAATCAGCAAGTTGCTTTTTACCGTCGCAAGCACCATATTCAGCTTCAACTCTTGCTTGCAGATTAGCTTTAGTATCAGAAACTACAACTTCACCTAAGATTTCAGCAAATTTACATGCATGCTCAGCTTCTTCATATGCAATTCTTTTATAGGCCTCAGCTACCTCAGGGTAACCTTCACGATCAGCTTGACGAGACATTGCTAAATACATACCAACCTCAGTACATTCAGCTGTGAAATTAGATCTTAGAGCTTCTAACACCTCAGAATCAAGATCAGTTATAGTTCCAATTCTGTGCTCATCGGCCCAATTCATTTCCTCTTTAATTTCTTTAAATTTTTCAGGACCTACTTTACAAACAGGACAGATTTCAGGTGGGGTATCTCCTTGATGGATATAACCACAAACAGTACAAACAAATTTTTTCATTAATATTCCTCCTTTTAGTAAATTTATCTAATATCTAAAAGACAATAGTATTATTTACTAAAAAATATAAAATATACATAAAATTATTGTTATAAACAATTTTTATAAAAAGGTTACTGATACAAAAGATAAAATATAAATAATATGGGAATATATCACATGGAGTTGGATAAAATATCTAATAAGTATAATTACATTTAAATAAATATAAGATTATGATATTAAGATTTTAATTGTACCTTATTTTATGATTTGTTAAAATATAGAAGGAATTTAAATACATAGGGGAGAGTTATATGAGATTTATAAGAAAAATTTTTGACTTAGTTGAAGATAGCTTTAAGATTAAATTAGGAATATGCATATTTCTTATAGTTATCTTAATTACAGTAGTAGTAAGTGGAATATTTTATTCAAATGATTTAAATAGTAAAAATTTAGCTTTTCAAGTAATTAAAAAGAATAATTCTACTGGAAAAGATACTAAAGTGGATAAAGATAAAGAAGAAACTAAAAAGAAGAAAAAATTAGAAGATATAAAAAGTAAAATAAAAGAATTAGATGAAAGTATAGACTTAAATATAACTGAAGGAGATATAGATAAAGATATATTATGAAAATCTTTATAATGAGTTATTGACTAATAAGGAAGATGAGGGAGACGAGGAAAACAAAGAAGAAACTTCTGTAGATAATACCTATAGTGATGAAACGTATTATGAGTCTAGTGGAAGTACTAGTACTTGGGAAAATAATAATACTGTAACACAAACATCTCAAGTATCAAATCCACCAGTTACTAAACCTGAAACTACAAAGCCGTCAGAAGATACCGCTGTGGATGAGAATGATAAGAAACCTGAGATTGATGAAAGTTATAAAGAAGAAGAAAAGGAGCCGGAAGAAGAAAAAGATCCCGAAATTCCATTTCCTTCAGAGCCAGGAGAAGAAAACACAGGTGATAGCAATGCTCATACAAATGATAATAATAATTCTCAATTAATTGAGGATAATAATAGATTTGAGCAATAATAAATAATATATATTTAAAATAAGGACTACCTGTTTAATTGGGAGTCCTTATTTTATTATTTAGGAAATTATAAGGTGGTTATTCTTTTGATAATCCTTATATTTTCAATAGATAGATAATTTTTTCTTTACAAAAGAACGTTTGTTCGCTATAATTTTATTAAGATTTACCAATATAGGGGTGTTATTATGAAAGTTGTAGCAAAACCAATACAAATGATAGCATGGTTTAATAAAGATGGATCTATTAATCCTATTAGATTTAAGGTTGAAGAGGATGGGGATAAGGTTATTAAGGTGGATAGAGTATTAAAAACAGAGAGGGAAAGATTAGCAGGAAACATAATGGAGAAATTTACTTGCTCTAGTGTGATAGATGGGATAGAAAAATTATATGAAATAAAATATGATTCTAATACCTATAAATGGATATTATTTAAATATTAGAAAGGTAGATAAATACTATGAATGAAAGAGTGATATTTCATATAGATGTAAATTCAGCCTACTTATCTTGGACTGCCGTAAGAATGTTACAGTTAGGGGAAACTACAGAAGATATTAGAGATATTCCATCTATAATTGGAGGAAATAGTGATGAAAGACATGGGATAGTATTAGCAAAATCTATACCTGCAAAGAAGTATAAAATTCAAACTGGAGAGCCAGTAGTAGATGCATTAAAGAAATGTCCTGAACTTAAGATATTTAAACCTAATTACAAATTATATATGGAGTCTAGCAATGCTATGTTTAATTTATTAAGTGAATATTCGCCTAAAATACAAAGATATAGTGTAGATGAAGTATTCATGGATGTAAGTCATTATAAAGAAAATTACATTGAGAAGGCTGGAGAAATTCAAGATAGAATAAGAAAAGAACTAGGCTTTAATGTTAATATAGGGATAAGTACAAATAAATTATTAGCAAAGATGGCTAGTGATTTTAATCCTAAAAATTCTATTCATACATTGTTTCAAGATGAGATAATGGATAAAATGTGGCCTTTACCAGTTGAGGACCTGTTTATGGTGGGAAAGGTAACAAAAAGAAAATTAGATAAATTAAATATAAATACTATAGGTGAATTAGCCCTATTTGATTTTGATATTTTAGAAAATATATTTAAGAGTCATGGTAAAGTTATAAAAAATTATGCAAATGGAATTGAAAATTCAGAAGTTAAAAAATATAACTATATAGAAGTAAAAGGTATAGGAAATTCTACAACTATTGCTTGGGACGTAATTTCAAAAGAAGAAGCATTAAAGATAATATTATCTCTAACTGAATCCGTATGTAGCAGGTTAAGAGTCACTAATAGTTTATGTAAAGTAGTATCTGTATCTTTAAAAGATTATGGATTTAATAGATATACACATCAAAGAACTATATCCAATTATACTGACTCAACAGAAATAATATATAAGGAATTAACTAATGCATTTATTGAAATATGGAAAGGGGAACCTATTAAGCAAATAGGTGTAAGAGTAACGAAACTATGTAGTAATGAATTCTTCCAAGGTTCATTATTTGATGATAAAAGATTAGATAAACAAAAAGCTTTAGACAAGACTATTGATAATTTAAGAGAAAAATATGGAAAAAATTCAGTGATAAGATCTACATTTCTTCATTCTGGAATAAAAGCTATAAATGGTGGAAATGAGGAATCTGATTATCCAATGATGGGAAGTATATTATAAATTATAGAATTATTACAAAAAAGTATGAGAAATAATATTGTTAATAATAAATGTTAAATAAACAAATGACTCTATTAAAAGGTAATTAAACCAAGTAATAAAGTCATTTCTTATAATTATTGGTGCCGGCAGAGGGAATCGAACCCTCACGGTAAAACCGCATGATTTTGAGTCATGTGCGTCTGCCAGTTCCGCCATGCCGACTTAAGACAAAAATAATTATAACAAAATAGGATTAAAATAGCAAGAGATAATTTTTAAAAAAGAAAACATAAGTTTTTTATAAGAAAATATTGTTAGACCTTTTGACATCTGTTATTATAGATATAGGATAAATATGCCCATAGTGGGGCTTTGTTTGTCCCGATTAAAGTAGCATAAGTTTAAGTGGAGCTATAAAAATACGATGGCTACAGAGATCTATAATTAGGGAGGAGATATAATATGATGTATTCAAGAGAAGTGGAAGAAATGTGCGTTGTTGCTAAGGGACCCAATCATGGACCTGCACCAATTCCGGTTGAAGGAAGATGGGTACAAGCTAAAGAAGTAAAGGACATTTCAGGATTAACTCACGGTGTTGGTTGGTGTGCACCACAACAAGGAGCTTGTAAATTAACTTTAAATGTTAAGGATGGAATAATAGAAGAAGCATTAGTTGAAACAATAGGATGTTCAGGAATGACTCACTCAGCTGCTATGGCTTCAGAAATATTACCAGGAAAGACAATATTAGAAGCTTTAAATACTGACTTAGTTTGTGATGCAATTAACACAGCTATGAGAGAATTATTCCTTCAAATAGTATATGGAAGAAGTCAAACTGCATTCTCAGAAGGTGGACTACCTATAGGAGCTGGACTTGAAGATTTAGGAAAGGGGCTTAGATCACAAGTTGGTACTATGTACGGAACAGTTGCTAAGGGATCAAGATACTTAGAAATGGCAGAAGGCTATGTAACTAAAATAGCTTTAGATGCAAACAATGAAATAATTGGATATAGATTTGTTCACTTAGGAAAGATGATGGAAATGGTTGCTAAGGGAATGGATGCTAATGAAGCTATGGAAAAAGCTACAGGACAATACGGTAGATTTGACGAAGCAGTTAAAGTTATCGATCCAAGACACGAATAATTTGAAGGGGGAACAGTATTATGCCATTATTTGAAAGTTATGAAAGAAGAATAAATCAAATCATTCCTGTATTAGAAAAATACGGTATGACTAAAATAGAAGATGCAAAGACAGTTTGTGATGAAAAAGGTATAGATGTTTACGAAATCGTAAAATCAACTCAACCAATAGCATTTGAAAATGCTATGTGGGCTTATACTTTAGGAGCTGCTATAGCTATTAAAAAAGGATGTACAAAAGCTGCTGATGCTGCTGAAGCTATTGGTGAAGGTTTACAAGCTTTCTGTATCCCAGGTTCAGTTGCAGATGATAGAAAAGTTGGTTTAGGACACGGAAACTTAGGAGCTATGCTTTTAAGAGAAGAAACTAAATGTTTTGCTTTCTTAGCAGGACACGAAAGTTTTGCAGCAGCAGAAGGTGCTATTAAGATAGCTGAAAAAGCTAACAAAGTAAGAAAAGAACCACTAAGAGTTATTTTAAATGGTTTAGGAAAAGATGCTGCATACATCATATCAAGAATAAATGGATTTACTTATGTTGAAACAAACTTTGATTTCTTTACAGGTAAATTAGAAATAGTTAGAGAAGTTCCATATTCAAATGGACCGAGAGCAAAAGTTAAATGCTATGGTGCTAACGATGTTAGAGAAGGTGTTGCTATAATGCATCACGAAGGAGTTGACGTATCAATTACTGGTAACTCAACTAATCCAACAAGATTCCAACATCCAGTTGCAGGAACATATAAGAAAGAATGTGTAGATCAAGGAAAGAAATATTTCTCAGTAGCATCTGGTGGTGGTACAGGAAGAACTCTTCACCCAGATAATATGGCTGCAGGTCCAGCTTCATATGGTATGACAGATACTATGGGAAGAATGCACTCAGATGCACAATTCGCAGGATCATCATCAGTTCCAGCTCACGTTGAAATGATGGGATTAATTGGAATGGGAAATAATCCAATGGTAGGTGCTACAGTTGCTGTTGCAGTTGCTATTGAAGAAGCAATGAAATAGAGTAAAATCAATTGTTTAAAAACTATTGAAAATTTAATTTTGTCAACAGAATGTCAACGGAATTTTATATACGTTGATATAATGGTGGCAGATAATAAGAGGGTGACTAATTTATTAGTTGCCCTTTTTAAAATAAAATGTTTAAAGATATTAATTTAAATTTCATATAGAGTTTTCATGTATTTTACTTAAGTTGCATATAAAAATATTTCTTATTCAATTTCTTTTGTATCTCATTAATATCCTTATCAAGTTGTCTACTTACTTTTAAAACCTCATTTGAAAGTCCACTAGATTCATAAAGCTTTTCAAGTTCATATCTAATTTGATTAATTTTAGAATACATAAAATCCTACTCTAAATGCAAAATATATAAAAAATTTACAATTGCAATCAAGGAAATAGAATTGTGAAAAATAAAGAAAAACTTTAAAAAATTAGGGTATTTTTAAAGGAAATTAATATATATATAAATGTATATTAATTTATTATACTAAAATTATAAATGGAGATAAATTTATGATTTTAGACTTGATAGTAAAATATAATAAACTTTTAAAAATATAGACATATCCCAAAAAGGTGATAAAATAATATGGTAATTTTATCATTTAAGGGGGACTTATACAAATGAAGAAGTTAATACAAATACTTCATATTATTATGGGGTCTATAGCTGTTTATCTAAGTATATTATTTTTAACTATTGCTATAGATTCACCATTTTTAGCAGTTATAGGCTTAGTTATTGCACCAGCATCTATAATTTATTTCAATAAGAAATTTAAAGTGAAGGCATTGAAATATTATTCAACTTTATTTGGAATTATGGTAGTTACTATAATAGTAGTTATTGGTATAATTAATCCAACAGATTCAAATCTAAGCAATCAGCAAGAAATAGTAAATAACAATAAAAATGAAGTAACTGAAACTAAAGAAGATGCTAAGATCGAAGATGATTCAAAAAATGAAGAAGTTAAAGAAAATTTAAATGTTGAAGAAACTAAATTAAATTCAACAGATATCCAAGAAGATATATTTGAAGGATATAGATTAATTGAAGTTGATGGTGGAAATCTATCTGGATACAGAGAGCCTAATGTTGTAGTTGATATTGGGTTTGGTGATAGAGAATATTATGCTTTTACTAATGAATACGGTC
Source organism: Clostridium nigeriense (assembly GCF_050585265.1). Taxonomy (GTDB): domain Bacteria; phylum Bacillota; class Clostridia; order Clostridiales; family Clostridiaceae; genus Clostridium; species Clostridium nigeriense_B. The sequence goes on along the minus strand of NZ_JBNOOE010000007.1, from coordinate 95,074 downwards.
AATTAGTTAAAGTAATAGCTAAGAAGATTATATTGCAAGATGATTCAACAGAGCCTGTTAATTCTAATGGAAGATATTATTCAGATGAAGCAAAGGTTCCTGGTGTTGAAAGTGAAAATTTAGATGAGGGACATGTTATAGCAGATTCTCTTGGTGGTGTTTCTAATGCATATAACATAACTCCTCAAAATAGTACACTTAATAGACATGGTGATCAAGCTTATATGGAAAAGGTCATAAGAGATGCTGGGGGATGTACGGATTTTGTCGCAATAATAACATATCCAGACACTACAACACAGATTCCAAGCCACTATAGTTATACATATACGATTAATGGTAATGTAATAAATGATGAGTTTGATAATATAAATCCAGATGAATATAATGCTAGTTTAGAATCAAATACATCATCTAATAATTTAACTTCTACTAATAATGGTAGCAGTAATACTAGTAATTCAACAGCAAGCAATATAACTACAAGCAATAATACTACTGAAAATAATAATACTCAAAGTAGTATTAATAGCTCAGAAATAGTTTATTGGACACCTGGTGGAAAGAGTTATCATACTACTAAAAATTGTCCTACTCTATCTAGAAGTAAAACTATTTTAGAAGGAACAATACAAGAAAGTGGAAAATATGATCCATGTGATAAATGTCATTAATCATAAACAATATTATAAAAAATTAATTGTATAACAATTAAAGAGTATATATAACCTTTTAAAAGAATAAAAAATATCTCTTATTGAAAAAATATTTTATCTATGGTATAATAACTTCAAGGTGGAGAAAAATAATATTAATAAATTAAAGAGGTATTAAAATATGAGTGATAGCATTAAAAGTTTGTTATATATTGTAGGTACAATATTCGTTATTGGAGTAGTAGGAGTTATAGCTTTTAAACTTTTATTAGTATTGCTTCCAGTTATAATAGCTTTATGGGTTATCTTTAAAGTAAAAAATTATTTTGGAAGAAAAAAAGGGACTAACTCAACAGGTAACTATACTCCTGAATATAAGTCTTCTTATACTAATGAGAATATAGATGATTCTATTGGTGAAGTTATTGATGTTGATTATGAAGATGTAAAGAAATAATAATATAAGAAAAACTCAGCCTTGGCTGAGTTTTTTATTATTTTAAAAGGGGAGAAAATAGTGAATTTTAGAAAGCTTAAAATTTTTTATGAAACAGCAAGATATTTGAATATGACAAAGGTTGCTAAAGAAATGTATATAAGTCAGCCGTCTATAAGTCAAAGTATTCATGAATTAGAATTAGATTTAGGGGTTAAATTATTTGATAGAATAGGAAAAAAATTATTTTTGACTCATGAGGGAGAGGTATTTTTAAACTACACTAGAAGAATTCTTAATTTATATGATGAGGGAGTTAAAACTATAAGGGATTTTAACAGTAATGAAAAGGGAAAAATAGTTATAGGTGCAAGTACTACTATAGGAATATACATACTACCAGAGATAATAAAGGATTTTTCAAATAAATTTAAGGATATAGAAATATCTTTAATAATCGAAAATACTAAAAATATAGAAAATTTGATTTTAGAAAACAAAGTAGATTTTGCTTTTGTAGAAGGGGATATACATTCAGAAGAAATAGCAAAAGAAGTTATTTGGAAAGATGAATTAGTTTTTATCTGTGGAGAGCAAAATCGAATTAAAGATTTTAATGAAATTCCAGGGAAAATGCTTGAAGATGAGAAGCTGATTATGAGAGAAACTGGGAGTGGGACAAGAGAACATATGGAGTTATTCCTTAAGAAAAATAAAATAAAATTTAATACATTCCTAGAGTTAGGAAATACAGAAGCTATTAAGAAGACAGTAGAAGCAAATTTAGGAGTTGGATGTCTTTCTTATAGAGTTATAGAAGATAAGGTCAAAAGTGAAGAATTATTTATGTTTAGATTATTAGAAGGAAGAATAGAAAGAGATTTATGCTTAATAATGCATAATGATAAATTTATTTCTAATAATATGAAAACCTTTATTGACTATTCAAAAAGTTATATATAGGTAAATAGTTATTATAATAATAAAATAATAGTATTTTAACTTTTAAGAAATAATATCTATAATGAATTTTAGTAAATAGTTTATAGATATTGAGGTGTTAAAATTGAAAAAAGTAACAAATATTTTACCGGGAATAGTTATTTGTTTAATTATTGGAATTATATCAGAAGTACTTGGTAAAAAGTTTTCTACAGTTGGAGCAGCTACCTTTGCTATTTTTATAGGTATAGTTGCAGGTAATACTATATTTAAAAATAAAAAGTATGATGAAGGAACTAAATTTGCAGAAAAAGACTTATTAAACTACTCAATAGTTTTAATGGGAGCAAATTTAAATCTTGCAGAAATAATGGGATTAGGCTTAAATGGTTTATTTTTCATTGTTTTGCAAATGACTTTAACTATTGTTACAGCATATTGGATAGGAAGAAAATTGAAATTTAATGAAAAATATTGCTTATTGATGGCTTCAGGCAATGCAGTTTGTGGATCTTCTGCAATAGGAGCAACAGCTCCAGTAGTTAAGGCTAATGATTCTGATAAGGTGATAGCAATTACTATTGTTAATGTAATAGGTACAATACTTATGATTTTATTACCATTTATAACATCAGCATTATATAATAATGAGACTTTACATACATCTGCTATGATGGGTGGTATATTGCAATCTGTAGGTCAAGTAATAGGATCAGCTAAGTTTGTATCGGATGATGTTGTGAATCTAGCAACTGTATTTAAAATTATTAGAATAATATTGCTTGTAGTTGTGGTTTTAGTATTTGAAAAAATAGATTTAACTGTTGATGAAGTACCCCATGAAAATGATGAAGTTATTCATATTGATAAAAAAAGAAAAGTAAATATTCCTTGGTTTATAACAGGATTTTTCATTATATGTATACTGTATACAGTTGGATTTATTCCACAATCAATTTCAAAATTATTTAAATGGATAAGTAGCAACTTTGAAATAATAGCTTTAGCTGGTATAGGTATGAGGGTAAAAATTTCAGATTTGGTTAAAGAAGGACCTTTAGCAATGCTTTATGGAGGAGCAGTTGGTGTTTGTCAAATTGCTTTTGCGATAATTCTTATTAGTATTTTCTTTTAAAAGATGTATATTATTAAATAATTTTAAATTAAAAAACTTACTTAAGAGTTTTTTATAAAATAAACTTTTAATAGTTTTAAATAAATAATTTTTATCTTTTAAATAGGCTATCATTGAGATAGCCTATTTTATATTTACCAAAAAGAAAGATAATTGTAAAAACATAGGTAATAAGGTATAATTAATTTATTAAAAATTTGAATTGGGGGGCTAAAAATGGAAAAAATTAAAATGATAAATCCATTAGTTGAAATGGATGGAGATGAAATGACAAGAATCTTATGGGGCACTATTAAAGATGAATTGTTATATCCATTTATTGATTTAAAAACAGAATATTATGATTTAGGTTTAGAATATAGAAATGAAACTAATGATGAAGTTACTTCATTAGCAGCAGAAGCTATTAAAAAATATGGAGTAGGAGTAAAATGTGCTACAATAACTCCCAATGCTGCAAGAATGAAGGAATATAATTTAAAAGAAATGTGGAAAAGTCCAAATGGAACTATTAGATCTATATTAGATGGTACTGTATTTAGAGCACCTATTATAGTTGATTCTATAAAACCTTATGTTAGAACATGGGAAAAGCCTATTACTATAGCTAGACATGCCTATGGAGATATTTATAAAGATGTGGAAATGAAATTAGAAGGTAAAGGAAAAGCTGAATTAGTTTTTATTAGTGAGAGTGGAGAAGAAAAGAGGGAATTAATTCATAGTTTTAATGGAGATGGAGTAGTTCTAGGAATGCACAATTTAAATAAATCTATTGAAAGTTTTGCTAGAAGTTGCTTTAATTTTGCATTAGATACAAAACAAGATCTTTGGTTTTCTACTAAGGATACTATTTCTAAAAAATATGATCATACATTTAAAGATATTTTCCAAGACATATTTGATAATGAATATAAAGAAAAATTTGATGAATTAAATATTGAATATTTTTATACATTAATAGATGATGCTATAGCAAGAGTTATAAAGTCTAAAGGTGGATACATATGGGCTTGTAAGAATTATGATGGTGATGTAATGAGCGATATGATAGCTACTGCTTTTGGATCTTTAGCAATGATGACATCTGTTTTAGTTTCACCTGAAGGATACTATGAATATGAAGCAGCGCATGGAACAGTTCAAAGACATTACTATAATCATTTAGAAGGAAAAGAAACTTCGACTAATTCTATTGCAACTATATTTGCATGGACAGGAGCTCTAAGAAAAAGAGGAGAATTAGATAATAATAATGAATTAATGGAATTTGCTAATAACTTAGAAAAAGCTTCTATGCAAACAATAAATGAAGGTTATATGACCAAGGATTTAGCCTTACTTTCTGAGCTAGATAATGTTACAGTAACTAATTCTTCTGAATTTATTAAGGAAATAAGAGTAAGATTAGAAAAAATATATAATAATTAATAAATTAAGTAGTTGCAAGGTTTTGCAGCTACTTTTTTCCTAGAATAAAAAGCACCTTAAATATTAAAACTATCTATGGAGGTGTTGATAATGGCTCATAAAAATAATAAGAATTCAAAGAAAAATAAAAAATCAAGTCAAAAAACTAAAGCTGAATTAAAAAAGATGCAGGTTGAGACAGCAGATGAAGTAGGATATTCAAAAGAATCTAGAAAACTTGGAAAGAACAAACCAAGAAAAGAGGATAATTAGGTAAAAATAATCAATTAGAAGAATATTGGATATAAAAAAAGCTGAGTTTCCTCAGCTTTTTTACATTGCCCAGTTTCCGTTTTTAAAGATTTGAATTTCTTTATTATCTGAAGTATAGCCAACAATGTTCAAATCTTTTGTACCTACCATAAAGTCAACATGAACGATAGAAGAATTAGCACCTTTTTTAGCCAAGTCTTCTTTAGATAAGTTTTCACCATTTACTAAACAAGTTGGATAAGCTTCACCAAAAGCTAAGTGACAAGCTGCATTTTCATCAAATAGTGTATTATAGAAAATTATGTTTGAATTAGAGATTGGTGAGTCATATGGAACTAAGGCAACTTCGCCTAAGTATCGAGCTCCTTCATCACTATCTAATAAGTCTTTTAGTGCATCATATCCTTCTTCGGCTTTAAAATCAATTACTTGACCATCTTTAAAAGTCAATGAGAAGTTATTAATTAAGTTACCACCATAGCTTAAAGGCTTAGATGAAGTAACTATACCATTAACACCATCTTTCTTAGGAAGTGTGAATACTTCTTCAGTTGGCATATTAGCATTAAATTCTATTCCTGAAGTACATTTTTCAGAACCTCCAAGCCAGATGTGATCTTCAGGAAGTTCAATAGTTAAATCTGTACCTTGAGCATTTGTGTAGTGTAGTTTTTTAAAGTTATATTTATTTAAAAATTCTAGTTTTTTATCTATGTTTGTATTATGTTCATCCCAAGCTTTAATTGGATCATCATTATTTAATCTAACAACATTAAATATAACATTCCAAAGCTTATCTACAGCTTCTTCTGCATTTGATTCATTAAATACTTTTAAAGCCCAAGCTTCTGTTGGAACTGAAACTACTGTCCAACGAATTTTATTAGACATAGAGTAAGTATAATATTCTTTTAGTGCTATTTGTCTGCTCTTTTGATATGCAGATATTTTTTCCATAGGAATTCCTTTATATGCGTCTGGATCAGAAGCTGAAATTGAAATTACACAGCAGCCTTCTCTTGCATAAGATATATATGATTCAGCAACCCAGTTTGGAACATCCTTTAAGGTATCTATACTTGCATGTTGAAGCTTAAGTCTTTGTATATTTTGATCAGCATAATGAACAATGACATCTTTTGCTCCTTCTTCATAAGCAACCTTTGTAATAGCTCTTGCAAAATCTACGCATTCTATAGGAGAATTTATTAATAAAACTTGATCCTTTTGTAAGTTAACTCCTTTTTTTACTGCTAGTTTTGCATACTTTTCTAACATATTTTTCATATTCATAAAATCACCTCAATAGTAAATTAAATTCTTTATACTATTTATTCTTACATAATATAGAAAAATAGTCTAGTTAAAAATATATAAGTATAAATTTCCTTGTGTATAATAATAATTATTAATATAATATATATTACGAAAAGCATAGGAAAAATAAGAGGTGAAAGTTTATGTTTAATTTATTAAATACACTAGTAGAAAAAAATAGAGAATATGGTAAAGAGGGAAAGCTTGCATCTTATATTCCTGCGTTATTAGAGGCAAATCCAAATGACCTTGGAATATATATAGTAGATTCTAGGGGAAAGGAGTATTACTCAGGGGAGTATGATAAAAAATTTACTATGCAAAGTATTTCAAAGATAGTTACTTTGATATTGGCTATAAGAGATAATGGGAGATATAATGTGTTTAAAAAAGTGGATGTAGAGCCAACTGGAATGGGATTTAACTCAATAGTTAATTTAGAGGCTAGTGATACTGGAAAGCCTTATAATCCAATGATTAATGCTGGAGCTATAGTAACCACTTCATTGATAGATGGAAAAGATGTAGAAGAGAGATTTGAAAAAATATTAGATTTTATGAAAGCTGTAACTAATAATGATAAAATTACAGTAAATGAAAGTGTATATTTATCAGAAAAAGAAACAGGAAATAGAAATAGAGCCTTAGCTTATTTTATGAAGAGTACTGGAGCTTTAGAGGGGGATGTAGAAGAAATATTAGATTTATATTTTAAGCAATGTTCGATAGAACTAACAGCAAGAGATTTAGCAAGATTTGGGGCAGTACTTGCTAATGATGGAGTTATACCATGGACAAATGAAAAAATAATTCCAAAGGAAGTATGTAGAATAGTAAAGACTATTATGGTTACATGTGGAATGTATGATGCTTCTGGTGAATTTGCAGTTAATGTAGGAATACCGGCGAAGTCAGGTGTAGGCGGTGGAATAATTGCAACAGTACCAAGAAAATATGGAATAGGTATTTATGGTCCAGCTCTTGATGATAGAGGTAATAGTATAGCGGGAATAAATCTAATTAAAGACTTATCACAGGAATTAGATTTAAGTATTTTTTAAGCTATATATTTATGAAAATATAATGATTTATTTTCATAAAAATAGTATAATTTATATAAAAATACCTTTAAGGAATTTATCCCTTAATTTGGAGGAAAATATGGAAAGATTATTAATTTTAGATTCAAATGCTCTTTTAAATAGAGCTTTTTATGCAATTCCAGAGCTTACAACGTCAGAAGGCATTCATACTAATGCTGTTTATGGTTTTGTAAATATGTTATTTAAGATGAAAGAAGAATTAAAGCCAGATTATATAGTAGCAGCTTTTGATAAAAAAGGACCTACTTTTAGACATAAAGAATATGAAGATTATAAGGCAGGAAGAAAGAAAATGCCTTCAGAATTAGCAGAGCAATTTCCTATAATAAAGGAGTTGCTTGGCTTATTATCAATAACAAAATATGAATTAGATGGATTTGAAGCAGATGACATTATTGGATCTCTAGCAAAATATGCAGAAAAAAATAATATTGAAGTTTTTATAGTAACAGGAGATAGAGATGCTCTTCAATTAGCTTCAGAAAATATAAATGTAGTAATTACAAAGAAGGGTGTAACAGAAACTGCAACATATAACTATAAAAGCTTTGTTGATGAATTTGGAGTTACACCAACTCAATTTATAGATGTTAAAGGACTTATGGGAGATAAGTCAGATAATATTCCTGGAGTGCCTGGGGTTGGTGAAAAAACAGCGTATAAATTAATTCAAACATATGGTTCTATTGAACAAGTATTAAATAATATAGATAATATTAGTGGTAAAAAGCTAAAAGAAAATTTAGAAACATATAGGGAGCAGGCTATTTTTAGTAAAAAATTAGCTACTATAGTTACAGAAGTACCAATAGAATTTAATTTAGATGAAATTAAGAGTCAGGAATCTTATGATAGAGATGGATTAAAGAAATTATTATTTAAATTACAAATGAAATCTATGATTGATAAGTTATCAAAGGGGAATGAGATAGAAGAGGAGAGCTTAGAGGAAGCTATAGATATAACATATATAAATAGTTCTGAATCATTTTTAGAGTTATCTAAGGATTTAAAAGGTGAAATTTATATAACATATGAAACTATTAATAGTGAAAAATATTCTGAAATTATATTGAAGAATATTTACTTATCAAGTGATAGTAAAACATATTTTATAAAGTTTGATGAAATTGTAAATGAAGATAAAGATAATGCTTATCTATCTTTAAAAACTATTATGGAAAACAAGGATATAAAAAAAGTTATTCATAATGGAAAATCATTAATTACTATATTAAATAAGCTTAATATTTCTATTGAAGGTTTTGAGTTTGATACAGCAATAGCAGCATATTTAATTAATTCAGCAAGAAATGCCTATGATTTATTATCTTTAATAAATGAATACCTTGGCGAAGATGTAAATGGTAGTGATGATGAAATTAAATGTAAGGTAAATAGTAAGTTAAAGGATATTTATAATATACTTCATGGAAAAATAGAAGATGAAAAGATGGAAGAACTTTATTATAAAGTTGAACATCCTTTAATATTTGTATTGTCTTCCATGGAATCTTTAGGATTTAATATTAATAAATCTATGTTAGAGGATTTAGCTGTAAAATTTAAAGAAGAAATTACAACAACAGAAAAAGAAATATTTGATTTAGCGGAAGAAGAGTTCAATATTAATTCACCAAAGCAATTAGGAAAAATACTTTTTGAAAAGCTTGACTTACCAGTTATTAAGAAAACAAAAACAGGATACTCAACTAATGCTGAAGTTCTAGAAAAACTTCAAGATAAGCATGAAATAATACCTAAAATAACTTATTATAGACAAATAACAAAACTTAATTCTACTTATGTGGAAGGCCTAAAAAATGTTATTGATGTAGATGGAAAAATACATTCAACATTCAATCAAACAGTAACTACTACAGGAAGACTATCAAGTACAGAACCTAATCTTCAAAATATACCTATTAAATATGAAATGGGAAGAGAAATTAGAAAGGTATTTATACCTGATGAATCTGAAGATGTATTATTATCTTGTGATTATTCTCAAATAGAGCTTAGAGTTTTAGCTGAAATGTCTCAAGATGAAAATATGATAGATGCTTTTAAACATCACAGTGATATTCACAGAAAAACAGCTTCAGAAGTATTTAAAGTTCCAGTAGAAGAAGTTACATCTTTAATGAGAAGTAGAGCTAAGGCTGTTAATTTTGGTATAGTTTATGGTATAAGTGATTTTAGTCTTTCACAAGATCTTCATATAACTAAGAAGGAAGCTGCTGAATATATGGAAATATATTTTGATAGATATCCAAAGATTAAAGGATATTTGGATGGATTAATTGAAGAAGCAAAAGAAAATGGATATGTACTTACTATTTTAAATAGAAGAAGATTTATACCAGAAATTAAAGCTTCTAATAGAATAGTTAAAGCTTTAGGTGAAAGATTAGCTATGAATGCACCTATTCAAGGAAGTGCAGCAGATATAATTAAGTTAGCCATGGTAAATGTATATAATAAACTTAGAGAAAAAGAATTAAAAAGTAAGATTATTTTACAAGTCCATGATGAACTTATTTTAAATGTTAAGAAAGATGAATTAGAAGAAGTAAAAAATATTGTAAAAAATGAAATGGAAAAGGTATTAGAAATGAAAGTACCTTTAGAGGTAGATATAAATATAGGAAAGACATGGTATGAAGCTAAATAGGGAGGGCCTAACTAAAATGATAAAAATAGGGTTAACAGGAGGAATTGGTTCAGGTAAAAGCACTGTATCAAAAATGTTAATTGAAAAGGGGTTTAAGATAATTGATGCTGATGTTATAGCAAAAAATGTTTTAATTAAATATCCTGAAATAATTGATAAAATTAAAATTGAATTTGGATCAGGCTTTTTTGATTGGAGAGGTGAATTTAGAAGACGAGAGTTTGGTAACCATATATTTAGATTTCCAAAGCAAAGAAAAAAATATGAAGATATTATACTTCCATATATAAATAAAGAGATATTTGCTACTTTAGATGAGTATGAACAGGCTGGTGAAAAAATAGTAATTATTGATGCACCAACTTTAATAGAAAATAATCTTCATACATATATGGATTATATTATAGTAGTTTGGGTTGACAATAATACTCAAATAATTAGAATAAAAAATAGAGATAGATTATCTAGAGATGAGGCTATAAATAGGCTTAATGCTCAACTATCATTAGATAAAAAAAGAGATTATGCCCATATAATTATAGATAATAACGGAGAATTATTAAAAACTAAGGAGCAGGTAGATAAGGTAATTGATTTTCTAAATGTAATTAATAAGTAAGGAGAAAATAATGAAATTTAAGCGTATATTAACCATTTTAATTGTAGCAATTATAGCTTATTTTGGACTTATGTTTGCAATGAAGAGGTATGTATATCCTTACAAATACGCTGAGTATGTAAATAAATATAGTGAGGAATATGAATTAGAGCCCTATCTTGTTTTGGCAGTAATAAAAACAGAAAGTAATTTTAATGAAGGCGTTGTATCTAATAAAGATGCAAAAGGTTTAATGCAGATAATGGATACTACTGGTGAATGGGTAGCAAAGGAATTAGAAGTCGATGATTTTGAAACTTCTATGCTTTTTGATCCAGAAATTAATATAAAAATAGGTTGCTGGTATTTAAAAAATTTAGAACATGAATTTGATGGAAATTTAGATTTGATTTTAGCAGCCTATAATGGTGGTAGTGGAAATGTGAATAAATGGTTAAGTCAGGAAGAGTATTCTTTAGATGGAGAAAATTTAGATTATATTCCTTTTCCAGAAACAAAAAAATATGTAGATAAGGTAAAAGCTAATTATAATATATATAAATTCTTTTACGATAAATAAAAAATGCACCTTTTGGTGCATTTTTTATTTAAATATAGCTGTCATCCATTCATTAGTTTGATATTTTTCTTGTAATTCAAATCCATAGTTTTCAATTATAGATTTCACTTTATCAAAACTCCACTCAACAAGTCCTGATACTAATAGGCTACCATTAGGTAGTAAATGCTCTTTTATTAGATCCATAAATAATTCAGTTTCTTCACCACCGATATTTATATAAATCCAATCAAATTTATCATTAATTTGAACTTCGCCATTAAGTGCATTACCAACTAAGGTTTCAACGTTGTAAAGGCCATTTAATGCTGCGTTTAATTCAACTTCTTCTCTTACATCTCTTATATCTAATGCAGTTACTTTAGAAGCACCGATTATTGCAGAGGCAATAGATAATATTCCTGATCCAGTACCAATATCTAAAACTTTTTTATTATCTAAATCTATTTTAGTTAAAATAACATTTAATAAGTCTTTGGTAGTTTCATGTAAACCTGTTCCAAAAGCACCTTGAGAAATAAAAGAAATTTTACTTATATTTTTATCATTTATATCCTCGTTAGGGGAGGCTAGTACCCAATTATCATTTATATGAACCACTGGAAAATCATAAGTTTCATAATTATTATGAATTTCTTCTATTAAAATACAATCGCTGTTTAATAATGAGGTAAGTTTGTCTTTGAATAAGCCTAAACCTTCCTTATCTTCATCAAAAGCAACCTTAATATCGATTGTATTAACTTCTTTTTCTAAATAGCCATATCCATATTCATCAGTTGTAATCTCTAATGGGCTTTCATAAAAAACATTAAAAATATCGTTGATTTGTAAAGTTTCAATTTTTTCATCTAGCTCTTTAAATTTAATATTATAAGTTAATATAAACATACTACGTATCCCCCGAATTAATTCATTTCAATATAATTGAGTATAGATAGATTTTTAATTAATGTCAAGGAAGCTATTGGAATAATCATAAAATATACAAATAAAATTATATGTAATTTTAACCAATAAAATATTTTATTTTTTTCTTTTCTTCTTTTTTATAGAGTATCCAAAAGAACCTAGAGGCTTAGCATTTAAGCCATAATATTCACCGTGATTATAACAAATTAAATTAGCTTTGTTAAAGCAGATTTTCCCTTTTTCATCTATTATTTCTTCATTTACCTTAACATTAATAACATCTAATAAGAATAGATCATGAGTTCCAAGGGGAGTTATACTTTTTACTTTACATTCAAGAGCAACAGGGGATAAATCTATGGATGGAGTGTTAATAGCTACACCATCATTTAATTTATAACCAAAATGCTTTATTTTATCTATTTTTCTTCCAGATACAACTCCACAGTAATCTAGAAATTTCACCATATCTCTTGAAGGTAAATTAATAACACATTCACCACTTTCTTTTATATACTCATAAGAAAGACGTTCTGGTCTAACCCCCATAGCAAGTATTGGTTCTTTAGTACATACAGTACTTATCCATCCTACAGTAAAAGCATTTACTTTATCTTCTCTATTTTTACTAGTAACTATTACTACTGGTGTAGGATTTAACATTACGCTACCTTTGAAATTTTGCTTTTTCATAAATTTAACCATCCTTTAATTTTTGATTTTATAAAAAGATAAAAACTCCCTTAGGAGTTTTTAAAATAAAATTATTATTTATTCGTAATTTCTAATAGTATCTTCTTCTACTTTTTCTTTTTTTAGTATTAATTATTTTAATAATTAATACTACTAGAACTACTACTATAACTAAAATTAATAATGATAATAAGTATAATGGTAAATTAGCCTTTATAAGCTCCATAGATGAAATTTTAATTGTTCCAGTAATATCTTGAGAATAACCAGGCGTTGAATAAGTTAATGTAACTTCTTTGTTACCACTTAATTTCCATGCATCTTTTATATTACCATTATATGATATAGCTGCATTTTCATCATTAAAATCATTTTTATAGTATTCTACATCTTCAGTTAAGTATATTGGAGCAGTTATTTGTTTTTCAGCACCAAAAAATTTAAAAGTTTTATAAGTTAGGTCCACAGTACCTACTTCATCACCAGAATTTTTATATATATCTTTCTCTAAAGAGTAGCTATAATCAGCTATTTTTTCTGTATCTTCAAATACATTTAAGCCAGTTGAACCATATTCTGATTTTAAAACTACAGTAACTAAGTCTCTACCATCTTTTTCAAAGAAACCAACGAAACAGTGCCCTGCTAAAGTTTCAGTACCAGTCTTTCCACCAATATTTCCATCTTTACCAAGAATTTTATTTCTAGATTCGATAATTATTGGAGAGCCAGATAGGTTAATACTAGTTTCAATATTCTTAGGGGACATGGTTTCTTTAATCCAATCATTTTTAAATGCTTCAATAGCAATTTTAGCTAAGTCATAAGCTGTAGTTTGATTTATTGTTGTATTAGTTGGATTTAAAGGATCTTCTTCTAGGCCAGAAGGGTTTTCAAAATGAGTATTTGTAAGCCCTAGTTCAGAAGCCTTTTCATTCATCATATTAACAAAATTATCAACTGTTCCTCCTACGGATTCTGCCATTAAGTATGCAGCATCATTAGCAGAATAAATAAGTACAGCCTTCATTGTATCATCAGCAGAAATTGTATCTCCAGCATGTAATGATACATAATTATTTAATGCAGTTTCTGTTACCTTTAAGACATTATCAGAAAAAGTTAAAACATCTGTTTTAGACTTATTTTCTGAAAATAGTAATGCAGTCATCAATTTAGTAGTACTTGCTGGTGATAGCTTCACATCTGCATTTTTAGAATAAATAACTTCTCCAGTATCAATATCCATAGTTATGGCAGCTTCGCCCATAATTTCTGGAGTTTGAATATTTGTCTCTTGTGCACTAACTTTATTAGCAATAGGAGCTAATAATGAAACTGAAAGAGCAAATGCTAGCGTTTTTAATAAGTGTTTTACTTTCAAGTTCATCTCCCCATTTCATTAGAATTTCAATTATGTATACGACTTAAACACTGTTTACAGTATATCATCTAAAATAAATAATAACAATATTTTATACATATGTTAAGTAGTTTAAATTATATATAATATAAAATTAATAATTGCATAAAATAAAACTGACGTAAGGAGGTGTTATTATAATAAAGTTTAAAAAATTTTTCATATTCTTTCTTTTAATTTTCAGTATTAATTATATCCAAGTTTCGGCTATATATACAGAATTTTCTGAGAAGACAGTCTATATAACTTTTGATGATGGGCCATCTATAAAGATAACAAAAGATATTATAGATATATTGAATGAGAATAATATTAAAGCAAGTTTCTTTGTAGTAGGAGGTTCAGCTAGTATATATCCATATTTATTAAAAGATTTGGATAATAATAGAATGTGCATAATGCCTCATTGTAATGTTCATGATTATAGAAGTATATATAAAAGTGAAAATGAATATTTTAAAGATTTAGAAGCTTGCAAGAAAAATATAGAAGATATTATAGGAAAGAAGAAAATGAATTTTATAAGAATGCCAGGAGGGTCTGATAATCAGATGTGTGAAAAGGAGGTTTTATCTAATATAAAAAAAAGAATCATAGAAAATGGAGAAAATTATATAGATTGGACAATAGCAGTTGGAGATACAGAGTCAGATGGAGTTTCTTCAGATTTTTTAAAGTCAAGAGTAAGAGATGAAGGTGGCTTATATAATGTAGAAATAGTACTTATGCATGATTTAGGTGGTAAAAAAGTAACAGTTGAGGCCTTGCAAGATATAATTAACTTTTACAAAGAAAGAGGATATGTCTTTAAAACTTTATATGAAATAGAGCCTTGGGAAATACAATATCTTAAAGAAATTAATGTTTTAAATAAATAAAATGGCAAGATAGATTAATCTTGCCATTTTATTTATTTCTTTTCTAACTTATCTATTATTACTTTTTTGGCTTTAAGTTCTAAAGCATCATCTAAAGGAGTTAGGTCGATATCTCCATATTTTTTAGTTAATGCAATTTTTAGAAATCTATCAGCTAATTCAGGGTTCTTTGATAGAAGAGAACCATGGAAGTAGGTACAGTAAGTATTTTTATATATACATCCTTCATATCCGTCCTCTCCGTTATTACCATAACCATGAAGGCATTTACCTAGAGGTTTTAGATTATTTATATAGGTTCTTCCAGAATGGTTTTCAAAGCCTACGTAAGTTTCGTTAAACTCTTCATTATAAATTACAGTATTACCTATAAAACGTTTTTCTCCACCTTCTGTATATATATCTAAGATTCCAAGACCTTCAATTTTTTCTCCATTAGGAGCTATATAATAATTACCTAAAAGTTGATATCCACCACAAATTGCAATAACTACTTTTTCATTTTCTATATATTTTTGTAAAGCAGTTTTCTTTATATTTTTTAAATCATCAGATACTATTGATTGTTCAAAATCTTGCCCACCACCAAAAAATAAGATATCCGTATTTTCTGAATCGAATTTATCATTTAATGATGAGTTTATTATATTAACCTTTATTCCTCTTTCTTCAGCTCTATGTTTTAGTATTAATATATTACCAACATCGCCATATACATTAAGTAAGTCAGGATAAAGATGACAAATATTTAATTCCATTTAATAGACTCCTTTCTTACCAAAGCTTTTTAATATAACCTTTTGAGTATAGGTATTTTCTATAATTAATCATTGCAGTATAAGTAGCAAGAATATATATTTTATTATTTTTACCACATTTAATTTTTTCAGTTAGTAATTGGAAGCTTTCTTCAATTATGAAATTTTCCTTATTTAATCCAGCAACTTTAAGTCTTACTGCCATATCGTAACATCTAATACCAGAAATAAATATTTCATCTATATTCAAATCATGAAGCTTTTCGAAATCAACATCCCAAATCCAAGAAACATCAGTACCGTCTGCATAATTATCATTTAATAAAAATGCAGCAGCAAAGTTATCCTTATTTAAGCAAAGAGTATCTAAAGCTTGATTATATCCAGCTGGATTTTTAACTAATATAATTTTAACATCTTTTCCATCAATATTTAAAGACTCTTGTCTTCCAAAACTTGAATCTTGATTTTGTAATGATTTTTTTATTGAATTATCATCAATTTCAAGCTCCTTAGCAATAGAGTATGCACATAAAGCATTATAAATATTATAAACTCCTGATTGACTTATAGTAACTTCTAAGTCATTTAATTTAACAGTAGAGCTATTTGGAGTTAATTCTAATATTTCATTTACAGCATACTTTAACTCAGCTCTTTTAAATCCACAGCCTGTACAGTAAAAATCACCTAAGTGATTATATGTAATATGATTATATTTATAAGGAGACTTACAGAACTTACAGAACTTTGCATCTGCATTAACATCGATATTTTTATTTTCGTTTATTTTTGCATTAAAACCATAAAATACAGTTTTATTAGGAAGATCAAGTTTACCTAATAGAGATTCATCACCATTTAAAGCTAATGTGGTACTTGGTGAAAGTTTGATACCCTCTAAGATTTTACTTAGAGTAGTGTATACTTCGCCATACCTATCTAATTGATCTCTAAAAAGATTAGTTACTGTAATTATTTCTGGAGAAATATATTCAGTAATATATTTTAGGTTTGCTTCATCTACTTCAATAATTGCATAAGAATCTTTAGGCGTACTAAAGAATTTGTAATTATCAATAAATGTTGTTACTATACCAGGGAAAAGATTGGC
Organism: Clostridium nigeriense; assembly: GCF_050585265.1. Classification (GTDB taxonomy): domain Bacteria; phylum Bacillota; class Clostridia; order Clostridiales; family Clostridiaceae; genus Clostridium; species Clostridium nigeriense_B. Next base: position 78,172 of record NZ_JBNOOE010000007.1, on the reverse strand, counting down.
ACCGGTATTATTTGTAATTACTTCTTTTCCACTTTCTTTTACTATATTGTATATCATGCTTGTTGTTGTAGTTTTACCATTAGTTCCTGTAACTAAAACTACCTTGTAACCTTTTGATACTTTTTTTAGTATATTTTTATCTATTTTTAAGGCCACTTTTCCTGGAAATGTCGTTCCCCCTTTTAGTATTGTTTTTGTTAGAAAAATTGTTAATTTTGAAGCTATAATGCTTACTATAGATTTAATACTAATCTTCTTCACCACCTTATAATACTTATCCAATATTATGTACAATAATATTAAGAGATAATCAAAATTAAAATAATTTTTGATTTTTACTATGAATAGTATATCATAACTTTATATACTTAAAAATAAAGTTATGATAAGATTTTATTAAGAATATTATAAAGGAGAGTATTTAAGTGGAAAAACATAATTTCACCAATAAAGAAGGTTCGATTATAACTTATTACAAATGGGGAAACAATGATAGTCCTAAGGCTATAATTCAAATTGTACATGGAATGTCTGAGTGGGTAGGAAGATATGATTATTTTGCAAATAAATTAGTTAATGAAGGATATATAGTTTATGGTCATGATCATAGTGGACATGGTAATAGTTCTAAGAGTGTAAATTACTTAGGTTATATAAGTGAGAATAATAGATTTTATACTATGTTAGAAGATATTAAAACTTTAAATGATATTATTAAGAATGAAAATAGAAATGTTCCAGTTGTTTTATTTGGACATAGTATGGGCTCTTTTTTAAGTCAAAGGTATCTAGAGGAGTATGGAGATAGTATAGATGCATTAATACTATCTGGTAGCAATGGAAAACCAAAATCATTTACTAAGTTGGGATTATTAGTTTGTAGAAATGAAATGCGAATAAAAGGTAAAGGCAATAGAAGTAAACTTATGGATAAGCTATCCTTTGGAGGGTTTAATTCAAGTGTAAAAAATCCAGATACTGATTTTGACTGGTTATGTGGAAATTTAGATGAAGTAAATAAGTATATTGAAGATGAATTTTGTGGATTTATTTATCCAACAGAATTTTATTATGATTTAATAAATGGACTTTGGGATATTCATAAAGATGAAAATTTAGAAAAAGTTAAGAAGTTAAATATACCAATTTTTATTTTTGCAGGAGATAGGGATCCAGTAGGTTATTTAGGAAAGGGTATTATTAATTTATATAATACATATAAAAAAATAGGAGTTAAGGATTTAGAATATAAATTATATAAAGATGGTAGGCACGAAATGTTAAACGAAGATAATAAAGATGAAGTTATATCAGATTTATTATCTTGGTTAAAAAAACATGAGTTTTAAAACAAAAAGGAGGATTATATCCTCTTTTTTTGCTTATTTTATATTAATATACAAAAGTTTACAATTATATTCACAGAATTAAAAAAATGATGTAAAATTATGTAGTGATTATATTTGGGTGAGGGGAAAAGCGTGGATTATAATAATTTTAAAGAAAAAATTTATTATATGAATTTAAGAGATGTATTAATGTATATTTTTATTACTACGATAACATTTTTATTAGTAATTATAATAGCATTATTCAATAAAGAAATAGCACATGATTTAACAGGACTAATAGGATTAATAATGGCAATGGTTTTACTTATGTTTGCAATTCATTTAAAGAGTTTAACTAATAGAAATATATATGGATTGTTTCAGATATTTCTTCTTATAAATTGCATTATTTATCTAGTCTACCTAACTCCTTATGGACAATTTATATCTTTTAAATCATTTCTAGAAAAATTAGGTTATAACAAAATTTATAGTATTAGATATATGAACATTATTATGATTTATTATATGATAGCTAAGTATAGAAAACAAGAAAATGCAAGTAAAATTATTTATATTGAATATACATTTTTACTTATAGTATCTAGTGTTATAGCTTATTTACGTAATGTATATTCATGGTTACCAATATCGATAATACATATGTTGTTATTAGTGATGTTTATTTTATTTGCTTATAAAAATATATATTATTTTGAATTTAGGGTAAATGAAAAGATAGACTTATTAAAGTTAAATGTATTTTTAGCATTAATTACTTTCTTATTAAAATTAGTGTCAAAAATATTTAATATACATGAAATAAACATTATTGCTAGTGCAATTATGCAAATAGTATTTATATCTACATTGATATCTATAATATTTAATATATCCAAAGAAAACTATAATTTTGTTTTTAAAGAAACTATAGATACAAGTAAGTATCTTGAATCTATAAATAGGAAAATAATAAAAAATAATAATAAACTAGAGGAAACATACAATAAGTTAAAAGATAGACAAAGATTATATAAGAGCTTTTTAGGAAGTTTACCTAATCCAATAGTAATAGTAAATCATAATCTTAGGATTTCTTATTGTAATTCAAAGTTTATATGTGAAATAGGAAAGAAGAATATTAAAGAAGTTGTAAATAGAAGAATAGATAATTACATTGATTTTAATTTGGATTTGAAAAATGTAGTATTAGATGATGAAGGACCACAAACAGCTACTATAGATATTAATGCAAAAAAAGTTGAAGTAAGATTTTTTCATTTAGATAATGATGAAAAAGAATGTATAATGTTATTTAAAGATTTGGCAGAAGAAACAAAATTATCTACTATGAGGGAAGAACTTGAAAGTATTAGGCTTAGAGAAGAAATAAAGAAAAACTTTTTATCTAATATATCTCATGATATTAAGATACCAGTTAATGTTATATATTCAGCTATTCAATTAGAAAAAATATTAATTTCAAATAATGATATTAAAAAGATGAAGGATTATAACGAAATTAGTAAAGAAAATTGTTTTATACTTACAAAATTCACTAATAATTTAATTGATATAAGTAAAATTGATTCTGAAAATCTAGAAGCTAATATGATTTTAGATAATATAGTTGAATTCATTGAAGAGTATTTAGTTTCCTTAACACCTTATATTAATAATAGTGGTATTGATGTTATATTTGATACTGATGAAGAAGAAATATATATATATTTTGATAAAGAGATGATGCAGAGGGTGGTACTAAACTTGGTATCAAATTCTATTAAATTTACTAATCCTGGGGGAGTAATTTCTATAAATATAAAAAATTCCTTAAATACTGTTTTTATTGAAGTTAAGGATAATGGTTCAGGAATGAGCAAGGAGTTTATAAATAAAGCATTTAATAAATATGAAATGGAGAATAGATCTAGAATGAATAATCCAACTGGATCTGGTGTAGGATTATTTGTTGTATATAATTTAATTAAAGCACAAAATGGGAATATAGAAATTAATAGTGAGGTAGATAAAGGTACTACGTTCATTATACATTTAAATAAGTGAAGGGTGTTTGTGTAATATATGATTAAAGGGATGATTAATTATAGGTATAGAGGATTAATGGCTCATATGTTTGCTCCTATAATTTTAGTTCTTACTATACTTAAAATAATTTTTAATATGACTGAAGAATATATTTCTATAACTAGAATATTATGTTTATCTATATCGGTATTAATTTTTATTATAAGTATAGTTAAGGTTAATAACAAAGAAAAAGGTATTTTAAGGTATTATGGGGCAGGTTGCTTTTTTATATCTATACTAAGATTTATTGATATAGAAGTATCTAAGTACATAATGAATATAAATATTATTATGACTTTTACACAACTTATAACTTATTTAGAATTATTGAATAGTATTTTAAGCATATACTTTTATTACAAAAATTATTCACTTAAAAGATTAAATTCTATATTCATTATATTAATACCTATAGGTTACTTTATATTGATAAATGAAGGGAAAGTATTATATTATCTATCGTGGATATGTACAAATATAAAAGGAATAATAATAAATCAAATAGCAATATTTATCCTATTTATTATAGTATTAAATTTATATAGGAAGATTGGAACTAAAGAAAAAGATAATTGGATTGTTTTTTTTAGTTTTTTAATACTATTAAGTAATTCTTTTTCCTGTATTTCAAGAATACTTAACTTAGAATTAACATTTTTAATATGGCTTACTAAATTATTAGCATATTTTATAGCATATAATAAGTTTGAGGAAAGTTTATTATTTAATGCATACTCCAGTGCATATGAAAATTTGAATAAAGCGAAAGAAACTAAAAAGAACTTAAATAAAAACTTGAAAAGAAGGGAAAAAGAATTAAAGGAGCTAAACCTAGTATTAGAAAAAAGTGAGAAGAAGTATTATGATGTTGTACATGCTTTTTCTAAAGGCTTATTACTTTTTGAAAATGATATATTAACATATTCCAATAATTATGAAGAAACTTATTATAATGAAAATGATGAATTTAATTTTGAAGGAAAGTTTTTTACACTTAATAGTATTTTAAATAAAATTACTGGCAATGAATATCCAAATGAAATGGATATAAATGAATTTACAACTGAAATAGAAATAACAAACACAGATGATGAAAAAAGGGTTATTGAAATATATTTGATGAAAATCTATGGAAATAAAAAAATTCTTGTGTTTAATGATATTACTGAAATATTCAATAAAAGAGAAGAAATAATAAAAATAGAAAATAAAATTACTGAAGAAAATATAAAAGAGGAGTTTTACTCCAATATATCCCATGAGTTAAGAACTCCTATTAATGTAATTTATTCTGCATTACAATTAAATGATATATATTTACAAAATAAAGAATTAAATAAAATAAGCAAGAACAATGATATTATTAGACAAAATTGCTTAAGACTTATTAGGACTATAAATAATTTTATAGATAGTAATAAGCTTTCAGAAGGTTATTTAGATATGGATTGTAAATATTATAATTTAGTAGATATAATTGAAAATGTTGTTTTATCTTGTGATTTTTATATGAAGCTTAAGAAAACGAACTTAATATATGATCCACAATATGAAGAAATATATTTATATTGTGATAAAAATCATATAGAAAGGATAATGCTTAATATTTTATCAAATTCATTGAAATATGGAAAAGAAAATGGAAATATTTATGTCACAGTTAAAATATATAGAAATGAAAAAATAATAATAGAAGTAACGAATGATGCAGAAGCGATTCCAGAGGATAAAAGAAATGTTATTTTTGATAAATTTACAAAAGTAAATACTTCTTTAAATAGGCCTTCTGAAGGAAGCGGTTTAGGGCTTTATTTAACAAAGGGACTAGTTGAACTTCATAGCGGAGAAATTAGTATTAGTGCAGGAAGAGAATATGGGAATATATTCAAAATAGTATTACCATATAACAAATCTATAGAAGAAAATATTACTTTGAAAAATAATAATATAGAGATTAATGAGTTACAACAAAAAATAGATATTGAGTTTTCTGATATTTATTTTTAATAACATAACTTAATTATTTAATGCATATATAATAAGGAATATTTTATAGGGGTGCATTATATGAAAAAAAAATTAAAAAGCAATGTTAGAATTATTCCTTTAATAGTAAATATATTAATTCCGATACTAGGATCAGTTATTGTGGGGTATATAAATAGAAATTCTATTGATACATATAGATCATTAAAAAAGTTTTTTTTAACTCCTCCAGATATAGTATTCATAATAGTTTGGGAATTATTATATTTATTAATGGGGATTGCTGCATATAGAATCTATATTAAAAATAAATCATCTGTAGATGATAATGGTGCCTACTTTTTTTATTTAATTCAACTTATATTAAATTTTATGTGGAGTTTTATCTTTTTTACATTCAGATTATATGGAATTTCATTTTTATGGATAATATTATTATTTATATTTGTTTTAATAACTTTCATAAAATTTATAAAAATAGATATAAAAGCTGGACTTTTACTGATTCCATATATACTGTGGCTTATTTATGCAGGAGTTCTTAACTACTTTATATGGTTTTTTAATGAAATGTAAATAAATTTGTAGTATAATAAAAATAGACCTTCTTATGAAGGTTTATTTTTGTTTAGAAAGGAAGTTTCTATGGGAAAAACTTTATTTATTGCAGAAAAACCTTCAGTAGCAATGGAATTTGTTAAGCTACTAAATGTAAAGGGAAAAAGAAATAATGGATATATAGAAGGTGAAAGAAGCATATTTACTTGGTGTGTTGGGCATATGGTAACAATGAGTTATCCAGAAGTTTATGATGAAAAATTAAAATTTTGGAGTTTAAGAGACTTACCTTTTTTACCAAAAGAATATAAGTATGAAGTTATTCCTTCAGCATCTGCTCAATTTAATGTAGTTAGTAGATTAATGAATAGAGATGATGTGGAGACAATTTATGTCTGTACCGACTCAGGACGAGAAGGAGAGTATATATATAGACTTGTTGACGATATGGCGGGAAATCCTAAAAAGATAAAGAAAAGAGTATGGATAGACTCACAAACAGAAGAGGAAATAAAAAGAGGTATAAAGGAGGCAAAGCCTTTAGAAGAATATGATTCATTAGCTCATTCAGCTTACTTAAGAGCTAAAGAGGATTATATTTTTGGTATAAATTTTTCAAGGCTTTTAACATTACAATATGGAAAAACCTTAGCTAATGCGCTTCAAAAGGATAAAAATGTAGTGGTAGCTGTTGGTAGAGTTATGACTTGTGTCCTTGGAATGGTTGTAGAAAGAGAAAGGGAAATTAGAGATTTTAAGAAAAAATCTTTTTATAAGATTTCTGGGAATTTTTCTAAGGAAAATGATAATGCTGAAATTATAGCTGATTGGAAAGCTCTAAGTGGTTCTGATTATTTTGAATCTCCTAAACTATATAGTGAAGTGGGTTTTAATAAAAAAGAAGATGCAGAGAATTTAATATCTAATCTAAGAGACCTTGGACATGGAATTATTAAAGAAGTTAAGAAAACTAAGGAAAAGAAAAATCCTCCATTGTTATATAACTTAGCAGAACTTCAAAATGAATGTACTAAAAGATTTAAAATTAGCCCAGATGAAACATTAAAGATAGTTCAAAATCTTTATGAAAAAAAGATGGTTACATATCCAAGAACTGATGCTAGGGTATTATCTACGGCTGTAGCAAAGGGCGTAAAGGGAAATATTATTAAACTTAAAAATATGCCTATTGGTGAGACCTTATCTAATGTGGCAAATGAGATATTAGAAAAGGATTATACAAAGGGAATATTAAAAAGCAAATATGTAGATGATAGCAAAATTACAGATCACTATGCCATAATACCAACTGGTGAGGGTAGAGATACTTTATTAAAATTACCTAATTTAGATAAACAAGTTTACTTTGTAATTTTGAAAAGATTTTTATCTATATTTTATCCCCCAGCTCAATACAGTAAAATGGCTATAACGATATTAGTGGGAAAAGAACACTTTATATTAAATAAAAAGATTTGTATTGATAAAGGATATTTAGTTATTCTTGGGAATGATAAGGAAGAAGTTGAAGAAGCATTTCCAGAGAATCTACGAAAAGGTACAGCAGTTAATATAAATGACTTAGAAATAAAAGAAGGGGAGACTTCACCACCTAAAAGATATACTACTGGATCAATGATTATAGCTATGGAAAACGCAGGTAAGCTTATTGAAGATGAAGAGCTTAGAGAGCATATAAAAGGAGCAGGAATAGGAACTTCTGCAACTAGAGCAGAAATACTTAAGAAGCTAATTAATATTGAATATATGCAAGCAAATAAGAAGACTCAAATTATAACTCCGACTAACCTTGGAGAAATGATTTATGAATCAATTAAAGTTTCTATACCTTCACTTTTAAATCCTTCACTAACAGCTTCTTGGGAAAAGGGATTAAAGCTTGTAAATGATAAAGAAATAGAACCAGAGGAATTTATGACTAAGCTTGAAGCTTATACAATAAAGAATACTGAAAGAGTATTAAAAGCTTCGAATATTGGTTTATTAAATACAAAGTTATTAAAAATCAAGAATAAATAGAAAATGGCTGTCCTAAAGATAGCCATTTTCTATTTATTCTTTAAATTAGTTATGCAAAGTAGTTTTTATAATTCTAAATAGAATAAGTAATTATTGCCTTAAGTTTGTAGAAGTAAATATTTTGAATTAGGGCAACTTGGAGCTTATAAAGGAAGAACTAATGTAACATATTTAGTTCTTCTTTTATTTTATAAATATTGATAATAATGCATAGCAAGCAGGAGCTAAAAATACTGTCATTATTCCTGCAATTCCTATTGATAATGAACTCATAGCCCCTTCAGTTTCACCTATTTCTAAAGCTTTTGTAGTTCCAAGAGCATGTGAAGATGTTCCTAGAGCTACTCCAACAGCAACTTTATCTGTTATTTTAAATATTTTACATAATACTGGCCCAATTACGGCTCCAATTATTCCAGATAGAATAATTGCTAAGACTGTAACAGGAGCTAAACCACCAAGTTGATTTGTAATTTCAATACCAATAGGTGTTGTAACAGATTTCGATAGTAAGGATATAGTTAATATTTTTTCTAAACCAAATATACTAGCTAATAATATTATAGAGGAAATACCTATAGTACTACCAAATAAAATACCTAAAACTATTGGAACTAAATGTTTTTTTAGTAATTGTAGCTGTTTATACAAGGGTACAGCTAAAACTACAGTTGCTGGGCCTAAAAACATATTTATAAAATCTCCACCTTTATTATACACATCTACATCAATATTAAAAATTAATAAAAAACTAATTACTAATGCAATTGCAATTAATAAAGGATTGAATAGAGGAAATTTAGTTTTTTTATAAATAAATAATCCTATTTCAAAAGCTATTAGTGAAATTATTACTCCAAATAAAATGTTTTCTGATAAAATTTCCATTATTCTTATTTATCCTTTCTTAATTTTATTACTTTTCATTTTTATTATAAATTGAACAATTAGTCCTGTGCTAATTATTACTATAGAAGTAGTAATAATACATAAGATTAAAATATATACTAAACTATCCTTTATAGAATCAAAGGATGATATTAAAGCCACTCCAGCAGGAATAAAGAAAAATGAAAGATGGTCTAAAAAGAAAGTGGATATATTTTCTATTTTTTCAACTTTAATAATTTTTGTACATAACAATATCAATAAAATAATCATTCCAATAATATTACCTGGCAATGGTAAGGAAAAACCTTTAGATATAAGCTCTCCTATTAAATATATACTAAGAACTATTATTGCTTCTCTAAAAATTTTCATTTATTTAACCTCCTTAAACTATCAATTAATAATTTATCACTATTGATTAGATATGTAAATGCAAAATAACATTTACATTTCAATAAAATTTATAAAATGTAAAAATTAATTATAATTTTTTGTTTTTTAACAAAATTTGATATTATCTCATATTATGAAGCATAGAGAAATTATAAATCTTTAAGGAGGTTTAAATGAAAAGTAAATTAATTAAAATTGCTTCAATAGTTGCTTTATTAGGAGTAGTATCTTTAAGTTTAGTTTCTTGTAATAAAAAAACTGTTGATACAGAAAAAAAATTAACTAAAGTTAGATTAAATGAGGTTGTACGATCAGTTTTCTATGCTCCAATGTATGTTGCAATAAATGAAGGATTTTTTGAAGAAGAAGGTATAGAAATAGATCTATCAACTGGACAAGGTGCAGATAAGACGATGCAACAAGTTTTGAGTAAGAATGCAGATATTGGTTTTGCAGGGCCTGAACAAACTATATACATTAATAATCAAGGCAGAGAGGATTATCCAATTATTTTTGCACAATTAACTCAAACTGATGGAGCCTTTATAGTTGGAAGAGAGGCAAATGAGGATTTTAAATGGACGGATTTAAAGGGGGCAGAAGTTATTGGTGGAAGACCTGGTGGAGTTCCTGAAATGGCTTTTGAGTATGCACTTAAGTTAAATGGATTAGATCCAAAAACAGACGTTAACTTGGTTACAAATATAGATTTTACAGCTACATCAGGAGCTTTTAAAGCAGGTACTGGTGAGTATGTAACTTTATTTGAGCCAACTGCATCAATGATTGAAAAAGAGGGTAGTGGACATATAGTTGCATCTATTGGTAAAGAAGTTGGAAATCTTCCATATACTGCTTTCTTTGCTACCAAGTCTTATATTGATGAAAATCCAGAAATAATACAAAGATTTACTAATGCAATATATAAAGGACAATTGTGGGTTGAATCTCATAGTAATGAAGAAATCGCTGATTCAATAATATCATTTTTCCCTGGAACTGATAAAGATATTATTATTTCAGTTGTAAAGAACTACAAAGATATTAATGCAATAGCAACTAAACCAACTATAGAAGAGGAAGATTTAAATAGACTTATGGATGTAATAGAAAGTTATGATAGCAGCTTGTTACCAGAAAGACCTTCTTTTGAAAAAATAGTAAACAATAGTTTTTCAGAAGAAGCAATGAAATCTAAGTAGTTTTGTTAAGCTAGCCCTATATAGGGCTAGCTTAGAAAAAAATAATTACTTTTACATAATTAGAAAGGAGGAAGGAAGATGAGTTTAATAAATATTTCTAACATAAGATTAACTTATCATTCTTTAAAGGGAGAAACTAAAGCAATAGATAATTTGAATTTTTCAATAAAAAAAGGAGAGTTTATAAGCATAATTGGTCCATCTGGTTGTGGAAAGTCAACTTTATTAAATATCATTAGTGGCTTATTAAAGCCATCAGATGGAAAGATTATTTATAATGATAAAGATATTAAAAATAGATTAGATAAAATGGGGTACATGTTTCAGAAAGATTATTTATTTGAATGGCTTTCAGTTAGAAGTAATGTCATGCTTGGACTAAAGATAAAGGGATTAGATACAGAAGAAAATATTAAAAGAACAGATAAGTTATTAGAAAATTATCAATTAGATAGGTTTAAAAATCATAAACCTTCAGAATTATCTGGTGGAATGAAACAAAGAGTTGCATTAATAAGAACACTTGCTTTAAATCCTGATGTACTACTGTTAGATGAACCATTTTCTGCTTTAGATTATCAGACCAGATTAAAAGTATGTGATGATGTTAAAGGGATAATTAAAAAAGAAGGTAAAACAGCCATAATGGTTACACATGATTTAGGGGAGGCAATAGCAACCTCTGATAGAATAATAGTTCTTACTAAAAGACCAGCAAAAGTTAAGTTAGATGTAAAAATTGATTTTAAAAATAAAGAAGCCACTCCTTTTCAAAGGCGAAAAGAGCCTGAGTTTAATGAATATTTTAATTTATTATGGAAGGAGCTTGACACAGTAAATGAGTAAGGAACATTTAGAATATATAAAAAAGGTAAAATTAGAGAGGTTAAAGATTACTATATTTAGAGTTGCTATATTGGTTGTATTTATAGTGTTATGGGAAATATTGGCACAATTAAAGATTTTAGATACCTTCTTGACTTCTAGTCCTATTAGAATAGTAGAGTCGTTAATTTCTTTTATTAAAGAGGGAACTTTATTTTCACATATATTAATAACCTGCTATGAAACAATATTAGGATTTACATTAGGAACAATATTAGGAGCAATAATTGCAGTTATATTATGGGCCTTTCCTTTTATATCAAAGGTATTAGATCCATATTTAGTAGTATTAAATGCATTACCTAAAGTAGCATTAGCTCCTATAGTTATATTTTGGGTAGGAAATGGTATTACTGCAATTATAGTTATAGCACTACTTATATCTATAGTAACAACTATTATAACAGTTTTAACTGGATTTAAAGAAGTTGATAAAGGAAAGTTAAAGCTTATGGAAACTTTGCAAGCAAATAAATTTCAAACCTTGCGTTATTTAGTTTTCCCAGCAAATATTCAAGTTATTATTTCAGCATTGAAAATAAATGTTGGATTATCATGGGTTGGAGTAATTATGGGAGAATTCTTAGTTGCGAGAAAGGGATTGGGATTTTTAATAGTTTATGGAGGACAAATATCTCAATTAGATATGGTTATGATGAGTATAGTGATACTTTCTATTATAGCCTTTATAATGTATAAAATAGTAGCAAAGATAGAAGATAAATTGAAGAGTATAAATTAAATAAGGAATAAAAAGCTAGTATTATTAAAAGTAGTATTAGCTTTTTAAATTTATATTAATATAATAGTAATAAAATATTAATTGTAAAAACTATAAATTTTTGATAGAATCAATATGTATAAAATCCTATGGATAGAGTAATTTGGAGGGAAATATGAAAGAAGTAAAAAAGCTTTTTTCTAAGTTCGATAAAGGTGTAAAATTGTTTATCAATAAAGTTAAAAGTGTATGTAAACCAGTTCACAGAAAGTTGAATAATATTTGTAAAAAAATAAGCAATAAATATAGACAGGTAAATTCAAAGAATAAATATATAGAACCAATAATAGTAATAAGTACTTCCTGCTTATTTGTTCTAATGATGATTTTAGGAATTAAGAATTTTACAACAGTAGAAGAAATAAGTATTACAAGTAATCAAGCAGAAAATTTATATTATGAAAATAAATATGATGAAGCTATTGAAGAATACAAAGAAATGCAAAATGAAGATAATTGGCCAATATGGACAGTTAAGATTGCAGATATATACTCTTTAAAGGGTGAAACTGATAAATCAAGTACCTTATTAAAAGAAGTCATAGTAAAAAGAGATAAGATAATAAATGATGAAGGATATGATAAAAATAAGGAAAGAGATTTAGAGTTAATTAATTTAATGCTATTTAGTTTTACATTAAATAAGCAATATGATGAAGCTATTTCCTTTGGAGAGCAATATATTAATGAATATGGAGAAAATAAGGACATACTTAAGACTTTATTTTTAGCATATGTTGCAAATAACCATACATATAAAGCAGAAGAAATTTCTGAAAATTATCCTTTAGATGAAGGTTCTGCATATGATATTTCAGAATTAGCAAGTATGAATATGATGGTTGATAGATGGGATAAAGGAATAGAATTGTTAAAAGATGCATGGACATTAGATAAAAATGAATTAAAAATATATAGTGTATTAGAAAGTATGTATTTATTTAATAAAGATTCTTTAATTAGTACACTAGAAGATAAATTACAAGAATCTAATGAGGATGCTTATAAAGTATTTTTAGCTAAAACATATTCAATGAGTAAAGATACTTCAAATAAAGGATTAGATATAATCAATGAATTAGATGATGAAGAAATAAATAATATAGGAACTGATTTAATTAATTATGAAATTAATAAGAATTTAAATAATGTAGATGAAGCAAGTGATTACTTAAATGGAGCTATAAGCAAATCTGAGGCTATAAATAAAGAATCGTACACTACATATTATTTATTATCTCTTAGAGCTATAAATAATGCTAAATATGATGAAGCATTAATTTATGCTAAAAAAAGTATTAATGCAAGTAGTAATAATGCTGATAGTTATGGGGTTTTAATACCACAGATATTAATTAATAAGCAAGAATTTAATTCTGTAGAATCTTATTATAGAACTGCATTACAAAAAGAACCTTATAACTATAAATTAATAAGAAATTTAGCGGATTATTATAATAGTGTTGTTTCTAATAATAATAAATCGAGATATTATTATGAACTTGCTTTAGATATAAGAAAAGATGATAGTAGCTTATATTTAAAAATATTTGATTTAGATATAAAAGAGGGAAAAACTGATGAAGCAATAGAAAAACTAGAGGAAGCTATTAAGTTAGATGAAGAAAACCCAGTTTATTATAGAACTTTAGGAGCTTTATATCTAGAACAAGGTCTTAATGAAGAAGGAATAGAGCTTATACGTAAAGCTTATTCAATGAATGAAAAAGATTCAATTACATTAAATAATGCAGGTTGGTATTATTTAATGGTGGAGAACGATATTGCAAGAGGTTATGAAAATATTAAAGGTGCTTATGATGATATGTCAGCATCTTTAGATGAGGATAGTAAAAAGATAATAATTGATAATTACAATAATGCAAAAAAAGTTTACCAAGAATTCTTAAGTAACGATTCTCAAGAGTTTGACCTTAGTGGAATTAAATTAATATATTAAAAGTGCTATTTAGCACTTTTTTTATATGTAATAAACTTTAAAAAGGTCTAGTAAAAATATAAAATAATAAAATTTTAATATTTTAAGTAATAGACAGTATTTGTTTATAAAGGTATAATAAACTTTGTTGTAAGAGATGAAGTGATAAGGGAGGAAAAGTAATGGGTTTAGATTTTATCTATATACTTAAAGCTATAATAATAGCAATAGTTGAAGGTCTTACAGAATTTGTACCGGTATCATCAACAGGTCATATGATATTAGTTGGAAGTTTAATTGGATTTAGGTCTGGAGCAGCTGGAGCTGCAGAGTTTGCTTCAATGTTTGAAGTTGTAATTCAGCTTGGTGCTATATTAGCTGTAGTAGTATTATATTGGAATAAGCTTTGGGGAGCAGTGGTAGATTTCTTTACTTTTATATTTTCAGGAGGAAAAAAAGGAGAATCAGGCTTTAAATTTGGAATTAATGTAATAATTGCTTCTATTCCAGCTTTAATAGTTGGACTAACTTTATATGATAATATAAAAGGATTATTTAAGCCTTCAGCAGTAGTTGTTGGATTTATAGTTGGTGGTATATTATTACTAGTTATAGAAAATAGATTTAGAAATAGAGTATCAAAAATAGGAAAAACTCCAACAACAGATGTATTTGAAATTACACCTGTTCAAGCTATAAAGGTGGGATTGTTCCAAGTTCTATCTATGTGGCCAGGAATGTCAAGAAGTGCTTCAACAATTATGGGTGGTTGGATAGCAGGGCTTTCAACACCAGTAGCAGCAGAATTTTCATTTTTCTTAGCAGTTCCAGCTATGGTTGGATCTTCTGCAATGGATTTAATTAACTTTGATTACTCAATAATGAACTCTACTTATATAGTAGCATTAATAGTTGGATTCTTAGTTGCTTTTATAGTGTCAATAGTTGTTATGGATATGTTTGTAAGCTACTTAAAGAAGAAACCTATGAGAATATTTGCTATATATAGAATAATTGCAGGTATAGTATTATTTGGATTATCTGTTGCTGGAATAGTAACATTAACTATATAAATAATAGGGTTTATAAAGCCCTATTATTTTTTTACTTTTAATTTTCTTATTCTATTTTTAGAAATTCTTTATTAAAATATACATATTACCATTAGGAACCAAGACTAATGAATATATTATTAGTTAAATAATACTGATTGATAATAGTTTTAGTAAAATATTATAAAGTACTAATAGGTTTTGTTATATATTTTCTAAATTAAAAAAATCTTAAAAATATAAATAAATTCACTTTTCAGCATAATATCTTTATGATATTATAAAGATGATAAGAAAAGCAAAGAAATGAAAACAATTGCACATAAAAAGAAGAAGAAATATTTTTTTTAATTAGAATTGACAGAAAATTTCAAAAGTATAGTCAATTTAACAGTAACTAAATGGGTAGGGGGAATTTTTATGACACAACAAATAAAAAAAATAGCATTACTAACAGGTGGTGGTGATTGTCCAGGGTTAAATGCAGTAATAAGAGCCGTAACGAGAACAGCTATATTAGATTATGATATGGAAGTAATAGGCTACAAGTTTGGTTATAGAGGATTATACAACAATGATTTTGTATCTCTAACATTAGACAGCGTTTCAGGAATACTCCATAGAGGAGGGACTATTTTATATAGTTCAAATAAAGATAATTTATTTGACTATTCAATTGAAGAAAATGGTGTTATGGTTAAAAAGGATGTTTCATATGTAGCGGTAGAAAATCTAAAAAAAGAGGGAGTAGACGTTTTAGTTGTAATTGGAGGCGATGGAACTTTAACTTCTGCAAGAGATTTTGCAAGAAAAGGTGTTAAGGTTATAGGAGTTCCTAAAACAATTGATAATGATTTAGCTTCTACAGATGTTACTTTTGGATTTAATACTGCTATAGATGTGGCTACAGAAGCTTTGGACAGGCTTCATACAACTGCAGAATCACATCATAGAGTTATGATTTGTGAAGTTATGGGTAGAGGTGCTGGATGGATTGCACTGGAATCAGGTATTGCAGGATCAGCAGATGTTATACTTTTACCTGAAATTCCATATGATATTAATAAGATTGTCGAAAAAGTTAAAGAAAGAGAAGATTCGGGAAAAAGGTTTAGTATAATAGTGGTTGCAGAAGGGGCTAAGCCTAAAGATGGAGAAGTGGTTGTTGCTAAGATTGTTGCTGATAGTCCAGATCCTATAAGATTAGGAGGAATAGGTAATAAATTAGCAAATGATTTAGAAAAATTATTACCTGATAAAGAGGTTAGATGCACTGTTCTTGGACATATCCAAAGAGGTGGAATAACATCAACATATGATAGAATTCTTTCAACTAGGTATGGGGTAGGAGCAGTTGAATTAATAAATCAAGAAAAATTTGGTGATATGGTTTGTTTAAAAGATGGTAAAATCTCAAGTGATAGCTTAGAAAATGTTATTGGTCAAAAATCAAAACTAGTTAATCCAGAAGGGGAACTAGTTCAAATTGCAAAGAAAATAGGAATTTCTTTTGCAGATTAGGGTATTATAAGTGGTGGAGATTTACTTCACCACCTTTTTGTCTAAATAATTATAATGAATACTTCAAAATTTTCTGACAATATGATATAATTGTAATAGGCAGAGAATACGGTAAGAAAGCTGGAGGGTATTATGAAAGAGATAAAGAAATATTTAGAATCAAGAATTGGAACATATGGATTTTTCTTTGAGGATTTAAAGAGTGGTTACATTTATGGGTACAATGAAAACGTTCAGATGATAGCAGCAGGTTGTATGAAATTGCCTATAGCTGTATCGTTAATAAAATCAGTTGAAGATAAGAAGATAGACTTTTTAGATAAGATAAAAATAGATGGTAAAGATAAGGTTTATGGGACAGGGATAATTCACGAATTTAATGAAAGAGAGTATACAGTTTTTGAATTATTAGTTGCAATGTTAATTCAAAGTGATAATACAGCTGCAAATAAAATTATTGACATAGTTGGTATGGATAATATCAATAGAGATATTAAAGCTATGGGATTAAAAAATACTGTTTTAAATAGAAAGACTACAGATGAAAGAAAATCTAAAGATGAAGTTGAAAATATGACATCAGCTTATGATCTTGCACAAGTATGGAAGAATTTATATAATGGAACATTCTTAAATGAAGATAATAGCCAAATGCTAATAGATATACTAATGAGACAGCAAATTAAAAATAAATTAGCTCTATATATTCCAGATGACTTGAAATATGAGATTTCTAGCAAAACTGGAGATAAAAATGGGGTAGAGAATGATACAGAATTAATTAGATTACCAAAAGGTAATTTTTCTTTCACAGTATTATCAATGGGAATACCTAATAGTGTGTATGGTACTGTAACTCTTGCAAAATCAGGAAAAATGATGTGGGATGAGGTTATCAATAATTGGCATTAAAATAGTAAGTCTTATAGCTCCTAGAATTCTAGGGGTTATTTTATTTTTAGAAAATTATAAGGGTTACTCTGTCAATGAAATTTAAATTTATAGATATTTTTCTAATTAAATAACATAATTTATTTTAATTAATATAATGAATATAGAAAGTAATTAAAAAGATAAATTATTATTAAAAACAAAGGTGGAATTTAGAGTGGAAAATATATATGGAATAGATGTAAGTGTATGGCAGGGTAATTTTAATTTTAGACAAGCTGTATCAGAAGGTGTTAAATTTTCGATATTAAGAGGTGCTTATAATATAAGTAAGGATACTAGATTTGAGGAGTACTATAACAATGCTAAAGCGGTGGGATTAAATGTTGGTGTTTATCAATATAGTATGGCAATATCTGCACAAGCGGCTTTAGAAGAAGCAAAATTTTTAGAAAAAAATGTTTTGATTAATAAGAAATTTGAACTCCCTATATATTTTGATATAGAGGATAATATTCATAAAAATTTAAGCAGAGAACAGGTTTCTAATATTGCAAAGGTTTGGCTAAATTATTTACAGGATAAAGGCTATTTTGTTGGAGTTTATTCAAGTAAGTATTTTTTAGAAACTTATTTGAATAATGAAATAAAGAATAATTATTCTATATGGGTTGCTCAATGGTCAGAAAAATGCACCTATCAAGGTCAATATGGAATGTGGCAATTTGGTGGAGAAACTAACTTGATTAGAAGCAATAAAGTTGCTGGAGTAGTCTGTGATCAAAATTATATGCTTGTAGATTATCCAAGTATTATATTAGAAAAAAAGATGAATGGTTATGGAACTTCAAATAATAATGGGGAAAGTAATTCCAATGAAAATAGCAATTCTATTTCTATAATAAATTATGTAGTTAAATCAGGAGATACATTATCAGAAATAGCACAAAATTATGGAACAACTTATCAAGAAATAGCAAGGTTAAATGGAATAAGCAACCCTAATTTAATATATCCAGGACAAGTTTTAAAAATACAAGTATCAAATAACAACTCTAATTCAGGTACGGTATATTATACTGTAAAATCAGGAGATACATTATCAGAAATAGCACAAAATTATGGAACAACTTATCAAGAAATAGCACGATTAAATGGAATAAGTAATTCTAATTTAATATATCCAGGACAAGTTTTAAAAATAAAATAGTAAAGATAGAATGGAGCTGTTTGTGCGACAGCTTTATTCTTAATATATAAATAGTTTCTTGACAATAGATATTATAAGTGTTATTCTAGTGAAAAGATAACCTTTAACTTAATCCAGAGAGATTAATAAGGGAGATACGAAGTAATTTAAATGCTTAGGTTTATTATATCTTCCTTTAATATAAGGAAGTTTTTTTATGCACCAAAATAGCAAAACCTTTAAATTTAACACAGAGATGTTAACAAGGAGTGATAATATGAAAAACAAACATTTAATAGATCCAATGGATTTTTCTAAAGAAGAATTAGAAGAAATATTTAATTTAGCACGTCAAATTATATCAAATCCAAAAGAATACTCACATGTATGTGATGGAAAGATATTAGCTACACTTTTTTACGAACCAAGTACTAGAACAAGATTTAGTTTTGAAGCTGCAATGATGAGACTTGGAGGAAAAATATTAGGTTTTTCAGAACCAAATTCAAGTTCAACAGCAAAAGGGGAAACTTTAGCAGACACTATTACTATGGTATCTATCTATTCAGATATAATAGCAATGAGGCATCATATGGAGGGATCAGCAAGACTTGCTAGCATGTACTCACAAGTTCCAGTAATTAATGCAGGAGATGGTGGACATCAGCATCCAACTCAAACTTTAACAGATCTACTAACTATTAGTTCTTTAAAAGATGGTTTATATAATCATACAATCGGAATATGCGGTGATTTAAAAAATGGAAGAACGGTTCATTCATTAATAAAAGCAATGTCTAGATATGAGGGAACTAAGTTTGTACTAATATCACCTAAGGAATTATCTATACCAGATTACATAAGAGATGAAATATTACTTAAAAATAACATAGAATTCAAGGAAGTTGAAAAATTAGAAGAAATAATTAATGAGCTAGATATTCTTTATATGACAAGAATTCAAAAAGAAAGATTCTTTAATGAAGAAGAGTATTTAAGGCTTAAAGATAGTTATATATTAGATGTAGAAAAGATGAATTTAGCAAAAGATGATATGATTGTACTTCATCCACTACCAAGAGTAAATGAAATAGCAATTGAAGTAGATAAAGATAGCAGAGCATGTTACTTTAAGCAGGCTGAATTTGGTATGTATGTAAGAATGGCATTAATTGCAAAACTTTTGGGGGTGCTATAGATGTTAGAAATAACTAGTATAAAAGATGGATTAGTAATAGATCATATAAAGGCAGGAATGGGAGTAAAAATATTTAATTATTTGAAATTAGATAAGGTAAATAGTCAAGTTGCATTAATCATGAATGTAAAAAGTAAGAAGATTGGTAAAAAAGATATTATTAAAATAGAAAATTCTTCAGAGATTAATTACACTATATTAAGTTTGTTATCGCCACATTTAACTATTAATGAAGTCAAAGATGGAGAAATATGTAGAAAACTAATACCAGAATTACCAGAAAGGGTAGTGGATGTATTAAGATGTAATAATCCTAGATGTATAACTACTGTAGAAAATTATGTTCCCCATACATTTAGTTTAATTAATGAAGATAGAGGAACTTATAAATGTGATTTTTGTGATAATATAACAAAGCTATCTGACTTATAAGGATAAGAGGTGTAATTATGGATTTGATAATAAAAAATGCTAGAATAGTCGATTGTTCGCAGGATTTTATTGGAGATATTTATATAGAAAAAGGAATAATAAAAGAAGTAGGATTAAATATTAATGTAGATAATATAGAAACTATTGATGCAAGAGGGCTTTTAGTAATGCCTTCTTTTATAGATACACATGCTCATTTTAGAGAACCTGGATTAACTTATAAAGAAGATATAGAAACAGGCTCTAGAGCTGCTTTAAGAGGTGGATATACAGGGGTTTGTTTAATGGCAAATACTCAACCTATATGCTCAAGTAAGGAAGTTTTAGAAAGAGTGAGAAATAGAGAAAAAGAATTAGGGTTAGTAGACTTACATCAATGTGTTTCAGTTACTAGGGGATTTAATGGAAAAGATTTAAGTCATCTAGATGATTTTATAGAGGATGAACGACTTAAAGCAATCTCAGATGATGGGGTTGGTGTCATGGATTCTGAAATAATGTATAAAGCAATGCTAAAAGCAAAAGAGCATGGATGGATAATAATGTCTCATGCAGAAGATAAAGGCTTTTCAGATATAGATATGAAGATAGCTGAAAATATAATGACATTAAGAGATGTATATTTAGCAAAAGAAACAGGGGCTAGACTTCATATGTGCCATGTTAGCACAAAAGAAGCTATTGAATATATTAGGGATGCAAAGAAGTGCTTTAGCAATATAACTTGTGAGGTTACTCCTCATCACATATGTCTAACTAAAGATATAAATAATTATAGGGTAAATCCTCCTATAAGAGAAAAAGAAGATGTAAATGAGGTAGTAAGGGCAATTAAAGATGGAGTAGTTGATTGTATAGGAACAGATCATGCTCCTCATACAAAGGAAGACAAAGAAAAGGGCTCACCTGGAATGGTTGGATTAGAAACAGCTTTTTCAATCTGCTATACAAGCTTAGTTAAATCAGGAAAAATAAGCTTAAATAAATTAAGTGAAATAATGTCTAAAAATGGTGCTAAGATATTAGGAATGAATAAAGGGATAATTAGCCCAGGAATAGATGGAGATTTAGTATTAGTAGATTTAGATAAAAAAATAGTAGTAGACTCAAATGAGTTTCATTCAAAAGCTCAAAATACGCCATTTGAAGGTATGGAATTTTACGGTGAAGTTCAAATGACAATAAAGTCTGGTAGAGTGCTTTATAAAAAATAGGAGGATAATATGAAAAGTTTTATAATAGATAAGTTATACAATAGAGTAAATGAAAGAGGAGTAGTATGTGTTGGATTAGACACTGCTATTGAATATATACCAAGTCATCTTTTCGAAGGAAGAAGTGAAACAGAGGCTTTAGTTGAATTTAATAAACAAATAATAGATGCAACTATAGATGTGGCTGCTTGTTTTAAAGTGCAAATAGCTTATTATGAAGCTTTAGGATTAAAGGGAATGATTGCCTATAAAGAAACATTAGATTATTTAAGAGAAAAAGATGCAATTATAATTGCAGATATAAAAAGAGGAGATATAGCAGCAACAGCTAAACAATATGCCAAAGCTCATTTTGAAGGAGATTTTGAAGTTGATTTTATTACTTTAAGTCCTTACATGGGAATGGATAGTATAGAGCCGTATATGCCATATATGGAAAAAGGAAATAAGGGAGTTTTTACACTAGTTAGAACTTCAAATCCAGGAGCAGAAGACATAGAAATGGTAAAAACAGAAGACGGAAGAGATGTTTATAAAGTTGTTGGAGATAAACTTGTTGAAATGGGAAGTAAAGTATCTGGAGAGTGTGGATATTCAAGTATAGGTGGAGTTATAGGATGTACTCATGTAGAAGAGGGGATAGAAATAAGAAAAAGATTTAAAAATATGTTTTTCTTAATACCTGGATATGGTGCACAAGGTGGAAAAGCAGAGGATGTTGCATTATATTTAAATGAAGGAAATGGAGGAGTTGTTAACTCTTCAAGAGCTATTCTTTTAGCATATAAGAAACAAGTTGGAAGAGAAAAAGAGTTTGCATTATGTGCAAGAGAAGAAGCTATTAGAATGAGAGATGAAATAAGAGCTGCAGTAGAGAGTCTATAGGAGGAGAGCTAATGAAGATGGCTTATACTAAATCAAAAGTTATATCAAATGAAAAGATAGTTAATGGAATATACAAAATGGTTGTAGAGGATAATAATGAAGCAAGAGCAGGACAATTTTATATGTTAAAATTAAATGGACAAACATTACTTCCAAGACCTATAAGTGTATGTGAAAAAAATGAAGGAACTATAACTTTCTTATATGCAGTAGTAGGAAATGGTACTAAGGAGTATGTAGATCTTAAAAATGGAGATTATATAAATCTTACTGGACCGCTTGGAAATGGATTTAATGTTTATGAGGATCTTGGAAAAGTAGCATTAGTTTCAGGTGGAATTGGTACAGCACCAATGCTAGAAGTAGCTAAAAAACTAAGAGAAAATAATAACAATTCAAAAATAGATTTATATGCAGGATTTAGAGATGATATTTATTTAATAGATGAAATAAAAGAATATATTGATAATGCATATGTAAGTACTAATACTGGAAAGCATGGTCATAAGGGATTTGTAACTGATATTCTTAAAGTTGAAGAGTATGATACTGTTCTTTGTTGTGGTCCAGAGATAATGATGAAAAAAGTCGTAGACATGTGTAAAGAAAAGAATGTTAAAATATATGTATCTATGGAAAAACATATGGCTTGTGGAGTAGGTGCTTGTTTAGTATGTACTTGCAAGACAAAGGATGGAAATAAGAGAACTTGCACGGATGGTCCAGTTTTTGATGGATATTATGTTGAGCTTTAAAATCAAAGGAGGAAATTAAAATGTTAAAGGTAAATATAAATGGAGTAGAATTTAAAAATCCAGTAATAGCTGCCTCAGGAACCTTTGGATTTGGAGCAGAATATAACAATTTTTATGATGTAGGAATATTAGGTGGAATATCTTCAAAGGGATTAACATTAAATCCTAAAGAAGGGAATGAAGGAATTAGGGTATATGAAACTCCATCAGGTATGATGAATTCTGTTGGACTTCAAAATCCAGGAATAGATAGATTTATTTCAGAAGAGCTACCAAGAATGAAAAAATTAGGAACTAATATTATTGCAAATGTTGGTGGCGGATGTATGGAAGATTATGAAGTGGCAATAGAAAAATTAAGAGGAACTGATATTGATATGATAGAGCTTAATATATCATGTCCTAATGTTAAATCAGGAGGAATGGCTTTTGGAATAAAATCAGATGTAGCATATGATATAGTTTCTAAAATAAAGAATATTATTGATAAGCCATTAATGGTTAAACTTTCTCCTAACGCAGAAGATATAGTAAGAATGGCTATTAGCTGTGAAGAAGCAGGAGCTGATTCAATATCACTAATAAATACATTAAAGGGATTTGCAATAGATCCATATAAAAGAAAGCCTATATTTAATAATACATATGCAGGCCTTTCTGGACCGGCTGTAAAGCCTATAGCACTTAGAATGGTTCATGAAGTATCAAAGGCTGTAAATATACCAGTAATAGGTCTTGG
Organism: Clostridium nigeriense; assembly: GCF_050585265.1. Classification (GTDB taxonomy): domain Bacteria; phylum Bacillota; class Clostridia; order Clostridiales; family Clostridiaceae; genus Clostridium; species Clostridium nigeriense_B. The sequence goes on along the minus strand of NZ_JBNOOE010000007.1, from coordinate 54,199 downwards.
AGGAATTTCTAATGGACAAGATGCAATCGAATTTATGATGGCAGGAGCATCTGCAATTCAAATAGGAACCATTAATTTTGTTAATCCTATGGCTGGTAAGGAAATTATAGATGAGATGGAAGCTTTTTGTAAAGAACAGGGTATTAAAGATATAAATGAAATAGTAGGATGCATATAAATTAATAATTAATATTTTTTATATTAAAGGCTATCTTGGATAGCCTTTTTCCTTTCTTAAGAAAATTTTAAGAAATAGCTTTATATTGTTTGTTAAATAAGGTAAAATATATAATGAACAATAATATAATAAAAATCATTGTATAAATAAAATTTTTTAATTTTATTAATATAGTAGTTAAGGAGGATACAATGAGGGTTAGAAAAGCAAGTATGGTTTTTAGTGTAGTTATTATAGTATTGTTATTACTTATAGGATTTATAGTGAATAATATACTAAAAAAAGGTACAAAAGAAGTTAAAGTTGCAAAGGATTTTATAGAGGAGCTTTATGATAGTGGTATAATAGAAAATAGTTATAGTATTAAAAAATCTGTAATTAAAGAAGAAACTTTAAATAAATTATCAAATAAGGATTCTATAATAAAATATTCTGTTATAGTTGGAAAGTATGGTGTAGATATAGATAAGAATTTCAATATATTAGGTTTTTCTAATAAAAATATTGATGAACATATGGTAAAATCTAATTTGATAAGTGAAGAGGATGCTATTTATTTAGCAAAGTCATATTTATCAAAGATAACTAAGGATGAATTTGAATTTAAAGAAGTTAAAAAGGGAGATAATATAGAAAGCTCATTTTATAATATTATTTTTTATAAATATAGAAATGGTTATCCATATTATAAACAAGAAATAAAAACTGTGATAAATAAATTTACAGGTAAATTAGAGGGATATACAAATTATCCAATAGAAAATATTAAGTATAGTGAAGAAATTAATATTGATGAAGAAGAGGCAATTAAGATTTTAAAGGATAACTTTGAAGGATTAAAGTTAGAAGTAACAGCGATGGAGGATCCAATATTAGCTTATATAAATATTTCAGATAAGGAAATGGTACTAGCTTATATTTTAAATTCAAATTTGAAAGACAAAGATGGAAAAGAAGAAACATGTACTTCTTCAGTAAGAGCAGATACAGGGGAAGTAGTAAATTATAATTTAGAGTCTGTAGCAAAAAAATAAATAAGAAAGCTGTAATAAATTTTTATAAATTAATTTATTACAGCTTTTTTATGTTATTAATTAATAATTTATTTCCATTCAGTTAATTCGTCATCTAACTCAGGTATAGATGATGATTTAAATACTGGGTCTTTAATTCCAGATTTTTTTTGAATCATATAATCTTCCAAAGCTTTGAAAGCAATTTTACTTAGTAAAACTATAGCAATTAGATTAATTATAGCCATTAGTCCCATAAATACGTCAGCTAAATTCCATACAATATCCATGCTAACTAAAGAGCCAAAGAACACCATTAAACCAACAAAGAGTCTGTATATAGCTAAATATATCTTTTTATTAGTTATAAATTGTATGTTTGTTTCTCCATAATAGTAATTACCAATAATTGAACTATAAGCAAATAGCAATATACATATTGATATAAATATTCCTCCCCAAGAACCAACTTGAGAGTTTATAGCTAATTGAGTAAGTTCAATTCCTTTAACCGAGCCGTCTAAAGGAACATCAGATAGTAATATAATAAAGGCTGTACAGCTACAGATTATTAATGTATCAGTAAATACTCCAAGAGTTTGTATAAATCCTTGTTTAACAGGATGAGATACTGTTGCAGTAGCAGCTGCATTTGGTGCAGAGCCCATACCAGCTTCATTTGAAAATAATCCTCTTTTAATACCTTGCATTAGTGCAGCTCCAATACCACCACCAACAATTTGATTTAATCCAAAGGCATTTTCGAAAATCATTTTAAATACCTGAGGTAATGCTGTAATATTTTTAAATACTATAAATAAAGCAACTAATATGTATGCAATAGCCATAATTGGCACTATAACACTAGATACTTTAGCAATTCTATTAACTCCACCAAAAATAATAACTAAGGTTAATATTGTTATAATAGCACCTATTATTGTTTTGTTAAATCCAAATGAACTATTCATTGAAAGTGCAATTGTATTTGCTTGAACAGAATTAAAAACTAAGCCAAATGCAATTGTTATTAAAATTGCAAATAAAACACCCATCCATTTCTTTTTTAGGCCTTTTTCCATATAATATGCTGGACCACCAATATAGTTGTCGCCATCTTTTTCTTTATATATTTGAGCTAATGTGGATTCAATAAAGCTTGAAGCAGAGCCTATTAAAGCTATAAGCCACATCCAAAAAATAGATCCAGGACCACCAATAGAAATAGCAGTAGCAATACCTGCAAGATTTCCAGTTCCAACTCTAGAAGCTGTACTTATGCAAAAAGCTTGGAAAGATGAAACAGAGTTTTTATCTTTATCGTTTGTAGCTCCATCATTTAATAATCTAAACATTTCTTTTATGTTTCTAAATTGAACAAATTTAGTTCTAAAGGTAAAGTAAAGTCCAACTATTATTAGCATTCCAATTAATATATATGTCCATAAAAAATCATTAAATGCTAATATTGCATTATTTAAAAAATTCATAGAATAAATCCCCCTTTTTCATTTGTATTCTAAATTTATTTTATTAAAGATATAATATAGTATATTTTCAAAAAATGCAAGATTAAAATATGGAAAATTCATAAATTTAAATTAAAACCGTAATATAATTTATTATTTACATAAATATTGAATTTTATTTATTAAATTTATTCATAATTTGGAGAATATATTGGCGTAGTTCCCTTTATTTAGATATGGAAATTTTAATTATAAACTTAAAAGTAAGATATAGAATGTAATAGATAGTTAATGAAATAGTAAATTTTGAATACATTACTGTATATAAAAAAATGAGAGCTTAATAGCTCTCATTAATATTAATCTTCATCATTTCCTGTTTGATTATTATTAGTAGAAGAATTCTGACCTCCAGTGTCATTTCCATTGTTATTGTTAGAATCGGATTCTAGTTCTATAACTATAGTATCACCTTTCTTGGCTTTATCTGATGATATACTCTTAATTATTCTATTTTTAGAGTCGTTATTCTTAACAGTTATATTAACACCCTTAGATTTTAGAATAGTAATTGCATCGTCTGCATTACCTCCGACCTTAATACCTAAGTCTGATAATTTAAATTCTTCATTTGAAGATGCTTTTGTATCATCTTTTTCAGTTGGAAGGATATATTGATAATCTAAAGTGCTTGAATTTGGATTTTGTTTCTTTATAAATACCTTTTCTACAATTAAATTTTCAGGAGTATTTTCAGTAGCCAATTTATTATTGTTCTTATTTACTTTAGCTGTTACGTGAACATCACAAACTCCTGTAGGTTCAGTACCAGATATAAACATTTCAGTATAAACTCTTGATCCTCTTTGATCGTGAGCGCAAAGATCAGTAGCTATTTTTCCTGAATCCTTACATATTGATACTGTGGTTACTCCACCTGGGTTACCGTCAAATTCCTTGTATTCTAAGTTTTCATGAATAGGAGCCATTATAGCACCCCATAAAGATGCAGCTGATGAACTATAACTAGCACCACCAATTATTCTATTGTCATCATATCCTATCCATACTGCACCAGAATAATAAGGGGTTAAACCAGCAAATAAGAAATCTGTAACATCATTTGTCGTACCTGTCTTACCTATAACAGGCATATTTGGAATTTTGGCTAAGGCACCATCGAAACTTAAAGGACCTTTAAGTAAATCTCTCATAATATAAGCAGTTTGTGGAGAGAAAACTTGTTCTTGTTTAGCTTTCTTTTCTAATAATACATTTCCATCAGCATCAACAACCTTAGTGTAAAGCATAGGTTCTGTATATAAACCATTATTTCCAAAAGCACTATAAGCAGCAGCAAGTATAAATGTATTACCACCATCTGTAGAACCATCATTATAGGTACCAGTAAATTCACCTAAAGATAGGGTAGATAATGTTTTAGAGTCTTCACCATATACAAGTCCTAGTTTTTCACCATAAGCTAGACCAGTTTCTAAACCAAGCTTATCTTCAATAATTATAGTCGGAACATTTTTAGATAAAGCAAGAGATTCTCTTGCAGTAATATATCCATTTGATACTTTGTTCCAGTTAGTTGGAGTCCAACCAGGATATTTACTAGTTATTGAACTTGGAAGCGTGGAATCATCAATAACAGTTCCAGCAGTTATTGTTTTAGTATCAATTGCAGGTCCATATACAGTTAAAGGTTTAGTAGTTGAACCTATAGATCTTAGTGCATAATAAGCTCTATTAGTAGATCTTGCAGGCTGATCACCTCTACCTCCAACTAAGGCTTTTACTTCACCAGTTTTATAATCCATAATTACAGCAGATGCTTGTAGCTCTAAAACACCATTTTCATCAGTGACTTCTGGGTTAGCATATATATCAAGTTGCTGAATGCTACTTCTATCATCTATTACTGCTTGAGTAGAATCCTGTATAGATCTATCCATAGTAGTATAAATTTTTAGACCACCTGTAGAGAACAATCTGTCAACTTCTTCATCAGTATATTTATATGTTTCTTTTAAATCAGATCTTACTTGATCTAATGCAGGATAAACAAACCATTCATAGTTTATCTTATAAGTTGTAACTGTTTGTGAAAATGCAAATTGATTTCCATCTACAAAAGCATAAGCTTCATCGTATTCTTCTTGAGTTATTTTACCTAATTCTAACATTTTTGCGAGAACTGTTTTAGTTCTATCCAAGTATAAACTAGGGTCCTCTTTATTATCAGGATTATATGGACTATAAGTTGTAGGAGCCTGAGTTAATCCTGCTAAAAAAGCAGATTCAGGTAAAGTTAAGTCCTTTGCACTTTTATCAAAGTAATATTTAGCAGCAGCTTCAACACCATAAATTTTTCCACCAAGAGGAATAGTATTTAAATAAGCTTGTAATATTTGATCTTTAGTTAATTGTTTTTCTAAGTTTAGAGAAAGATAAATTTCTCTAATTTTTCTCTCAATTTTTACATCATTAGTCAATAATGTATTTTTTATTAATTGTTGAGTTAAAGTAGAACCTCCTTGTACAGTACCATTTCCTGTAATATAATACACTGCTGATCTAAAGGCAGATCCTAAAGTTCTTTTAATATCTATTCCTTTATGTGTATAAAAACGTTCATCTTCTATAGATATATAGGCATTTTTTAAGTAATCAGACATTTCATCTAGAGTAACTTTGTATCTTTCTTCATTTGTAGGAAGATTATCGATATAATCGCCATTACTATCATAAATCATAGAAGGTTCATTTAAACTTAAAACCTTATTGACATCAAGTGGATCTGTACTCTTTATTATTGCAAACACATATCCTAGGCCTACAACAAAACATAGAAGACCAGCTATTAGTATTCCAAGAAATGTACCTTTTAAAATTTTCTTATATTTAGGTTGATTTTTTTTCTTATTCTTTTTGCTACTATTCTTTTTCTTCTTAACAGTAGCTTGGCTTTTTTCTGTTTTAGAAGTGTCTTTCTTAGCCATTTGTTCCTCCCTTATAATTTATAATTATTTAATGATGTGAAATAAATAATATAGTATATTATAGCATATTTATATAAAGAGTAAAATAATAACTCTAGAAGGTGCCTATGAAGTATTATACAAAAAGACCTAAAATGCGATTTAAAATTAAACACCCGAAGATTATAATGGTTATTATTGCCATTTTTATATTGTTTAATTCTATAGTGTACATTTTTGATAAAAATATTCTACCTGCAGCGTTGATTATTGGCGAAGAAAAGCTCAGAGGTGAGGCAACAACAATAATTAATGAAACAGCACTAGATATTTATTCTAATCAATTTGATTATTCAGATATAATAATTGCTGAAAAAGATAATGAAGGTAATATTACAATGCTAAGAGCAGATACTGTTAAATTAAATTATCTATCTTCAAGATTAATATTAGCATCTAATAAAAAAATTAGTGAATTAGAAGAAGTCGGATTAAATATTCCCTTAGGGTATATTACTAAGAATCTAGTTTTCTATAATTTGGGACCAAAGATTAATATTAAAATGACACAGGTAGGCAATATTACAAGTAGTTATGAATCCGTATTTGAAAGTGCAGGAATAAATCAAACTAGACATAAGATTTACTTGAATGTAAATATGAAATTAAAAATAGTAGTTCCATTAAAGAGTAAAGAAATAGAAATAGTATCACAAATACCAATAGCAGAAACAATTATTGTCGGTAAAATACCGAATACAGCAATAGAGTTAAACAAGCAATGAAGAATAAAAAATGAAGAATGAAGAATTAATAAAAAACTCCCGTATGGGAGTTTTAAGCTATTTATTAGTAAGTTGAAACAAATTTCATATCTAAGTATGAATTGAAAATTTTTAGTTGTTTTCCCAGTTGAATACATAGGGAACGTTTCTATAGAAACTCTCATAATCAAGGCCATATCCAACCACAAATAAGTCATCTATTTCAAAGCAGCAATAATCAGGTGATAAATCAACTTTTCTTCTAGAAGGTTTATCTAATAATGTACAAGTTTTTACTGAGTTGGCTCCACGTTTTTTTACGTAGTTTATAACAAACTCCATTGTATAACCTGTATCAATTATGTCATCTACTATAAGTACATCCCATCCCTTAATATTATCAGGAATATCATTAACTACTTTAACTTCTCCAGTACTTTCTTCTCCATGACCATAACTTGAAGTAGTCATAAAGCCAACTTTTGCTTTACAATCTAGTGCTCTAAATATATCAGCTCCAAAAATAAAGCTTCCTCTAAGTAATGGAAGAACATAAAGTTTTTTATCCTTATAATCTTCGGTTATTTCTTTACCAAGTTCTTTTATTCTTGTTTGAATTTGCTCTTCTGTAAAAAGTATATTTCTCTTCTTATCATTCATTAGTATAATCCTCCTAAAAGTTTATGTGAAAATAAATACTTTATAAAACTAATAATATTATTAGTTTTATATTACATATTATTTAACATTCTTGCAACTTATTTTTGGTATGAGTTAAATATAAATATAAGTAATTAAGAAAATTAAAATATATGGTTATGCTTTAGTTTACAATGATTAATTATTAGTATAAAATTATAGGAAAGTCGCTAATAGTATATAAATGAGGTGATATATAATGATATTTGGTAATATAGATGGCATAAAAAAATCTTATTTAGAGGAACTTGAAAATATTTATAGAATGAGGGTTTTAAAAGATGAGGTATGTAGTTCTGAAATTATAAATATAATTTCAAGAATATCATCGGTCATAGAAAGAGAAATAAGTGTTGCTATAGATAGGAGAGGAAAGGTAGTTTCAGTTGCTATTGGTGATTCAACATCAGTAGAAATTGGAATGATAGATATTAGAGAAAAGAGACTATCTGGAGTAAGGGTAATTCATACACATCCAAATGGTTTTTCTAATCTTTCAGCTTTAGACTTATCTGCTTTATTAAAATTAAAGCTAGATGCTATTGTAGCTATTGGTGTTTATAATGGAAATATAACAGATTATTCTTTAGGTATGATTACAATAACTAATGATTTATTAGATTATGATGAAAAACTAAATCTTTCTTTAGATGAACTTCTTTCTATTCATATATTAGATAAAATCCAACATATAGAAAGTTTAATAAAGGAAAGAGAAATTATTGAAGATGAAGGCGAAAAGGCCATCTTAGTTGGATCTGATACTAAAGAAAGCTTAGAAGAACTAAAGGAATTAACTAAGGCTTGTGATATTCCTGTTTTAGATTTAGTTTATCAAAGCAGAAGTAAGGTAGATCCAGCATTTTATATAGGTAAGGGGAAAGTCTTGGAAATAGCATCTCTAAGGCAAAGTAGACATGCAAATTTAATTATATTTGACGATGAACTTTCTGGATCTCAAGTAAGAAATTTAGAAGCTGCTTTAGGCGCTAAAGTTATTGATAGAACAACATTAATCCTGGAAATATTTGCTAGAAGAGCAAGGAGTAAAGAATCTAAGATTCAAGTAGAACTTGCTCAACTAAAATATAGAATGAGTAGACTTCAAGGTCTTGGTACAGTGCTTTCAAGAACTGGAGGAGGAATAGGTACTAGAGGTCCTGGAGAAAAGAAATTAGAAACTGATAGAAGACATATAAAAGAAACAATTTATGATTTAAATGACGAACTTAAAAAGATTAAGAAAAATAGAGAAGTACAAAGAGAAAAAAGAAATAAAGAAAGCATACCAAAAGTATCTTTAGTTGGTTATACTAATGCAGGAAAATCAACACTTAGAAATAAATTATGTGATCTAGCCGCTCAAAAAGAAGTCCAAGGAAAAGAAAAGGTTTTTGAAGCAGATATGCTTTTTGCAACTCTTGATATAACAACAAGATCTATTATTCTTAAAAATAAGGGAGTAGTTACGATAACTGATACAGTTGGTTTTGTTAGAAAACTTCCTCATGATTTAGTTGAAGCATTTAAGTCTACCTTAGAAGAAGTTATTTATTCAGATCTTTTATGTCATGTGGTAGATGCATCATCAGATAATGCAATAGATCAAATAAATGCAGTAGAAGAGGTTCTTGAAGAACTTGGAGCAAGGGATAAAGATACAATTCTAGTATTAAATAAAATAGATAAAGCTGATGAAGAAAATTTAGAAGAGTTAAGAAAATTAAGTGAAGCCTATTTAACTATCGAAATTTCAGCAAAGGAAGGAATAAATTTAGATGGACTTTTAGATTTAATTGAAGAAAAACTTCCTTATAAAATGAAAAAGTGTGAGTATTTAATACCGTATAATAGAAGTGATATGAATTCATATCTTCATAGAAATGCTAGGGTTTTAGAAGAGGAATATAGAGATAACGGAAGCTATATGAAAGTGGAAGTTGATGATGAAACTTATAATAAATCTAAAGAGTTTATTATAAATGTATTAGCTTAAATTTAATATTAATTAAAGTAAAAACTGCAATGAAAGATATACTTTATTGCAGTTTTTATATATATTCTATATAATTATTGTAATAATACAATTCTTGTAAAGTAGGGGGATGAGCAATGGCAAAATCAGTAGTAGATTACCAAAATGCCTATATGGAGATAACTGAGATACTAAAGAAAAACACTAATATTATTTCTATATTTGTTTTTGGCAGCATGGTAAGTGGAGACCTATGGGAAGGTTCAAATATAGATTTGTTTGCAGTTTATAATGATGATTTCCATGAAATAAGAGATGTATATTCAGAGGTTATAGATATACCAATACATATAAAATTTATAAGTAAGGATTCTTTTAAAAAATATTATAATGAAGCAGGTAAAAGAGATGTAATTAAAAGCTCATTAATGTCTTCTAAGATGATTTATTCTATAGATCATGAGATAACAGATTTATACCAAAAAATTATTTATATCCTGGATTCAGATAAAGGAAGATTGAATTTAGTTTATCTTGGAAATTTATTCAGGGATATTGGGATATGTAAAAAATATTTAAGTAAAGGAAGCAGATATACTGCTCATGAATTGCTTATAAGGGCATTAAATAATTTTTCTATGCTTTATTTAAGTATCAACGGTTATACTGTTAGTAAGGATTCTTTAACTATGGCATGTAATTTAAATGATAGTTTAAATGAGAAGGTTAAAAATCTTTTATACAAAGAAGTAAGTGATGAAAGTATAAAAGAATTATTGAATTATATGGAAAACTACTTAGAATATAATATAGAGAAAGCTTCAAAGGAAATAATTGATTTTATAAAAACCGAGGATAAGCCCTTAAGTGCTCATGAAATTACTATGAATCCATATTTTAAAAATTTTAAAATTAAGGTAGAAGAAATTTTAAAGGTATTATACAAGAATAACATTATAATTAAGGACAAGAGAGAGTTTAGAGATTCTAAAGGAAGTTTATTAGCAATGGAAAATGTATATAGTTACAAGAATTAGTTGATTTGGGGGCTCTGTATGAAAGAATTATATGATATAACTTTTCAAGAAGAAATTCCTAAATATATTCAAATAGCAGATTATTTAAAAAAATTAATAGATAATAAAAAAATTAAAGATAGTGAAAAACTACCTACTATAAGGGAGTTATCTAAGAATTTGGATGTAAATAAAGTTACTATAGTAAATGCATATAATAAATTAAAGGCAGATGGATATGCTTATCAAAAAGTTGGATCAGGTACTTATGCAAAAAGAAAAGAAATTACATCTGCATTTAATAGGGAGTATTCTAAGATATTTAAAAGTCTCAAATCTGAAGATTTAGAAAGAATAATAGACTTTACAGGAGAAACAAATTCGGAGATTTATTTTCCTATGGAGGATTTTAAAAATGTAATTAATAAAGTTCTAGATAGGGATGGGGCTAATGCCTTATTAATAAAAGAACCACTTGGATATGAGAGCTTAAGAAAAACTATAAATAAATCCTTTTGGAATAATGAAATAGATTTAAATAATATTCTTATAGTATCTGGTGCTCAACAAGGAATAGATATAGCATCAAAGGCAATAGTTAATATTAATGATAATGTAATAGTAGAAAAGCCTACTTATGGAGGTGCTATATCAGTATTTAAATGGAGAAGGGCAAATATTTTTGAAATTGAATTAGAAGAAGATGGTGTTAATTTAGAAGCTTTTGAGGAAATATTAAAGAAAAATAGTATAAGTTGTTTTTATACTATGAGTTATTTTCATAATCCTACTGGTGTAAGTTATAGTTTAGAAAAAAAAATGAAGTTATTAGAATTAGCTAATAAATATGATTTTTATATAATAGAAGATGATTATTTATCAGAGCTTATTTATGATAAGAATATTACTCATGAACCTTTTAAAAGTTTAGATAAGTATGAAAGGGTAATTTATATAAAAAGTTTTTCTAAAGTATTTTTGCCAGGGATAAGACTTGGATATATGATTACTCCATCATCTTTTAATGAAAGCATTCAAAGTTCTAAAATTAATACAGATATTGCAACATCTAGTCTTATGCAAAGGGCATTAGAGTTATATATTAGTGAGGGATTTTGGAAAAAACATATAGATTATCAGCAAAGGCTTTATGAAGAAAAATATCAATTGATGAAAGATTTAATTGAGAGTGAGCTTAATGATAAAGTAGAGTATATTGATCCGAAAGGAGGCTTATATTTTTATTTAAAAATAAAAAATGAAAATATTACTTCTAAGAAATTATTTTATAAATTAAAGAAAAAGAATGTATATATTACTCCAGGAATAATATTTTTCAAAGATTCTTTAAGTGAAGAGTATCATTTTAGAATTAGTTTCTCACAAGCAAGTAAAGATAAAATAATAGAAGGAATAGAACTAATAAAGGAGGAACTGTAATGAGTTATGTTACTATAAGAGATTTTGGAGAAGATAGATTTATAGAAAAGAAATCAGAGTTTATAGGATATGCTAAAAGATGTGAAACTGAAGAGGAAGCAAAGGCTTTCGTTTCTGAAATTAAAAATATGCATAAACAAGCAACACACAATTGCTTTGCATATGTTATTGGAGAAAATATGGGAATCCAAAGATATAGTGATGATGGAGAACCACAGGGAACAGCAGGCATACCTATTTTAGAAGCTTTGAAAAAAAGTAACATTACTGACTGTGCAGTAGTAGTAACAAGATATTTTGGAGGAATATTACTTGGAACAGGTGGACTTACAAGAGCGTATACTAAAGGTGCTTCAGTGGCTTTAAAAGATGCAGGAGTAGTTGAAAAGGTAAGAGGAGTTAAAGTATCTCTTTGTATGGAATATGATATGCTTGGTAAAATCCAATATACTTGTAACGAAAATAATTGGCATATTGAAGATACTGAATATACAGATAAGGTAGTTGTGCACTTATTAGCACAAATAGATTTAGCAAACGAAATTGAAAAAAAAGCTATAGAAATATCTAATGGAAAAATAATAATAAATAAAAGTGATGAAGATATTTACTTTAAGGAAGAAAATAGGCTTTATAAGATGATTTAAGGTATTTGTAATAATAAAATAATTGTGATATAATTTCCACTGTATTTATAAATTTAAATTAATGTTGGGAGGAATTAAAAATGTCAGGACATTCAAAATGGCATAATATACAAAATAAAAAAGGAAAAGCAGATGCAAAAAGAGGAAAAATCTTTACAAAATTAGGTAAAGAAATTGTTATAGCAGTTAAAAATGGTGGTCCTGTTCCCGACACTAACCCAAAATTAAGAGATGTAATTGCAAAGGCTAAGGCAGCTAATATGCCTAGTGATACAATAAATAGATCAATAAAAAAAGCTTCAGGTGAACTTTCAGGAGTAAACTATGAGAAAATAGTTTATGAAGGTTATGGACCATCAGGAGTTGCAGTAATAGTAGAAACATTAACAGATAATAAAAATAGATCAGCAGGAAATGTAAGAAGTGCCTTTACTAAAGGCGGTGGAAACATGGGAGCTACAGGATGTGTAGGCTTTATGTTCCAAGAAAAGGGCGAAATTGTTATAGAAAAAGAAGATAAAGATGAAGATGAAATAATGATGCTTGCATTAGATGCTGGAGCGGAAGATTTCGAATCTGAAGATGAAGTGTTTGTAGTAACAACTACTCCAGAAGATTTTGGAACAGTAAGAGAAGCTTTAGAAGCAGAAGGATTAGAATTCTTAGAAGCCTCAGTAAAGATGATTCCAGATACATATACTGAAATTAATGAAGATGATGCTAAGAAATTCCAAAAAATGTTAGATTTGCTTGAAGATGATGATGATGTTCAAGAAGTTTACCACAATGCTGAATTCCCAGAAGGATGGGATGAATAGAGGTTTGTAAGCCTTGGAATTACAGCGTTTGAACAGAATTAAAGTTTAATTAAGAAAAATAATATATTATGATATACATCAATTAAGATTTTTGTTTATGGTGTATTTAAAAAAGACTATTTTCTATTCTTTAAAATAGAAAATAGTCTTTTTTAGTTATTTTGTGCTGTAAATGTTTTCTGATTTTAAAGTAATACTAAGAAATGTCGTATTTTTGATGTTTTATAATTAAATAGAAAATAAATAATCCTATTTACATTTATCAGCTTTTTTAAAAGAAATTCGGTAAAAATAACGAAATTGACAGTAAAAAATAGGGAATATATAATAATGCTAAATACCGAGAAAAAGCGAAAATATTTATTTTAGTTACATGTCATAAAGGAGAGCTTAATATGAAATTGTTAAAAAAAATAAGCCCAGGCAGAATAATTGTTTTGGGGTTTTTTTCTGTTATTGTGATAGGAACTATATTATTAAAGCTGCCAATATCAATTAATGAGGGTGTAGAGTTATCTATTTTTGATGCATTATTCACATCAACTAGTGCAGTTTGCGTAACAGGATTAATTGCTGTTGATACAGCTGATACTTTCACTGTTTTTGGACGAACTGTAGTAGCTTTATTGATTCAAATAGGTGGGCTTGGAGTTACTTCTGTTGGAGTAGGATTTATTTTATTAATGGGTAAAAAAGTTGGAATTAAGGAAAGAGTATTAATCAAGGAATCTATGAATCTAGATTCGATGAAGGGTTTAGTAAAATTGGTAAAATCAGTATTGTTATTGACGCTAAGCTTTGAAGTAGTGGGGGTAATATTAAGTTATATAGTATTCTCTAATGATTATAGCCCTTTAGATGCATTGGGTATAAGTATATTTCACTCAATAGCTGCGTTTAACAACTCAGGATTTGATATTTTAGGTGGACTTAAGAATTTAATACCATACCAAAGTAATGTTTTATTAAACTTGACTACATGTGGATTAATAATTTTTGGTGGGCTTGGATTTCTAGTTATTAAAGAAATAATTAACAAGAGAAGCTTTAAAAAGTTTAGTTTACATACTAAGATAGTAATTACTATGACAATCATATTACTTGTAGTTGGAACTGTGTTTCTAAAAGCCACTGAAGATATAACATGGCTTGGAGCTTTTTTCTTTAGTACTTCTGCAAGAACTGCGGGTTTTAGTACGTATTCATTAGGAAATTTTACTGACGCAGGATTATTTATTTTAATTATTTTAATGTTTATTGGAGCATCGCCTGGATCCACTGGTGGAGGTATAAAGACTACAACATTATTTACTTTATTTAAGAGTATATACAGTACTTCTACTAATAAACATTGTGTAGCATTTAAAAGAAAGATACCTAATTCTGTAATTTTTAAAGCATTTAATTTAATCGTATTAGCACTTACTGTAGTTTGTCTTGGAACTTTTGCTTTAAGCATAATTGAACCTCAGTATTCTTTTATGCAATTATTATTTGAAGTGACTAGTGCTTTTGGTACTGTTGGCTTATCGACAGGGATAACGCCAGATCTTACAGATTTAAGTAAGGTTATAGTATCTTTAATAATGTTTATTGGAAGACTTGGACCAATGACAATGGCTAGTATTTGGTATTTCAAAGAAGCATCAAATGCTTGTTATTCAGAAGAAACAGTTATAATTGGATAGGGGGATAATTATGTTTAATCATAAATCATCAATAGAATTTGGAATAATAGGAATAGGAAGATTCGGTTTTGCATTAGCTAAAACTTTAATAGAAGCAGGGAAAGAGGTAATAGTTTTAGATAGTGATGAAGATAAAATAAAGCAAATTAGATCATATACAGAAAATGCTTTTGTTGTTAATAAATTAAACAAAGAAACTTTAGAGGAAACTGGAATACAAAATTGTGAAACTGTATTTGTATGTATAGGAGAAAAAATAGATGTAAGTATATTAACTACTCTAAATGTAATAAATATGGGAGTAAAAAAAGTTATTGCTAAGGCAAACACTTATGAACAAGGATGTGTGTTAAAGAAAATAGGAGCAGAAATTGTTTATCCTGAAAATGATATGGCAATAAGAATTGCTAATAGGTTATTAAATGAGGAAGCCTTAGAGTTTATTGAGTTAAATAATGACATTCATATAGAGGAAGTAAGAGTTACAGATAAAATAGATGGAAAGTCTGTTATAAAATCAAAAATTCGTAATGATTTTAATTTAAATATCATTGCATTAGAGAGAAATGAAGAAACTATTATCGAAGTTGATCCTAATCATATACTACGAGAAAATGATTTAATAGTACTAATAGGTAAAAAAGATAACATAAGAAAATTTGAAGAATATTTAAATGATTAAAATAAGTAGAAAAGGAATTTATATAAAAGCATCTTTTCTTATTAAAAATTTTATGATATAATCGTGGAGTATTTTAAGTATGGGGGAGTATAGTTATGAAACATATTAAAACAATTAACAAAACTAATATCAAAAACAGCTTAGTTAAACCAGGCTGTAAAGAATGTGCGAACTCATGTCAATCAGCTTGCAAAACATCATGTACAGTTGCAAACTTAGAGTGTGAAAACTAATTAGAAAGAAAGCGGCAGCATTAAAGTTGCTGCTTACTTTTTAGTTATAAAGCTTTTGGAGGGATTAAGATGTCTTTAATACACAAATTTAAACAAGGTGAAAACTATTTTGTATTAGATGTAAATACAGGTGCTGTTCATATAGTAGACGAGCTAGTATATG
The DNA here is from genome assembly GCF_050585265.1 of Clostridium nigeriense. Taxonomy (GTDB): domain Bacteria; phylum Bacillota; class Clostridia; order Clostridiales; family Clostridiaceae; genus Clostridium; species Clostridium nigeriense_B. Next base: position 38,427 of record NZ_JBNOOE010000007.1, on the reverse strand, counting down.
ATTTAGTGCATGATGATGGAATGAAAGAGAAAGAAGAAACTATAAAACTTTTATCTCATAAATATGATAAAGAAACTATTGAAGAAGCTTATGATGAAATATTAGAGCTTATAAAAGATGGAATGCTATATTCAGAAGATAAGTATGAAGATATAGCTCATGGTTCAATGGAAGATAGAGATTATATTAAAGCAGTTTGTTTAAATATAATTCATGGATGTAATTTAAGATGTAAGTATTGTTTTGCAGATGAAGGAGAATATAATGGACATAAGGGTATTATGTCTATTGAAACTGCTAAAAAGGCTATTGATTACGTAGTAAAAAGAAGTGGTCCAAGAAGAAATATTGAAATAGATTTATTTGGTGGAGAGCCAACAATGATAATGGATACTGTAAAGGAAATAGTACAGTATGCAAGAGATAATGAGAAGAGTTGGAATAAAAATATTAGATTTACTATGACAACTAATGCAACACTTTTAAATGATGATATGATGGATTTTATGGACAAGGAGCTTGGAAACATAATCCTTTCATTAGATGGAAGAAAATCTGTTAATGATAATGTAAGAATTAAAGTTAATGGTAGTGGATCTTATGATGATATTTTACCAAATATAAAAAAGATGATTGAAAAGAGAACTCCAGGTAAAACATATTATGTAAGAGGAACTTTTACAAGAGCTAATACTGATTTCTTTGAAGATGTAATGGCAATGGTAAATGAAGGATTTGATGAAGTTTCTATTGAACCAGTAGTATTAGAAAATGGACATCCTCTTGCTTTAAGAGAAGAGGATTTACCTACTATAATGGAAAACTATGATAAGTTATATGAAGATATGGCTAAAAGAAAAAGAGAGAAGAATGGTGAATATAACTTCTATCACTTTAATGTAGACTTAAATGGTGGACCATGTGTATATAAGAGAATTTCAGGCTGTGGAGCAGGTTTTGAATATGTAGCTATAACTCCACAAGGAGAAGTTTATCCATGTCACCAATTCGTTGGAAAAGAAGAGTTTAAGCTTGGAACTATATATGATGATACATATAATTCTGAACTTGGTAAGGAATTTAAAAAAGCTCACATTTATAATAAGCCAAAATGTAGAGATTGTTGGGCAAGATTTTACTGCAGTGGAGGATGTCAAGCAAATAACGTTAGCTTTAATGGAGATATGAAAATACCTTATGAAATAGGTTGTAAAATGCAAAAGAAGAGAATTGAATGTGCAATTGCTTTGAAAGCAGAATAAGGATGAACTATAGCAAGGGACTGTTTTTTAAAACAGTCCCTTAAATTTTAATTTTGATATTAATTGTGCATTAGAAATTCTTAATTTTTCATTATATAGTAGCCCTTTTAGTTTTACATTTAATAATAGAAATATTAAAATAATATTAGCAAATATATGGAGGTAGTAATGGAAGTAGTATTAAATAATGGAATAAAGCTAATTTATAAAAAAACAATGTCTAAGCTTACATCAATATCTGTTTCAATAGATGCAGGTGCTTGTAAAGAAAAAGAACTTTTAGGGTTAGCACATGCTACAGAACACATGGTGTATAAAGGAACTAAAAATAGAAGTGAAGAAGATATAAATAAGGAGTTAAGTAGAGTTTTTGGATTTCAAAATGCAATGACAAATTATCCATATGTTATTTATTATGGAACTATGTTAGGTGAAGATTTAGGAAAAGCAATAGAACTTTTTTCAGATATAATAATAAATCCAAGCTTTAAAGAAAAAGGATTTAAAGAAGAAATGGATGTTATAAAAGAAGAATTAAGGGAATGGGATGAAGAGGTAGATCAATTTTGTGAAGATAAACTTTTCCTTAATAGTTTTCAAGAGCGAAGAATAAAATATCCAATTATAGGTACTATGGAGAGTTTGAATAAAATTACTTTAAGTGATATAAAAAGTTTTTATTTAGAAAATTATAATCCGCAAAATACTTCTATAGCAGTTGTATCATCATTAAATCTTGAAGAAATTAAGGAAATAATAGAATTATACTTTGGAAATTGGATTAATAATAATGAAAATAAATATAATGAAATAATTTATGATGTAGATGGGTTTGGTGTATATAAAGATGTTAAGGAAGGAACTAATGGATCTAAGGTTGAAATTATATTTCCAATAGATGAACTTAATTTTGATGAGTTAAAAGCCTTAAGAATATTTAATGAATATTTTGGAGAAGGTGTTAATTCAGTGCTATTTGATAGTTTAAGAACAAGAAATGGTCTTGTATATGATGTTTTAACTAAAATTGCTTATGAAAAATATATTAAGTTATATAAAATAACCTTTAGTACTTCAAATAAAAATTTAGATAAAGCTTTATCATTAATAGAAGAATGCATAAGGAAAATAATATGCGAAGAAATAGAGATTAATGATGAAGATATAAAGGATTATATAAAGTCTATAAAGTTAAAGAGATGGTTTAGAGAAGAACAAAATATAGTTCTTGCAAAAGAATTATCTACTTATAGTACGATGTTTGGAAATTATAGTGTATATGATGAAGAATTAGAGGAGTTAGAATCTTTAAATAAGGAATTTATTTTAAATGTTGCGAAAAAGGTATTAAGTAATAAGTCTATTGAAATAATAAGCAACTAATTAAAGGAGAAGAGATGAATAAGGCACCATTATTAGAAGAATTGTTAAAATATAAAAGTGAAAATAATTTGGTTTTATCAATGCCAGGAAATAAGTGTGGAAAAGGTTTTTTAAGAGATGAATTAGGAAAAAGATTAAAGAATTCTTTAGGTGAACTAGATATAACAGAAGTTGCCCCTTTAGATAATCTACATAATCCAGAGGGAGTTATAAAAGAGGCACAGGAGCTTTTAGCAAAAACATATAAAGTTAAAAAAGCCTATTTTTTAGTAAATGGTAGCTCATCAGGTAATTTAGCAGCTATATTTTCAGCTTTTAACGAAGGGGATGAAGTACTAGTAGAAAGAAATTGTCATAAATCAATTTATAATGCGCTAATTTTAAGAAAGCTAAAAGTTATATATATTTATGCTGTAGTAGATAATAATTTAGGTATATTTTTACCCCCTAGAGAAGAGGAAATAAATGATGCTTTAAAAAAAGCAAAAAATCCTAAAGGAATTATTTTAACTAACCCTAATTATTTTGGAATTTATTACGATTTAGAAAAAATAATAGGAAAATTAAGAAAAGAAGGATTGAAAGTTATAATAGATAGTGCTCATGGTGCTCATTTTGGATTTAATGAAAGATTGCCTAAATCAATGGCTATATTAGGTGATTATGTAGTTGTAAGTGCTCATAAAACTTTACCTAGTCTTACTCAAGGAGCTTTTTTGTTAGTCAATAGTATAGAGAAAAATATTGAGTTTTATTTAAAGGCCTTTATGACAACCTCTCCATCTTATTTAATTATGGCATCTTTAGATTACTCAAGATATTATTTAGATAACTATGCTAAAGATGATTATGATAATTTAATTAAAATAGCAGAAAAATTTAGAAAAGATATAAATTTCTTAAATAAGGTTTATATAGTTAACAATAATGATATAGAAGAACAATATAAAATAGATAAAAGTAGATATTTAATGACTGTTAGAGATGGATATAGTGGACATAAGCTTTTAGAATATTTAAGATCAAAAAAAATACAAGCAGAGATGAGCTTTAGCAAAGGTGTAGTTTTGATTTTATCTCCATCAAATACAGAGGTTGATTTTGAAAAAATATATTTAGCTATTAAAGAGCTTAATATTGATTTATTAAAAACCGAAGAAAATATAATTGAATTTAGTAAGTCATATCCTAAAAAGATTTTAGAGCCCTATGAAGTCTTTAATTTTAAATATAAATATATAAGTTTAGAGGAATCATTAGATAAAATATCTAATGACTTTATAGTTCCATATCCTCCAGGTATACCTATAGTTTGTCCAGGGGAAAAAATAACTACTGAAGTTATTGATATAATAAAGAATTATATAGGCAATAAATTAAGTGTAATTGGTCTAGAGGATAATATGATTAAAGTAATAGATATTTAAAGATTTAGTATATAATTATTATTTTCATTAATATAAATTAAATAATAAATCATAAATTGACTAAAATAGGATATAGTAAATATTGACATAACTTTTTCTATTTACTAAAATTATTTCATATAAGAGGAGGAATTGTTTATGGAGAAAAATAAAGGAAATATATCAATTCATACGGAAAATATTTTCCCAATTATTAAAAAGTGGCTTTATTCAGATAAAGATATTTTTATAAGAGAGCTTATTAGTAATGGGTGTGATGCAATAAGCAAATTAAAAAGGCTAACAACTTTAGGAGAAGCAAATATAGACCAAAATCAAAAATATAAAGTTTTAGTTACTGTTAATAAAGAAAATGGTACATTAAAATTTATTGATAATGGAATTGGAATGACTGAAGAAGAAGTGAAAAAATATATTACTCAAGTTGCTTTTTCTGGAGCAGAGGATTTTATAAATAAATATAAAGATAGAATAGATGATGATAAGGATATAATAGGACATTTTGGACTTGGTTTTTATTCAGCATTTATGGTAGCTAAAAGAGTTCAAATAGATACCTTATCATATTTAAATGGATCAGAAGCTGTAACTTGGGTTTGCGATGGTGGAACTGAATATGAAATATATCCATCTGAAGACAGAAAAGAAAGAGGAACAACTATTACTTTATATGTAGATGACGATAGTAAAGAATTTTTAGAAGTTTATAAGGTTAGAGAAATTATAGAGAAGTATTGTTCTTTCCTACCTACAGAAATATACTTAGAAGAAGAAGGAAAAGAAGAGAAAGAAGAGGATAAAAAGCCTTTAAATGATACAACTCCATTATGGATGAAGTCTCCAAAGGATTGTACAGATGAAGAGTATAAAGATTTTTATAAAAAAGTATTTTTAGATTTTAATGATCCTTTATTTTGGATTCATTTAAATGTTGATTATCCATTTAATTTAAAAGGAATATTATATTTTCCTAAATTAAAGCATGAATTAGAAGCAACAGAAGGACAAGTGAAACTTTATAATAATCAAGTTTTTGTAGCAGATAATATTAAAGAAGTTATACCAGATTTCTTATTATTACTAAAAGGAACAATAGATTGTCCTGACTTACCATTAAATGTTTCAAGAAGTTTCCTTCAAAAAGATAAAGACGTTATGAAGATTTCTAAACATATAGTTAAAAAGGTAGCAGATAAATTAATAGGACTTTATAAAAATGAAAGAGAAAATTTCAATGGTTTTTGGAAGGATATACAAATATTCATTAAATATGGATGCCTAAGAGATGAAAGTTTTTATGAAAAAATTAAGGACATAATTGTTTTTAGAAAATTAAATGGCGAGTATATTACTTTAAAAGAATATCTTGAAGAAAATAAAGAAAAACATGAAAATAAGGTGTTCTATGTAACTGATGAAAAGCAACAATCTCAATATATTAAGATGTTTAAGGAAGCTAACTTAGATGCTTTAGTATTAGATTGTTCTTTAGATAATCATTTTATTAGTTTCTTAGAATCCAAAGAATCTGGGGTTACTTTTGCAAGAATAGACTCTGATATTTCAGAAACTTTAAAAGGTGATGAAACAGAAGAACTAAAGGATTTAAATGAAAAAATAGAAAATTTATTTAAAGAAGTAGCTTCTAATGATGTAAAAGAAATAAAAGTTGAAAGTCTTAAGAATTCAGAAACACCAGCAATGATTTTAGTTTCAGAACAGTCTAGAAGAATGGCTGAAATGAGTAAAATGTTTGGTGGTATGGATATGCCTAATATGTTCAGCGAAGAAAGAACTTTAGTAATAAATAATAATAATCCAATTATTAAGAAGCTAACTAATGTAAGTTTAGAAGATAAGGAAAGGATTAATTTAATATGCAATTATATATTAGACCTTGCTTTATTATCAAATAAGGAATTAACTTCTCAAGAAATGGATAGCTTTATTGATAGAAGCAATAAATTATTAAAATTGGTAATAGATTTATAAAAAATAAATATAAAATTAGTTTTAATAGGGATAATAGATTTTTAATTTATTATCCCTAATTTCATTCTTTTTAGTTAGTAAGTGCTTATATTAATTTTGTGATAACTTGGAGCTTACTGCTAAATGAGGGAAATTATATAGAAATACTCATATTGTATCGATACAATGGACAAAGTTTAACTATTGAATTATTATAAAGTAAATAAATTTAGAAGTAGGTGCACTTATGAATAAAGTTAAAAAGGTAGCAACAATTAATGATTTATCAGGAGTTGGAAGATGTTCTTTAACGGCAGCAATACCAGTTTTATCTGTATTAGGGGTTCAATGCTGCCCTTATCCAACAGCTATATTATCATGTCATACTGGGTTTGATAATTATACTTTTTTAGATATCACTAATGAAATGATTAGTTATAAGGAGGCCTGGGATAGCTTAAATATAAATTTTGATTGTATATATAGTGGCTTTTTAGGATCAGAAGAGCAGATAGACATAGTTTTAAATTTTGTTAAAGGAAAAGAACAAGCTTTAGTTGTAGTTGATCCTGTTATGGGAGATAATGGTGTTATTTATAATACTTTTACAGAAAATATGTGTAGTAAAATGAGATACTTGGTTTCAATTGCTAATATAGTTACACCTAATTTAACAGAAGCTTGTATTTTGACTGGTGATATATATGATAAATATAATACTAGTGATGAAAAGATAATAGAAATAGCAAAGAAAATATCTGATATGGGACCAGAAAAAGTAATTATAACTGGAATTATAAGAGAAAATAAAATTTTCAATTTTGCATATGATAAAAAAATAGGTGAATTTTTTAAAGTAGAATCGGATTTTAATCATGAGTCTTATAGTGGTACAGGGGATATATTTACATCAATTATAATTGGATTATTGTTAAATGGCCACGATTTAAACTATGCTATTAAAAATGCTACAGATTTTATATTTAAATCTATTGAGTTTACTTCAAAATTTAAATCTGATTCAAGAGAAGGAATTATGTTTGAGCCATGTTTAAAGGAGCTGATATTAATAAATGAATATAAGCAATAAAACTAAAAATATTGTATTAGCAGCACTCTTTGCAGCAATAATATGTACAACTATTGCTTTTATACCTAGAGTTCCAACCGGATTTAATGGAGGGTATATTCACTTAGGGGATACTTTTATATATTTGGCAGCTGTACTTTTACCTACACCATATGCTATGGTGGCAGCTGGAATTGGTGCTGGACTTGCAGATGCTTTAAGTGGTGGAATGGTATGGATTATAGCAACTATAATAATAAAACCTGTTATGGTGCTATTCTTTACATCTAAATCAGATAAATTATTATGCAAAAGAAATATATTAGCATTATTTATTTCTGGTTTTGTAGGATGTTTTGGTTACTATTTAGCTGGAGCTATTATATCAGGAAACTTTATTGCACCTCTAGCAACTTTATATTTAGAGGCTATACAACCTGTAGTTAGTGGTATAATATTCTTATTAGCTGGATATGCTTTTGATAATATAAAAATTAAAGAAAGAATAAATTAGCAGCAAAAAACTATAAATAACGGGGTATTACTATGAAGGTAATGACTTTTAATTTAAGAACAGACTTTCCTTTGGATATTAATAATAGATGGGATAAAAGGAAAGAAATAGTTTATAAATTAATAAAAAATAATGACTTTGATATAATTGGAGTTCAAGAATTAACTAATAAAATGTTTAATGATCTTACTTCAGAAATATTTAATTATAATTTTGTTGGAATGCCAAGAAGTAGTAAGTTTTTTATAGAAAGAAATGATATTTTAGTTTCTAATAGGCATAGAATATTAGAATATAATACTTTTTGGTTGTCTAAAAATCCTGAAAAGATAGGTAGTTCTGTTTGGTATTCTGTTTTTCCAAGAATCTGTACTACTGCATTAATTGAATTAGAAGATGGTAATATAGTTAGAGTTTATAACACACATTTGGACTTTCTATTACCTAAAGCTAGGGAATATGGACTTAAAAAAATAGGTGAATATATAGAGAATCAACATGAAAAAGATGATTACCCAGCTATTTTAATGGGGGATTTTAATTCTAGCCCTAATAGTAAAGTAATTAGAAATTTATCAGAAGGTAAATACAGTAGTAAGAAATTTATAGCTGTTCAAGATAGTAAAAAGGAAATATATTCTTTATCAACTTTAAGTAAATTTAAAGGAGCAAGAAAAGGCCTACATATAGACTATATTTTTGTTACAGAAGAGTTTGATGTTAAAAATAGTGAAATAATATACTATAACATTGATGGAAGATATCCTTCAGACCATTATCCTATTAGTGCAGAATTAGAAATTAAAGATTGACTAGTATAGAAATTATACTTGTTTAAAAAAAATATAATTTATAATTATTTAAAAATATTTATATATAATTACGAATAAAAATTTGACTCTAACAATATTGGTAGTATATACTTTAATATATTGATAAACAAAGGAGAAATGTAATGGAAAAAAATATATCTATTAAAACAATAGTTGCAATAGGAATAGGTTCGGCTGTATTTATGATATTAGGGCGCTTTGGAGCAATTCCAACAGGGATACCAAACACTAATATAGAAACAAGTTATGCATTTTTAGCCTTAATGGCAGTTTTATATGGACCGATAGCAGGATTTTCTATAGGCTTTATAGGACATGCTTTAAAAGATTTAGTTTCTACCGGTTTACCTTGGTTTAGTTGGATTATAGCATCAGCTTCTGTAGGTCTTATATTAGGATTATCATGGAGAAAATTAAAGGTTAATGAAGGAGATTTTGAAAAGAAGGAAATTATTTTATTTAACATTTATCAAATAGTTGCAAATTCTATAGCATGGCTTTTAATTGCTCCTACATTAGATATCTTTATTTATGCAGAACCATCAAATAAGGTATATTTACAGGGAATAGCAGCTGCAATTTCTAACTCAATTACAGTCGGCGTACTAGGAACTATTTTAATTTATACATATTCAAAAAGTAGAGTTAAAAAAGGAAGTTTAGATAGAGAGTAGTAATTATTTAAAATGCTAGAGACTTTAGGTTTCTAGTATTTTTTTGTATACATATTGAAAAAAATGTAGTAATATTTTAAATCGGAGACAAAGTCTTTAATATATATTTTACATGTAAAGGGAGATTTGCTATGAAAAAACCTGTAATTGAGTTCAATAACTTTACCTTCCAATACAGAGCCCAAGCAAAGCCAACATTAAATAATATAAATTTAAAAATATATGAAGGTGAAAAAGTTCTTATTGTTGGTCCATCTGGATCAGGTAAAAGTACAATTTCAAATTGTATAAATGGATTAATTCCATTTTATAATAAGGGGAATATAACAGGAAGTTTAAAAATAAATGGTAAAGAAACTAAAGAAATGAGTATTTTTGAATTATCTAATTCAGTAGGTACTGTTCTTCAAGATCCTGATAGTCAATTTATTGGATTGACTGTTGCTGAGGATATAGCTTTTAAATTAGAAAATGATTGTGTACCTCAAGATGAGATGAAGGAAAAAGTGAAAATAGCATCTGAAATTGTTGGTATCGATAATTATTTAGATTTAGCACCATATAGTTTATCGGGTGGTCAGAAACAGCGTGTAACATTAGCTGGTGTTATGGTTGGAGGTGTAGATATATTATTATTTGATGAACCGCTTGCAAGTTTAGATCCAGCTACTGGTAAAAGTGCAATTGAATTAATTGATAAAATACAAAAGAAGACAAATAAAACAATAGTTATTATAGAACATAGGTTAGAAGATGTATTGCACTGTAACGTAGATAGAATAATAGTTGTAGATAATGGAGAGATTACTGCAGATATGACTCCAAATGAACTTTTAAGTTCTAATATATTATCTAAAGTAGGAATACGTGAACCACTTTATATTACAGCTTTAAGATATGCTGGCTGTGAAGTTGTTTCGGATATTAATCCAGAGCATATAAATACATTAAATTTAGATAAATGTAAAGATAAACTTAAACATTGGTATGATGAAACAGTTGAACAAAATAATAACAAAGATAGTGAAGTTATATTAGAATTGAAAAATGTTAAATTTGGTTATGAAAAAGATAGAGAAATATTAAAAGGTATTTCTTTTAATGTGAAAAAAGGTGAAATGATTAGTATAGTTGGAAAAAATGGAGCAGGAAAATCTACAGTATCAAAGCTTATTTGTGGTTTTTATAAACCGACTGAAGGTGAAATGTTATTTAATGGAAGAAATTTAGAAAATGATACTATTAAAGAACGAGCAGAGAAAATAGGAATAGTAATGCAAAATCCAAATCAAATGATATCTAAAACAATGATATTTGATGAGGTGGCATTAGGTCTTAGAGTAAGGGGATTAAATGAAGAGGAAATTAAGGAAAGAGTATTTAACACATTAAAAATTTGTGGATTATATGAATTCCGTAATTGGCCTATTTCTGCACTAAGTTTTGGACAAAAGAAACGTGTAACCATTGCATCTATATTAGTATTAAATCCTGAGGTAATTATTTTAGATGAACCCACAGCTGGACAAGATTTTAAGCATTATACTGAAATTATGGAATTCTTAAAAGAATTAAATAAAAAAGGAGTTACAATAATTATGATAACTCATGATATGCATCTAATGCTTGAATATACAAATAGGGCTATAGTATTTTCAAATGGATTAAAATTAGCAGATGATATTGCTGCAAATGTAATAACAGATAAAAATGTTATATCTGAAGCAAATTTGAAAGAAACATCTCTATATGAGCTAGCAATAAAATCTGAATTAGATAACCCAAGACAATTTGTTAAAAAATTTATAGATTATGATAGGAGGATTAGAGGTATATGAGTAAAATGCTAGAGTATTCAAATGTAGATTCACCTATTCATAGATTAACAGGTGCAACTAAGTTAATTTCTTTTATAATATGGGCAGTAGCATCTATGATTACATATGATACAAGAATTCTTATTTTAATGTTCCTTTTAGGTATAGTTGTATTTAAAATTTCAAAAGTGGAGTTTAAACAAGTTTCATTTGTACTTTATTTTATATTAGCATTTTTATTACTAAACAATTTAGCAATTTTTATTTTCTCGCCATATGAGGGAGTACAAATATATGGAAGTAGAACAGATTTGTTTAAGATAGCAGGACCTTATACAGTAACTTTAGAACAATTATTTTATCAATTTAATATAATAATAAAATACTTTTCTATAATACCAATGGCATTGTTATTTATTGTTGCAACTAATCCAAGTGAATTTGCAGCATCATTAAATAGAATTGGTGTTAATTATAAAATAGCTTACTCTGTATCAATTGCATTAAGATATATTCCAGATGTTCAACGTGATTATCAAGATATATCATTTGCTCAGCAAGCTAGAGGAATAGATATGTCTAAAAAGGAAAAATTAACAAAAAGAATTAAAAATTCAGTTTCTATATTAATGCCATTAATATTTTCAAGCTTAGAGAGAATAGCAACTATAAGTTCAGCAATGGAATTAAGAGCCTTTGGAAAAAATAAGAAGAGAACTTGGTATAATGTAAGAAAATTTGAAAAAAGAGATTACATAACAATTGTATGTGCAATAATATTATTAATTTTAGCTATAATTGCTACTAAAATTAATAATGGAAGGTTTTATAATCCATTTGTCTAAATAGATACTAAAATAATTCTTCACTTTTAATTTTAAATTCTTAATTAGGGTTGTTTGTGCGACAGCCCATTTTTTAATTCATTTTAAAATTATAATAAAGATAACTATAATATATAATGAGTACGCATAAGTAAATGTTTGACTTATATTACTAGAAAATATATTATTAAAATACATGAATAATTGGACATAGAATTAGGTGGTGAAAAAATGGAATTTACAAATACTCAGAATAAATTTATAAGACATAAGTCTTCTGGATATCAAGTTTTAAAAGGTAAAGAAGGAACAGGTAAAAGTACGGCATCCATATATAAAGCTTTAAATCTAGAAAATAACTATTGTCTTTATGAAGATGATAAAATATTATTTGTTACGTCAAATTATAGTAAAAATAGTGAGGCTATTGAATTATATAATAAGGAAAGTAGTAGAGAATATTTCTATTCATTATTTTCATTAGATAAAAATAGAGTAAATATAGTTACTTTTGAGGAGCTTATTAATACATACTATAATGCTTATATAAGAGAAAAAGGACAAGTTTTCCAAATAATTAGTAAAAAGGAAGGCCTAACTTTATTAGAAAGCTTAGATAGTGAAATATCTTCTTTTTATAAAAAGTCTAAGTTTATTGAAAAAGCAAAATTGGAATTTTTATTAGATGAAATACTCTGGATTAAAGCTAGTAATTTTAAATTAGAAGATTATTTAGTTATAGATAGAAAAGGAAGAAAAAAAAGAATAAAGAAAAACTCATATACAAGAGAAGCAATATATATAATAAAAGAATTGTATAATAAAAAATTATCAATGGATTCTCTTATTGATGAGTATGATCATGTTTTATTTGCACTTTCATATGTTAAAAAGTTCAAAGGATTATATAGTCATATAATTTTAGATGATATAGAAAGATTAACCAAGGCTGAAATAGATTTTATTAAGTCTATATATAAAGAAAAAGATTATTCTTCATTTATTTTTATATTAAACAGCGAACTAAACAATAAGGAAAATTCTTGGATGATAAAAGGTAGGAAGTTTAATTCCTTAGGAGTTGATGTAAAAGGGAAGAGCTTTAGTTTTAAATTAAAGTTTGAAAAGAAGAAGAAGGTAATTAATACAATAGAAAAATATGAATATATTAATTTAAGAAATAAAGATGTAGTAGAATTTAATATAGATACAGCATCTAATAAAAAAGAAATATTTGATAACGAAAATACTATTTATAATGAAGAAGATTTAGTAGATTTACCTATGTTTAGTAACATAGCAGCAGGAAATCCTATTGAAATTAACGATAACATAGAAGGAAAGTTCTATTTACCTAAATATTGGCTTGAAAGAGGAAAAGATACTTTTATATTAAGAGTAAAAGGTGACTCCATGGTTGAAAAAAATATTTGTGATGGAGATTTGGTTGTAATTAAAAAACAGGAAAATGCAAATCATAATGATATAGTAGCCGCTAGTTTAGATGGAGAAGCAACGTTGAAAACATTAAATTTAAATAGTGACTCCCCTAAATTAATGCCAGCTAATTCATTATATTCACCAATAGAGCTAAGTAATAGAGATGTAAGTATTTTAGGAATTGCAATAGGTGTAATTAAGCAAGAGATAAGTTAATCTTATCTCTTTTTTGCTTTTAATAATTAAATAAAAATAAGTGACATAATATTTTATCTATAAGAATAATATAAAATAGGAAGGGGGAATATTTATGGATATGAACATATTAGTAGATCAAAAAAGAAAGATTTTAGAAAATATTAATTATGCAAAGGAAATTAAAATAAATAAAATTTCAGCACTTCTTGTCTGCAATGAAGAGGAGATACAAAAAGAACTATTATCTTGGTTAATTTTTGAAGGATATAAAGTATCGTTAATTAAGGATGATGTAAATATTCTAACAATTGAGTGGTAAACAATAATCTATTAGGATGTTGACAGTGTAAATAAAAGCAATATAATTAACATTATACGAGGTAATTATATGCTTTTGAAGGAGATTTGATATAATGAAAACTATAATTATTTTTGCTACAATTAGTTTATTATTTATAGCAATTGGATTAGCTATAAGTAAATATAGATGCTATTGGTTAATTTCTGGATATAATACTGCGTCCAAAGAAGAGCAATCTAGAATAGAAATCGAAAAAGTAGCTATGCATATGGGGAGAATGTGTTACTTAATTGCTTTAGTATTATTTATAGGTGGAATTGTTACAAACTATACAAGAATATCAATATTCCCAGTTACTATACTAATTATGTTAATAGTTTTTGGATACTTATTTTACTTGCAAAGGTTTGATCATAATAAGAAAAGCAAAGCAGAGACTATTGTATTTATTGTAATTGCTTTTATAACATTTTCTATAACTATAATAACTTTTTCTTATGGTAGAGAAACTAATGAAATTAAAATAAATGATAAAACAATAGTTATAGATGGTAGTTTTGGAACAACTATTAAAAAATCAGAAATAAGAAATATTGAATTGGTTGATGAGTTACCTAAAATATCATTAAAAGTTAATGGCTATAGTGATGGGAGTTCAATAAAAAAAGGTGATTTTAAATTGGAAAATGGAGAAAATGTAAAGTTATATATTCAAGGCAAAAGTGGACCATATATAAAAATATCTACAATAGATAATGAAATATATATTAATTATAAAGATAAAAATAAAACTATAGATTTATTGAATCTTTTAGAATAGCAAAGAAGAGCTCTTAGTTAGCTCCGTTATCTTTGCTATTTTTTCTTTGTTTAGGAGTTTCAGATTTCATTTCCCAATGAATTATTAAGGTTAAAAAGCCTCTTAAAAGAGTTATTGAACCTAAAATAATTAATTCATTCATATTTCTAATAATAACTGTCTTAAGAATTTCAGCAGCAAGCTTGAATTCTAATGCTGTTGCCATAGAGTTTGCATATTCCCATTTTAACGGATAATTAGTATTCTTAATTAAAGAATCAATGTAATGATAAAAAGCTTTTAAAGAACCTATACATATAATAAAAATACCTATTAACTCTAATATGTTAACTAAGATAGGAATTATAGTTTTTATAAATAACTCTAACATGATTACCACCTATAATAATAATTTTATATTTAGTATTCCATAAAAAATGAAAAAAATTAGTTTAATTTAAATTTAAGAAATAAATAATAATGAGTAATTTAAAATAGGATATAATAAGTATATATAATTATTATTTAATGGAGCGATGAAATGATAATAAGTGAAGAATTTTATAAAAAAGGAGCAATAGAAGTTGCAAAAAGTATTTTAGGGGATTTTCTTGTTAGAGAAGTAGACGGAAGAAAAATTAAGTCTATTATAGTTGAAACAGAAAGTTATATTGGAGCAATGGATAAAGCTTGTCATGCATATAATTACAAAAAGACAGAAAGAACTAAACCCTTATTTGAAGAAGGTGGTTTAGCATATGTTTATTTCATATATGGACTATATCATTGCTTTAATATAGTAACAAATGTGAAGGATGAACCAGAAGCTGTTTTAATAAGAGCGATAGAGCCTATAGATAGCTTTGATTATCTTGCTAATAAGAGGTATAAAAAGAATTATAATGAATTAACGAAATATCAAATAAAAAATTTAACAAACGGGCCTTCAAAGCTTTGTAGTGCATTAAGCATTACAAGGGATGATAACTATAAGAAGCTATATTTAGAGGGAGATTTATATTTAGAATATAACCCAAATAAGAATATAGAAATAGTGGAGAGTAAACGAGTAGGAATAGATTATGCAGAAGAAGCAAAAGATTTTCTTTGGAGATTTTATATAAAGGATAATCAATATGTATCTAGAAAGTAATAATTAAAAAAATGAATATTTATATTAAATAATATAAAACTATTAATGATATTTAAATTCAAGGAGGTTTTTATATGAAAATTAAAAAATCATTAGTAGTAGCTTGTTCACTTTTATTATTTTCTTTTATTTTAGTTGGTGCTGATCCAGGGCATGGTATGAATCCTAAAAGTCCTGTTGTTATTGGAGAAATCACAGAGGTTAAAGAAGGTGAAGATGGTAAATATATTATGATTACTGTAGAAGGTTATATTAAAGATACAGAGGTCTATAAAACAACATTAGTTGGAATAGTTAATGATGAAACTAAGATAATGAATTCTGCTAATGATAAAAAGGAAAACATTAAATTAGAGAAGGGTGATTTAGTATATATGAGAGTTAGTGATGCTATGACTAAATCAATTCCACCGCAAACTACAGTAAAAAGAATATTTATTACAAAGAATAAATAGAAAAATCTACATTATACATATATAATATAAAATAGGTGGAGGATGGATAATGAGTAAAAATAATAAAGAGAATTTAAGAAATAAATTAACGGATATTCAATATAAGGTTACACAAGAAAATGGAACAGAGCCTCCTTTTTCAAATGAATATTTTGATAATTTTAAGGATGGGATATATGTAGATATAGTTTCTTTAAAACCCTTATTTGTGTCAACAGATAAATTTGAATCTGGATGTGGATGGCCTGCATTTTCAAAATCTATTGATAGAAGTTTGATAGATGAAAATATAGATAGAACACATGGAATGGTAAGAACTGAGGTTAGAAGCAAATCTTCCGATTCTCATTTAGGACATGTATTTTGTGATGGACCTGAAGAACTAGGAGGATTAAGATATTGTATAAATTCTGCGGCCTTGAAGTTTATACCAAAAGAGAGGATGAAAGAAGAAGGTTATGAAGAATATTTAGTCTTATTTAAAAATAAGTAAAGGTGATTATTCACTTTTACTTTTATTTAATTTAGTATATGTAACTGATTTACATAATGATTTATTTTTTGCTATAATTAAGTAATATAGCCTATGAAATATAATTACGACCATGGGGGGTTAGGATGAATAGAAAAGTTAAAAGTGCTAAAAGAAAAAATAAAAATAGTAATAGAGTGAGGGCATTATATGTGACTTTAGGAGTTTGCTTAGTTTTTTTAATGTTAATATGCAAACTGACTTATATTATGATATATAAAAGTAAAGAGTACAGACATATGGCTCAAGGACAATGGAATGCTCAAGTAACAGTGGAAGCAGATAGAGGTGATATTACAGACAGAAATGGTGCTATTCTTGCAACTTCTATTGATGTTTACAGAGTTGACTTAGATTTAGAAGCAATAGATATCTATATAGAGGATGAAGGAATAACTAAAGATAAAGTGGCACAAAAACTATCAGAGGCGTCAGGATTAACTTTAGAAGAAGTTAATCAAAAACTAAGTTCTACAGATGAAAGTGGAAACCAAATTAAGACAAGCACCCTAATCACTGGAATAGATAAAGAATTAGCAGATAAAATTAAGAATTTGGATATATATGGAGTTGTTATTACAATTAGCCCTAAAAGATATTATCCTAATAATAATTTTTTAGCGCATGTATTAGGAAGTGTAAACTCTGATAATACAGGTTTAAATGGTATTGAGTTACAGTATGATTCAGAACTTACAGGTATAGCAGGTTATAAAATTTCTGAAGTAGATGGTAACTTAGATGAGTTACCGTTTCAAACTATAAAATATACTAGTCCTGTTGATGGTAAAAATGTTGCATTAACAATAGATGAAAATATTCAATTAATGGCTGAAAAGGCAGCTGAACAAGGATATGAAGATAATAAGGCAAAAGAAGTAACGGTAATTGTTTCGAACCCAAATAATGGTGAAATATTGGCCATGGTCAATAAGCCGGATTTTAATCCTAATACTCCATATGAAGATTATGAAAATTTCCAAGGCGATAATGATTTTGACAAACTTCAAAATATGTTCAGAAATGATGCTATAAGTGATTCCTTTGAACCAGGATCAACTTTTAAAAACTTTACCTTAGCAGCAGCTCTAGAAGAAGGAGTTGTAAGTGAAAATGATACATTTTATTGTGATGGAGGATTGAAGTTTGGGTCTACTACTATAAAATGTTGGAATACAAATGGACATGGTACTCAAACTTTAGCACAAATTTTACAAAATTCATGTAATGTTGGATTTATGGAAGTGGGAGCAAGACTTGGAAGTGAAAAATTAAAAGAGTATATAGATAAGTTTGGATTTGGTCAATTAACTGAGATTGATTTACCTGGAGAAAGTGAAGGGATAGTTAAATCAGTTAGTGATATGAGTGAGATGGATTTAGCAACTATTGCATTTGGACAAACTAATACAGTTAATAGTGTTCAATTAATACAAGCATTTAATGCTATAGCTAATGGTGGTGATTTAATTGAACCTCATGTTATGAAAGAAATTAGTTATGAAGCAAGCAACGGTACAAAAGTAATAGATGAAGTTTTTAATCCAACTGTTCAAAAAAGTGTAGTTTCAGAAGAAACAACTGCTATTCTAAGAGATTATTTAGAAAGAACTATAAATGCAGGTGGAGAAATTGGAACCTTTATGGGAGATAAGAATAGAAGAGTAGGTGGAAAAACTGGAACAGCTCAAACTGTAGATACAGAAAATGGAGGATATTCATCAGATAAGTATATAGCCTCAGTTTTATCATTATATCCAGTTGATGATCCCCAAGTGACTATATATATTAAAGTAGTTGAACCAAGTAATGGACAATATTATGGAGGACCTGTAACTACTCCGATATTGAAATCTTTACTAACAGATTTATTTAGCTATATGGATTCTGAAATATATAAAGAAAGATATACAGAAAAAAATAAGGTTATAGTTCCAGAACTAAGAGGAAAAAGTGTTAATGAAGCTAAAAAGATTTTAGAAGAATTAAATTTAAACATTGAATTAGAGGATAGTTCATCTAAAGTTACAAATATGGTACCATATCCAGGAGCTTTAGTTGAGGAAGGAGCTATTATTAGCATAAATGTATCTGATGATACTGTTGATAGTAACAAGCTGATTATGCCAGATTTAGAAGGTAAAACCTTAGGAGAAGCTACTAATATATTAAATAGTATGAATATTAGCTTTAGTACAAATGGTACTGGGGTAGTGGATGGACAAGATGTTATAGCTGGAAAACTTATAGAAAAAGATACTAAAGTAACTTTAAATTTGAAAGAATAATACGGTAGGAGATAAGATGGAAAAATTTAAAAAGTCAAATATAAAGGGGAGAAAGTCAAGTAGAAAAAGAAAAAAGTATAGTATGAAAAGCATAGATTATGCTTTGTTATGTGCTATATTAATATTATTATTTATAGGTATAGTTATGGTGTATTCATCAAGTTCATATTATGCTTTGTATCAAAAAGATGTATATAATACAGAGTTTTATTTTTATAAAGAAATAACCTGGGCTATAGTAGGTATAGTAGGTATGTTTACTACTATGTCAATAGATTATCATGTATATAAAAAGTGGACACCGTGGCTAGTATTAATTACATTAGCATTTTTAGTATTAGTTTTGCTTATTGGATCTGATATAAATGGAGCTGTTAGATGGATAAGGATTGGACCGTTATCCTTTCAGCCTTCTGAATTAGCAAAATATGTAGTTGTACTTTATTTAGCATTATTAATAGATAGAAAAAAAGGAAAGATAACCAAATTTAAAGAGGGAACAATATTTTATCTAGCTGTAGCAGGGGTTTTTGCAGGATTGATATTACTTGAGAAAAACTTAAGTATAACAGCTGTAGTTATGATGGTTGCATTTATAATGATTTTGGTTGGAGGAGCTAAAATTAGCCATTTGTTTTCATTAGTGCCTGTAGGGTTAGCAGCAGGAATTGCTTTAATATTTACTCAGAGATATAGATTAGAAAGATTAACAAGCTTTTTAGATCCGTGGGCAGATATGTCAGATAATAGCTATCAGTTAATACAGTCACTTTACGCCTTAGGATCGGGAGGTATATTTGGAGTAGGACTTGGAAATTCGAGACAAAAGGCATTGTTTATGCCAGAACCGCATAATGATTTTATTTTTGCTATTATAGGTGAGGAACTTGGTCTTATTGGTTGTATTTTTATTATTTTAATATTCATGTTTCTAGTAATAAAAGCTATATCTATTGCTATAAAATCTAGAGATAATTATGGATTCCTTTTAGCTGTTGGAATCATTTCGGTTATTGCTATTCAAGCTATAATTAATATTGCGGTTGTATCTGGTTCTATGCCAGTAACAGGTGTTCCAATGCCTTTTATAAGTTATGGTGGAACATCCTTGGTGTTTAATTTAGGGGCTATGGGTATACTACTAAACATATCTAGACAGAGTAAAGAAGAAAATTTATAATTAAGAAAATAAAAAATATGATATGAAGTGATAGAATTCATATTAGTAGAAATAGGAGTAATTATGAGAAAAATAATAATTTTCACAGATTCTTGTTGTGATTTACCTATAAGTTTTGTTGAAGAAAATAATATTCAAGTGATGCATTTAAGGGTGAATATTAAAGGTAAAGATATACCAGATGATTTAGGTGTAAGCATATCGCATAAGAATTTTTATAAGCTTATTAGAGAAGGAGAAATGCCAACAACATCTCAAGCTAATGTAAGTAATTTTGAAGAAAGCTTTAGAAAGTTTGTTAAAGAAGGGTATTCAATTATTTATATTGGATTTTCATCAGCATTAAGTGGTTGTGTAAATAGTGCAAGATTAGCAAAAGAGGCTATTGTGGAAGAAATAAAAGATGCTGATATAACAATAATTGATAGTAAGAGTGCTTCAATGGGGCTTGGGCTTATAGTGTATTATGCAACTAATATGCTTAATGAAGGAAAAAATAAAGAAGAGATAATAAGTTGGATAGAAGAAAATAAACTTAAAGTAAATCATTGGTTTACAGTAGATGACTTAAACCACTTAAAAAGAGGTGGAAGAGTTTCTAGTACAGTAGCTATTGTTGGTACAATGTTAAATATAAAACCAGTATTACATGTAGATAATGAAGGTAGATTAATTCCAATATCAAAAGTTAAAGGAAGAAAAAAATCTATAAGGGTATTACAAGGACAGTTAAAAGAACGAATTGTAAATCCAGAACAACAAGTTATTTTTATAAGCCATGGGGATTGTTTAGAGGAAGCTGAACATTTAAAAGATTTAATATTAGAAGAAGTGAATGTAAAAGATGTTATTATAAATAATGTAGGCCCGGCAGTAGGTAGCCATTCAGGACCTGGAACAGTTGCATTATTCTTTATAGGAAATGATAGGTAAGTTAGAATTGTAAATTTAAAATTCAGTATTTCAATAGAAATACTACCATAGTTTAAATTTTGCAGTATATATTGTAGATAATGAGGTTGCTTACGCAGCCTCATTTTTTGCCTTGAATTATTTTATCTATAATGATAAAGTATAGTGTAGATTAAAATTTTACAGATTATTTTATGTTGGCATAAAGAAGGGGTAGTTGTATGTACGAATACATAAAAGGAAAATATAAAGGTATAAATAGAGATTATATAATTGTGGAAAATAATGGTATGGGATATAAGGTTTTTACTTCAGGGGCAACTATGTCATCTATGCCTAAAATTGATGAAGAAGTTATGCTTTATCTTGAACAAATAGTTAGAGAAGATTTTTTAGGCCTTTATGGATTTGATTCTAAAGAAGAACTTGAAATGTTTAAACTTTTAATTTCTATAAATGGAGTTGGATCTAAAGCCGCATTATCATTACTTTCTATTAGCAGAATTAACAATCTTAGATATGCAATTATGATGGGAGATGAAAAGCATTTATGTAAAGCTCCTGGTATTGGAAAGAAAACTGCTGGTAGAATTATTTTAGAATTAAAAGATAAAATTAAGAAGGAAGATTTAGCAGAAGGCATTGAAAATGTTGGAGCTTTTGAAGATATAGCACCTGAAAATACAAGTAATATAGCTGAAGCTTTAGGTGCACTTTTAGCTTTAGGATATTCTGAAAAAGAAGCTGAGGTTGCTCTTAAAAAAGTAGATAAAACGGATAGTTTGGAGAATATTATAAAGAATTGTTTAAAAGTTCTTATGGGTTAGAGGTGAATTTATGGAAAGAATTATAACACCACAGGAAATTTTTGAAGATGGTAGTAATTTAAGTTTACGACCTCAATCATTAGAGGAGTATATAGGTCAAGACAAAGTAAAAGAAAGATTGAATATCTTTATTAAAGCAGCTCAAAATAGAGATGAAGCACTAGATCATGTTTTATTATATGGGCCTCCTGGACTTGGAAAAACTACATTAGCTAATATTATTGCTAAAGAAATGAATGGAGAGCTTAAGATTACTTCAGGTCCTGCTATTGAAAGGGCAGGTGATTTAGCAGCTATTTTAACAACATTAAAGGATAATGATGTCTTATTTATAGATGAAATTCATAGATTAAATAGAAATGTTGAAGAAATATTATATCCTGCTATGGAGGATTATGTTTTAGATATAGTTATCGGTAAGGGAGCAGCAGCTAAATCAATTAGATTAGATTTACCTAAATTTACTTTAATAGGAGCAACTACAAGGATTGGAATGCTTACATCTCCTCTTAGGGATAGATTTGGAGTATTATGTGATATGCAATATTATACAGAAGAGCAACTAAAAGAAATTATTATAAGATCTGCTTTTGTTTTAAATTGTCATATTACTGAAGAAGGGGCATATGAACTTGCAAGGCGTTCAAGAGGAACTCCAAGAATTGCAAACAGATTATTGAAAAGAGTTAGAGATTATGCTGAAGTATATTCTGATTCATTAATAAGTTACAAGGAAGCAAAGGCTGCCTTAGAATTATTAGAAGTAGATAACAAAGGCTTTGATAGAGTTGATAATAAAATATTACAAGCTATAATTGATAATTTTAATGGAGGACCTGTTGGTATAGAAACTCTTTCTTATTTTATTGGAGAAGAGCTTGGAACTATAGAGGATGTATATGAACCATATTTATTGCAAACTGGTTTTATTGTTAGAACTTCAAGAGGGAGAGTTGCAACTGATAAGGCTTATGAACATTTAGGAAGAAGCAAGAAAAAAAGAGGAAACTTAGGGGAACAGCAAAAATTATTTTAATAAATATGCAATTAAAGATAAGGAGATAGTAAAATGAGGGTTAGCGATTTTGATTTTGATTTACCAGAAGAATTAATAGCACAACATCCTTTAGAAAAAAGAGATACTTCAAGATTAATGGTTTTAGATAAGAAAACTGGAAGTATAGAACATAGACATTTTCATGATGTAATGGAATATTTAAATGAAGGAGATACTTTAGTATTAAATAATACTAGAGTAATGCCAGCAAGATTGATAGGTGAAAAAGAAGGAACTGGTGGGAAAATAGAATTTCTGCTTTTAAAAAGACTAGAGGGAGATAAATGGGAATGTCTTGCAAAACCTGGTAAAAGAGCTAAGATAGGTCAAAGCTTTATTTTTGGTGAAGGAAAGTTAAAATGTAAAGTAGTTGATATAATAGAAGAGGGAAACAGAATAATTGAGTTTTCATATGATGGTATATTTGAACAAGTATTAGATGAACTTGGAGAAATGCCTTTACCACCATATATAACTGAAAAACTTGAGGATAAAGAAAGATATCAAACAGTATATTCGAAAGAAAAAGGTTCAGCAGCAGCACCAACAGCAGGTTTACATTTCACTAATGACTTACTAGAAGAGATTAAGGCTAAGGGAGTTAATATAGCATATTTGACCCTTCATGTTGGACTTGGTACTTTTAGACCAGTTAAAGTTGAAGATATTAATGAACATATAATGCATTCAGAATATTATCATTTAGATAAAGAAAATGCAGATTTAATTAATGAAACTAAAAAAAGAGGAAACAAAGTTATAGCTGTAGGTACTACTTCTACAAGAACTTTGGAAACTATAGGTGATGAAAATGGGTATGTAAGAGAACAAAGTGGCTGGACTGATATATTTATTTATCCAGGTTATAAATATAAGGTTATAGATGAACTTATTACAAATTTTCATTTACCAGAATCTACTTTAATTATGCTGGTTTCTGCATTAGCAGGTAAAGAAAATGTAATGAATGCATATGATATAGCTGTTAAAGAAAAATATAGATTTTTCTCCTTTGGAGACTCTATGATTATTAAAGAATAACAAAAAAGAGGAAGTGAAAAATTGAGTAAAAAAAGATATACTTTATTAAAAAAAGATGGAAACGCTAGAAGAGGAAGGTTTGAAACCCCTCATGGAACTATTGAGACACCTGTATTTATGAATGTAGGTACTTTAGCCGTAATTAAGGGAGCAGTATCTACTATGGACTTAAAAGAAATAGGATGTCAAGTAGAACTATCTAATACGTATCATCTTCATTTAAGACCATCTGATAAGGTAGTGGCTCAGCTTGGTGGATTACATAAGTTTATGAATTGGGATAGACCTATTTTAACTGATTCAGGTGGGTTCCAAGTATTCTCTTTGTCTGGAATGAGAAAGATAAAAGAAGAAGGAGTATACTTTTCTTCCCATATAGATGGTAAAAAGATTTTTATGGGACCAGAAGAATCTATGCAAATACAAAGTAATCTTGCATCTACAATTGCTATGGCCTTTGATGAATGTATTCCTAATCCATCAACAAGAGAATATGTAGAAAAGTCTGTAGCGAGAACTACTAGATGGCTTGAAAGATGTAAAATTGAAATGGATAGATTAAACTCACTACCAGAAACTATTAATAAAGAACAAATGTTATTTGGTATTAATCAAGGTGGTTGTTATGAGGATATAAGAATAGAGCATGCTAAGACTATTACCAAAATGGATCTCGATGGATATGCAATAGGTGGATTAGCGGTAGGTGAGACTCATGAGGAAATGTATAGAATTATAGATGCGGTAGTACCACATTTACCGGAAGATAAGCCAATATATTTAATGGGAGTTGGTACTCCAAGTAATATATTAGAGGCTGTAGATAGAGGTGTTGACTTCTTTGATTGTGTACTACCTGCAAGAAATGGTAGACATGGTCATGTATTTACTAAAGAAGGTAAGATAAACTTAATGAATGCTAAATTTGAGTTAGATATAAGACCAATTGATGAAGGTTGTGAATGTCCAGCATGTAAAAGCTATACAAGAGCATATATTAGACATTTATTTAAGGCTAAAGAAATGCTTGCTATGAGACTTTGTGTGTTACATAATCTTTATTTCTATAATAAGCTTATGGAAGATATAAGAGCTGCTATAGATGGAGGATACTTTAAGGAATTTAAGGAGCAAAAGCTTAGAGAGTGGAATGGAAGAGCTTAAAGTATTAAATATCTGTTAATATAATTGACAGTACTATTTAATTATTATATTATGAAGGTATCCGAAATCAAGAATTGAAGATGAAGAAAAAGTGATTAAAAATTAAAAAGTTGTTTTAGTAGTTTGGAAGAAATTGCATAAATAATTATTTATTATTAATTTTTAATTATGTATTTCATAAGAAGGGAATGAATATAATGGAAGTTGCATTATCATTAGTAGTACCATTTGTTTTAATGTTTGGTCTAATGTATTTCTTATTAATATTACCAGAAAAGAAGAGAACAAAAAAATACAATGAAATGTTATCAGCTTTAGAAAAAAATGATGAGATAGTTACTAGAGGCGGAATTATGGGTAAGATAATTATCGTTGAAGATGATTATGTAATCATTGAAAGTAGTACTGAAAGAACAAAACTTAAAATTTCTAAAAATGGAATAGCTACAAAAGTAAATAAAGTACAAGAATAAGAATAATACCCTCTAGTAAATCATAAGATTATTACTAGGGGGTGAACTTTTATGGAGTGGGTAAGTTACTTTAAGAGTGTAATAAGAGGACTTATTTGGGCACTTGTAGTTACAATAATAACCACAATTATTTTTTCTTTTATAATGAATAGAGTTCCTATTGAAGAAAAAATATTTAATATTATATATGTGGTAATTACATGTTTAGCTTTAGTTTTAGGTTCTGTAATTGCCGTAAAATCATATGGTAGCAAAGGGTGGATTGTTGGTTTAGCCGTAGGATGTATATTTTACATAACACTATATATTTTAGGGGTATTATTCGGGGCTGAAGCTACATTAACCATATATGACTTTATAAAATTTATTTTATGCATATTTATTGGGTTGTTATCAGGAATGCTTGGAATAAATTTATAGCTACTATCGAATAATGAAAAATGAAGAAGGTAAAATGAAGATTAAGGAGAAAACTCTAATAGAGTTTTTAATTTAAATTATTTTTAGCAATTTGTAACAAATTGTATAAATAATTCTTCATTTTTAATTCTTCATTTTTAATTTTAATATATTTTTATTATATAATTTTTCTAATATAAAAATTATATAAAGAAATTTTAGTATAACATTGGCAATATTATACAAACTATATAAAAAGCTATTGATATTACTTAACATAAGTAATATAATTTAATAGAAAATGTACCAGAGGGGGAAGAATATGAAAGGGAGAAGCAAAAGCAAGAGCAAAAGCTCAATATTATTTGTACTTTGTATAGTTGTAATTATGTCACTAGCTTTTGTAGGTTTCAATGGATTTGAAATAGCGGGCTGGGAAGTTAAATCTTTTAATAATGCAATTACAAAGGGTCTTGATCTTCAAGGTGGAGTTTCTGTTTTGATGGAAATACAAGAAGATAACGTTTCATCTGATGTGCTTGAAAGAACAAAACAATTATTAGAGCTTAGAGTTAATAATATCGGAGTAGCTGAAACTGTAGTTACTGTAGAGGGGGATAACAGAATAAGAATTGATATCCCTGGAGAATATGACTCTAATGAAATAGTTGAGAATTTAAGTAAGACTGGTAATTTAGAGTTTAGAGATTCGGATGGAAATGTACTTTTAACAGGGAAAGATGTTAAAGAAGCAACAGCAGTTTTAGATAGTACATCTAGTCCTGTAGTATCATTAGAGTTTAATGATGATGGAAAAGAAAAATTTGCTGAAGTTACAGCAAATAATATTGGAAAATCCATTAGTATATATATGGATGATGAACTAGTTTCATCACCTGTAGTACAAAGTGCGATTACTGATGGTAAAGCTGTAATTAATGGAATGTCATCAATGGATGAAGCAACAAAGCTTGCAGGAGTAATAAGTTCTGGTGCATTGCCAGTTGAAGTTAAAGCGGCTTCAATTAGTAATGTTGGAGCGCAATTAGGTGCAGAAGCACTTCCAAATGCAATAAAGGCTGGAGTTATTGGCGTAGGAATAATATTCTTATTTATGATTCTTTATTATAGAATACCAGGATTATTTGCAAGTATTGCATTAACATTGTATATTACTTTAGTTCTTTTAGTGTTTACAGAAATGAAGGTTGCATTAACATTACCTGGAATAGCGGCTTTATTATTAACTATAGGTATGGCTGTAGATGCAAATATATTAATATTTGAAAGAATCAAAGAAGAATTAACAAGAGGAATATCTGTTAAAAGCGCAATTAAGGCTGGATTTGAAAATGCTATGGCATCAATAGTTGATTCGAATTCAACAACATTTATTGCTGCATTAATATTATATTTTATAGGTTCTGGATCAGTTAAAGGATTTGCAGTTACCTTAATGATTGGTATTGTTTTAAGTTTATTTACAGCTTTAATAATTACTAAGCTTTTAGTTA
Source organism: Clostridium nigeriense (assembly GCF_050585265.1). GTDB lineage: Bacteria > Bacillota > Clostridia > Clostridiales > Clostridiaceae > Clostridium > Clostridium nigeriense_B. Next base: position 10,920 of record NZ_JBNOOE010000007.1, on the reverse strand, counting down.
ATTTAGCTGTAGATATGGGATTACTAAAGAAAGTGTGGCAGTTTGGAACTAAGAAAGAAAGAAGAGTATTAAAAATAGTTCAAAAAACAAAAATTTGGTTTGCAATATCTTTAATATGTATATTAATTGGAGTAGGATTTACTGTTACAAGAGGATTAAACCTAGGAATAGATTTCCAAGGTGGTACTAAGATAGTTGTTGAACTTGGAGAAGCTTTTAACAAAGAAGAAGTGGATGAAGTTGTTAAATCATTAGTACCTGATGCTGTTACTAATGAAGTAGAAGATACTCAATATGAGATTAAAGCAAAGGATTTAGATAATGATAAAGTTTCAGAAGTATTTAAGGCATTACAAGATAAATACAATTTAGAAGATGATGCCTTATTATCTCAAGATCAAATAGGGGCTTCTGTTGGTAAAGATCTTACTAAAAATTCTATAATTGCTTTAGCTGTTGCTTGTTTAGCTATGTTATTATATATTGCTGTAAGATTTAAGATGGATTATGGTATAGCAGCAATAGTAGCTCTTGTACATGATGTATTAATTACAGTTAGTGTTTTTGCAATTTTTGATATACCTGTAAATACGCCATTTATAGCAGCTATATTAACAATAGTTGGATACTCTATTAATGATACAATAGTAATATTTGATAGAATAAGAGAAAATGCTAAGAGTATGAGAAGATCTTCTGCTACAGAAATAGCAAACAAGAGTTTAACTCAAACAATGTCAAGATCTATTAATACTACACTAACTACTTTAATTACTATTACTGCAGTAAACATATTTGTTCCAACAGTAAGGGAATTTTCATTCCCATTGATTATAGGAATAGCAGCGGGAGCATATTCTTCAATATTTATTGCAGCACCAACTTGGGTTGCTTTAAGAAAAAGAGAAGCTAAGAAAGCTGAGAATAAAGTGAATTAAACCTTAAAATATATAAAAAACATATAAACCTCCTAAATTATTTGGAGGTTTATTGTTTTTTTATAATAAAACATTTGTAATATTTATGATTTTACATTATAATATATGTGTTTTCTTAAGTTTTATGGAGGAGTTTATAATGCGTAAGTTTTGGGAGAGTATTTATAGTCCAAATTATATTACTGGATATAATCCCTTTATACTTAAAAATATGAATAAGGCTATTGAACATATGGTAGAGGCAATAAACAATAGAAAAAAGATAGTTGTTTATGGAGTACCAAATGTTGATGGATTATGTGCTATAGCATCTTTAAATCTAGTTTTAAAGTATTTAAATGCAGATATAGAATATGTAATCCATGATGAAAATTCTGATTCTGGAATTACCTCTAAAAGTATAATAGACGATGTTAGCTTTTTGGGAGGACAACTTTTAATAACTTTAGGGTTAGATTTAAATTCAGAGGAAGAAGAAAAGCTTTGTAGGGATCTTGGGATAGATTTGATAGTTTTGGAAAATAAAGAAGTTAATGAAGAAAGAAAGTACATATACATAAATCCTAATCAAAAGGGATGTCAATATAGATATAAGAATTTGTCGATTAGTGGACTTACTTTTAAATTGATGCAGGCAATTGCAATTTACTATAATATTAAAAGTATAAACAAGTATTTAGATTTAATTCTTATAGGAGAACAATGGGCAGAAGTTCCTTTAAAAGGTGAAAATGGTGTGATTTTAAAAGAGGGTAGAAAGTTTCTTACTAATACAAATAATTATGGGTTAAGAGCCATAATGAATTATTATAATATGGTGGAAATGGATGATAAGTGTATTTTAAAGATTATAGATGTTATTACACCAACAATAAATGCTGTAAGAATGATGGACAATGCACGAATTATTATAGAACTTTTAACTACTAATAAAAAGGATAGGGCAGAACAAATAACTAAATATTTAAATAAATCAAGAATGACTATATAATTATTTTAATTATTACTATAATAATAAATCTATATTATTTTTATGTAAAAGTAGTTATAATAATTATATAGTTTATAATTTTTAGTAATGGAGGAGTTATCATGAATCTAAAGGAAAAAATAAGAGTAATTGAAAATTTTCCAAAGGAAGGAATAAGTTTTAAAGATATTACAACTGTAATTGGAGATGGTGAAGCATTAAAATATTCAATAGATAAAATAGTAGAACATTTAAAGGATAAAAATATAGATTTAATAGTTGGACCAGAAGCAAGAGGATTTATATATGGAGTACCTGTAGCATATGCTATGGGAATAGGATTTGTTCCAGTAAGAAAGCCAGGTAAATTACCTGGAGAAACAGTATCAGTAACTTATGATTTAGAATATGGTAGCGATACATTACAACTACATAAGGATGCAATAAAAAAAGGTCAAAGAGTAGCAATAGTAGATGATTTATTAGCAACTGGTGGTACTATAGACGCTGTAGCTAAGCTTGTAGAATTAGCTGGTGGAGAAGTTGTTTGCTTAGACTTTGCAATTGAGCTTACTGGACTTAATGGAAGAAAAAAATTAGAAAAGTATGAAGTCATGTCATTAGTTGATTATGAGTTTTAATATTGTTGAAATATCAAGATAAATATTATATAATATAAGAAAATGGCTGGTTGTTAAAACCAGCCAATTATTTTAGACTAAATCAAAGGAGATTACCCATATGTATGAATGCCTATTACAGAAAATAAAGGAAAATTGTAATAATGTTGATACCAATATAATTAAAAAAGCATATGATTTAGCATTTGATGCACATAAAAATCAAAAAAGAGAATCTGGGGAACCATATGTTACCCATCCGATTGATGTGGCTGTAATACTTGCAGAAATGGGTATGGATACTAGTACAATAGCAGCAGGTCTTCTTCATGATGTAATAGAAGATACTGAGTATACCTATGATGATATTAAAAATATTTTTAATGAGGAAATTGCCAATTTAGTTCAGGGTGTTACAAAACTTGGCAAAATAGAATATAAAACAAAAGAAGAGCAACAAGCAGATAATGTTAGAAAAATGCTTTTAGCTATGGCAAAAGATATTAGAGTTATTATTATAAAACTTGCAGATAGACTTCATAATTTAAGAACTTTAAAATATATGCCAAAGGCAAAACAAAAACAAAAAGCAAAAGAAACTTTAGATATTTATGCTCCTTTAGCTCATAGATTAGGTATTTCTAAAATTAAATGGGAACTTGAAGATTTATCCTTTAGATATTTACATGAAGAAGAATATTATGATTTAGTTAAAGAGATAGCTGAAAAAAGAGTTGAAAGAGAAACTTATATATCAGAAATAAAGGAAGATTTACATAAAAGACTTGAGGAGTCTGAAATAGATTCAGATATAGATGGAAGACCTAAACATTTTTATAGTATCTATAAAAAAATGGTTACAAAGAACAAAAGTATAGAGCAAATATTTGATTTAACTGCTATAAGAATTTTGGTTAATACAGTAAAAGATTGTTATGGTGTATTAGGTATAGTTCATACTATATATAAGCCTATTCCAGGTAGATTTAAGGATTATATTGCAATGCCTAAGGCCAATATGTACCAATCTCTTCATACTACAGTAATAGGACCTCAAGGTAAGACATTCGAAATACAAATTAGAACTTTTGAAATGCATAAAACTGCTGAATATGGTATAGCAGCCCATTGGAAGTATAAGGAAGGAGATTCTCAGGACGATAAAGAAAATTCCTTTGAAAATAAGCTAGCATGGGTTAGAGATATGCTTGAGTGGCAAAAGGAAACTTCAGATGCAGAAGAGTTTATAGAAGGATTTAAAATAGATTTATTTACAGATGAAGTTTTTGTATTTACTCCTAAGGGGGTAGTAATAAACTTACCAAGTGGAGCAACACCTATTGATTTTGCATATAGAATTCATACGGATATTGGAAATAAGTGCGTTGGAGCTAAAGTAAATGGCAAAATAGTACCACTTGATTATAAATTAAAAACTGGTGAGATAGTAGAAGTTTTAACTTCTAAAAATGCAAAAGGACCTAATATAGATTGGCTTAATATGGCTAAGAGTAATCAAGCTAAAAGTAAGATAAGACAATGGTTTAAGAAAATTAAAAAAGAAGAAAATATAGATAAAGGAAAAGAAATATTTGAAAAAGAGATAAAAAAGCAAGGAGTTATATTTTCAGAAATTGCTAAGGGAGATGGATATGATAAGGCAGTTAAGAGATATAACATCCACAATATGGAGGATTTGTATGCGGCAATAGGCATAGGTCAGATTTGTGCTTCTGCATTTATTTCTAAACTTAAAGAAGATAATATAATTGAAAAACAAACTTTTGAAACTATAAATAAAGCAATTGATGATCATATTAGCAAGGCTGATAAGTCTAATATTAAATCTATACCAGCTAATTCTTATGGAGTAACAGTAAAAGGTGTAAATAATATTATGGTTAGATTTGCTAGATGCTGTAACCCTGTACCTGGAGATGAAATCCAAGGATATATTACAAAGGGAAGAGGGGTTTCAGTGCATAGAAGTGACTGTAGCAATTTAAAGTCATTAATTAATTATGATAGTGGAAAAGTGGTTGAGGTATCTTGGGGATTATCAAAAGGAGCTGCTTATGTTGCTGAAATACAAGTTAAGGCGGAAGATAGAATTGGAATATTATCTGATATAATGACAATAATAACCGAAGCTAAATTACCTCTTAATGCATTAAATGCAAAATCTTCTAAAGGAAACATTGCTGTAATAAATATTAGAGTAAAAATAGATTCTATTGAACAACTTAAAGAGCTTATGAGAAAAATAAGAAGATTAAAAGGTGTAATGGACGTATATAGATTGAATAGTTAGAGGGGTAATATAATGAGAGTGGTAGTTCAAAGAGTAAATTCTTCAAGGGTTATTGTAGAAGATAAAATAATAGGTTCTATTGGTAAGGGACTTAATTTACTTATTGGTATTTCTAAAGAAGATACTGAAGAAGATTTACTATACTTAAAAGATAAAATTGTTAACTTAAGAATTTTTGAAGATGAAAATGATAAAATGAATCGTTCACTTTTAGATGTAAAGGGTGAAATTTTGGCTATATCTCAATTTACTTTATATGGTGATTGCAGAAAAGGAAGAAGGCCTAATTTTATGGAAGCTGAAGGCGGTGAAAGAGCCAAGGCTTTATATGAAAAGTTTGTTGAATTATTAAGAGAAACTAGTTTGAAGGTTGAAACTGGAGAATTTGGAGCTCATATGATAGTTGATATTAAAAATGATGGGCCAGTTACATTAATGTTAGATAGTAAAAAACAATTTTAGTTAGGAGGAATAATTTATGATAGTTAGGTCATATCCTCTTGGATCATTACAAACTAATTGTTACTTAGCCATTGATGATAAAACAAATAAAGCAGCAATAATAGATCCAGGAGCACAAGCAAATTATTTAATTAATGAAATAGAAGCTTTAGGTATACAAATAGATGTCATTCTATTAACTCATTGTCACTTTGATCATAATGGAGCAGTAGTAGAGTTAAAAGATAAGTATAATGTTGAAGTATATATAAATAAAGCTGAAGAAGAATATATGGAGATAGATTCTTCAGGTATTTTTGGTAAGTTACCAAAGTTTTATAAATATATAAATGAAGGGCAAGAAATTAAAGTTGGAAATTTAACTTTTAAAACTATATTTACACCTGGACATACAAAAGGAGGTACTTGTTATTTAGTCGAAGATAATGTATTTACAGGTGATACCTTATTTAATGGTTCAATAGGAAGAACTGATTTCTTAGGTGGGAGTTACAATGAACTTATAAATAGTATAGAAAGTAAGCTAATGATCTTAGATAATGATATAAATGTATATCCTGGTCATGGGCCAAAATCAACTATTTTTCATGAAAGGATGAAAAATCCCTTCCTAGTGTAAGAGGAGAGTAAATGGAAGTAATAGTAAAATTAAATGATTTAAAGTACAGATATGATGTATATCAAATGTTTAATATATATTATCCTTTAGAAGAAATTAAATTCGAAGATATGGGAGAATATATAGTAAATATAGAAGAAAATAAAGTTTCTTTTTTATATAAAGACTTTTATAAAGAGTCTAACTTAAGTGAAAATATTAAAGAAGACATTAAAAGACTTATTTTTTCTTCTCTTAAGGATATAACTGGAGACTATTATCCTTGGGGGATATTAGTTGGTATAAGACCTTCTAAAATAGCCTTAAAGTATTTAGAAGAGGGAAAAAGTGATGAGGAAATAGTTGAGATATTTAGGAGTAAACACTTGGCTTCTGAAGATAAAGCAAGGCTTTGTATTGAAGTTGCAAAAAAAGAAAAGGAATCAGTAAATAAGGATGAAAAAAATATTGCTATTTATATTGGAATGGCCTTTTGTCCAACTAGATGTTTTTATTGCTCTTTTACAGCTAATCCAATAGGTGGTAATAAAAAATTAGTGAATCCTTATTTAGAAGCATTAACATATGAAGTTAGAGAAATGAAAAATTATGTTGATGAAAGAGGATTAAAAATAGAAAGTGTATATTTTGGTGGTGGAACTCCAACTGCAGTAAATAATGAAGAATTTGAATCTATAATGAAAGAAATATATGAAGCTTTTGTTGATGAAAGAGATATACTTGAATTTACAGTTGAATGTGGTAGACCTGATAGTATAACTTTAGAAAAGTTAGAAACTATGAAAAAATATAAAACTACTAGAATAAGTATTAATCCTCAAACTATGAATGATAATACATTAAAGATGATAGGTAGAGGACATACATCTAAAGATGTTATTGATAAATTTAATTTAGCTAGAGAGCTTGGCTTTAATGATATAAATATGGATATGATAATTGGGCTTCCTGGAGAAGGAATTAAAGAGGCTAAGCATACTGCTGAAGAAATTTTAAAGTTAAAACCAGATAGCTTAACAGTTCATGGTTTATCGTTAAAGAGGGCTTCTATTCTTTATGAAAATTTTATTTTAAAAAAAGGAATACAAATTAAAAAGCAAGAAGAGCTTTCTTCAATGTATGAAGTAAGTAGAGAATTAGCTAATAAACTAGATATTAAACCATATTATATGTATAGACAAAAAAATATGGTTGGAAATATGGAGAATTTGGGGTATTCTAAAGAAGGCAAAGAATGTTTGTATAATATTCAAATGATAGAAGATAAACAAACTATTATAGCATTAGGAGCAGATGCAGTATCTAAAGTAGTATTTTTAGAAGATAATAGGATCGAAAGATTTGGAAATGTCAAAGACATTAGAGAGTATACGAACAGAATTAAGGAAATGGTAGAGGAAAAGAAAAAGCTTTTAGATACACTTTACCTTAAATAGGAGGAGATATTATGGAAATCCAAGCACCTAAGGGTACTAAGGATATGCTACCTCAAGATGCCTATAAGTGGCACTATGTTGAGGAAATTTTAAGAGAAGTTTCAAAGACATTTGGAGTAAGAGAAATTAGAACACCTATATTTGAACATACAGAGTTATTTTTAAGAGGTGTTGGTGAAACTACAGATATAGTACAAAAAGAAATGTACACTTTTAATGATAAAGGTGATAGAAGTATAACATTAAAGCCAGAGGGAACAGCCCCTACAGTTAGAGCTTTTATAGAAAATAGATTATTTAATGAAGCACAACCTACTAAGTTATACTATATGATTCCATGTTTTAGATATGAAAATGTACAAAAGGGAAGACTTAGACAATTTCATCAATATGGAGTAGAGATGTTTGGTTCTAAAGAACCATCAATGGATGCTGAAGTTATTTCTTTAGCTATGGAAGCTTTAAAAAAATTAGGACTTAAGAGCTTAAGCTTAAATATAAATAATTTAGGTTGTCCAAAATGTAGACCTAAGTATAATGAAGCTTTAAAGAAATATTTAGAAGAAAATTATGATAATCTTTGCGGTGTTTGTAAAACTAGATTTGAAAAAAATCCTATGAGGATTTTAGATTGTAAAGAAAAAACTTGTAAAGAAATCACTAAAAATGCTCCAATTATATTAGACTATGTATGTGATGAATGTGATTCTCATTTTACAGATGTAAAGAGATATCTTGATGCTTTAAATATAAAATATACTATTGATCCAGGTATAGTTAGAGGTTTAGACTACTACACTAAAACTATTTTTGAAATATTAAATGATGATTTTACAGTTTGTGGTGGTGGTAGATATGACAAACTTATTGAAGAAATAGGTGGCCCAGAAATGCCTGCAGTAGGATTTGGTCTAGGATTAGAAAGACTTATAATGACCTTAGAAAAGGAAGGAATAGAAATTCCGAAGGAAGATGTTATTGAGCTTTATATAGGTGCTAGAGGTAATGATGCAAAAACAGAAGCCTTTGTTTTAGCTAATAAGTTAAGAGCAAATGGTATTAAAACAGAAGTAAATCATATGGGCAGAAGCATAAAAGCTGAAATGAAATATGCCAATAAAATAGGTGCGGCATTTACTGCTATTATAGGTGATGACGAACTTCAAAATAAAGTTTTAAAACTTAAAAGAATGAGTGATGGAGAACAATTTGAAGTTAGTTTAGAAAATATAGATGAAATATCAAAGGTTATTAAATAGTTAGGAGGAAGAAAAATGGGTGAAGCTTTAGGCGGATTAAAGAGAACCCTAATGTGTGGAGAAGTTAGAGAAAGTAATGTTTCTCAAAAAATCACATTAATGGGGTGGGTGCAAAGAAACAGAAAATTAGGAGGTCTTCAATTCATAGACCTAAGAGATAGAACAGGAATTATGCAAATAGTTTTTGGAGAGGAAATTAATGCAGAAGCCTTTGAAAAAGCTAAGGATGTTAGACCTGAATATTGTATAGCTGTAACAGGAGAAGTAGTTTTAAGAGAAGCTCCAAATCACAATATGCCAACTGGATTAGTTGAGCTTAAATGCGAAAGTCTAAAAATACTTTCAGAGTCAGAAACTCCTCCTATATACATAAAAGAAGGATTAGATGCAGCAGAAAATATAAGATTAAAATATAGATATTTAGATCTTAGAAGACCTGATATGCAAAGAATATTTATGATTAGAAGTAAAGTTTCTAAATCAGTACGTGATTATTTAGATGCAAATAACTTTTTAGAAGTTGAAACTCCAATGTTAACAAAAAGTACTCCAGAGGGAGCAAGAGATTACCTTGTACCTTCAAGAAACTATCCAGGAATGTTCTATGCACTTCCACAATCACCTCAAATATTTAAGCAACTATTAATGGTTTCTGGATTTGATAGATATTATCAAATAGTTAAATGCTTCAGAGATGAGGATTTAAGAGCAAATAGACAACCAGAATTTACACAAATAGACTTAGAAATGAGTTTTGTTGAAGAAGAAGATGTTATAAAAATGAATGAAGGTTTAATTGCTCATGTATTTAAAGAAGTAGCAGGAGTAGATGTTAAATTACCTATAAAGAGAATGACATTTAAAGATGCTATGGAAAAGTACGGATCAGATAAACCAGATTTAAGATTTGGTATGGAAATTACTAATATTACAGAAGACGTAAAGGATATGGATTTTGTAGTATTTAAATCAGCTATAGAAAATGGTGGATCTGTAAGAGCTTTATGCTTAAAAGGTGGAGCATCTTTAGGAAGAAAGCCAATAGATAAATTAGGTGAATTTGTTAAGACATATAAGGCTAAAGGTCTTGCATGGATTCAAATTAAAGAAGATGGAATTAAATCATCAATTGCTAAATTCTTAACTGATGATGTAACAAATTCAATAGTTAAAACTATGAATGCTGAAGTAGGAGATGCTATATTTATAGTGGCAGATAAGAATTCAGTTGTGTTCCAAAGTTTAGGAGCTTTAAGATTAGAATTAGCTAAGCAATTTGATTTAATTAAGGATAAAAATGAATTTAACTTTACTTGGATTACAGAATTTCCTCTTTTTGAATACTCAGAAGAAGATGGAAGATATTATGCAGCTCACCATCCGTTTACATCACCTATGGATGAAGATATAGACATGTTAGAAAGTAATCCAGGAGAAGTAAGAGCAAAAGCATATGACTTAGTTTTAAATGGAGAAGAATTAGGTGGAGGATCTATTAGAATACATGATTCTAAGCTTCAAGCAAAAATGTTTAAAGTTTTAGGGTTTACTGAAGAGTCAGCGCAAGAAAGATTTGGCTTCTTAATAGATGCATTTAAGTTTGGACCACCACCACATGGCGGATTAGCTTTTGGATTAGATAGAATGATAATGTTCTTAGCAGGAACTGAAAATATTAAGGATGTTATTGCATTCCCTAAAAATCAAAATGCTTATTGCTACTTAAGTGAAGCACCTAATATAGTAGATGAAAATCAACTTGAAGATTTAGGAATTTCAATAATTAAAAAAGAACAATAGAAGGTAAAGAGATAGTTATTAAAACTATCTCTTTTTATTTGTGTGCCCAGCATGGGCAACAACTTGACGGTGAAAGTCCGTTGTGGGCTTGGTAGTGGGAACCACTAGCTAATGACAAGGGTGTCCATCGTGAGGTGGAATCTGAAGGAAGTCTAAGGCAAAATCTTGGTCTGAGGAACACGAACTACATATGAGGCTTACTAAGGTCGGACGAGTCTGCAAAACAAGATAAAGTCCAACACTACCCGAAACTTTAGGAGTATATGTAGCAGATATATGAGATGAAAGTTGTTGTTCTTACCTGGGGAGGTCTGATAGATACATTGCTAACAAAGATGAATTTCTAAAGCAATAACCTATGTAGCGATATATAACTGAACTATCAGAAGTCAGCAGAGGTCATAGTAACTCCGCTAATCGCGATAGCAGATGAAGGACTGAACTTTAAGGAGGTTTTGAAATTTGAAAATTTCGCAGAATAATCAAAGATTGCAGAAAACTAAAT
>NZ_JBNOOE010000006.1:0-205286 GCF_050585265.1 Clostridium nigeriense | reverse complement strand
CTAGCGGATTTTTTATACAGATAGCGATAGCTTCATGTTTTTATTAGGCTGCCATAATGTTAACTAAGTGACATTGGCCTTATGGTAACTCTTTTATGTTGTAGCAAACTGACTATTGTATAAATTTGCATAAAATCCATTTTCCTTCAATAAATCTTTGTGATTTCCTTGTTCTATGATTTTCCCATCTTTCATAACTAAAATTAAATCTGCTTCACGAATAGTTGAAAGTCTATGAGCAACGATAAATGAAGTTCTACCTTCCATTAATTTATTAAAAGCTTTTTGAATATAAATTTCTGTACGAGTATCTATACTACTAGTAGCTTCATCCAAAATTAACATAGATGGTTTTGAAAGCATAATTCTAGCTATACATAATAGTTGCTTTTCTCCTTGAGATAAAGAACTATCTTCTGAAAGTATAGTATCGTAACCTTTAGGTAGTTTCATAATAAATTTATGAGCATGGGCAGATTTTGCAGCTTTAATAACTTCATCTAAAGTTGCATCTTCTTTACCATAAGCAATATTTTCTCTAACTGTTCCAGAGAAAAGCCATGTATCTTGAAGAACCATTCCATAAAGGCCTCTAGTACTAGTTCTAGTTATATTTTCAATGTTTATATCATCTATTTTAATTTCTCCTGTTTTTATATTGTAAAATCTCATAAGTAAATTAATTAAAGTAGTTTTACCACAGCCTGTAGGGCCTACTATTGCAATTCTATCTCCAGGATTAACTTCTAAATTAAAGTTTTCAATTAAAGATTTATCGTCACTGTATGAAAAACTTAGATTATTTATACGTACTGATCCTTTACATGATTCTAAGTTAATAGCATTTTCATTATCTTGAACTTCAGGTACTTCATCTAATATTTTAAAGACTCTACTAGCAGATGCAAAGGCAGCTTGTAATTCAGTTATAACACCTGAAATTTCATTAAAGGGCTTAGTATATTGGTTAGCATAACTTAGAAATGCTGAAAGATTACCTACAGATAAATTCCCATTAATAGCACTTATTGCACCTACAATCCCTACAGCTGCATAAACTATTCCATTTACAAATCTAGTTACTGGATTTGTAAGGGCAGAGTAGAATTGAGCTTTTTGACTATATTTATATAATGTTTTGTTGATTTTTTCAAAGTTTTCCTGAGCCCTATCCTCATAAGAAAAGGCTGTAACTACTTTTTGATTTCCTATCATTTCTTCAACATAACCTGTTAATTCACCACGAACTTGTGATTGCTTTTTGAACATAGACTGACATCTCTTAGCTATTGTAGAAGCAGTAAACAAAGAGATAGGAGTAATTATAACTACTAATAAAGCAATTTTTATATTTATTGATAGCATAAATAATAAGGTTCCAACTATGGTAATAACACCTGTGAAAAGTTGGGAAAATCCTTGAAGCAATCCATCAGATACTATTTCTATATCATTGATAACACTATTAATAATAGATCCATGGGAATTTCCATCTATATATTTTAGTGGCAACTCATTTAACTTATTGAAAACATCTATTCTTAAATCTTTAATAGTTTTATAACTTACAATATTAGTACATCTAGTCATAATTAGTTGAAATAATGCAGAAAATAATAAATTAATTAATAGCAAAAGTAATATATGTATAAGTCTAGAAAAATTAACATTTCCTTTTCCTATAATAAAATCTACACCATTACCAATTAATATAGGAGTTAATAGAGTTAGACTAATATTAATTACAGCACTTATAAAAGCAATTATTGTATATTTATTATAAGGTTTTGTATATTTTAAAATTCTTTTTATTATAGTAGTATTCAAAGGCTCACCTCCTAATTATTTAATTGTGAAGAATATATTTCATTATATACTTCACAATTTTCAAGAAGATAATCATGAGTTCCTATTCCAGCTATTTCACCATTATCTAAGACGACTATTTTATCAGCATTTTTAATGCTGCTAGCTCTTTGAGAAACTATAAGTACTGTCATATCTTTAGTTTTTTCTTTTAAAGCCTTTCTTAAATTAGCATCTGTTGTGAAATCTAAGGCACTAGAGCTATCATCTAAAATTAAAATTTCTGGTTTTGAAATTAAGGCTCTTGCAATAGTAAGTCTTTGCTTTTGTCCTCCAGAAAAATTTTTACCACCTTGAAGTACTGGAGAATTATATTTTTCTTCCAAGGATTCTATAAAGGAATAAGATTGAGATATCTCTAACGCTTCAGTTACTTCATCTAAGGTGGCATATTCCTTACCCCATTTTAAATTATCTAGAATACTGCCTTTAAATAAAACTGCTCTTTGTGGAACTATTCCAATTAATGATCTAAGTTCTTTTAGGTTATAATTTCTAGCATCTATACCTTTTATAAGCACTTGTCCATTATTTGTGTCGTAAAATCTAGGAATTAAATTTATTAATGTAGTTTTACCAGAACCAGTTCCTCCAATTATACCTATAGTTTCATTTTTATTAATACTTAAATTAATATCTTTTAAGGAATACTCATTAGAATCTTTATAAGAAAAAGAAACATTTCTGAATTCAATTAAAGAATTATTATTTTCTTTTTCTACATTATATTTAAATTCATTATCAGTAATGGATGATTTAATATTTAGTATTTCTAAAACCCTATTTGCTGAAGTTGCACCTTTTGTAAGTGTTACTACTAATTGAGAAAATACTATTAATGAAAGTAATATTTGAGTTATATAATTAGTAAAAGCAATTATTTCACCTTGAGTTAATGAACCTATATTAACTCTAATACCTCCATACCATAATATAGCTATAATAGCTATATTCATAATCATATATGTAATTGGATTAAGTAAAGCTGAAATTTTTCCTACATTAATTGAGGCATTAGCTAATTCAATAGTTGCTTCTTTAAATCTTTCCTTTTCACTTTCTTCTTTAGAAAATGCTTTAATTACTCTTGATCCCTCAAGATTTTCTCTAGTAATTAAAGATAAATTATCTAATTTTCCTTGAATTACTTTATATAAAGGAAGAGACTTACTCATAACAAGATAAATAACTAGAGCTATTAATGGAGTAGTTATTAAAAATATTATTGAAAGTTTTAAGTCAATAGATATAGCCATAATTGTGGAACCTATAATTATAAATGGACTTCTAGTACCTAGCCTTATTAGCATAGCAATACCTGTTTGAATTTGATTTATATCATTAACCAATCTAGTAATTAGTGTAGGGGTTCCTATTTCATCAATTTCTGTATAAGAAAGATTATTTATATGTTTATATAATTGGCTTCTTATTGAGGTTCCTGCACCTTGAGAGGCAATAGACGCATAATATTGACATATAAGAGCAAAGGCTAGGCCAATGGCACCTAAAAGAATTAATATTCCTCCCATTTTATAAACATAAGGAATATCTTTGTTTGCAACACCAATATCAATAATTTTAGCCATAACAATTGGAATTAATAATTCTAAAATAGCTTCAATTAATTTAAATATTGGACCAAGTATTGCTTCTTTTTTGTAGTCTTTCATAAAGTAAATAAGCTTTAACAATAAAATCAGTCCTTTTTATAAAATTTTATAATAATATTCATTATATCACTAAAAATAAATAATTAAATAATTACTTAATTTATAAAAATAAAGAATATCTTAAATATTAATTAAATCTTTGACCAATAAAGCTGTACTGTGATAATATTTTATAGATTATATTATTTATAATGGAGGTGCAGTAATGGATTTTATGAAAAACTTTCTAAAGGGAGTAGCAATTAGTATATCACAAATTGTTCCAGGAGTAAGTGGAGGAACTATTGCAATGATACTTGGAATATATGATAAATTGCTTCATGCAGTTAATAATATTTTAAAAGATTTTAAGAATCAGTATAAAATATTGTTACAAGTTGGAATTGGTGCTGTAGTTGGAATATTTTTATTTAGTAATATAGTAAAAGCTTTATTTGATAATTATCCAATTCCTGTAGGATATTTATTTATTGGAGTAATTTTGGGTGGAGCACCACTTATGTTTAGAAAAGCTACAGTTAAAGGATTTAATAAAAAAAGCATCTTATATTTAATTTTAGGAATTATAATAGTTTTAATGATGGGAACTCCTAATAACGATGCTTCAGCAATAATTACATCCTTAAGCCTTATAAATTTCATTTGGCTTTTCATTGGAGGAGTAGTAGTAGCAGTTGCACTTATTTTACCGGGAATAAGTGGATCATTTATGCTTTATATTTTAGGACTTTATAATACTGTTATAACAGCAGTTGTACAGTTCAATATTCCAGTATTAATTCCAATAGCTTTAGGTGGAATAATTGGAACATTATTAACAGCTAGAATAATTGAGATGTTAATAATTAAGTTCCCAGAACAAACTTATATTTTAATTTTTGGATTTATATTGGGATCAGTATTTTCAGTTTTCCCAGGAGTAGATGGGTTAAATAGCCTTATAGGAATAATACTTGGAATTTTAGGCTTTATATTTACATACTATATAAGTAGAAATGAGTAACTAAGAAATACTAGCATGCAGAATATAAAAAAATATATAAGATTAGTTAGTAAAAGTTAAATCATATGTATAATTTTAAATATTTAAGTATGTTAAGTATTTTTAACATGTTTTTAATATAAATATAATTAAAGCATGTTATTATTAAAATAATCTTTAATACAATATTAATAATTTCTTTTATTTATTATTAAAAATTTTAATAACAAATAAAAGAAATGATGCTTTAGTTAACATACTTATCCTTTAATATGTAAAAATCACTTTATATTAGTATAGAGTGATTTTTCTTTTTTTAAATAAAAGAATCCTATCCTTATCAAAATTAAGCTGGTTTATTAGAAGAATATATTTAAGTTTATTGACTTAAAAAAAAATAAGATATATAATTGGTTAGAAGTCTAACAAAAGTGTGGTGATAATAATGAGTGAAGTTAAACATATTGGGAGAAAAATTAATATACTTTCACATAAGATTAAAAGAAGAATAGGAAAAGTAGGATTAGAATATGGAATTAGTAGTATGCAAGCAAAAATTTTAGGCTTTATAAATAATAATTCTTCTAAAATAGATATATTTCAAAAAACTATTGAAGAAGAATTTGATATTAGACGTTCATCTGTAACTAGTGTTCTTACATTAATGGAAAAGAATGAGCTTATAAAAAGAGTAAGTGTTTCAGAGGATGCAAGACTTAAAAAGATTATTATGACTGATAAGGGAATAGAGGTTCATAAATTAGTTTATAAAGAAATTGAAAAAATAGAAGAAATTATAGAAAATAATCTATCAGAAGAAGAATTAAATAGTTTTATTTCTATTTTAGAAAGATTAACTAAAAAAATAAGTGATTAGTTTATATATATATTGTTAGGGTTCTAACAATATATATAATAATAATTTATAGTTTATTTTATACAAAAAAGGAGGAATAATATGATAAAAAAATTAGCCAGCTATATTGGGGAGTATAAAAAAGATTCAATAATAACACCTATATTTATAGCATTAGAAGTAATAATGGAAGTTATTATTCCAGTGTTAATGGCAATGATAGTTGATAATGGAGTAGAAAAAGGTGATATGAAATATGTAACAATAGTTGGAATACTAATGTTGGTTATGGCTTTCATTTCATTAAGCTTTGGTGCTGCAGCTGGAAGAACTGGTGCAAAAGCTTCAACTGGTTTTGCTAAAAATTTAAGAAAAGGAATGTTTTATAATATTCAAAACTTTTCTTTTGCAAATATAGATAAATATTCTACAGCAGGACTTATTACAAGATTAACAACAGATGTTACAAATGTTCAAAATGCTTATCTTATGATAATAAGAACCTTTGTTAGAGCACCATTTATGCTTATATCAGCTATGATTATGAGTTTTTATATAAACTTTAATATGGCATTAATATTTTTAGGAGCAATAATATTTTTATCAATAGCTTTATATTTAATTATATCCAATGCACATCCAATTTTTAAAAGAGTGTTTAGAAAATATGACGATTTAAATGCTAGTGTTCAAGAAAACTTAACTGGAATAAGAGTAGTTAAGGCATATGTAAGAGAAGAACATGAAATTAATAAATTTCATAAAGCTTCAAAGAACTTATATGATAAATTTATAAAGGCAGAAAAATTAATTATATTAAATGCACCAGTTATGCAATTTACTATGTACACAATAATTCTTTTATTTTCATGGTTTGGAGCGAAATTTATAGTTTCAAATACTATGACAACTGGTGAGCTTATGAGCTTATTTACTTATGCAGGTAATATACTAATGAGTCTTATGATGATATCTATGGTTCTTGTTATGGTAACAATGGCTAAATCATCAGCAGAAAGAATTGTTGAAGTTCTAGAAGAAGAAAGTACATTAAAGAATGGAAAAAATCCTATATTTGAAGTTAAAGATGGATCAATAGAATTTGAAAATGTAAACTTTAGCTATAGCGATGATGATGAAAATTTAAGTTTAGATAATATTAATTTAAAAATTAAATCAGGTGAAACTATAGGAATTATAGGTGGAACAGGAAGTGCAAAATCTACTTTAGTTCAATTAATACCAAGGCTTTATGATGTAACAAGTGGTAGTGTCAAGGTTGCTGGCGTAGATGTTAAAAAGTATGATATAGAAACCTTAAGAAATGCTGTATCAATGGTTCTTCAAAAAAATGTATTATTTTCAGGCACTATTAAAGAAAACTTAAGATGGGGTAATAAAGAAGCTACTGATGAAGAAATAATTAATGCATGTAATGCAGCTCAAGCAAGCGAGTTTATAGAAAATCTACCAGATAAATATGATACTTATATAGAACAAGGTGGTACAAATGTATCAGGAGGTCAGAAGCAAAGACTTACTATAGCAAGAGCTCTTCTTAAAAATCCTAAAATATTAATCTTAGATGATTCAACAAGTGCAGTAGATACTAAGACAGATTCTTTAATAAGAAAAGCCTTTAAGGAATCAATTCCAAATGTAACTAAAATAATAATTGCACAAAGAATTTCTTCGGTAGAAGAAGCAGATAAGATAATAGTATTAGATGATGGAAAAGTAGATGGAATTGGTACTCATAAAGAATTATTAGAAAATAATGAAATATATAAAGATGTATATAGAGGACAAATGAAAGGAGCTGGTATTGATGAAGTCTAATAATAAGAAAAATAATTTTGGACCAAAGGGACCAGGGCCTATGAGAAAAAGTAAAAATCCAATGAAAACTTTAAAAAGACTTTTAGATTATGTATTTAAAGAATATAAATTAAAATTTATATTAGTAATGTTTCTTATATTAGTAAGTTCACTTGCAACTGTAGCAAGTACATTATTTTTAAAGACATTAATTGATGATTATATAACTCCATTTTTAGGACAAAGTAATCCGAGTTTTATGCCATTATTAAAAGTATTAGGCTTTATGGCAGTTATATATTACACTGGAACCTTATCAACTTATCTTTACAATAGAATGATGGTATTTATAGCACAAGGTAGTCTTAAGAAAATAAGGGATGATATGTTTGAACATATGGAAAAGCTACCTATAGGATATTTTGATACTCATCCACATGGAGAGGTGATGAGTCTTTATACAAATGATACAGATACATTAAGACAAATGATAAGTCAAAGCTTACCTCAACTTATTTCATCTGTAATTACAGTTATTAGTGTATTTATATCTATGATGATTTTAAGTATTCCTTTAACTTTAGTTGCTTTATTTATGATATTTGTAATGTTTAAAACAATAAAAAATATCGGCGGAAAAAGTGCTATGTACTTTGGTAAGCAACAACAAGATTTAGGAAAAATAAATGGATATATAGAAGAGATGATGGAAGGACAAAAGGTAGTAAAAGTCTTTTGTCATGAAGAAGAAACTAAAATTAAGTTTGATGAATTAAATGAAATGCTTAGAGATAGTTCAGATAAAGCAAATACTTTTGCAAATATTTTGATGCCTATAATGGGTAATCTTGGATATATAAATTATGTTTTAACAGCTGTAGTAGGAGGAGTTTTAGCAATAGGAGGAATTGGTGGATTTACAATTGGATCATTAGCGTCTTTCCTTCAACTTACAAGAACTTTAAATCAGCCAATAGGCCAAATGTCACAACAATTCAATGCAGTTATAATGGCACTAGCAGGAGCAGAAAGAATATTTGAAATGCTAGATCAAAAGCAAGAAGTTGATGATGGATATGTTACATTAGTTAATGCTAAGATAAACAAAAATGGAAATATAGAAGAAGTAAATGAACGTACTGGAGTATGGGCATGGAAGCATCCACATAGTAATGGTACTATCACTTATACTAGAATGCTTGGAGATATGGTATTTGATGATGTTGACTTTGGATATAATGAAAAGAAAACAATTCTTCATAATATAACTCTATTTGCAAAGCCAGGACAAAAGATAGCTTTTGTTGGAGCAACAGGGGCTGGTAAAACAACTATAACAAACTTAATTAATAGATTCTATGATATTCAAGATGGAAAAATAAGATATGATGGAATTAATATTAATAAAATTAAAAAAGATGATTTAAGAAGATCCCTTGGTATAGTACTTCAAGACACTCACTTATTTACTGGAACAATAGCTGATAATATTAGATACGGTAAATTAGATGCAACTGATGAAGAAGTACATGCAGCTGCTAAATTAGCAAATGCAGATACATTTATTAAGCATTTACCTAATGGATATGATACAAAAATAACTGGAGATGGAGCAAACCTTTCACAAGGACAAAGACAGTTACTTGCAATAGCTAGAGCTGCAATAGCAAATCCACCAGTATTAATACTAGATGAAGCAACTTCAAGTATAGATACAAGAACAGAAGCAATAGTTCAAGATGGTATGGATAAATTAATGGAAGGTAGAACAGTATTTGTTATAGCTCATAGACTTTCAACAGTTAAAAATTCAGATGTAATTATGGTTCTGGAACAAGGAAGAATAATAGAACGTGGAAATCATGATGATTTAATTGATAAAAAAGGAAAGTACTATCAATTATATACAGGGGCCTTTGAATTAGAATAAAATATAAAGTTAAAGTGTTAGAAAGATAAATATAATCTTTCTAACACTTTTTTTATATGAATTAATAGTTATATTTTAAATAAAATACTCGTAAGTGATATAAATAATACAAAAATAAAAAATAGGATATAATTCAATTAACGGTATTCTTAGGGAGATTTAATGATGAAGAGTAAGTTAAAATATATTAATGACAAATTAATATGATATTTAGGAATTTCAAATTTTGGAGGTAATACTGCTTAAATAAATGGAGTTTTTCATCCTAATTTTAGGAGAATAGGAGTTTTTAATAAGCTTATTGATATAGCTTTAGATGAATGTAAAAAAAGAAATTTTGATGAGATATTACTTCTTTGTGATGATAGATCATATCATGCTATAAAATTTGTAAATAATAAAAATGCAATTTATTCTTTTTCTGAATGCAGAATGAAATGTAATAATTGCAATATAAATATTTAAAAATTCATATTATTAGAAATATTAAGGATTTTGTGGTATAATGTATATACAGTATGTAGTTCCTTTAGGTCTTTTACTATAGGGACTACTTTTTAAATGCAATTAATTACATAAGGAGGAAGTAATATGTTTAAGATAAATGATTACGTTGTATATGGATCAAATGGGGTGTGTCAGATTGAAGATATAGAAATAATGTCTTTAAAAAACCAAGAGCTAGAGTATTATATTTTATCTCCAGTTTACAATAGCAGAATGACAATAAAAATTCCAGTAAATAATAATAAAATATTGATGAGAGAACTTATGAGTAAAAGTGAAGTTAGAAATTTAATAGAGGGAATCTCTAGAAATGAGACTATTGAAATAGAGGATTCAAGAAAAAGAGCTCAAGAGTATAGAGATATAATTAAAACTGGTAATGCTGAAGAAATTATAAAGGTTATAAACTCTATAAGGTTGGAAGAGGATGAGAAGATATCTTTAGGTAAAAAACTTAACAAAACAGATGAAGATATTATGATTATTGCTAGAAAACAGCTATATCAAGAAATAGCAATAGTGCTAGGAATTAATATAGATGACGTGGGAGATTATATTAAAAATAATATGTAAAATTTAAATTAATATGTCTTAAAATTCTTTTTAGTTTTTATAAGTATGTCTTTATTTAAAATGAATGGTGCAGAATTATTTTTTACAGGCATTTTAAAGTCAATATATCCTTTCAATTTATTTATATTTAATAAACTATCTAAAATCATACCTAAAATTAATCATATTAAACTAAGTAGTTGCAAGTGTATAATTAAAAAAATAAATTCATCTAAGAGTGTAAATACAACTTTAGCTAATCCTATATCTTCTTTAATAGATAGAGAATTTTAGTTTTTGATAACTATCTAAGGTACTTAAAAATATTATTAAGGAAATATACTAGAAAATACACTGTATATTATATATATTATATAATAAATTCATATATAATATACTTAATGTAAGTACAGTAAATTATAAATATAGATAAAATAAGAGTTAGGATGATAAATTATATTAACTCTTATTTTTTATACCAAATAACTCTTAAATAATATACTCGTAAATGATATTAAAATAATAAAAAAAGCATAGTTATTTACAAAAATTAAAATTATATATAAAATTTATGTTATAAATAAGAGAAACAAAGGATAAATAGGAGAACATAAATGGTATTTAATTTAATAATAGTAGCAATAATATCAATAATAATTTTTATTTTATTAAAACAAAGAAATCATTATTCTAAATTAAATTTAGGTGAGAAAGAAGTTAGTAAGATATTAAGTGAAATTAAAGGATATAAACTTTTGAATGATGTCATGATAAAAGGAGAAAATGGAACAAGCCAAATTGATCATATATTAATAGGAAAAAAAGGAATATTTGTTATTGAAACAAAGGACTATAGTGGAGAAATATATGGGGAAGAATATTCTAGATATTGGACTCAAAGTATAAATAAAAGAAAAAATAAATTCTATAATCCCATAAGACAAAATTATGGACATATAAAAGCTTTAGAAAGATATCTTAAAAGAAGTGATATATTTATTTCAGTAATTGTTTTTACTAATAAGTCTGAGCTAAAGAAAATTAATAGTGAAACTCCAGTAATTCAATTAAGGAAATTAAAAAGATTCATAAGAAAATATAAATCAGATATAAGACTTTCTAAAGAAGAAGTAAGAGAAATATATGATTATATACGAAAAGGAAATATTAATAGTTTTATAGCGAGAAAAAAACACGTGAAAAGAATAATTAAAAATATATCATAAAAGTGTTAAATAGCTTCTATTTTTATATACTTCATTATATATATTGTTTAAAATCTCTAAAATTTTTCTGAAACCATACTAAATCGTTATATAAAAGACATCTGATAATTTTTATAAAAATTATCAGATGTCTTTTTAAAAATTAAATTTACAAAAAATATATTTTATAGATTATTTTACATACATTCCACTTGGCTTGTCAGATAAATTAACTAAGATATTTTTCTTTTGAGTATAAGCATCTAAAATAGCCTTATGAGTTTCTCTACCAATTCCAGATTCCTTATATCCACCAAAGGTTGCTCCAGCAGGGAAAGAGTTATATGTGTTAACCCATACACGACCAGTTCTTATAGATTTAGCAACTTTTATAGCACGATTTATATCACGTGTAAATACACCACCGCCTAGTCCATAATTACTGTCATTAGCCATAGCAATAACTTCTTCTTCTGTCTTAAATTTAATAACTACACCTACTGGTCCAAAGATTTCTTCTCTAGCAACTCTCATATTGTTATTTACATCTACCAATAAAGTAGGTTTCATAAAGTAACCATTCTTTGCATCACCTTCAATAAATCTTTCTCCTCCGGTTATTACTTTAGCACCTTCATCTTTACCTATTTCTATATACTTAAGAATTTTATTTAGTTGAGCTTCACTAACTTGAGCTCCCATTTGAGTATTAGGGTCTAATGGGTTACCCACCTTAACATTTTCAAAAGCTTCAACAGCCTTTTCTATAAATTCATCATAGAAATCTTCTTGTACAAATATTCTAGATCCGGCAGAACAAACTTGGCCTTGGTTAAATAGTATACCTAATTGAATTCCTTCTAAAGCAATATTCATATCTGCATCACTAAAGAATATATTAGCTGATTTACCACCAAGCTCTAATGTGGCTGGTATGATACGTTTTGCAGCGGCTAGTCCAATTTCTCTACCAACTTCTGTAGAACCAGTAAATGCTAATTTATCTATTCCTTCATTATGTTGTAAATATTCACCACTCTTTGAACCTTTACCAGTAATCACATTAATTACACCTTTTGGAACTACATCTTGAATTAACTTCATAAGCTCTAATACACTTAGCGATGTTGTACTAGATGGCTTAAATACAGTTGTATCACCAGCAGCAAGTACTGGAGCAAGTTTCCAAGCAGCCATTAAGAATGGGAAATTCCAAGGAACAATTTGTCCTACAACCCCGATTGGTTCTCTTAAAATTAAATTTAATGTATTTTCATCTATATTAGTTGCAACTCCTTCATCAGCTCTTATAACTCCTGCAAAATATCTAAAGTGATCAGCTGCTAAAGGAATATCAGCTCCTATAGTTTCTCTAATAGGTTTGCCATTATCCATAGTTTCAATAGTTGCTAAAAATTCAGCATTTTCATCTATAATATCTGCAATATTATTTAATAATGTAGCTCTTTCAGCAGGTGTTGTCTTACCCCAAGTTTCAAAGGCTTTATTTGCAGCTTTAACAGCATCATCAACGTCTATTTCAGAAGCATCAGCAATTTCTGATAATAATTCTCCAGTTGCTGGATTATATGTTTTTATTGTTGAACCATCTGAAGACTCTCTCCATTCACCATTAATAAATAATTTATATTTCTTTTGAATATTAATATCCATAGTATATTCCTCCTAAAATTGTTAGTATTTATATATATAATTATATATTCTTTGGAAAGATTATGCAATTTAAATAATTATTTAACAATAACTTTTATTTATTAATAATTATTATTAAAATTGACTAAGAAGTATAAAAGTGGTAATATAAGTATAGACATAAATAGTATAACTTTTATGGAATTTAATTCTATTAAATTTTGTATAGTTAGAATATAAAAAAGGAAGTGTGGAATTATGTCAAAAACAATAGTACAAGTATTAGATAATGCACCACTTATTTTAAAGGGTGACTTAGAATTATTAGATGGAGAAGGAAAAGTTATTGAAACTACTTCAGAACTTCATTTATGTAGATGCGGTTTATCAAAAAATAAACCTTATTGTGATGGATCACATAGAGGAAATCTTGATAGCCAAGTACGTGCAAAATAATATAAAAAATATATTTAAAATTAATTAGTACTTAAATAAATGTAAACTAAGGAGCTAAGATTATAATCTTAGCTCCTTAGTTTATAAATAGATATATTGTGAATAATAATATAATACTAAGAAAAACTAAGATTAATAATTATAATAGAAAGGATTTATAGTATGGTAGACAGAGATAGATTGAAAAATACTGATTTTAAATTAGAAAATAGTTATGCTAATTTACCATCTGTATTTTATACTAAGCAATTTCCAAGTTATGTTTTGGATCCTAAAATCGTAATATTAAATAAATCTCTAATAAAAGCCTTAGATTTAAATATAGATACATTAGAAAGAGATGGAGCAGAAATTTTTTCAGGAAATAAACTTATAGAAGGATCAATGCCAATTGCTGAAGCTTATGCAGGACATCAATTTGGACATTTTACTATGTTGGGAGATGGAAGAGCAGTATTACTTGGTGAGCATATAACAAAAGAAGGAAAAAAAGTAGATATTCAGCTTAAAGGGTCTGGAATTACTCCATATTCAAGGGGGGGAGATGGAAAAGCAGCTCTTGGACCTATGATTAGAGAATATATAATAAGTGAAGCAATGAATGCCTTAGGAATTCCAACTACACGTAGTTTAGCTGTAGTGACGACTGGAGAATCAATAGCTCGTGAAAAAGTTGAACCAGGAGCAATATTAACTCGTGTTGCTTCAAGTCATGTTAGAGTAGGAACTTTTCAATATGCAGCAAGGTTTGCAAGTTATGAAGATTTAAAAGAATTAGCAGATTATACAATAAATAGACATTATCCGGAAGCTATGAATAAAGAAAATCCATATCTATTTTTATTAGAGGAAGTGTCTAAAAGGCAAGGAGCATTAATAGCTAAATGGCTTCAAGTTGGATTTATACATGGTGTTATGAATACAGACAATGTAACTATAAGTGGAGAAACTATAGATTATGGACCGTGTGCATTTATGGATACATATGATCCATCAACAGTATTTAGTTCTATAGATTATCAGGGAAGATATGCTTATGGAAATCAACCATATATTATAGCTTGGAACTTAGCTAGATTTGCAGAAACCTTAGTACCTTTATTAAGTAATAATCAAGATGAAGCAGTGGATATGGCACAGAATATGGTTTCAAGATTTAATGATATATATAAAGAAATGTATCTTTCAGGTATGAGGTTTAAATTAGGTTTATTTAATGAGGAAAGAGAAGATGAAAATTTAATATATGATCTTTTAAATTTAATGCATAAAAATGGAGCTGATTACACTAATACATTTAGAAATTTAACTTTAGATAAAAAATGTGATATTGTAATGTTTGAAACAACTGAATTTAGTAGTTGGTTTAATAGATGGCAAGAAAGATTAAATAGACAAGAAAAATCAAAAGAAGAAATCATAAAACTTATGAAAAGTGTAAATCCATCAGTGATTCCACGTAATCATCTTGTAGAGGAAGCAATAGAAGCAGCAGTAAAGAATAATGATTATACTGTAATGAATAAGCTTCTAGAAGTTCTTTTAAGACCATATGATTATGCAGATTATCAAGAAGAATATGCTAAGTTACCTGAGCCATCAAAAATTCCATATAGAACTTTTTGTGGAACATAAAAAGAAATAAATTTTTAGGATAGGCTGTACAATAAGTCTATCCTAAAATTTATTTCTATCTAGTATGAGTACTAGATAGATTAAAAAAATTAAATTCTTATGCTAACTTCACCAGAAGATAAAAGTCGAATACTTCCATCCTCCATTTTTACTTTAAGTCTGCAATCATCATCAATTTCAATAGCTACAGCTTTCTCTGAAGAATTTTTAGAAAGTATATTTATTTCTTTATTTATCAATATAGATCTTGATTTATATTCTTCTAAAAATGATTTATTTTCGATATTTTTATAATAACTCCAAAATCTAGTTAAAACTTCAGCAATAAGTCTACTTCTAATATCAGATGAAGCAGAGTTTTTATTATCAAAAATACTTGTAGCAATATCTTTAATTCCTTCAGTAAAACCTTCTTCAGGAGGTTTTACATTTATACCAATACCTAAAAGAGCATGATCAATTATTCCACTTTCGAAATCAAAAGATGCTTCTGTTAATATTCCGCAAACTTTTTTGTTATCACAGTATATATCATTAACCCATTTAATTTTAGCTTTTTTATTAGAAATAGATTCTATTGCTTCAGCAACAGCAACAGCAGTAGCGGTAGTAATAAGAAAAGCTTTTGATGAGTGAATTTGTGGGCGAAGAAGAATACTCATATAAATTCCAGTTTTTTTTGGTGAGTAAAACTTTCTACCAAATCTTCCACGGCCCTCAGTTTGTTCTTCAGCAATAATAACAGTTCCTTCTTTCTCTCCATTAATTGCAAGTTCTTTTATTGCACTATTTGTTGAATTAATTGTTTTATAGACCTTGATATTAAAATAATTAATATCTCTATTTAAATATTTTGAAATACTTTGAGAAGATAATATATCTGTATCAGGAGAAAGGCAATATCCTTTATTATTGACAGAAGAAATATTATATCCGTCATTTTTTAATGATTTTATAGCCTTCCAAATAGCATTTCTACTTACGAGTAGTTCTTTAGCAAGATTTTCACCAGATATGTAAATACCTTTGTTATTTTCAAGTATACTTAAAGTTTTATCTTTTACACTCATGTTTTCACCTATTTCCTTATTATTTTATTGATATAGTATACCACAAATATTGTCACCTTAAAATATAAAATGGTTGACTATTTTCGCTGTAAAAAGTATTCTTTTAAAGAGATACTATATTTTAGATGTATTTTTATAGAGAACAAAGAAATGGGGGGTTAATATAAAAATAAGAGAATTAACTAAAATGTCAATTTGTATCGCAATAATTTGTATATCAGCATATATTTCTTTTCCACTACCATTTACTCCTGCAATGATAACTGCTCAAACAATAGCGATTAATTTAGTAGCATTAATCCTTAGCCCTAGGCAATCATTTTTAGTTGTTTTATTATATATATTTTTAGGGGCTTTTGGACTACCTGTATTTTCTGCTGGAACAAGTGGGCTTGGTAGATTATTTGGAGCAACAGGGGGATTTATATTAGGATTTTTAGTTGTTGCACCGTTAATAAGTTTTTTAAAAGGTAAGAAAAATAATTTTAAAAGATATTTATTTGTGACAGTATTTATTGGTATGATTGTTCTGTATGTTTTTGGAGCCATATATATGAGTATAGTTCAAAAAATAACTATTATATCAGCATTATCATTATCTGTATTTCCATTTATAGTTGGCGATGTGTTAAAGTGTTTTTTAAGCTCATTTATAGCAGTAAAATTAAATAAAAAATTAGAATAGTTATAAAACCAATGGGAAGCCATTGGTTTTATTATTTACAAATAAATGCAAATTATAGCGGTATTAATGCAATTAAGAAAAATATTTATATTAAAGATACTTATTTGAAATTTGTTGGGTTTTTGTAGAGAAGAATAAGTTTAAATAGTATTTTTCTAAAAATATTAGTCATATTTATAAATGTTCAATAGTAAAAATAATGGAATAGAGGAAAAGTAGGATTTTAAATGAATATGGATATGGGGAGGGGAATTATGATTTTAAAAAAAAGAATAGCATTAACTTCAATAATTTTATTAGTTTTTAACTTTTTAGGGAGTAGTATAACATTTTCAGAAATAAGTTTTAAAGCTATAGGTGTTAAAGATAATACTAAAATAATTACAAATCAATATAAGACTAAAAATGGATTTAAATATGTAAAAGATGGGGTTGCCCATACTACAGCTGCATTTGATTTTCATATTTTTTCTAAAGAGGCTAATTTTAATGCTCATACTAATGGTAATGTAGCAACAAAAGATTTAGTTACTAATGCAGCATTTGGAACAAATCAGTCTACTGCACTTGGAATAAATGAAGAAAATTATTTTATGAATAGTGCACAGGGAATAAATAATATAGCTAGCGATGGAAATATAATTGTAGGATCAAATGTATCTACTAGACTTGAAGATAATAACAATAAGGTAAATATAGGGGTTAATGGAAGTGGGCTTAACCCAGAAAAATCATCAAGAGTATATAAGGAAACAAGTGAGTCAATTAGTTATATTAATATAGATGAGGAATTGGAAAATTTAAAAATAATATCTAGTTTATTTTCTGATAATAAAACTTCAGAAGGTGTAATATTAAGCTCACTAAGTGGTGAAAATCAAACTATTACTGTGAATTCTGATATAGGAAATACAAATAATTATTATTTAAACATTAAAGCAAGTGAAATTAGTGATGGGATTAATAAACGAATTTTAAATATTAAAATTCCTGAAGGAAAGACATTAATAATTAATGTAGATATGGCAGATGTAAATATAAATTATTTACACAATTTAGTTACAGTAATTAATAATCATAGCAACGCTGAAGAGGTAGTTAAATATGAGAACAATATATTATGGAATATTTATGATAGTTCAGCAGTAGATAAATTATTTTCTACTGGAGAAGAATACGCAAAGGTTGGCACTAGTGATTATTTTATGGGAACAATATTAGCACCAAGTGCAAATATTAGATATGGTGCAGTAAATGGTAGTATTATTGCTAATAAAACACAACAAAATGGTCAAGAATCTCATAAATGGAGTTTTACAGGACATATATCTGAAAATAAAAAAGTTTATGTAACTATAGAGGCGACTAAGACATTAACAGGAAAAGATTTAGAAGCTGATATGTTTGAATTCCGATTATTAGATGAAAATAATGAGATAAAAGAAACAGTAAAGAATGATGCAGATGGAAATATTAAGTTTAGTCCAATAAACTTTGATAAAGCAGGTACTTATACTTATAAAATAGAAGAAGTCAATGGAAAAGTAGATGGAATAACTTACGATTCTCAAGCTGTAGATGTAGTTATAATAGTTACAGACAATGGAAAAGGACAATTAGATGCAGATATAAAATATCCCAATAAACAATCTGAGTTTAATAATAGCTATAAAACTGGATCAACAAGTGCAGTTATAGAGGCAACAAAAACATTAACAGGAAAGACATTAGAAGCTGATATGTTTAGTTTTCAATTATTAGATAAAAATGGTGAAACGGTACAAACAGTAAAAAATAATGCCGATGGAACAGTTAAATTTGAAACTATACATTATGATACTGTAGGAGAATATAAGTATATACTTCAAGAAGTAAATGGAAACTTAGAAGGTGTAACTTACGACGAAAGAGAATTTGATGTAACAGTAAATGTAATAGATGATGGAAATGGAAATTTAGTAGCTACAGTAAATTATCCAAATAATAAAATTGAATTTACTAATGAATACGATCCGAATTCAACAAGTATATCTATAGAAGCAACAAAGACATTAACAGGAAAAGATTTAGAAGCTGATATGTTTGAATTCCAATTATTAAATGAAAATAATGTGATAAAAGAAACAGTAAAAAATGATGCAGATGGAAATATTAAGTTTAGCTCAATAAATTTTGAGAAAGCAGGTACGTATACTTATAAAATAGAAGAAGTTAATGGAAAAGTAGATGGAATAACTTACGATTCTCAATCTGTAGATGTAGTTATAACAGTTATAGATAATGGAGAAGGACAATTAGAGGCAGATGTAAAATATCCAAATAAAAAGCCTGAATTTAATAATAGCTATAAATTTGGATCAACAAGCGCTTCTATAGAAGCAACTAAGAAATTAATAGGAAAAGATTTGCTTTCTGGTATGTTTAGTTTTGAATTAAGAGATAAAGATGATAGAGTATTACAAACAGTAAAAAATAATGCTGATGGAACAATTCAATTCAAAGCTATATCATATGATACTGTTGGAGATTATGAATATACAGTAAAAGAAGTAAATGAAAATTTAGGTGGAATAATTTATGATAAAAGTTCATTTAAAATAAATGTAAAAGTTACTGACGATGGAAAAGGAAATTTATTAGCAACAGTAGATTATCCAGAAAGTAAAGTAGTTTTTGAAAACGAAATTATTAAAGGGAGCATTGAAATTATAAAGACAGATAGTAAGGATAAAAAATTACTTGCAAATGCTGAGTTTACTATAAAAGATTCTGAAGGTAAAGTTATAGCATCAAAAAAGACTGATAAAAATGGTAAAGTTGTATTCGAAGGCCTTAAATACGGAAAATATACTTACCAAGAAACAGTAGCACCAACAGGATATATTATAGATAATAAAGAATATTCATTTGAAATTAAAGATAATGGAGTAGTTATTAAGTATACAATAACTAATACAAGAAAAGAAGTAAGACCATCTAAAACAAAGACTCCAAACACAGGAGATACAAGTGTAGCTGCAGCATTAATAATTGGTATTTTAGGGGTTGGAGGATTATTCATAAACAATAAGAAAAAAATAAAAGATAAGAATCTATAAGATTAAATTAAACAGCACTATAAATTTATACTAGTGCTGTTTTTTAATATTTTTTATTTTTATATAGACTGGTGAGGTGAATATATGAAAAAAATAATTAACTTAATTTTAATATTAGTAGTTATTGTGGCCTTTGGGAAAATAGTATACAAAGGGTATCAGTATTATGTGGATAAAGAAGAATACTCAAAGATTCATATGTATAATCCAATGATAATCGAGAATATATCCAATAATGGAGTGAAAAATGAGGATAATTATGAAGAAAAATCTATTAATAATGAAAAAGAACTTTTAAATATTAATAATGATTATAAGTTTTGGTTAAATATTAGTAATAGCAATATTGATTATCCTGTGGTTCAAGGTATAGATAATGATTTTTATCTAAATCATAGCTTTGATAAAGAAAAAAGTATATCGGGTACTTTATTTATAGATTACCAAAACAATATGGATAGTGATAAAAATATAGTTATATATGGGCACCATATGAAAAATAATACTATGTTTAATAATTTAAATTTTTTTAAAAAAGAAGAATTTTTTAATAATAACGATATTAAAATTGTTAAGGATGTAAAAATCTATGAATATACTGTTTTTTCAGTTTATGTACTTCATGAAAATGAAGTAAGTATTAATTTGGATTTTAATAATGATACAGATTATTTAAACTATATTGATGAATTAAGTAATAAATCATATTTTAAAAAGAAAATTGAATTTGATCCTAATAAAAAAATGATAACACTAGTTACTTGTAGTTATGAATATGATGGGGCAAGAACTATTGTCCATGCTATTAAAAAATAATAAAATATAAGAATATCTTTACTACAATTTTTATTATACAAAGCATTTCTTAGAAAAATAATGATTTTATTTAAAGATTAAAATTCATAAAATAGTGTCAAAATCCATAAAATATTGATTAAATAAAAAAAAATGCAAGAAATATATTGACAACCTTCATAATTTTGTAGTATGTTACATTATGAGAGAAAAATTTTATATGGCTTAATTAATATATAAATATTACATAAAGTTTATTAGAAAACAAGAGAAGATTGAGGGAAGTGAATATATGGAATTAAAATTAGACGTATTTCAAACAATGGCATTAGCAACATTAGTATTCTATTTAGGAGGTTATTTAAGAAAAAAGATTAAGGTATTAGATAGGTATTGTATACCATCAGCTGTTGTAGGGGGAATGTTTTTTTCGATTATAGTACTTATTTTAAATATAACCAATATATTAACTATAACTTTAGATACAACATTACAATCCATTCTTATGACTGTATTTTTTACTAGTATAGGATATACAGCGAGTCTGAAGGTTTTGAAAAGTGGTGGAAGAAAAGTTTTAATTTTTTTAATTCTATCTATAGCATTAGTTGTTTTTCAGGATTTAATAGGGGTATTCTTGGCTAGCGTTTTTAATATTCATCCACTTTTAGGACTTGCAACAGGTTCAATACCATTGGTAGGTGGACATGGAACAGCTGGATCATTTGGCCCTTTATTAGAAGAGGTTGGAGTAAATGCAGCTACAACAGTTTCAGTTGCATCAGCTACTTTTGGATTAATAATGGGAAGTGTGCTAGGAGGATTTCTTGCAGAGGTATTAATAGAAAAAAATAATATAATAACTTCTAGAAGTTTAAATGAAAATTATAAATCAGATGAAATTATAGAAACTGAGGAAAATTCAAAAGTAAATTATCATTCTCTTATGAAAGCTACTTCGTTAATTTTCATTACAATGGGAATTGGATCAATAGTAACAAAGTACATACAATATCTAGGCTTAACATTTCCATCTTACATAGGATCAATGATCACTGCAGCAGTAATTAAAAATATTATGGATTTTAAAAATTACAAAATAGAAGATGAAAGTATTGAAGTATTAGGAAACATAAGCCTTACCTTCTATCTTTCTTTAGCATTAATGGGATTAAAGTTATGGGAATTATTTGATTTAGCTCTTCCTATGCTTATTATGTTAATAGCTCAAACAATTTTAATGGCTATATTTGCATATTTTATTGTATTTAAAATAATGGGTAAAAATTACGAGTCAGCTGTTTTTTCATCAGCAATATGCGGATTTGGAATGGGGTCAACGGCAAATTCAATTGCTAATATGGATGCACTTACAAAAAAATATGGATTTATTAAAACACCATATATTGTAGTTCCTATAGTAGGAGGATTGTTTATTGATTTTATAAATTCAGGAGTTATAACATTATTTATAAATATATTTAAATAATTAATTTTAAAGAAGCGGTTTAGTATAAATCGCTTCTTTTTTACTCTTTAGGAAATTATAAAGATGTTACCAGGTGATAACTTTTTATAATTTCCTTCCTTCAGCTTTGAAGTGCTTCTATTAATTTGCGATGACTTGGAGCTTGCGATGGAATAAGTAAAATTATATAGAAGTACTTTTTTATCTTAAAAATATGTATATTAATAGTGGAAATAAAGGAAGAATATAATATAAAATCATATGATAATATATATTTAATAATAATTATTATTATTGAAATTTAGACTAAATACTGGTATTATAAGAATACAATCAAAATATATTTTATTATTATATTTTGTAAAGGAGGAGAGATTAAAATGGACTATGCACATATTGCAAAAGAAATTTTGCAAAACTTAGGAGGAGAAAATAATATTTTAGAGCTAACTCATTGTATGACAAGATTAAGAGTTAGAGCTAGGGATAAATCACAAATAAATAAAGATAATTTAACTAAATGCGAAGGCGTTATTACAGTTGTTGAAAGTATGGGTCAGATTCAGGTAGTTATAGGGAATAAGGTAACTAAAGTGTATGACGAGATTATAAAGCTCGTTCCTGAACAAATCTATAGTAATATTAATAAAGAAAATAAAGCGGAAGAAATAAAGAAAAAAGATAATATTTGGAATAAGATATTAGCAAGCATTGCCGGTATATTCACTCCAATTATTCCAGCTATAGCAGGATCTGGAATGATAAAGGGAATATTATCAGTAGTTGCTATGTATTATTTAAATAAATATGGTATAGATATTAAGGAAACACAAACATATATTATTTTAAATGCTTTAGCTGATGCAGTATTTTATTTCTTACCTATAATACTAGGTTATACATGTGCTAAGATTTTTAAAGTAAATGAAATTATTTCAATGATTATAGGGGCAACCCTTTGTTATCCTACATTTATTTTATTAATGACAGGAGAAGATGTAGTTAGATTCTTAGGAATTTCAATTACAAAGGCAAGTTATACATCTTCTGTAATTCCAATTATAATTGCTATATATGTTCTTTCTTATGTTGAAAGATTTCTTAATAAATATATTCCAGAAGTAATAAAAATAATAGTTGTTCCAACTCTTTCATTACTTATTATGTTGCCAGCAGTATTGATAATATTTGGACCAGTTGGAATTTATATTGGAAATGGAATAAGTTATGTATACAGATTTATTTATGAATTTAGTCCTACACTATGTGGAGCATTTATTGGTGGACTATGGTGTGTATTAGTTATATTTGGAGCTCATAGAGCATTAGTACCTATTGGAATTAATGATGTCGCTAATACAGGAAGACAAAATATACTTGCATTTGCAGGAGCAGCTAACTTTTCTCAAGCAGGATCTGCTCTAGGTGTATTTTTTAAAACAAAAAATAAGAATCTTAAAACAATAGCTATGTCAGCATCAGTTACAGCATTATTTGGTATTACAGAGCCAGCTATATATGGCGTTAACTTAAGATTAAAACGTCCAATGATATGTGCTGTAATATGTGGAGCGATTGGAGGAGGAGTTATGGGACTTGGAGGTGCCTATGGTAATGCTTTTGCAAATCAAGGGATATTAACTATACCAGTTTATGCTGAAGCGGGTTTTTTAGGCTTTACAAGTTATCTTATAGGGTGCTTAATTGCATTCTTCGGTTCAGCAATACTTACATATTTAATTGGTTTTGAAGATATTAAAGAGGAAAAGGAAAGTTTAACTAACTAAGGAGGAGTATTATGAAAAGTATATTTCCAGATAATTTTTTATGGGGGGCTTCATCTTCAGCCTTTCAAATCGAAGGAGCTTATAATGAGGATGGTAAAGGGTTAAGTGTAGCAGATTTTAATTCGTTTAAAAAATCTCACATTCAAGCAGACACAAGAATTGCAGCTGACTTTTATCATAATTTTGATGAAGATATTAACTTAATGAAAGAATTAGGAATGAAGACATATCGTTTTTCAATAGCATGGACAAGAATTATTCCAGATGGTGATGGGGAAATTAATCAAAAGGGTATAGATTTTTATAATAAAGTTATTAATAAGTTAATTGAAAATAATATAGAACCCTTTGTTACTTTATATCACTTTGATTTACCATTTGCATTAGTCAAAAAGTATAATGGGTGGGAATCGAGAGAAACAGTATTTGCTTTTGAAAGATATGCAAAAATATGTTTTAAAGAGTTTGGAGACAGAGTAAAACTTTGGCAACCTCACAATGAGCAAAATTTAATTGTAAGAGTAGAAGAGAGAATCAATATTTATGAAGAAAAAGATCAATTAAAAATTGACAAGATGCGTGCACAAATGGATTATAATATGTGTCTTGCACATGCACTGGCAGTTAATGCTTGTCATGAAATGGTCGAAAATGGTAAAATAGGACCGGCTGTTTCGTCATCAGTAACTTATCCTTTAACAAGTAAACCAGAGGATGTTTATGCGGCTAGAATGAATGATAACTTTAAAGTTTATTATATGCTTGATATGCATCACTATGGAGAGTATCCTGGATATTATATGAAATATCTTAATGAAAGAGGAATAATGCCATATATGGAAGAAAGCGATAAAACAATTTTGAAATCAGCAAAAATGGACTTTATTGCAGTTAACTATTATAGAACAAATTGTGCAGAAGCTCTTGAATCCGATGATGAGCATCCTTTTGGAAGTAGAGAGGGCACTGTAGATTTTAGTATGTATGGGTTATTTAAGATGTCTATGAATCCAAATTTAAAAGCAAGTGAATATGGTGCATCAATTGATCCATCCGGACTTCGTGTTGCATTAAATGAATATTATCAAAGATATCATCTTCCTCTAATAATTACAGAAAATGGACTTGGAGCTCATGATACTTTAGAAAATGGAAGAGTTCATGATGATTACCGTATCGATTATTTAAAGAGCCATATTAATGCATGTGCATTAGCAATAGAAGATGGTGTAGAAATGATGGGATATTGTCCATGGTCATTTATGGATCTTTTAAGCTCAGCACAAGGATTTAGAAAGCGATATGGATTGATATATACTAATAGAACAGATGATGATATATTAGACTTAAAAAGAATAAAGAAAGATAGTTTTTATTGGTATAAAAAAGTTATAGATTCCAATGGAGCTTTATTAGATGATAAATAACAATTTTAATTTTAAATTATTAATTAGGGCTGTCTGTGTGGCAGCTCCTTTTAATTATCATAAAGGTATAGAGACTAGAATAAAAAATATACAGAATTAACTTATGAGTCAAATAATGTATTGAAAATATAATAAGATATATTATATAATTGTAAGTACAATATTAGGAGAGGAAAAGTTATATGGAAAAGATAGTTAAATATATAGAAATATATGAATTTTATAAAGAGAAAATTATAAATGGAGAAATTAAAGAAGATGAAAAGCTTCCTACAGAACAGGAAATAGGAAATATTTTTTCTGTAAGTAGACATACAGTTAGACAATCTATAATAGAGCTTGAAAAACAAGGATACATATATAGAGAAAAAAGTAAGGGAGCGTATGCAAAGAAAATTGATAAATCGCAGAAAAGTAAAAATAAGGTAGTAATTGTAATAACAACTTATATAACAGAGTATATTTTCCCTCATTTAATTAAAGGAATTGAAGATATACTGAATAGTAAAGGGTATGATATTTTATTGTTAAGTACAAATAATGAAAAGGAAAAGGAAAGAGAACAATTAAAAAAAATATTAGAGTATGATGTAGTAGGAGCCATAATTGAACCTACTGCAAGTGCTTTAGGAAATGAAAATTTAGATTATTACACTAAAATTAAAAAAAGTAATATACCTTATTTAATGATAAATGCTACTTATGATAAAGAAAAGCAGTCTTATGTGATAATGAATGATGAAAAAGGAACATATCTACTTGCTAATTATTTAATTAAATTAGGTCATAAGAAAATAGCGGGTATATTTAAAGAAGATGATATACAAGGGGTTGAAAGAAAAAAAGGATATTTAAAGGCGTTAAATGAAAATAATATAGAAATTGATAGTACAATAATTGGAGATTTTAAAACCTACGAAGAGGATTTTTATATTTCTGCTTTCGCTAAAAGTTTATTAACAAGAGAGGATAGGCCAACAGCTATTGTTTGTTATAATGATAAAATAGCGGTTAAAGTTATTAAGATTGCTAAGGAACTTAATTTATGTATTCCAAAAGACTTATCTATAGTTGGATATGATAATGATGAAACAATTTCTGAAGTGTTTGATTCTGGAATTACAACAGTCAATCATCCAAAAGAAGAAATGGGAAGAAAAGCAGCAGAAATATTACTTTCTTTGATTAATAAAGAAAAAGATTTAGTACAATATACATATGATCCAGAAATTATTATAAAAGAAACTACAATATAGCAATAATAAGAACATCAGTAAATAAAAAAAACTGGTGTTTTTTTACTTTTTGGGAAATTATAAAGATGTTACCCTATAAATAACTTTTTTATAATTTCCTTCCTTCAGCTTTGAAGTGCTTCTATTAATTTTGCGATGACTTGGAGCTTGCGACGGAGCAAATAATATAACATATTTAATTCTTTTTTTATTTATATAAAATCATAAAAAGCATCTTTTCATACTGACTTACCTTAATATATTCCTTAAAAATATTTCTTAGAAATACTATATAAAAATGTTTACAAAGAAAAATTAATCTGATATCATAAAATTGTACGTAATATTAAAAATATATATTATATTGTACGTACTATAATACTTGGTTTATATTGAAATTGGGAGGGGATTTTATGAGTAAATTTTCAATTGGAGTTGACTATGGTAGTGAGTCGGCTAGAGCATTATTGCTTAATATTAAAACAGGTGAAGAAGTTGCATCTGAAATGATGGAATACCCACATTTAGTAATGTCAGAGCAATTACCATGCGGTAAGAAATTAGAGCCTTTTTGGGCATTACAACATCCTAAAGATTATATGGATGTTTTAGAATATGTAGTTAAAAAAGTTATTGAAAAAGCAAAAGTAAGCCCAGATGAAATCGTAGGACTTGGAATTGATTTTACAGCATGTACAATATTACCGATGAAAAAGGATGGGACTCCTCTTTGTTACTTAGATGAGTATAAAAGTAATCCTCATGCATATGTTAAGCTTTGGAAGCATCATGCGGCTCAAGATGAAGCTAATAAATTAAATGAAATTGCACATAAAAATGAAGAAAAATTTATAGGTAGGTATGGTGGAAAAATATCATCAGAATGGTATCTGCCAAAAGTATGGCAAGTTTTAGATGAGGCTCCAGAGATATATGAGGCTACAGATAAATTTATAGAAGCAACTGACTGGGTTATAATGCAACTTACAGGGAAAGAAACTAGAAATAGTTGTACAGCTGGATATAAAGCAATTTGGCATAAAAAAGATGGATTCCCTAGAAAAGAATTTTTAAGATCTTTAGATGAAAGGTTAGGAAATGTATATGCAGAAAAATTTGATTGTGAAGTATCTAGTATAGGAGAAAGGGCAGGGGTATTAACATCAGAAATGGCAAAGAGATTGGGATTGAATGAAGGGATGCCAATAGCAATAGCAAATGTTGATGCTCATGTAGCAGTGCCAGCAATGGGAGTTACTGAACCAGGGAAAATGGTTATGATAATGGGAACTTCTACATGCAGTATGGTTCTATCAGATAAAGAAGTAGTAGTTCCAGGAATTTGTGGATATGTAGAAGATGGTATTATACCAGGGCTTTATGGTTATGAAGCTGGACAATCTGCTGTTGGTGATATATTTGCTTGGTTTGTTAAAAATTGCGTGCCTCAATCGTATATGGATGAAGCTAGTAAACTTAGATTAAATATACAACAATACTTAACTATGAAGGCAGAAAAATTAAATCCAGGAGATTCAGGACTTTTAGCTTTAGATTGGTTAAATGGGAATAGAACAGTTTTAGTAGATACTGACTTAACAGGACTTATATTAGGATTAAATTTAAATACAAAACCAGAAGAAATTTATAGAGCTTTAATTGAATCCACTGCTTATGGTCATAAGAAAATAGTAGATACATTTACCCAAAATGGTGTTGAAATAAATGAATTATATACTTGTGGAGGATTACCTCAAAAAAATAGAATGCTAATTCAAATTTATGCTGATGTAACAAATCTTCCAATCAGAATTTCTAAATCAACTCAAACACCAGCTTTGGGATCAGCAATGTTTGGCGCAGTTGTAGCTGGAAAAGAAAATGGAGGTTTTGAATCAATACATGAGGCGGCAAAAGTAATCCCTAAATTACTAGATGAAGTAATAACTCCTATACCAGAAAATGTGGAAATTTACTCTAAAATTTATGCTCATTATGATAGATTGCACGATTATTTTGGAAAAGGTGAAAATAATGTAATGAAAGATTTAAAGAAAATGAGGAAATTTTAGGAGGTAAAGATGTTAGAAAAGTTAAAAAAAGAAGTTTTTGAAGCTAATATAGCATTAGTTAAAAATAATCTAGTTTTATTAACTTGGGGGAATGTTAGTGGAATTGATAGAGAAAAAGGACTAATTGTAATTAAACCTAGTGGGGTAAGCTACGAAAGTATGAATGAAGAAGATATGGTAGTTGTTGACTTAGAAGGAAATATAGTTGAAGGAAAGTTAAGACCATCATCAGATACAATTACTCATATTGAACTTTATAAAAAGTATCATAATTTAGGGGGGATAGTTCATACTCATTCAACATTTGCTACATCATGGGCTCAAGCAAAAAGAGATATTCCTTCATATGGAACAACTCATGCTGATACATTTTATGGGCCAGTACCATGCACTAGAAAATTAACAAATGAAGAAATAAAAACTGAATATGAAAGGAATACAGGCTTTGTAATCGTTGAAACCTTAGAAAGTAGAAATATAGATATTTTAAGTGTTCCAGGGATAATAGTTGGAAGTCATGGCCCATTTTCTTGGGGGGAAACTCCAGATGAAGCTGTCTCAAATGCAGTAGTTTTAGAAGAAATTTCAAAAATGGCACTTCTAACAGAAAATTTAAATTCAGATATAAATCATATTGATCATGAGCTTCAGGACAAGCATTATTTTAGAAAACATGGTAAAAATGCTTACTATGGACAAAGTTAATTATTGTAAGGATATTATCAATTAAGTATATATTATAAAAACAATATTTTGATGGTATAGATATATTTTAAAAGAGAAAATTATGAGGAGGAATAAACTATGTTAAAGGTTAAAGAATATAACTTCTGGTTTGTAACAGGAAGTCAAGATTTATATGGGGAGGAAACATTAAAGCAAGTTTCGATAGATTCACAAAAAATAGTTGAAGGATTAAATAGTAAAGAAAATATAAAATATACTATTATACACAAACCAACAGTTAGAAATTCAAAGGAAATATTTGATGTTTGTAATGATGCAAACAATGATAAAAATTGTGCGGGTATAATTACTTGGATGCATACAT
The DNA here is from genome assembly GCF_050585265.1 of Clostridium nigeriense. Lineage (GTDB taxonomy): Bacteria > Bacillota > Clostridia > Clostridiales > Clostridiaceae > Clostridium > Clostridium nigeriense_B. The sequence goes on along the minus strand of NZ_JBNOOE010000006.1, from coordinate 175,465 downwards.
TTTCACCAGCTAAAATGTGGATTAGAGGACTATCTATATTAAATAAGCCTCAATTACACTTCCATACACAGTTTAACAGAGACATTCCATGGGAAACTATGGACATGGATTTTATGAATTTAAATCAATCTGCTCATGGAGATAGAGAGTTTGGTTTTATAAATGCAAGGATGGGAAATAAGAGAAAAATTGTTGTTGGACATTGGGAAGATGCAGAGGTTCATAAGGATATTAATAAATGGATGAGTGTTGCTACAGGATATGTTGAAGGCTTTAATATAAAAATTGCTAGATTCGATGATAATATGAGAGATGTTGCAGTTACAGAGGGGGATAAAGTTGAAGTTGCGATAAAACTTGGATGGACTTGTGATGCGTTTGGTATTGGTGATTTAGTTGAAGAAGTCCAAAAAGTAACTAGTGAAGAAGTAGAATCTTTAATGAAGATTTATGAAGAAAAGTATGAAATTTGTGAAGCTGGACAAATAGAAGGAAGTGTTAGAGACTCTATAAAATATCAAGCAAAGGTAGAAATTGCTTTAAGAAGATTCTTAGAAAAAGGAGATTATACAGCTTTCACAACTAACTTCCAAGTGTTACATGGAATGGAGCAGTTACCAGGTCTTGCTGTACAAAGACTTATGGAAGATGGATATGGATTTGGTGGAGAAGGAGATTGGAAAACAGCAGGTTTAGTACGACTTATGAAGATAATGTCAAATAATGTTGGAACTTCATTTATGGAAGATTACACATACAACTTTGAACCAGGAAATGAAATGATATTAGGATCTCATATGTTAGAAGTTTGTCCAACTGTCGCTACAGATAGACCAAGAATAGATGTAAAGCCTCTATCAATTGGGGATAAAAATGATCCAGCTAGATTAATATTTAATGGACAAGTAGGAGGTGCTGTTTGTGCATCTTTAGTAGATTTAGGCGGAAGAATGAGATTAATAATAAATGAAGTTAATGGTAAAGAAGTAGAAAAAGATTTACCAAACCTTCCTGTTGCAAGAGTATTATGGACTCCGGAACCATCATTAAAAGTTGGGGCACAAGCCTGGATATTAGCTGGTGGAGCACACCATACTTCATTCTCATATGTAGTTGATGCAGAACAATTATGTGATCTTGCAGATATGTACGGATTAGAAGCAGTTGTTATAGGCAAAAACACTAATATAAGAAATTTTTCAAATGAATTGAAATGGAATAGTATCTATTGGATGTTAAATAAATGAGGAGAAATAATATAATTTAAAAAATATATATAAAATAATATCAATGAATTTTATTATTATAATTATTTAAAATTATATTGACTTAATAAATAATTATGATAAACTAAATATAATTTAAATATGTGTATAGTAAATACTTCGTATAACCCTAATAATATGGTTTAGGGGTCTCTACCAAGAACCTATAATTCTTGATTACGAGGAAATCATTTATTGTGATTTCTTCGTGGTTAGGAATTTTTTTTATACTTTTTTAAAATCAATAGACATGCTTAATATAATATTTTACAGACAAGGAGTGGTAAAAATGGATATTAGAAAATTACCTAAAATCGAGTTACACTGTCATTTAGATGGTAGTTTAAGAGTTGAAACAGTTATAGAACTTGCTAAAAAAGAAAATATAAAATTAGAAAGCTATGAGTATGATTATGTAAAAAAATTATTAGCAGTTGAAGAAAAGTGTAGTTCTTTAGATGAATATTTAGAGAAATTTGATTTGCCAAACATGGTATTACAAAGCAAAGCGAATTTAAGAAGAGCGGCTTATGAATTATTAGAAGATGCATCAAAAGAAAATATTAAGTATATAGAAGTAAGGTTTGCTCCAATTTTCCATATAAAAAATGGATTATCTTTAGAAGAAATTATTGAAAGTGTAATAGAAGGAATTAAAGATGCAGAAAAAGATTATGATATTAATGGAAATGTAATAATTTCTTGTATAAGAGGCTTAGAATTAGAGCATGTATATGATTCTATAGAAGCTGGTTCAAAATTTATTGGAAAAGGTGTTGTTGCGATAGATCTAGCAGCAACTGAAAAAGAAGGCTTTGCACATGAATATATTGATGCTATGAAATTAGCAAAGGAAAAAGGCTTTAGAATTACAATTCATGCTGGTGAAACTGGTTTTGGAAAGAATGTAGGAGATGCTGTAAGCTTGCTAGGTGCTGAAAGAATAGGACATGGAGTATTTATTTATAATGATGAAGATGCATATAATTTAGTAAAAGAAAATGGAATTACATTAGAGATGTGTCCAAAGAGTAATATTGATACAAAGGCAGTGAATGATTATAATAATCACCCTATATATAATTATCATAAAGATGATATAAAAGTAACTATAAGTACCGATAATAGAACAGTTTCTAATATATCTCTAAATGAAGAAACTAATAATATAATAAATACATTTGATATTAATTTAGACGAATATAAACAAATTTATATTAATAGTGTAAAAGCTTCTTTTTGTACTGAAGAAAGAAAAGAAAAATTACTTGGATATATTAAGTAATTTAAAATTACAATTAATGATTTATAGTTTATTTAGTAGGATATACTAAGTCTTAAGAAAGTAAAAGATTGGAGATTATTTATGAAGATAAGACTTGGATATGTTGCTATTTCAAATGTTTTAGGAAAAAAGGTAACAAGCTCTAGTACAGTTACCTTTGCAAATTACAAAAAGATTTTATCTGAAGAGAAAAAATTAGAAAAACTAAGGACTGTTGCATTGTCTAATTTAGTTTCTCTTCAAGATATAATAAAGTATAACATTAAAAATAATATACATTTTTATAGAATAACATCTGCCCTAATCCCATTAGTGACTCATCCAGAGGTTGGATATTGGGGCCATAGAGAATTTTTAAAGAAGGATTTTGAGTATGTAGGAAAGCTTATCAATGAGTCTAATATGAGAGTGGATACTCATCCAGATGAATTTAATGTTATAAATAGTAGTAATCCTAAAGTCGTAGAAAATACAATTATTAATTTAAGTAGACAAATAGAATGGTTTGAAGATATGAATTATAAGGATGGAAAGATGGTAATTCATATAGGTGGAGCAACTGGCGGAAAAGAAGTTGCAATTGAAAGGTTTATTCAAAATTTTAATAAGTTTCCTAAGAGTATTAAAGATAGAATAATTATAGAAAATGATGATAAAACATATACAGCTAGAGAAACTTTAATGTTATGTAAAACTTTGAATATTCCAATGGTATTAGATATTCATCACCATAATTGTAATAATAGTTGTGATGATATATCAGATATTTTAGAAGATATATTATGTACTTGGAATAATGAAAAATTACCACCTAAAATGCATTTTTCTTCTCCGAAAGATACGAGCTTAATTGATAAAGTGGATAAAAAGCATGCTGACTTTATAAATCCCATAGATTTTATAAACTTTATTGAAGTTTTAAAGGAGTTTAATAAGGATATAGATATAATGCTAGAATGTAAAGAAAAAGATGTTGCCTTGTTTAAGTTAGTCGATGATATAAAAAGTATTAATAAAAATTATAAGTGGATAGATAAAAGTTCATTTATAGTATAAAAACAGTAAAAATTACTTTTACTGTTTTTATTAGCACCTATTATGAAATATACATTTATCAGCACTAGAAGGTATTAGTAAATAGCTTAAATTTAATAACAAAAAAGTATTTAATTAACAAAAAATATATTGACAAAAGTTATCTTTAGGAATATACTGGTAAAGTATTAAAGTTAAAAGGAGGTAGGAAAATGTTAAATATTATAGTCAATTTGAATCTATTAGTAAAAAATAATAAAAATAAATATGATATTAAAAATATTAGTAATCCTATCTCATTGTGTAAATTTGTTTGTTAAATAATTTATACAAAATTACTTTATAAAAGTATATATTCTTTAAATTTCTAGGAATATAACTTTGAATAGATAATTAGGGCCAAGGGTTATTTACTCTGGCTTTTTTATTTTATTTAAATTAAGTAAAAAAGGCTAAGGATAACTTTGGCCTTTTTTATTTTTAAGAAAGGAAGAGAAGGATGTGTAAAAACTAAGTAAACAAAAAAAATTATAACTTAAGGGGGAAAAATTATGACTAGAATACTTAAATATGTTTCAAAATACAAAGTACTACTAATAATTGGAACATTATCTATGCTTGCAGTAATTGGGGTTGATTTATTTATGCCTTACTTGCAACAAATATTTATAGATGATGGGGTCATAGCAGGTAACAATAGCATAATAATTAAAGTTTTAATAGGTATTTTAATTATTACAATAACAAAATCTATCCTTGGATATGGTAAAGAGTTTCTTTATGATATTTTAAGTGTAAAAGTACACCAAGATATTAAAAATGATCTTTTTAATCATATTCAGAAGCTAGAATTTAAATATTTTGATAACATGAATACTGGAGAATTAATGTCTAGAATAGGAGAAGATGTAGAAAATATATGGCAAACAATAGGTTTTGGACTTAGATTATTTATAGAAAATATAATATATTTTGTTGTTTCTACAGTTATTCTATTTAAATTAAATTTTGAATTAGCTTTGGCTTGTTTTATTATAATGATTCCAATAGGATTTATAGCTATAAAGTTAGAAAGTAAATTTGGAAAATCATATGAAGAAATAAGTGACCAAACAGCTGAAATTAATACCACTGCACAAGAAAATATAGCAGGAGTTAGATTAGTAAAAGCATTTTCAAGAGAAAAATATGAAATAAATAAATTTCTAAAAATGAATAGAACTTATTATGATTTAAATATGAAGCAAGCAAAAATAATAGGAGATTATTTTCCACCAATAGAATTTCTAACAAATGTATCATTAGTAATAATGATAGTTTTAGGTGGATTTCTTGTTATGAATGATGAAATTACGATCGGAGTTTTAGTAGCTTTTAGTGGATATATCTGGAACTTGATTTGGCCAATGAGATCCTTAGGTGAATTAATAGATTTACTTTCAAGAAATAGTGCTTCAGCTAAAAAAATATTTGAAATAATGGATAGAGAGCCTGAAATTAAAAGTAAAAAAGAATGTTATAGAAATGATTCAATTGAAGGTAATATAGTATTTGATAATGTTAGTTTCAAATATAATGATGAATATGTTTTAAAGAATATTAATTTAGATATAAAAGAAGGAAGTACAGTTGCATTGATGGGAACTACAGGTTCAGGTAAATCAACATTAATTAATTTAATAGGAAGATATTACGATTTAGCTAATGGAAGTATAAAAATAGATAATGTTGATATAAAGGATTATGATTTAGACTTTTTAAGAAAAAATATGTCTATTGTTCCTCAAGATACATTTCTTTTTTCAGATTCAATAATAAATAATATAAAATTTAGTAATGAAAATGCAGATTATGAAGAGGTTAAAGAAGCAGCTTCACTAGCATGTGCTTTAGATTTTATAGAAGAGCTAGATGAAGGATTATATACAGAAATAGGTGAAAGAGGAATAGGTTTATCTGGAGGACAAAAACAAAGAATATCAATTACTAGAGCTCTAGTAAGAAAATCAAAAATATTAATATTAGATGATGCAACATCTGCTTTAGATATGGAGACAGAACATAGATTGTTAAAAAATCTATCAAAAAGAGAAGAAAACAGTACAACCTTTATTATTGCTCATAGAATATCAGCGGTAAAAAATGCTGATGTAATAGTTTATTTAGAAAATGGAGAAATAAAAGAAAAAGGAACTCATGAAGAGTTATTAAAGCTTAAAGGAAAGTATTTTGATATTTATTGTAATCAATTTAAAGATTTTAACGAATTAGAAGAGGAGGTAGTTTAATTTGGAGAATAATTCAATAAAAAAAGATGAAGAAGTAATGAGAAGAAGTAAAAGCGAAATAACATTAAAACTATTAGAGTATCTTAAACCATATAAATTAAAATCTTTTATAGTTATTTTATTAATGATATTTGTTATGATTTCTGGAATAGTTAATCCCCTACTTTTAGAAGTAGCAATAGATAACTATGTAGTAAATAAAGATATAAAAGGATTATTTATTATAGGAGTAGCCTTAATTGTATTAAATTTAATTGCGTGGGTTCTATCTAAAATTAGATGGACGATGATAACATCTATAACTAATAATATTTTAGTAAATATAAGACATGAATTATATAGCCATATACAATATTTATCTTTTGACTTTTTTGATGGTAGACCAGTTGGAAAAATACTTTCAAGAGTGGTTTCGGATGTTAACGCATTAAAAAATTTATTTTCTCAAAGTATCCAAGCACTTATACCACAATTATTAAATCTTTTATGCGTTGCTATTATTATGTTTATTCTTAATTTTAAGCTAGCGTTAGCTTGTATAGCTTTATTACCTTTATTAGGAATAGCTATGTTTTGTATTGAAATATATTCAAGAAGAAAATGGGAAGTTTATAGAAATAAAAGATCAAATTTAAATGGTTTTACTCATGAAGATTTTTCAGGTATAAAAATAGTACAAGGTTTTGCTAAAGAAGAAGGTACTGAAAAGAATTTTAAATCAATGGTAAAAGAATTAAGTGATTCTTTTACAAAAGCTGTTATGCTAAATGATTTCTTTTGGCCTCTTGTAGAATTATCTTGGGGAATTGGTACCTTAGTAGTATTTGCAGTTGGATATAGATTAGTTATAAATAATGAAATAAAAATAGGAACATTAATAGCCTTCTCAATGTATGTAGGAATGTTTTGGAGACCTATTATGAATCTTTCAAGTTTCTATAACACTTTAATAACAAATTTTTCAGCTGCAGATAGAATATTTGATATTTTAGATATAAAGCCAATTATAAAAAATACAGAGAATGCAAATAAAATAGGTAAAATTAAAGGCTTTGTAGAATTTAAAAATGTAGACTTTTCTTATGATGAAAATTCTAAGGTTCTTAAAGATGTAAGCTTTAAAGTTAATAAAGGAGAAAAAATAGCTTTAGTTGGAGCAACAGGGGCAGGTAAGACAACTATAGTATCTTTATTAAGTAGATTTTATGATCCAACATCAGGAGAAGTATTAGTAGATGGAAAAGATATAAAATATGTAGAATTAGAATCACTAAGAAGTCAAATGGGAATAATGCTTCAAGATACATTTCTATTTTCTACCACTATAATGGAAAACATAAGATACGGAAGATTAGATGCAACAGATGAAGAAGTAATTAATGCTGCAAAGGCAGTTAATGCCCATAAATTTATTATGAAATTAGAAAATGGTTATAATACTGAAGTAAATGAAAGAGGAACAAGATTATCTTTAGGACAAAGACAATTAGTATCCTTTGCCAGAGCATTACTTGCAAATCCTAGAATATTAATATTAGATGAGGCTACATCTAATATAGATACAGAAACAGAAAAATTAGTACAAGATGGTATAGAAAAATTACTTCATGGAAGAACGTCATTTGTAGTAGCACATAGGTTATCTACAATAAGAGATTGTGATAAAATTATGGTTATAAATGATGGTAAAATTGAAGAAGTAGGAAATCATAATGAACTATTAAAAAATAAAGGCAGTTACTATGACCTATATATGGCTCAATATAAGTTTTTAAGTGAAGGGGCATAATTATATATTTTTATTTATATTAATTATTAATAGATTATTATAAATAAGGCACTTCAAAGCAATATTGAAGTGCTTTTACTTTTTATAAAAATATAACTATTCAATAAAGATAAAGTTTATTGTATTATTATTTTATAATAAGAAATTGGAGAAAACTATGAGAAAAAGTAAGGAACTATTATTAATAAGGTATGTATCATTTATTATCTTAATATTTGAGATTTTTGTTAAAGAAAAAAATAGTGGAATTAGCAGTGTAATATTTATTTTACTATTTATAATAAACAATAATCTTAGAATTTTTTTCTTTAAAAATTATAGAGCAAATTTAATTTCTATAACTTTAGAAATAATAATATCCTATTTGGCATGTCTAAATTTTGGAGGGAATATACTATTTTATCTAGTAGGTGTGACTATAGATGTTATTTCACTTAACAGAAAAAATATAAGGTATGTATTTTTACCAATAATATATTTAGTATCTATATATATAAAGTTTAATGGAAGTATAGAAGAAGGGTTTTTAAATTTAGGAATTATAATTATTTTTTCTATGTTATTAAACTATATATCAAGGCTTAATAATACAAAAAAGGAAGCTCAAAGATTATATGATAAACTTAGGATTTCTGAAGAAAACTTAATTGAAGCCAATAACAAACTTGAGGAGTATTTATCATCTATAGAGGAATTAACTATAGTAAAAGAAAGAAATAGGATTTCAAGAGAAATTCATGATAGTGTTGGACATGCATTATCTACAGCAATGATTCAATTATCTGCTATGGAAGTATTGGCATCAAAGGGAGATAATACTTTAAAAAATATGATTATAAACTTAAGAAGCTTTATAAATGATAGCTTTAAAGATGTAAAAAGGGCAGTGAAGGAACTTAAATCTGATGAGTATGATAATTATAGAGGAATAGTTAGAATACAAGATTTATGTAAGAACTTTGAAAAAATGTCTGGAATAAAAGTAGATACTATAGTCTGTAAAGGAAGCTGGACATTATCTACAAAGCAAAGTACTCACTTATATAGAATAGCCCAAGAAGTTTTGTCTAATTCATTAAGACATGGAAAGGGAAAAAAGATAAGGGTAATAATGAACTTTACAGAAAATGATTTTGTTATTTCATTTAAAGATAATGGAGTTGGTACTGATATTATAAAAGAAAGCGGTTTTGGACTGAAAAATATAAGAGAAAGAGCAGAAGAAATAGAAGGAATAGTAGATATTAGTTCTGAAATAGGAAATGGATTTTTTGTTAAGGTTGTAGTTCCTAGAGAAAGGGAGATATAAGTGGAAAAGATAAAAATATTAATTGTTGATGATGAAAAGTTAATAAGAGAAGGATTAAAGCTTATGCTTTCTACTTTTGATGATATTGAAGTAGTAGATACTGCAGAAAATGGATATAAAGCTCTAGAACTATGTAAGACTAAAGATATAGATATTGTTCTTATGGATATAAGAATGAAAGATTGTGATGGAGTTATGGGTACAAGGTTAATAAAGGAGCAGTTTATTAAAATTAAGGTAATTATATTAACTACCTTCAATGATAAGGAATATATTCAAGATGCATTAAGTTATGGAGCTTTTGGATATATGTTAAAAGATAGTTCTCATCAAGTTATTTATGAAGGAATAAAAGCCGCCTATATGGGAAATATGGTTGTTCATCCTGAAGTTGCAAGTAAAATTCTAACTAAAAGTAGTGAAGGATTAAAATATGGTGAATTAGAAAAATACAAATTTTCAGATAAAGAGCTTAAAATAATAAAATATATTGCAGAAGGATTAAGTAATAAAGAAATTTCTGAAAAAATATATCTATCTGAAGGAACAATAAAAAATAATATTACTAACATACTATCAAAGTTAAGTCTTAGGGATAGAACACAAATTGCAATTTTTGCTTTTAAAAATGGAATAGTGACTTAAGTCATTTCTGTAGTGACTTACAGTAATAGCAAGCCTCCTAGTATTATCTTATTATAGAATTAAGATATATTAGGAGGTCTTTTTATGAGTATTATAGAAGTTAAAAATGTTACGAAAAGATTTAATGATAAGTTAGTATTAGATAATGTAAGTTATGAGGTCAATAAAGGAGAAATTTTTGGATTTATAGGGCCAAATGGAGCAGGAAAATCAACTTTAATTAATATAATGACAAGCCTCTTAACACCAGATAGTGGAACTATTAAAATTTGTGGATATGATATTTTAAAAGAGTCAATAAAAGCAAAAGAATGTATAGGATATGTACCTCAAGATATTTCATTAATGGAAGAACTAACAGCCTATGATAATCTTGAATTTTTTGGAGCTTTATACGGATTAAAAGGAAAGAAACTAAAAGAAAGAATAAGTGAAGCCCTTGAAGTTACTGGACTTGTAGAAAAGAAAAAAGAAAAGGTGAAAAAGTTCTCCGGTGGAATGAAGAGAAGATTAAATATAGCAGCATCTATTATGCATCATCCTAAAGTATTAATAATGGATGAGCCAACAGTTGGTGTAGACCCTCAATCTAGAAATCATATATTTAACTTTACTAAGAATATTTGCAAAGAGTGGGGAACAACAGTAATTTATACATCCCACTACATGGAAGAGGTTGAAGAGCTTTGTAAGAGAGTTTTTATAATCGATTTAGGAAAAGAAATTGCATATGGTACTAAAGATGAAATTAAGGCTTCAGTTTTCCCAAATAATAAAGTAACTATAGAAGCAAAAGATATAAGTGCAGAATTAATCTTAAATATAGAAAAAGTAAAAGGTATTATAAATGTTAAGGAAAAAGATGAAACTATTATTTTAACTATAGATTCAAACTTTAAACTTAATAATGTGCTAACCATAATTGAAGAATATGGTATTAATATTAAAAAGATAAGCTATGATGAAGCAAAATTAGAAGATGTATTCCTATCCTTAACCGGAAAAACTTTAAGAGATTAGGAGGGGTTATATGAAATTACTTTATTATACAAAAACTACTTTAAAAGCTATGGTATCAAATGCAGCTGTTACAGTTATATATTTTATATTATTTCCTATTTTACTTGCAGGTTTTATGGGATTCTTCCAAAATTCACTTCAGGATAATCCTTTAAAGCTAAGTACTTTAAAAATATCAATAATAGATAATGATAATAGTAATATGTCTAAAAATCTAATTTCCTTTTTAAATAGTAGTGATATGAAAGAGTTAATTGAAGTAAATTCTGAGAAAGTAAATGTAGAAATAGTTATTCCTAAAGGATATGAAGAAAGTATTGTATCTTTAAAAAAGAACGAAATTAGTATAAATAAATTAGAAGATGGGTTTATTAATTCAACAAATACTCTAAAAACTATTTTAGATAAGTATCATCAAGAACTTTATATAAATTTATCAGGTGGTTCCATAGAAGATTTAAATAATATTACTGGAAAATCTATAATTGAAAATGTAAATATAAATGTTAGTAAAACTTCTAATAAATATGAAGTGTTATCAGCATCAATGATTGCTTTTGTTATTAGTATGCTAATATTTTCACTTATTCAATCCAATTATGCTGAAGTTAGTAGAAATATTGATAAAAGAGTTTCATCTACACCAATAAGTAAAATTCAATATTTTTACTATGACACCTTTGCAATGTTAATATATTCATCAATTATAGTTTCAGGTTATGTATTTTTCTTTAGAATTGCAGGAATTAGTTTTACAGGAAGTATATTTCAGTTAATTATGTTGATATTACTTTCAGCTATGCTAATAGTTTCTATGAGTAAATTTGTATATGAACTATTTGGACCTATTTACGGTAAGGTTGTTGGCGGATTAATTTTTACACTTCCTATAATAGGAATGGAGGCATTTACTGGAGAAGGTAATGCCCTAAAGGTTTTAGCTCCAACTCACTATATTACAAAGCTATTTAATGTATATAACCTAAATGGAAATTTTAACAGCAATATTGGAGATTTAACATTTATAATAATTTTTTCATTAGTACTATTTGCAATTGCAAATATAAAGGTAGCATTATCAAGGGAGGGAAGGAAATGCGCTTAATAAGATTAACCATTATAAATTTAAGAAGAACATTAAAAAATCCAGCAATTTTTTTAATGACATTACTTCTTCCTATGATTGTTTTATTTGGAGTAGTAGGACCAAGTTCTAGTGGAAGTTCTCTGGGGAAAATAGGAATATTAGATAAATCATCAAGTAAATATTCAAAAGAAATAATAGATTCTTTATCTGAACAATATGAAATAGAAAATTTAGAAGGAAATATAGAAGATAGTTACGATAATTTAAGAGATAAGAAAATAGCTGTTATCTATGTTTTTGATGAAAAATTTCATACTAGTATAGATAGTGGTAATGTACCTAAAGTAATGCGCTATAGCGTAGAATCAGGAATGGGGTCAATTATAGCCGAAAATATAATTACTGATAATATAAATAAATCACTTGAAGAAAATATAAATACAGGTCTTAGTACAAATTCAGTTGAAGCAGTAATATTTGATAAATATGAAAAAAATAACTCGGATTATTATATGACAGTTCTTATGATATGCTACTTTATGATGATAGGTGGATCTATATTTACAGATGATATAATTAAACTTAAAGCTCAAAAGGTTTTAAAAAGAACAATAGCAACTGGAAACTCTGATAAAACCATTTTAGGATCGTTATATTTATCTAGTTTTATTCTACAAAGTATAATGAGTGTAATAACTTTATTTTTAGCAATTAAAATATTTAATATAGAAAATTATAATTTAGGACAAGGAATTCTTTCAATAACCTTATGTAGTTTAATAACCACATCTATAATAATAGTAGCTATAAGATGGTTAAAGAATCAAACAATAGCTAGTTTATCAGTAGTTATCTTTGGATTATTATCATTCGGACTTGGAATATTTGGAAATATCCTAAATGAATTTACAAATGTACCAGAGGTTATAGTTTATTTAAGTGTAATATCACCTTTTTCATGGATAGAAAAAATAGTTAATGAGGGGCAAATTTTAGCACCAATTACAGTACTAGTTTTAATGTCAGCAGTTTTCTTTACAGCTGGAAGCTTTAGATTAAGAGATTATGTAAAAGAATAAAAAAGGATATAAATATTATATTACTTCTTCCGTCCCTTCGCTCCAAATCACTGACATATAAATCAAAATTATTAGGTACAAATTGTATTTCAAATATTCCTATTTGATTTTGAGTTTATAGTTTTTTCTATTAAATAGACATAATTAATAGTATTTGATAAAATATAAATAATTAAACTTATGGAGGATTTATATGATTTCTAAGAAGGCACTTAAAGATGAGATTATAACTTATGATATAATAACCTATAAAGATGAAGATGGAAAGCAAGTAGAATACGTTGAAGTTACCCTTGTAGATAGAATTATAGATGTTTATATGGATACTAGAGAAGTAAATATAGGTATTATTGCAAATAGAATAATAGAAGATAATTTATATAAATAGAAAGTGGTGAAATTTAATATTTCACCACTTTTAAGTTTAATAGTTATTTTTACTTTTAAATTTAAGTATTTATAAAAGTAATATAAGTTAAGAATTTATTACTATAATTAATGAATAAAATTTGAAGAATTTCCACCAATGGTATATTATTGTAAATGTAATATTAAAAGGTGGGGGATTTTTTTATGTGTGATATTAAAGGAGAAGAGTATATTGGAGATATAAAGAAAAGTATTGAAGAGAAAATGAAAAAGCTTTTTGAAAAAGCTCATAAATATACAGAAAATCTAAGTAATGAGGATATAGTAAAATTACATGAAAATCATGTAAAAGATGTATTTTATCCGTATATTCATAATATTCCTGCTCTAAAAGAGAGAATAGTAGAAAAGGCTGAGGAGAAGGTATTAGAAGAAGTTAAATATAAGTTTATGGAAAATTTTCATTTTCATGAGAAAATGTTAAAATGTGAAAAATTTAGGGAAGATAGAAAAACTAAATATACAGAGGAAGAAATCTTAGAAAATGATAGGAAAATATCAAAGTATATTCAAGAAATAGTGATATCAATTATTCAAGAGTGTAAGGGGTTAAATACTGAGCAGATAAAGGAAATACATATGTTTATATTTAAAGTGATATTTCAATCTGACATAGAACATATACCATGTTTTAAAAATGCATCTGAAACTATGAATATGGATGTTATAAATAGAATACATAATAGAAAAGTAACAAGTAGTATAAATAAGTATATATAATGGGCAAAGAAAATTAATAGCAGAAAAGGACAACCTCTAAATTTATAAAAAAGAGGCTGTCCTTTTATTTTAAAGATTGATAAAATTTAGAAAAAATTAAGAAATATATTTAAAATTTGTAAAAAATCTTTGATAGAATAATTATATAAGTTACAAGGAATTTAGGAGAATATATGAGTTATTTATTTAAATATTATAGTAAGCAATATGATAAATTTATGAAAAAGTTTAGATTAGACAAAAATGAAATAATAATAAGTATTTTAAACAACTTCTCAGGATTAGAAATTCTAGATATTGGTGGAGGAACAGGAACATTAGCAAGAGAACTTATATCTTTGGGATCTAAAGTAACTATTTTAGATCCAGAAAAGAATATGACAAAGATAGCAAAAGAAAAATGTAATACAGTGAAAATAATTAATGGGTACTCTAATAATATTAAATTAAAAGATTCATCTATAGATATAATTATAATGAGAGATTCATTTCATCATATAATGGAAAAAGAAGAAACACTGAAAGAATGTAAAAGAATATTAAAGAAAGATGGAAAAATTCTAATTTATGAGTTTGATAAAAATAGTTTTATAGGCAAATTAATATTTATTTTTGAGACTCTTTGCTTTGAGAGAATAAAGATGCTTTCTATAGACGAAATGAAAGAATTAATTTATAGGTATTTTAAAAATGGAGAAATAACCAAGATATCTAACTACGAATACATATATTTAGGAAATAAATAAAGATAGAGAGGTCGCTATGGAAAATATAAATGGGATAGCAAAGATATGTAAGCTATTTTTTACTAATAAATTTACTGATTTAAGTGATATAGCTAAATCTTATACTAGAGTAAGTAAGAACTATGATGAAGTATTTTTAAAAGAAATGCACAAATACAATGAAGAAATGTTAAGGGAACTTGCTTTAAAATATGCTACTAAAAATTTAGAGGATAATATAAATATACTTGATTTAGCTTGTGGGACAGGCTTTAATAGTAGATTTTTAAATAATAATTTTTCAAAAGCTAAATTTACATTAGTAGATATATCTAAAGGGATGCTAAATGAGGCAAAAGGTAACTGTAAATTCCATGCTGACTTCATTGAAAAAGATATGCTTTCATTTTTGAAATCTAGCAATGATAATAGTTTAGATATAGTAGTTTGTGCTTGGGCAATAAAATATCAGGATCCTAAGAAGATTATTAAAGAAGTATCAAGAGTACTAAAGAAAAATGGATATTTTGCTGTAATAGTAAATTTAAAAAGTACATTACCAGAAATAAGAAAAATCTATCCTAGTTTAGTATTAAAAAGTTATAGAAATGTAGATAAGATAATGAAGGAATTACCAAATCCTATAAGTGAAACAATTTTTATAAAGTGGTTTGCTAAAAATAAATTTTATAAGGAAAAGGTGAAATCAGGAGAGCATATATTTGAGTTTAATACTTCAGAAGAGTTAACAACCTTTGTGACATCTACTGGAGCTTTAGCAGGATTTGATTCTATGGTAAATATGGAAGTTAATAAGGTAAAAGATAATATGATAGATCTATTTAATACTAATGGTATAAAGACAATTACTCATAAATATGTTTGGGGGGTTTTTAAAAATGATAAGTAATGCAATTCCTATTATAAAAGCAATATTAAATAAAGATGTAATAAAAAATGTATTTTATATTCACAATAGATTCAAAGAGAGTAAAGATTACAAGCCTATAAATGTTATAAAATGTGGTATGAATGTAATAAAAAATGATAGGCTTATAATTCATAATGGGGACTTTATTGTTAATTCATTTCTTCCTCCATTAAATAGTAAGGCTTATAAAAGTATTGTAGATGCAGTTCCAGGAGAAAAAGGAGAATTTTTTTATAACCATACTATAGGAAAAAGATTAGCTCCAATTTCAACATATATTGCTGTAACAGATAGATGTATGTACAATTGTTGGCATTGTAGTGCAAAAAGGTTTATAAAGACTAAAAATGATAAATCAGAAGAAATAACAAGTTATGAATTAAAGAAAATAGTAAAATCTCTTCAGGATTTAGGTGTTGGGATAATAGGATTCACAGGGGGAGAGCCACTTCTGAGAAAAGACTTAGAAGAAATAATAGCTAGTATAGATAATAGAAGTATTTCATTTTTATTTTCTAATGGTTATTCTTTAAGTTTGGAAAAAGCCAAATCTCTAAAAAAAGCTGGACTTTTTGGTGTAGGAATAAGTATAGATAGTTTATATAAAGAAAATCATGATAAAAAAAGAGGTTATATAGGAGCTTACGATAATTCAATAAATGCAATAAAAAACTGCAAGAGAGCTGGACTTTATACAATGGCTCAAACTGTATGTACAAAGGAAATGTTAAAGACAAAGGAGATATATAATCTTGCAAAATACTTAAAGAAAATCGGAGTTGATGAACTTAGAATTTTAGAGCCAATACCATGTGGTTCTTTATTAGTAAATAAAGATGAAATATTTACAGTAAATGAAAAGAAGGAGTTAATTAACCTCCATATAGAATTTAATAATAATAAGGAATATCCTAAAACATCAGTATTTCCATATGTAGAATCTAAGGAGCAGTTTGGATGTGGTGCAGGAGTTCAACATTCATATATAGATAATAAAGGAAACTTTATGCCTTGTGATTTTGTTCCTGAAGCTTTTGGAAATTTATTAAAAGAAGATATTAAAGATATATGGAATAATATGCATGTGAAATCAGGAAATGCAAAGACTTATTGCTATGCAAAGAAATGTGACAAATGTAATGAAAGCGAGCTGCCTAAATATTATAGATTACTTAAAGGAAAATGATATTAAAATGTGAAAAAAATTCAATTTAGGAATTAAGAATTTGTTTCTTTAAATTGGATATGCTATAATATAAGAAGAAACTTTATATATAATTATATTAGATAGAAATGTTAAGGTAAGGGATAAGCAATATTTAAATTAAGAGCTTGCTTAAATCCCTTAATTTTTTTTATGTTGTAATAACATATAGAAATAAAAATATTATATTAAAAAAAATGAATTTTAAAAACATATTAGAAAACGTTTTAAAATTCAATGTATAATTATTTATGTTTATTTAAAATGTATATAATCATATAGAATATTTATAGATTATTTAACTGTAAAATTAAGGAGGTAAATAAAATGTTTAAGAAAGGTGATTTAGTTATTTATTCTTCCCATGGAGTTTGCAAAATTGATGATGTATGTGAAAAAACAATTTCTTATGTTACAAAAAGTTATTATACATTGCATCCAATGGAGGATAATAAATTAAGTATAAGTATTCCAGTAGATAATGATAAGGTATCTATTTTGGAACTTTTAACTAAAGAAGAAGCTGGAACAATATTAGAATCATTTAAAGATGAAGGAGTAGAGTGGATAAATATAGATAAGGATAGGTCTGAAAAGTATAGTGAAATTATAAAAAAGGGAAACCGTACAGAAATTGCGAAAATAGTAAATACCTTAATGAAAGAAAAAATAAATTTAGAAAGTAACGGAAAAAAGTTTCATGAAAAAGATAAAAAAATGTTATCAGGAATCCAAAACATACTTTTTTCTGAATTAGCATTTTTATTAAATACTACTTCACAAGAAATAGAAAAGAAGGTAAGTGGTTATATAAACATTTAAAAATAATATAATCTACCTTAAGAGAGATAGTGATGTAAATAAGAAAATCTTCCTTAGATCTAAGAAGATTTTCTTATTTGCTTACAAAAGAATAATGAGTTAAAAGTAACAGTTAACCTTAAGTTTAGAGAAGGAGTTATAATATTATTAGATTTATGATGTAAGACTCTTTTAACATAGAGTTTCTTAGTAAATAAACAGCCTGTATTAGAATTATATTATAAGCATTAATTTCTAATTTCTCTATTTGATTCTATTGATTTATGTTGATCAATTGGTTTAACATTAATATTTGATCTATATTCTGTTTCAGCCCAGAATATATTTTCAGCAACTAATGCTTCAGGATTTAACTCTACACCCTCTAAAATTATTTCTTTAAATTTATGGTAGCCAGCTCTATCAATTAAATGGCCTCCATGTAAGTATTCAGGTTTATAATTTAAAGCCCAAGCAGAGAATTTTTGCCAATTTGCAAACATGCCTAACACTACATCTTCAGTAACAAAGTTTAAGAATGTCTTACCCATTCTAGGATTTTGTTTTCCTGTCCTTCCACCTATAATAACTCTATAGAATTTCTTAGGATTCCTTGTCCACGCACTTGCAGGACAAGCTAATACACATTCACCACATCCAACACAACAGCAAGGATCTTTGTCAACAAGTCCATTTTTATTTAGACTTAAAACTCTAGTTGCATGATGTTCACATGCTTTAACACAAGCTCCACATCCAATACATCTTTCTGGATGATATTCCATTCTAGCTTGGCTAATAACACCAAAGTCCTGGAAATGAGCTTTAGCACAATCATTAGGACATCCAGCTACTGATACCTTTATATGATAGTGAGACGGGAAAATTAACTTTTCAATTTTATTGGCTAGTTCTTTAGTGTTGGCATTTGCCTTTATACAATGAGTATTACCTATGCAAGCCATAACATTTCTAGAACCTATTGTAGGATAACCATTTGTATCAATCGTCATATCACAATTACATTCATCAAGTTCAACTTCTTTTATATAATTAGTTATATATTTATTAACAGAAGAAATATTTTCATATTTAATTCCAGGTATATTAAAAGTTTGTCTCATCCCCATATGGAAAGTGCCATTACCATATGTTTCAGCAATATATTGAATATTACTTAGATATTTAGCATTAACAGTACCACCTGGAACACGCATTTGAAGCATAAATTCTCCAGGAATTTTTGATTGACGGAAACAGTTTAATCTAACCTTTTTAATATCTATATCATGATTCATAAACAAATCCTCCTAATCTAATAATGATTTAGCCTTAGTATAGTTAAATACTGGACCTTCTAAGCATACATATGTTTCATCTATTCTACAGTGTCCACATTTACCAACTGAACAGGACATTTTTCTTTCAAAGGATACCCAAATTTTATCTTCAGGTACACCTAGTTTTAGCATTTCAAGCGCTGTAAAGTGCATCATTATAGGAGGTCCTACTATAACAACTTCATAGTTATCTCCAAAAGATTTTAAAGGTAATTTTGATAAATGTTTAGTTACAAGACCTTGCTCCCAACCAATTTTTTCTCCATTATCCAATGTATATATAGTATTAAACTTATCTTTCCATTTTTCTAATTCATTTTTGAATAATATTCCATCTTGATTTTTGAACCCAAAGATTAAGTTCAATGACTTTACAAAGTCTTCATCATAGTAGCAGCTATTAATCATACTTCTTACTGGAGCAACTCCAGTACCACCAGCTATTATAATTAAATTCTTATTTTTAAATTTGTCTATAGGCCATCCTTTACCATAAGCTCCTCTTAAAAAGATATTATCTCCAGGTTTAAGTTTGAAAATTTCATCTGTTACTTTTCCAACAGCTCTTATAGTAAAGTCCATATAACCTAAGCCAAATCCACTAACAGAGATTGGAGCTTCACCAACCTTAGGAAGTGATAGCTGCAAGAATTGTCCGTGTTCTGGAACTATATCTGTTGAAACTCTAAAAGTGTATTCTAAATTAGTTTCGTGAGTAATACTAATTATTTCATATGCTTTAGGTGTCAATATATTTTTTCCCATACTATTTTCCCTCCATAATTTCATTTACCGCATTATTTACTTTATTTATAGTAGCTATAATTGAAATATGTTCTGGACATCTATCAGTACATCTACCACATCCAACACACATATGCTCAACTCCGAATTGTGCCTTATAATCATGTATTTTATGAAGAACTTTATATCTCATCTTGTCAGCCTTAGTAGTTCTAAACTTATGTCCACCAGCCATTTCATCAAAACCATCTACATGACAAGAAGCTTGAATTCTTTTTCTTTCACCAATTTTTCCAGCTGAATCATATACAATATCACGAGTAGTGTAACAACAGCATGTACTACAAGCTAGTGTACAGCTTCCACAGCCAATACATCTTTTATTATATTCTTCCCACATTGGATGATTTTTAAGTTTTATCAATGTTTCCTTATTATTAATTTCTGGAATTGTTACTTTTGTAACATTTTCTTCTATGAATTTTAGTTCAAATTCTTCTTTAGTTTTATTATTAAAGTATTTATTAAACTCATCATCTTTAACATTAAAAAGTAAAGAAGATTCATTAAACCTTACTGCTAATGAAAAGTCATCAGTTTTATTACTTTTCATTGATACGCAGAAGCAAGTATCAAATCCTTCAAAACATTCAATACAAACAAATTTAACTCTTTCTCTTATTCTTTTATAAAAGCTATCTTCAAAGTTACCATTATGAAGATAAATTGTATCTTGCCTTCTTTGAGCATTTATATCACAAGGTCTTGCAAAAATTAAAATCTTTTTATTATGACCTACAGAACTTTCTCTAAATTCATCTTCAGTAAAATAATAAAGGGTTTGAGAAATAGGGGTTATAACTTCCTTTACTGGATAATCAGATTTTTCCTTAAATTCAATTTCTTCAACAGTAGAAATTTCAGCGTACTTTATTATATCAGTATCTGAGTATCTACCTTGCTTTTCAAACCTCTTTGGTGCATAGATTGTAAATTCTTTTTTTAATTCATTAAATAAAGTATTCACTTCTTTTAACGAAAGATTATATCCCATAGTAATACCTCCAAAATTATTAAATTTTTAACAATCTCTATGCTTTTATTATAATCTTAAAAAAATAATAAGAAAAATATTAAAAAATTATAGAAATGATAAGTGAAAACCTATTAATAAAATAAATGAATTAGTTAGCATCTGTATATTATGTAGTTCTAATGATTATTTATATATTCATTACAATATATTTTGACAAATTTTAATACAACTGTTAAAGTTTAATAATCACTAGTTAAATGAAAGAGGTAGATATACAAATGAAATTTGAAGATCTTAAAATAAATGAAAAAATTATTAGTGGATTGAACACTATTGGAATAACAGAGCCTACTGAAATACAGAAAGAAATTATTCCTCTAGCTCTTAATGGAGAAAATTTAATTGGACAATCTGAAACAGGTACTGGAAAAACCTTAGCTTACCTTTTACCAACAATAGAAAAAATTGATATAAGTAAAAGAGAAATGCAATGCATAATATTAGCTCCAACTCATGAGTTAGCTATACAAATAAATAATACAATTAATGAATTAAAAAAAGTATCATCTTTAGATATTACTTCTACATCTTTAATAGGTAGTGCAAATATTAAAAGACAAATAGATAGCTTAAAATCAAAACCTCATATTATAGTTGGTTCTGCTGGGAGGATATTAGAATTAATACGTAAAAAGAAAGTATCAGCCCATACTATAAAAACTATTATAATTGATGAAGTAGATAAGCTATTAGATAAAAATAATCTTCCAGTTGTAAAGGACATAATAAAAGCTACTCAAAAACAAACTCAAGTTATGATGTTTTCTGCTACTTTAAATAATAAAACTTTAGATATTGCTAAGAGCTTAACTGAAAATGTAAATATTATATCAGTTAAAAATAATAAGGTTAATGAAAATATAAATCATAATTATATAAAAACTGATAGTAGAAAGAAAATTGAAACTTTAAGAAAGCTTATAAATGCAGCAAAGGCAGAAAGAATTTTAGTATTTAATAATGATGTTTATACTACAAATACAGCAATTGAAAATCTGACAGCTAGTAAGATAAAGGTAGCTGCTATTGGTGGCAATAACAAAATGGAAGATAGAAAAAAAGCTTTAGAAGACTTTAGAAAAGGTAATATTCAAATATTAATTGCGTCTGATGTAGCAGCTAGAGGCTTAGATATAAAAGGAGTAACTCATGTTATTAACCTAGATATACCTGAAGATCCTAATGATTACCTACATAGAGCAGGAAGAGTTGGAAGAGCAGGCAAAACTGGTGATGTATTTTCCTTAGTTGATGAAAAAGAAGAAAAAATAATAAAGAGTCATGAAAAGAACTTTAAAATCAATATTAAAGAAAAACATCTTTATAAAGGAAACGTAGAAGGATAAAATGAAAAAGAAAGTTAGTATAATTTAACGTTTATACTTAAAAAGTAAAACCAGCAATTTAAATGCTGGTTTTTTATGATAAAATAAAAAAATTATTATTACAGGTTAGGAGCTCATAGATATTTTTATTGTACAGAAAATTAAAACATAGTTTCTTTTATTATAAATACAATAAAATTTAAAAGTGTTAATATGAAATTGAATTTTAATAATGATTTCATAGGAGTAAAGATAATTTATAAATATTAATGACTATTAATATTTAATTAAAAGTAAACGATTTAATAAGCTGTGAAATAGGTATTAATTTAAAATTGGTACTATTGATATTTTAAAGCTATAAGATATTTAAAAATATCATAAATACTCTTTTATAATAGATATATTTTAAATGTGGGGAAATTTTTAGAGAAGTAGAGTTAAAATTTTGTAATTAATTAGTATTAAATGTATTTTTTTATTAAAAGTAAGAGTTAGATTTAAAAATAGGGGGGAGAATTAAAGATTTATATCTTACTTTATAATAGTAATTTTAGAAAAGTTAGATGAAATTTAAATTTAATATTGTAAGAAATTTTACTCACAAATTAATAAAAATATATAAGCTAATTAAGAAAGGGGAGACTTAATAATGAGAAATCAAAAAAGATTTTTCTCAATTTGCTTAGCATTAACAATGGCAACTTCAATGATATTTCCAACTATATCAACTATAGCTAAAACTAAGGAAAATACAGATGATAAAATGATAATTCACTATGATTTTAAAGATGTGAGTAGTACAATTATTCCGGATAAGACTGGAAATGGTAAGGCTGGAGTAATAAGAAACTATCAGAATGGTGGAAGTGAAATTGTAGATGTAGAAATTTATGGTGAAAAAAAGAAAGCATTATCTTTACCAGGAGGGGCAGATGGAGGATATTTAGAGTTACCATCAGGAAATACTTTGGTAGAAAATAATGAGGTTATTAATAGTGTTACAATTAGTTGTTGGGTTAATATGGAGACTAATTCTGGATACCAACGAATATGGGATTTGGGAAATGATACATCATCATATATGTATTTATTGACAGATGGATATAATGAAGGAGCTACTGGTTATGCAACAGCTATAACAAAGGAAGGATGGAGCAAAGAACAAACTGTAGAAAAAGGAGTACCTCTAGAATTAAATAAATGGATACTAACAACAGTAACATTTGATGAAAAATCAGGTGAATTATCTTTATATGAGGATGGTAAGTTAATTGGAAGAAGAGAAAATTCAAGTACAAGTTTATCAGATTTAGGAAACACTACTCAAAATTATATCGGTAAAGGACAATTTGCTGATTCTCCAACAAAGATGAAGATAGCAGATTTCCGTATATATAATTATTCAATGAGCAGTGAAGAGGTAGCATCATTATTTAATGTTAGTGATGAAGAACGGGTAATTGGTGATTTAAATTCAATTGATTTAGGTGATGTTTCTGCTGTTAAAGAAAATATTTCATTGCCAACTAAAGGCACATCAGGAGCTACTTTCACATGGAATTCTGATAATGAGGATATTATAAGCTCTAATGGAGAGGTAAAACGTCCGAGTTCAGAAATTGGTGATGTAGTTGTTAAGCTAACAGCAATAGCAGCATATAATGATGTCGTTAAATCAAAGGATTTTTATTTAACAGTAATAGCACTTCCAAGTAATGAGGAAATTGTTAAACATGACTTAGATAAAATAAACTTAGGTAAGGTTGATTCAATTACAGAAAATCTTAATCTTCCTATAAATGGTGAATGGGGTTCACAAATTAGTTGGATATCTTCAGATGAAAAATATTTAAAAAATGATGGGACTATCAACAGACCTGAGATAGGGAATGAAGAAGTAGAAGTTACATTAACCGCTACTGCAACAGTTGGCGAAATTACTTCTAGTAGAGACTTTAAGATTACAATTTTACCACAATATTACTTACCAGAAATAGTAGATGTAGATATAATTGAAGTAACTACGACAAAGGGACAATCCCCAACATTACCTTCAAAAGTGAATGTGACTTATAATAATGGAGAAATAGATAGTTTGGGAGTAAGATGGCCAAGTTATATTGAAAAAGAGTTGTATAATACCATTGGAACTTTTGAGATAGAAGGAACTGTAATAGATAGTGATGTTATTTCTAAAGCTATAATCACAGTTGTTGAGGACTCTAAGAATGCTCCAAATAAAGTTTCTTCAAATTTTGATTTAAGTAATATTTCCTTAGATGGTGATAATATATTAACTCAGAATACAGAAAGGACAATAGAATATTTAAAATTATTAGATTCAGATAGAATGTTATATAATTTTAGAAAAACATTTGGTCAAGATACTAAGGAAGCAAAGCCGCTTAGTGGATGGGATGAGCCAACAGGACTGTTAAGAGGACATTCAACTGGGCATTATATGTCAGCATTAGCACTTGCATATGCATCTACTGGTGATGAAGAGTTAAAAGATAAAATGGATTATATGATATCTGAAATGAGGAAGCTTCAAATTTTATCTGAAGGAAATGCAGCAGATTTTCAAACTAAAGGTACAGCACAAAGTAGTTGGAGCACTGATCCAAATGAATGGGGATATGGATTCATAAGTGCATATTCGCCAGATCAATTTGCATTGTTAGAGGAATATACACCATATGCTACAATTTGGGCACCATACTATACTTTGCATAAATTGATGGCTGGATATTTAGATTGTTATACTTATGGTGGAAATGAAGAAGCCTTAGAAACTGCAAAAGATTTAGGTAGTTGGATATATGATAGGTTAAGTGCATGTACACAAGAGCAGCGTGAAAAAATGTGGAGTATGTACATTGCTGGTGAATATGGCGGAATGAATGAATCATTATCAACATTATATAAAATAACAGATGATGATAAATATTTAGAAGCTGCAAAAATGTTTGATAATAAGAAGTTTTTTGATAATTTAAGTGCTAATGTTGATGATATAAGTGGACGTCATGCTAACCAACATATTCCTCAAATTGTTGGAGCTATCAAAGAGTATGAAGTAACTGGTGATATATATTACTATAATGTAGCAGAGAATTTTTGGAATATGGTTATAGATAGATATGCATACTCTATTGGGGGAGTTGGTAGAGGTGAGATGTTCAAGGAGCCATATATGTTAGCAAATAATATCGATAGCGATAAAAATTGTGAAACTTGTGCTGCTTATAACATGTTAAAACTAACAAAGGATTTATATGTATATAATCCTGACGACGCTAAGTATATGGATTACTATGAAAGAACATTAATAAATCAAATAATAGCATCTCAAAATCAAGAAACCTATGAATATATGCATAATGGAACTACTTATATGTTACCAATAGGACCTGGTGCTAAAAAGAGCTATGGTGGTGATTATGATAGCTTTACATGTTGTCATGGTACAGGAATGGAAAACCATGTTAAGTATCAAGAAGCCTCATATTATACATCAGAAGATAATAGTACATTGTATGTAAACTTATATATGCCAACCACTTTAGATTGGGAAGAAAAAGGAATTTCTATTAAACAAGAGAATGAATTCCCATCAGATACTTCTAAAATGACTATTAATGGAAATGGAGAATTTGATTTGAAATTACGTGTACCATATTGGGCTACCAATGGATTTACTGTAAAAGTAAATGGAGAAGAAGTAATCAATGGTGCTGAGGCTAGTTCTTATGTTTCTATAGATAGAACTTGGAAAGATGGAGATACAGTTGAAGTTAATATGCCATATTCAATTCATTTAGATAAAACACATGATAAGTTAGATGGTAAAACAGTTGCATCTGTTATGTATGGTCCATTAGTGATGGTAGCTAAAAGCTCAGATAAAAACTTTTTAGAATTGACATTAGATCCAAATTTAGAATCTTTAATTAAGGTAACAAATATTGATGAAAATAATATAGTTTCAATTGAATCTAACAATTTGAATTTTGTACCAATGTATAGTGCTTATAATTTTGAATATCATACTTATTTTAAAATAAATATGTTAGGAACAAGTGATTTACCAAAAGTAAATAAGGATTTATTACAATCTAAATATGATGAGGTAAAAGACTATGCTGAAAAAGATTATACAGAGGAAAGTTTTAAAGAATTTAAAGAAGCATTAAATAATACAAAAGTCATATTAGATAACCAATATGCAACTCAATCTGAAGTAGATAATGCTTTAGAATACCTTATAGAAAAGGTAGATAAGTTAGTTAAGAAACCAATAAAAGAAGGAGTTGATAAATCCTTATTACAATCTAAATATGATGAGGTAAAAGACTATGCTGAAAAAGATTATACAGAGGAAAGTTTTAAAGAATTTAAAAAATCATTAGATAATACAAAAGTCATATTATATAATCAATATGCAACTCAATCTGAGGTAGATAATGCTTTAGAAGATCTTATAGAAAAGATAGATAAGTTAGTTAAAAAGTCTGCAATTAATGATAATAATTCAAGTACTAATAATGATAATTCCAGTACTACAGATAATAATTTTTTACCTAATACTGGTGGAAGAAATTCTTTATTACTATTATTAGGATCAATAGTAATAGTAGGATTAGGTATATTCTTAATGAAAACAGGGAGAATACAAAAGTTAGTTGATAAAAATAAATAAAATTATATTTATTAACAAATTACAATAACAAATTGAACAAAGATGTAGGAAAATTTGTGTAAAACAAATAGACTACATCTTTTTTGTGTGTTTTTAAGTGGTATATTTGGAAATATGATATAATAATTACAAGATTTATAATAAAAATTCGAGAAACCTATAGCGGAAAAATATGAAGAATGTTTTGGATATAGTAATGAGGCTAATTATAATTATATTTATAATGAAGGTGATAAAATGATAATAGAAGTTAATAATAGTATTATTGAAAAGTTGACACCTACAGAAAAATCTGTAGTGAATTATATTAATAATAATGAATATAAATTATCCAGAATGTCTATAGTAGATGTAGCAGAAGAATCATTTACCTCTCCTGCGACTGTATCGAGAACAATAAAAAAATGTGGACTTGATGGTTTTTCAGAGTTAAGGTACAAAGTTTCGTCTAAAGAAGAACATAATTATGATTCAAAAAAGGTTAATGAAATATTGGGAAAATCTTTAATAGAAGTAACAAAAACTATTGAAAATATATCCATAGAAAATGTTTTAAATATAGTTAAAATTATTAAAAAATCTAAGCGTATTTATATATTAGCTAGAGGGCTTACAGAATTAGTAGCAGAAGAGTTTAATTTGAAACTCCAGCTTTTAGGATACAATACATTTTTAATTGTAGATCCTAATATAATGATGAAAATATGTAAAACTATAGAAAAAGAAGATTTAGTTATTGCTTTTTCTTTACGAGCTGAAACAAAAGAAATATTAGAATCTGTTAAAAGTGCTAAAAATTCTGGGGCAAAGGTAGTTACATGTTGTTGTGTAAGAAAAAGTATTTTAGAAGAATACTCAGATGTGATTATTGTTGGATACAAGCAGTCTAGGACAGCCATTAAAGAGTTTGAAGTAACATCAAGATTACCATTATATATTATATCGAGAGCAATAATAGATTATTTAATAATATGAAAATATATTCTGAAAATTGATTAAATTTGATTTTCAGAATATATTTTTATTTGAAAGTAAGTAAAATAGCTAAAATGTAATATAAATATTAGAAAAGATATAAATATATCTGAAAACATTTTCTTTTGAATGATGATAAAATTTAATTATATTAAGAGATTGGGAGGGATATTATGAAAATATTATCAACAAGAGAAATGCTAAAAAAAGCTCAAAGAGAGGGATATGCAGTACCAGCCTTTAATATTCATAACTTAGAAACATTAGAGGTAGTTGTAGAAACAGCAGCAGAACTAAAATCACCAGTAATACTTGCAGGAACTCCATCAACTATTGAATATGCAGGAGGAGAATTTATAGTAGCAATGGCAGAAGCAGCAGCTGAAAAATATAATATTCCAATTGCAATACACTTAGATCATTTTGAGGTAATAGATGAAATAAAACACTTCGTTGATTTAGGATTTAAATCAACAATGATAGATGCATCTCATGCACCTTTTGAAGAAAATATAGAAACAGTTAAAAAGGTAGTTGAATATGCACATAAATATGATGCAACAGTAGAAGCTGAACTTGGTAGATTAGGTGGACAAGAAGATGACTTAGTAGTAGATGAAAAAGATAGTAAGTACACTAATCCAAAGCAAGCAAAGGAATATGTAGAAAGAACAGGAATAGATTCATTAGCAGTAGCAATTGGAACAGCACATGGATTATATCATGGAGAAGCAAAATTAGATTTAGATAGATTAAAGGAAATAAGAGATGTAGTAGATGTACCATTAGTATTACATGGAGCATCAGATGTACCAGATGAATTAGTTAAAAAAGCAATATCTCTTGGAATATGTAAAGTAAATGTGGCAACTGATTTAAAGATACCATTTTCAGATGCAGTAAAGAAATACTTTATAGAAAATCCTAACGCTAATGATCCAAGAAAATATATGACACCAGGAAAAGAAGCCATGAAGAAAGTAGTTGCACACAAAATAATGGTTTGTGGAAGTAATAATAGAGCTTAATAAAAAGGGGGAGAGATAAATGATATATACATTAACAACAAATCCAGCAATTGATATGAATTATACAGCAGAAAGTTATGAACCATTTAAAGTAAATAGAACTACTAATATAGAATACTCTCCTAATGGAAAAGGAGTAAATGTATCTATTGTACTAAATCATTATGGAATTGAAAGTAAGGTTCTAGGTTTTTTTGGAGGATTTACTGGTAAATATATTGTAGATGAACTTCAAAAAAAAGATATAGAGGTTAAGTCTTTTGAGATTGATGAAGCGACTAGAATAAATGTTTTTATAGATACCGAAGACAAAAAAGAATTTAAATATGTTAATAAAGGGCCTTTTGTTCCACGGGAAACACAAGAAAATTTATTGGATTATATTGAAAAATCTGAGGATTGTAGCTATTTAATTATAAGTGGAAGTTTGCCTAAAAGTATAGATGAACATTATTATGATGAAATATTAGAAATATGCAATAAAAGAAATATAAATATAATTTTAGATATAAGTTCTAGAAAATTAAAAGATTTATTAAAATATAAACCTTTGTTAATTAAACCAAATGATGAAGAAGTTAAAGAAATTTTTGGATTAAGTATAAATAATGAAAAAGATGTTGTATATATATTAAAATACTTAAAAGAAGAAGGAGCACAAAATATTCTTTTAACTTTAGGTGAAAAAGGAATGTATTTTTATAATGGAGATAAAATATATTATTGCAATGCTCCTGATATTAGTCTTGTAAGTTCTGCTTGTGCAGGAGATTCTGCTTTATCAGCATTTTTAAGTGAATGGTTAAAAGGAAATGATATTAGTTATGCTATGAAAAAATCATCAGCAACAGGTGGAAATGTAGCTGAATCAAGAGGAATTGGAACTTTAAGTGAAGTTAATGATTATATGAAAAAATTAGAAGTTAGGGAGGTAATTTAAATGAAAAAGATTATCGCTGTTACAGGTTGTCCAACAGGTATTGCTCATACATTTATGGCAGAGGAAGCATTAAAAAAAGCAGCTAATGAAATGGGAGTAGAAATTAAAGTTGAAACTAATGGTGCTATTGGGGTAGAAAATGAATTAACAGAAGATGATATAAAAGAAGCGGATGGAGTTATAATAGCGTCAGATAAAGATGCTAGGGCTGAAAGGTTTATAGGAAAGGCAATTATAGAAACTTCTGTACAAGATGGTATACGTAAACCAAAGGAGCTCATTCAAGCAATATTAGATGGAAAAGCACCAATAAAAAAATCGATAATTAGTAAAAAAGAAAATACTAATGAAAGAATGAATATAAAAAATGAAGTTGTAGGAAAAGAATCCTTTGGAAGAAGTATATATAAACATTTAATGAATGGTGTTTCTCATATGTTACCGTTTGTAGTTGCAGGTGGTGTATTAATAGCAGTATCATTTTTATGGGGAATATATTCTGCAGATCCTACATCAGATCAATATAACAAAATTGCAGCTATGCTTAATGGAATAGGGTCAAAATCATTTTCAATGATAGTGCCAGTTTTTACTGCGTATATTGCTTCATCAATTTCAGGTAGATCAGGAATGGTTGCTGGTTTTGTTGGTGGATTAATAGCTGATGCAACAGGAGCCGGGTTTATAGGTGGAATAATAGCAGGTTTCTTTGCAGGATATTTAATGTTAGGATTAATTAAGTTGTTATCAGGGCTTCCAAAACAATTTGAAGGATTGAAATCGATATTTTTATTACCGATACTTGGTATACTTGCAACAGGTATTTTAATGACATTACTTGGAGATCCAGTAGCATATATAAATAGTTCTATAATGAGTTGGCTTGAATCATTAGAATCAGCAAATCCAATACTTTTAGGAATAGTAATAGGATGTATGTCAGCATTTGATTTTGGAGGCCCAGTTAATAAAGCAGCATATGTTACAGGAACAATGCTTTTATCACAAGGAAATTACTATTTTATGGCTGGAGTTTCTGCAGCATGTATAACACCTCCTTTAGCAATTGCTTTAGCAACTACTATATTTAGAAAAGAATTTAATGAAGAAGATAGAGCAGCAGGATTAGTTAATTATATATTAGGATGTACACATATAACAGAAGGAGCAATCCCTTTTGCTGCAAAAGATCCACTAAGAGTAATCCCTATACTAATGATTGGATCATCTATATCAGCTGTATTGACTTATTTAATGAAAGTTCAAGTACCAGCTCCTCATGGAGGATTCTTAATACTTCCAATTGTTGAAAAACCATTTGTTTGGGTAGGATGTATATTAGTTGGATCATTAGTTGGAGCTATTTTATATGGATTATATAAAACAAATTCAAATAAAAAAGCAGCTTAATAAAATATAAGTTAAAAGGAGATAACCATGGAATTAAAAGATTTAATTAAAGAAAGTACAATAAAATTAGAACTTGATGCTATAGATAAAAACTCAGTTTTAGATGAAATGATTAACTTATTAGTTGATGATAAAGTAGTTACTAATAAAAATAAGTTTAAAAAAGATATTTTAAAAAGAGAAGAATTAAGTAATACAGGAATTGGGTTTGAAATAGCAATACCTCATGCAAAATCAAAGGCTGTGAAAGAACCAAGGATAGCTATTGGTATAGCTAGAAAAGGAATAGATTATGGATCAATAGATGGACAAGCTATAAAAATGATATTTATGATTGCTGTTAATGATGAGCAAAATGATTTACACTTAAGAGCATTAGCTAACTTATCAAGAAAATTAATGCACGAAGAGTTTAGAGAAAAAATATTAAATGCTAAATCAAAGGCTGAAATAATGGAGATTCTATAAAAAAAGCAAACTAATTTAAAAGGTGATTCCTATATTCATAGGAGTCACCTTATTTATGTGTGCCCAGCATGGGCAACAACTTGACGGTGAAAGTCCGTTGTGGGCTTGGCAGTGGGAACCACTAGTCAATGACAAGGGTGTACATCGTGAGGTGGAATCTGAAGGAAGTCGAAGGCAAAGTCTCGGTCTGAGGAACACGAACTACATAAAAGGCTTACTAAGGTCGGACGAGTTTGCATAACAAAACAAAGTCCAACACTACCTGAAACCTTAGGCGTATATGTAGCAGATATATGAGATGAAGGTTGTTGCTCTTACCTATTGCTAATAAAAGATGAATTTCTAAAGCAATAACCTATATAGTGATATATAGCTGAACTATCAGAAGTCAGCAGATGTCATATTAACTCCGCTAATCGCGATAGCGGATGAAGGACTGAACTTTAAGGAGGTTTTGAAATTTGAAAGTTTCGCAGAATAATCAAAGATTGCAGAAAAGTAAATATTTAGGCTCTAGTGCTAAAAATAGAGTGGAACTTGAAGATAAATTAAATCTTAAAGTAAATATTAGCAAAAGTGCAGTAGAAAGGCCTTGGAAAAGAAAATTCCTAGGTTTTACATTAGGCCTTATGTTTGGGAAAGCATACTCAGGCATATCAAAACAATCATTAAAGAAACACAAAGATAAATTAAGAGATATATTATCCAGGTCTAAACCGATGACTTTGGAACAAAGAATAATTAAACTTAACCAAGCAAATATAGGATGGATTAATTATTATGGAATAGCAAAGTGCAAAAGAATAACTATACAATTAGACAAATGGATAAAACATAGGTTAAGAATGTGTATATGGAAACAATGGAAGAGTGTCAAAACAAGATATAGAAATCTTAAGAAACTAGGATTAAATCATTATAAAGCAATAAAATTCGCCAATACCCGTAAAGGATACTGGCGAACTGCTAATAGTCCTATATTAAACACTACACTTACAAATCAATTCTTTAACGACTTAGGCTTGAAAAGCCTAACGTATCAATATATGAAAATTCATGCCGTGTACCAGACCGGTATGTACGGTGGTGTGAGATGACGGAAAATAAAACAATTATTTTCCTCCTACTCGATAATAAAGAGAGTTTTGTATGCGCACTTTATATATAAAGGATTTTAAATTAAAGAATTACTACAGGTTTAATTAAATCTTTGGGTTTATCCTTCATTAAAAATAGTGCTTCTTCAACTTTATCGAAACTGTTAAATGTATGTGTAATTAATTTACTTGTATCAAGTTTCTTAGTTTCAAGAAGGGAAGCTAGTTTTTCCATTCTAAGTCTGCCACCTGGCATTAATCCTCCTGCAATTGTTTTGTGAGACATTCCACATCCCCATTCAACTCTTGGAATATCAACATAATCTCCTTCGCCTAAGTAATTAACATTACCAATTCTACCACCTGGTTTTAACATATGAATTGCTTGATTTATAGTATGAACATCACCACCAGCAATTATAATTCTATCAAGACCTTTACCATTTGTTTTTCCATGATTTGTTCAACAATATCACCTTCACGATAATTGATAATATCAGTAGCTCCGTATTCTTTTGCTATTTGAATACAATTTGGTCTTGAACCAACAGCATATATATGTGAAGCTCCACGTAAAGCAGATCCAGCCACAGACATAAGGCCGACTGGTCCTATACCGATAACAGCAACAGTATCACCAAATTGTACATCTGCCAATTCTACTACATGGAATCCTGTAGGAATCATATCGCAAAGCATTGTTGCTGAAGCTAAATCAACGCCATCTGGAAGAAGAGCAAGATTAGCATCTGCTTCATTAACATGAAAAAATTCACCGAAAACACCATCTTTAAAATTAGAGAACTTCCAACCAGCTAACATACCGCCAGAATGCATAGAATAGCCACCTTGCGCTTCAAGAGATCCCCAATCAGGAGTGATAGCAGGAACGATAACTCTATCGCCGACCTTAAAATCTTTAACTAAAGAACCAACTTCAACAACTTCGGCTACAGCTTCATTGTCCTAAGATCATATTATGTCTATCACCTATAGCACCAGCCCAAACAGTATGTACATCAGAAGTACATGGAGAAATAGCTAATGGTTTACATATAGCATCTAATGGGCCACATTTAGGTGCCTCTTTTTCAATCCAACCAACTTTACCAATTTCCAACATTGCAAAACCTTTCATAAATAAACCCTCCCCTATATAAGTAACTTTGTTAAATAATTATCACAATATTATAATAGCATATAATGTTTTTATAATCAATATGAAAACGAATAAATTTCCATAAAATGTATTGATTGATTATTAAAAAACTAAAATTTATGAAAATATTCTTCTGTTTGCTAAGTTAAATAATATAGGGTTTAGCTTATATATCATATTAATTATTAATTAACAAATAAAAAAGATTAAAAAATTAGAACAAAGTGTTTTTTTATAAGAAAAGATGATATAAACATTATAAAAATTAGGACTTATCTTTTTTAGTTAAACGTATTATTAAAGGCAGAAGAAAAAATAATAAAGATGCATGAAAAGAACTTTAAAATTAATATTACAGAAAAATATCTTTATAAAGGAAATATAGAATAATAATATGGTATAATAGTAAAGTAAGGAAACTTATGGTAAGTTATCCTTCTTTCTTAGGTCGAGTGTTACTGATTGCTTATGGCAATTTATAGACAGGAAGAAGGTGATATCTATGTCAGAGTTTATACAGGCTTTGCTTATAATCAGTGTAACTATAGTTGCTATAGTTTCGATTGTATTTGGAAAGAAATTCTCAACGAAAGTTGATAAGAGTATAGATGGTGTTACAGCTGAATTAACTGTAACTGAAGATAAAGATACAAAAAGAAAAAAGTAGCCCACACTCGCAAAGTAAAGCTACTTTTTCTTTAAACATATCATAAGCCATAGGTCAAATGTAACACTTGACCTTTTCCTTACTAATATTATAACACAATTTAAAATAAATATACAATAATTTTAGGTCAAGTGTATATCTTGGCCTTTTCTATTTAATCTTATTTTTTATAACACATATCCCTTGAGTCATAGTTCCCATAGGGCAATATACGCACCAAGATTTAGGTTTATAGAAGAACATAGTAATAAAACCTAGTAGAGTAGATGTTAACATCATACTGTAAAAAACAAAGGCAAATTGAGCAATCCAAGGGCTAACATTAGTTAAATCATTAAAATGCCAAGCAAATAAAATATTAAATAATCCTAACGTGAAATAAAGTATAGTTCCAACCCAAAGATAATCATACCAGTTCTTTTTCTTCTTATTTTTATTAATTATTGAACTACCCCCTCTTTAATTTCGATTACAGATGCAGGGCATGCCTTAGCACATTTAGAGCAACCTACACACTTATCTAAGGTAACCTCTGCATAAATCCCCTTATACACAGCAATAGCTCCAAAGGGGCAAGTTTTTTGAAAGACTCCACAAGCAACACAATATTTTGTATCAACATAAGCCTTCATTCTAATTGTTTGTTTTGTCATTATAATCCTCCTATAATATAGATTTTGTCACATTGCCCATTTTATGATGATTTTACAAATTATACTGTAACAAAATCACACACCATATATAGAATATTGTAAAATTTGGTATAATATATAATATTAATAGATTTATGTTAGGGGGAGTAATATGTCTAAAAATGATTATATTTATAGTTATGTTGAAAGAAAGGTAATTAGTGGAAGGAATAAACATACCTTTGATGAAAAAAGATATAAACCAAAAAGAATTATTAATGACAAAAAAGTTCATTTAAAGTTTTATTGTTTGGAGCAACATTAGGTCTTTTATTACTTGGAATAATATAGGTAGAGATTTATTATTATATTAAATAGTACTATGTTATAATAAAATTATGAAAGTTAGAGTGAAAAGAGGTTTTAATATCTAATATAGTTATGAAAATTGTTTAAGACATTAATAGGTAGTGATAAATGTAAATAACTACCTATTAATAAGTATGTAAAGGGGAATAGAAAATGAAAGCTAATGAAAAATATTTAATAAGATTTTTAGAATCATCTGATACTAATTTTGTTATACCAGTTTATCAAAGAAATTATGATTGGAAAAAGGAACAATGTAAGCAACTTTATGATGATTTAGTTAGTATGATTAGAAATAAATATAAGACACATTTTTTTGGTACTATAGTTTCAATATATAATGATGATGCTAGAAATAGAGAATACTTAATAATTGATGGGCAGCAAAGAACTACTACAATATCATTATTATTACTTGCAATTTACAATTTATTAGATAGTGGAAGATTAAGTTCAAATACTATAATTAAAGAAAAAATATTAAATCAGTATTTAATAAATCAATATTGTGATGAGAAATTGAAAATTAAGCTAAAGCCAATTAAGGAAGATAGAAATGCCTTTGAAAAACTATTTAATAAGGAAGAGCTAATAGAAGAATCAAATATAACTTTAAATTATCAATATTTTTATGAAAGAATAATTGATGGAGAAATTACTATTGATGAACTTTATTCAGCTATAGAAAGATTAATAATAGTAGAAATTGAATTAAAAAATGGGGAAGATGATCCTCAACTTATATTTGAAAGTCTTAATTCAACTGGTTTAGATTTAACAGATGCAGATAAAGTAAGGAATTTTATTTTAATGAATCAACCATCTAAGAAGCAGGAAGAACTATACAATAATTATTGGAATAAGGTTGAAAAGAACACTAATTATGCTGTAACACAGTTTATAAGAGATTATTTAACTATGAAGGAAAATAAAATTCCTAATATTAATAAGATATATGTTAGTTTTAAAAGATATATTGAAGAAAGTAAAACTGATATAGAAGCTTGTTTAAAAGATATGTTAAAGTTTTCAGCATATTACAAATCACTTATAACAAGCAACACAGATATAAAAGAGGCTAATATAGTAATCAAAAATATAAATAAATTAGAAGTTACAGTATCTTATCCATTTTTATTAGAAGTCCTTGATGACTATAATAATAATGAAATAAATAAGTCAGAGTTAATTGAAATTCTAAATACAATAGAGTCTTATATTTTTAGAAGGATAATATGTAAAGCTCCTACAAATGCCTTAAATAAAGTCTTTATGAATTTAAGTAAAGAGATAAAAAGAGTTACAAACTATAAAGAGAATTATTTAGAGATATTTAAATACATATTAACTAATAAAAAATCATCTCAAAGATTCCCTAATGAAGAAGAATTTAAATTGAATTTCATAGAATGTGATGTTTATAGCTGGAAAAGTAAAAATAAAGTTTATTTACTAGAACAGTTAGAAAACTATGATAACAATGAAAAAGTAGATATAGAAAATCTAATTAATGATAAAAAATTAAGCATTGAGCACATTATGCCTCAATCATTAAGCCCTTCATGGAAAAATTCATTAGGAGAAAATTACATTGATATACATTCTAAATATATAGGAACAATAGGAAATCTAACTTTAACAGGTTATAACTCTAATTTAGGTAATAAACCTTTCCTTGAAAAAAGAGACATGGAAAAGGGATTTAAAGATAGCAGATTAAAATTAAATAAGTATTTAACAGAAATAAATGAATGGAACGAAGAAACAATAAATATTAGAGCTAATAAATTATTTAAAATAGCCTCTAAAATATGGCAATATCCTGTAAGTAACTATAGCTTCCAAGATGGTAATAATAGTATTTTTAGTTTAGAAGATGAAGATGACTTTACAAATACTAAAATAGATAAATTTATATTTAGAGATGAAAATATAAAAGTTAAAAGTTGGACTGAACTATATGAAAATATCTGTTCAATATTATATGAAATAAATCCTATGCCATTTATAAGATTAACAAAAAAAGATTTTAGCCAAGAATACTTAAATAAAAGATTTTCAAATAGTTCTAAAGGCTTTAGGAATCCATATAAAATAGCAACTAATGTTTATATAGAGAAAAATTTAAGTACAGAATCTAAACTTCAAACATTAAGAATTATTTTTGATGAATATGGAATAGATTATAATGAATTGTTGTTCTATATTAAATAGTATCATGTAAAAAGAAAACTATAGAAATCTTTATCTTTCAAATTAGAGAGATAAAGATTTTTTTATTATATTTATGAAAGATATGCTAATATATAAATATAAAAAGCAAAGGATGTAGATTGATATGAAGAAACCATGTATATTTTGTAATTATAATGAAAAAGAAAAAATAGCAGAAAATGATTTAGCATATGCAATTTATGATAACTTTCCAGTAAATGAAGGTCATACATTAATAATACCTAAAAGACACTTTAGTAGTTTTTTTCAAGCTACAGAAGAAGAAGTTTTAGCTATTTATGATTTAATACATAAAGTAAAGTTAACAATAGATGAAAAATATAATCCAACTGGTTACAATGTAGGAATTAATATTGGAGAAGATGGAGGACAAACAATTATGCATCTACATGTACATATTATTCCTAGATATAAAGGCGATGTAGAAAATCCAAGAGGTGGAATTAGAAAATTTAAAAAAGAACTAGTTCCGTATAATGGATAATATTTATTTGGGGTGATAATTTGGATAAGCTTTATAAAGATATTGATACTAGTTTAAATATAAATGAAAAAGAAATACTTTATAATGATATAAATTCTATAACAGGAGATAAAGACCATTTATATAATCACTTAAAATTAAGCTTTAAAGAAGCACATTCAATAGATATTATTGTTTCTTTTCTTATGGAGTCAGATGTAAAGCTTATACTTAATGATTTAAAGGAAGCAATAAATAGAGGAGTAAAAATAAGAATTCTTACAGGAAATTATCTTGGAATAACACAGCCCTGGGCATTAAGACTTATAAAATCAGAGCTTAAGGATAAGGTTGATTTAAGGTTTTATAATGTTAAGAATAAATCCTTTCACCCTAAGGCATATATGTTTCATAGCAAAAATGATAGTGAAATATATGTTGGATCATCAAATATTTCTCGTGGTGCACTAACAGACTCTATTGAATGGAATTATAGATTTTTAAAAAGTGATAATATGGTAAATTTAGTATGGATAGAGAAAAAGCATTAAATGCTTTAAATAAAGAAGAAATACAAGTTATATTTTCAGTAGATATATTTAAAGAATTAGCAGAAAAAGAAATGGGAATCATTGATAAAGTTAAAGAGCAGTACTTTATAATAAAAGAAGATTTAGGGTATAGACCAACTAGAGTAGAATTCTTAACATATATGAATGAAGATATATATGAAAATATAAAATCAAAAGCTAAGATAAATCCATTTAGAGACTATATGAAGTTTTTAAAAGAAAATAGTGAATTAATAAAAGAGGAAGAAGAATTATATAATGGTAAAGGAAACTCGACTCATATTCATTTGCTAGGTGCCTTCGAGAACAAAATGCAAGATTTGGACTCTCAGAGCATAGGTAAAGAATTTATAAATATAATAGAAACAACAAGTATGAGCAAAACATATAAGATGCCGGTACTATTAGCCTTCTATAACAATGGAAATATTAAAATGAAAATTACAGAAGAAGATATCTATAGAAGTTTTTATGATTTCTATCATAAAGGATCAAATAAAGTGGATATGCTTAAAGATAAAGGAACTAAAGACTTTGAAACTTGGGATAAAAACAAATATATAGATTTAGCAAAGAAAAATTCAATAAAGTTCTTACTTAAAACCCATGGGGACTTCTTTATAGAAAAAGAAGGAACAGTATTAGCATTAAAAATTGATTTAGAAGAAGTAAATGAATACTTAGAAGATAAAAATCTAGAAGAGTTAGCAGATGTAATGGAAGTTTTATTTGGATTAGCAAATGAACTAGGCTATAGTGAAGAGGAATTACTTAAGAAGAGAAGGGATAAACTAGTAGAGCGTGGTAGATTTAAAGAAGGAATAGTTTTAAAGAAAGTAAAATAGATTTAAATAAAATAAATATAGAAAGAGGCTATAATATGAATAGAAATGAAGTAATGGATGTTTTAAACTTTAGATATGAATGTAAAGAATTTGATAAAGAAAAGAAGATAGATAAAGAAGATTTAGAAGTAATACTTGAAGCAGGAAGACTTTCACCTAGTTCATTAGGAATAGAACCATGGAAGTTCTTAGTTATAGAAAATAAAGAATTAAAAGATGAATTAGGAGCAGTATGTTGGGGTGGAAAAACTCAAATGCCAACATGTAGTCATTTAGTAGTAGTTTTAAGTAGAACAGCTAAAGAATTAAAATATGATTCAAGCTATACAAATCACATCTTAAAAGATGTTAAAAAGCTTCCGGAAGAAACAGCATCTAAGTTCAAAAACCTTATGAAAACTATAGAAGAAGAACGTTTTAAAGATGATAAAGATATTGAAGCATATGCTTCAAACCAAGTATATATAGCAGTAGGAAATATGATGACTGCAGCTGCAATGTTAGGAATAGATTCTTGTGCTATTGGTGGAATAGATAAAGCTACAGTGGAAAGGATATTAATTGATAGAGGAGTATTAGATACAGAAAAATTCAATATTTCTTTATGTCTTGCCTTTGGATACAGAGCAAAAGAAGCAGGAGATAAGCTAAGACAGGAAATGAGTGAAATAGTTGCTTGGGTAAAATAAAACATAATGTAGCTTATTAAAGTAAATGTAATAATAAACTAAATAAGAAGACTTATAGCTATATTCAATGATATTAATTGGATATAGCTGTTTTTATAATTAAATTTACTTCATTAAAATATATTCTATCTCGAAAACAAGTTAATATTTACGAACTGAACAAAAATTTGAAGGGCTATTTTGCTTACGGATAT
The DNA here is from genome assembly GCF_050585265.1 of Clostridium nigeriense. Classification (GTDB taxonomy): domain Bacteria; phylum Bacillota; class Clostridia; order Clostridiales; family Clostridiaceae; genus Clostridium; species Clostridium nigeriense_B. The sequence goes on along the minus strand of NZ_JBNOOE010000006.1, from coordinate 134,900 downwards.
AATTATAAGAATATCATGAGTGAAATTTTTTATTACTATCTATTGAGATTAAGGTTTAAATTTATCTTAAATCAAATATATATAAAGGTATGAATGAATTAAGGAGTTTAAAATGGCTAAGAAAATATTTATAGGGAATTATAAAGGGGGAGTTGGAAAGACTACATCGACGTATTATATTGGCGCTCTTTTAAGGAAAAAAGGAGAAAAAGTGTTATTAATAGATATTGATCCTCAATCATCCTTAAGTGAAATATGCATGTCTAAAATGGGTGTAGAGGCTTTTGTAAATTTAGATGATAAAGAAACTTTAAATTATATTTTTGATATAAAAATACAATCAAAAAAAGTAGGACAGAATAATGTGAAATTAGACATGGATATAGAGAATATTGTCAAAGACAATGATGTAGTTAAGTTTATTCCTTCAAGCCTATTATATAAAAATGGTGGGTTGGACACTTTAATTACAAAGCTTGACAATGAATTAAGCACTCTCTTAATTTTAAAAGAATTCCTAGATGAATATAATTTAGATAATCTTTATGATTATATAATTTTTGATTGTCCTCCTAGCAATAACCTTATTACTCAAGGAGCTTTTCTAGTTTCTGATTATTTTTTAATTCCAACAATCATGGATTCAGTGAGTACGAAGGGTGTTAAACATTATAAACATGTAATAAATAAATTATATGACGATTATTTAGATAAAAATAAGCATTGTGAGGAGTTTATAAGTTCAATATTAGGAGAAAGACCAAAGGAGATAGGTGTTTTTGAGTCTAGGCGAAAGGGTAGTAATACAAATACTGATAAATATAGAAACATTATTAAGAGTGAAAATTATTTATTAGAAACATTTATACCTGACTATAAAGATATTACTGATAAATTATCGTGTGGTGATTTATCTAATAAAAGTCAATATGAAGATTTAGTAAATGAAATTTTAAATAGACTATAATATAAATATGAGGGATATATGGAAAGATATAAAGTTAAAGATTTGAAATATATTTTAGAAAAATGGATAAATATATCTAAGGATTTTAACAATGAAAAATATAAATTAATGGGGGAAGTAATTTTAGATAACTTTAAAAAATATAATTCCAAAGATTATATTGAAGATATTTTAAAGTTAGAAGGAATAGTTGAATCAAAACATAAAAGCAAAACAGTGCAGGATTATAAAGAAAAAATTTTAGAATATCTATTAGCACTAGATAGTAATGATAAAGAAAAGCTAAAAAGTTATAATTTTAAGATAATATTAGATAAAGATAATTTAATTAATATATGGGAAAATGCTAGTGATAAAGAAAAACTTTCTGCTACTAAAATTGAATTAAATGTTATCTATAATTATTTATACAGCAAAGGAAGTGTTAAATATATAAATAAAAGTAAAAAAATAATAATTAAAGATATAGATGAATTTGTATATACTAAATTAAGAAATAGTAGAATAGATAGTTTATAAAATTAGTATATACCAAAAGTATTGTAAATAGCATAATCCAAAATATTGATAAAATTAAGTATAGATTAAGCATAATTATATAGTAAAATATAGTTATGCTTATAAATACTAATCTTATAAAATTAGAGAATAAGTTTTTCGTATGAATTTTAATTAGGAAGAAAATAAAAAGAAGTATTGTAGTTGGGAGCAAATGTATGAGCAAATGTAAATATTGCAATAAAGAACTAAAAGAAAAACACTTAGAAAATAAAATAGGTCTATTCTGTTCAGAAGATCACTTTAATAAATATTTAGATAGTTTAAGTGATAAAGAATATTCAGAACTTTAAAATAACTTTTGTGTTTGTAGTGATGAGTAAATAAGATGAGAATATAAGAGAAAATATGGGGATAAAAATATATGGATATCAAAAATAAAATTATTGAAGATACTTTTTTGAAAGAAAAGGATATAATAATTCCTAATGGCAATTTAGTTTCTTATGATTTACCTACTTCAACTTATGTTGACTCAAGAATATTTTCAAGATTATTAGAAGATAGTAGGGTAGTTGCTAGTTATAAAATGTATTGGTTATTAGGGATATTAGAAGAAGTAAATTTAGGTAATAAGGAAATAACCTTTAAGAAGTTAATATCAAGAATGATAGTGGGATCGTGGTATCCTATAATGCAGTATAAATTATATTTTGGGCAGTTTGATAATTTATCAAAAGTAGTTGAATATATATCAAGTGTATATAATAAACATTCTAGTATTAATAGTAATGAGTTATTAGATTTTATTTATAATAGCAATGATAAAATTCTAAATAAGCAAATGAAAGAATTAAGCTATAAAGTTCCTTATATGCTCTTATCTCCATTTTTTGATGATAAGATAAAAGGGCTAAAAAGCTCAAGAAGAGTTAAAAGAATAATTGAATTATCTCTAAGTGAACCCAATGTTTTATATAAAATTATTATTGATAAGGAAAATAAAGTAGTTATTGATGATGAGTGGGCAAGGTATATGACAGCTAATTACCGAATAATTAAATCATGGATATATTATAAATTATCTTGCTTTTTACAAAAGAGAAATCCTAACGTTCCATCGATTATATTTAAGTTAGATCCACCAAAGTCAAGGGATTTAAGTCATGCAACTAAACTCTGGACTGATATTATTAATAATAGACATGTAAAAGATATTTATACAGGGAATTATTTTTCAGCTGCAAACTATAGAGAACTTGGAACATTAAGTATAGATCATTTTATACCATGGAGCTTTGTTCTGCATGATGAAATGTGGAACTTAGTTCCTACCTTTAAAAATATAAATAGTATTAAAAATGATAGATTATTAAGATATGAAAATTACATAGATGATTATTGCAATACTCAATTTGAAGCTTTTTCTTTTATATGTGATAAGAAGAGGAAGAAGGATTTAGAATCATATGTAGATTTACTTAGATTAGAAAATCCTCTAGATTTCTATAAATATAAAGGTAGAGAAGGCTTTAACGAAAAGTTAAGGACAAGCATTGCGCCAATATATCAAATAGCAGTAAATCAAGGCTTTTCAGTAATTGATTCTATTAAAGAGTAAATTACATAAGATAATTTAGGGAAATTTATTCTAGAAGATTAAGTATTATTAATTATATAGTATAATGAGCTTATACTATATAACATGAGTTAGGGGAATATATATGCAATGGCTTAACACCTACGGATTAACAATCATGGTAATAATAATGGTTCCAAACATAATATTTGCAATAAAAGAAAAGAACTTAAAAAGTAAATATCATAATAAGTTTATTGAGATCATAGAACAAATTGGTCTCTTTGGTTCCATGTTTTTAATATATCATTTTTAAAGTATGGCTATTGGTTTTCTAATGCTAAAATTATTTATATGATTCTAATAGGGGGACTAGTTCTAGTTTATTGTTTAATTTGGGTTTTATACTTTCAAAAAGCTACATTTTGTAAGGTTGTGGCACTAGCAATTATTCAAACATTAATATTTATATTTAGTGGAATAATATCTTTAAATATTTTATTGATTATTCTATCTGTACTGTTTGGGATCGGTCATTTAACCATAACTTACTATAATAATCTATAAATGCTAATTTAAAATATAAATCATTAAAATATAAATTATAAAAATATCAAGTTATATAGGATTTAAATAAGGATATATGAAGCTAATAAAGGTATATATGGTTCTACTAGGATACATAATATACTTAGTACAGAAAATTTTAATGTGCCCTTAAAAAGAGATTTTACAACTACTTCTATTAATGAAAAAATCGGTAGGAGATATTACATGTATTCATACTATCAGAGATGGTTACTGCAAATAAATAGCTAAAAATATACTACATAAAAATGAAGGGTTTGTTATGACAAAAATAACTAGACGAGGATATGTGCCTACAGACGAAAAAGAGTTTAAAAGCGATAATTTAATCAGAATCTATAGTGCAGGAGAAGACTTATTATATCTTTTAAATAGGGGATATAAAATTAAAGGAGCTTCCACCTTTATAGGTAATCATTATCTATTATCTGAAAGGCAAAGACTTGCTTTAGTAAGAGGAATTTCTAAATTTGATGATGTTGTAATAAGAAATAATAAAGAAATTACTAATGTTTCAGGTGTTGAAGTAGTTCATATAGATGGTTTTAATACTATAATAACCTTAGAAGTTGCTTTGTCTAACTCATTAATTATTAAATCTATGGATGAAACTATAAGAGATTTAGCTGGTCTTAGAGGTACTTATTCAGTAATAGATAAAACAGAAATTGCAATTAAGTTAATAGGTGATTTTTTATTAGAACATAAAATAGAAAAAACAATATTTTATTTAGATAAACCCGTTTCTAACTCTGGTAGATTAAAGATGAAGATTCTAGAGATACTAGAAGACACAGAACTTGAAATAGAAGTAGTGAATATAGATAATGTAGATAGTGTTTTGAAATTTAAGGATAATGTAGTATCTAGTGATGCAATAATTCTTGATAATTGTATTAACTGGATTAATTTAAATAAATATATTATAGAAGAGAAAATATTAAGTGATCATTATATAGATTTTAGTAAATTAAAATAATTATAGCTATATCAGATTGAACTTAAATGTTATTTTTGGGGAAATTATAAAATGTTGCCTTTTGAATAACTTTTTATAATTTCCATCCTTCAGTTTTGAAGTATTAAAATATCATAACAAGGTGACTTGGAGTGAAGCGACGGAACCTGGATATGATATTTTAATACTTTTTTATTTTTCTATAATAGGAATAATATCTAGTTTTTCTTTTAGAAGTTTATATATAAAGTCTCGTCCTTTTTCTGTCCAATAAGTTACAACTACAGGTTTACCATTAGCAGTATTAATAGTCTTAGAATGAGTATATCCTTCCTTAGCATAATCTTGATATAGTACCCATTTATTGCCTAACCTATATTGTACTTTTAAAGCATTAAGTAGTTTATTCATCTTTAATCCTGACATTCCATAATCTTTTGATATAATGGTTATTGGAATAAGTACAGCAGTAGTATTAATTTCCTCTTCTATAATTTTAGCTTTATTATTAGCTCTTATTGAAGGTATTATCTCATCAAATACCCATTTCTCAAATTTACTCACATATGGTAACTTTGAATTAACGATTAGTTTATATAAGTCAATTTGTGATATAAATAAGGATTCTTGAATTCCTCCTGAAGTTGGAATTTTGTGTTTAAAATATTTATTAGTATGATTCTTAATTGCTTTAACTGGATCTGAATATCCTAGAATTAAAGCACAAGGCTTTCCTTGAAAAAATTCAACTCCATTTATAATTAGTATTTTTATTTCTCCAAAAGTTTCATTTTTAAAAATTAATAAGTTTTCCATTTTTAAACCTCCGCATTATTATATATAAATATTTTGAGTACATAAATCGTATTAAGAATCTCTTCAATTTATATATACGTAGATAAAAGATGGTTTTTAAAATTTTATAAAAAAATTTTAACTTTAAAATAATATCTTTTGTTAGGTATTATTGAAAAAGTATAACTGTAGAATCGTAATATAACAAAAAAGAGCTTTAATTTCGTACCGATACAATTTACTTATTGAGAGTTTTGTGATATTTTATTTATAGAAAAAAATGGGAAGAGGGATTTTTTATGAATAATAAATTTGTTTATTCACCGGGACCTACAAATATAAGAGAAAATGTTAGATTTGAAATGTCTAAGGAAACTACTAATCCAGATAGTGACAAGGAATTTGTAGAGTTTTATAAAGAAACTTGTGATAGTATTGCTAAAATAATAAATACTAAAAATCCAACTTACATATTAGGTGGCGAGGGAATTTTAGGTTTAGAAGCAGCTTGTGCATCTTTGACTGAACCAGGAGATAGAGTTCTTATATTAGATAATGGGATTTATGGAAGAGGATTTAAGGACTTTGTTGAAATGTATGGTGGAGAAGGAGTATATTTATCAGAGTCTTATAGTAAAGCTATAGATAAGAATAAATTGATTGAATTTTTAGATAAGGATAGTAATTTTAAGTATGCAACAGTAGTTCATTGTGATACTCCAACAGGAGTTTTAAATGACATATCTAAGATATGTCAAATATTAAACGAATATGGAATTTTGACTGTTGTTGATTCTATTTCAGCAATTGGTGGAGAGAAAATAAGAGTAGATGATTGGAGAATTGATATAGCTTTAGGAGCTTCTCAAAAAGCTTTATCAGCAGCACCTGGATTGACTATAGTTAGTATTAGTGAAAAAGCTAGATTAGCAATGAAAAATAGAAAAACTTCAATTGTAGGATTTTATTGTAATTTAACTATTTGGGAAAACTATTATAAAGATAAGTGGTTTCCATATACAATGCCAATAAATAATATTATGGGATTAAATAAAGCAATTAGCAATATTTTAGAAGAGGGAATTGACAATGTACTTAATAGACATAAAAAAATAGCAGTAGCTACAAGAAAAGCTCTTAAAGAATATGGATTAGAATTATTTTTAGAAAATGGCTATGCGAATACAGTTACATCAGTAAAGATTCCAGAAGATATAGGAGCATTAGAGCTTAGAGATTATATGTTAAGAAAATATAATGCTTTAATATTAACATCTTTAAAGCCTTACGATAATCAAATTTTAAGAATAGGCCACATGGGTGAAAATGCAAGAGAAGATAAAGTAGTTTATGTATTAAATGTAGTAGATAAAGCTTTAAAAGATTTAGGGTTTAAAACTGATAAGGATTTAGTAAGTTTATTTAATTTATATTACTTTTAGATTTTATATTCTAAATTTTTTAGTTAAAAGGGGTTGTGAGATACCCATTTTTAATGTTGTTTAAAGAATGCTTAACTTGTACTTAATAAAAACAAACGCTTTTTTAATACTAACTTAAAGAACTTCCTTTATCGTAATTATGTAATATGTAAAAGATATAAGGGGAGGATTGTAACCTTATTAGTTATGATAGGTGTTAATACTAATATAAATTCTTCAAAAAGTAACATAGTTTATGAAAATGAAAAGGATAAAGCTAAAATGTAATTATGCTGACAGCTGATGGGATGAGTACAGAGGGTATTACATGAAGAGCAAGTATTCGCACATAATATGGCTAATATGAAGAGGTACGGAAAATATTTGAATATAATATATTAATGATATAATTAAAGTATGTTATAATTCTTATAGAAAACTGGACCATGTAGGTGGTGATTTTAATGGAATATAAGTCTACGATTAAATCAAGACTATATTTATATAAAGAAACTAAAAGGCTGAAAGCTTTATAAATAAAGGGATAGATATTAATAAAATAAAAAAGCTATCTTTAGGAGAAAAATTTTGCAATTAGAAAGTGAAGCCAGAAATAAGGAAATTGCATCATGGCCAGAATACACTTTTAAAAAGTTAAAACAAGTTTACATAAGAATTCCTTTTGAAAGTGTTATTGTAGTTAATCTAAATAGTGATATGGAAATTAACTGAGGAATTAGAAAAGACATAATTATAAATTAAAATTTAAAATAAGGAGTGATTAAATGAGTGGTATTTTAGATAAATATGATGAATCAATTAAACTCACTTATAATTACACATATAGAATGCTTATGCATTTAAAAAATATAAAAGAAAACTATAAAAGGTTAGAAAATGCAGATGAAATAACTCTAGAAGTATATAGAGACTCTATAATAAAAAAGTATGAAACCTTAGAAGATTTAACATGGAAATTGTTATCTAAGATCTTTAAATCTGATGGACTTGAGATAAATAATCCTAGAGGATGTTATAAACATGCTTTCAAAGAGGGGTTGATAAAAGATATGATTGTATGGAATGATATACTACTTGCAAGAAATTCAACAGCTCATATATATAATGAAGAAGATTACGAAGAAATAAAAAATAAGATTATAGATAAATATATAGATGCTATAGAAGAGCTTTTAAATAAGGTATCAACGGAGAAGTTATAATATGTATGGAATAGAAGAGAGGACATATAAAAACTTAATTTCATATTTTAATAATAATAAATATATAAAAAGAGTAGTTTTATTTGGATCAAGAGCAAAGGGAAACTATAGTTATAATTCTGATATAGATTTAGGTATATTATGTGATAAAAAATATAAAGGTGCTATAGCAGATGAATTAGATGAACTTGTAGGAGTATATTCTTTAGATATAGTATTTTTAGATAGTATGAATGAAGAAATAAAATTACAAATAGAAAAATATGGAATAGAAATTTATAATAATTTAGATAAGGGCTAAAAATTAATAAGAATAAAATTAAATCTTTTACAGTTTGGTCAAGAAGATTCTAGTGGTAAGCTTTATTTAATACATAAAGTTTATCACTATTTTTATAGTGAAAGGAAGAAAACATGAAAAGTGAATGGAAGAAAAAGTGGGTAGAAGATATTGATTATTTAAAAGAGGAACTTATAAAAAATCATATTAATTTATTTGCTTATACAAAAGAAGATGAGTTTAATAAAAAAATAGAAGAATTAAAGAAAATAATAGATAAGTTAGATTATGAAGAAATGAAGGTAGAAATATCAAGAATTATTGCTTCTATTAGGGATGCACATACAAGTCTTATTTTCCCAGCTAGAAGGTTTATTCCACTTAAGTTTTATTACTTTAATGATGGAGTATATATAATAAATTCTACAAAAGATTATGAAAATCTACTTTTTAAAAAAGTTATAGCCATTGAGGATATGCAAATAGAGAATGTTTTAGAGGAACTTTATAATATTATTTCTTTTGAAAATAATTATTTTTTTAAGGCTCAAAGTATGAAATACCTTCAGATAGTTGAAGTTTTATATGGACTTTTAATAGTTGATGATATGAATAAAATAAAAATAACCTTGGATAATGGTGAACATGAAATTTTACCTGTTTCTATTGAAAATTTAATTTATACAAATGATAAACTACCACTATATGCTAAGAAATCATCTGAAAATCTTTGGTTTACCTATTTAGATAATGAAGAACTTTATATAAAATATAATAACTGTAGAGAAAATGAAAGTGACAGTATACATAATAAAATAGAAAAGATAATATTATTTATTAAGGATAATAATATAAAAAAAGTGACTGTTGATTTAAGAAATAACTTAGGAGGAGATTCAACTTTATTTCAGCCTTTTATTGATTATATAAAGGAAAATAAAGATATAAATAATAAGGAAATTTTAAAGGTTATAATAGGAAGAGAAACCTTTTCTTCTGCTCTTTTAAATGCTTATAATTTTAAAAATAATACTAATGCAAAAATTGTTGGAGAACCAAGTGGAGGGGTGCCTAATTGTTATGGAGAGATTTTAAGAATTACACTTCCAAATAGCAAGCTAGTAGTAACATATTCTACGAAATATTTTAAGCTTATTGAAGATGACTTAATTGATGCTCTATATCCAGATGAAATTGCTTTAGAAACAATTGAAGATTATATAAAAAATATTTAGAACATAAGCTATATAGGACTGAGTAAACAATCTTGTATAGTTTATTTTAAGAAGAAATGTAGTGGGGGAATTATGAAAAAAAGACATTTATTATTAGGAATATTAATTATGTTTAGCTGCATGGTAACTTTAACATCATGTAATAGAAAAAATGTAGATATTAGCAGTGATACAATTTTAAATGACAAACCGAATGAAAAAGTAGAAATTGATGAGAAGATTGAAATTGATAAAAATGTTGAAAAAATTGTGGAGTCAGGATATGAGGGATTAGAAAAGTTATTAGATGAGGAATCATCTAATAGGAAATTTCAAGGGGTGGTATTAGTAGCAGATGGAGATGAAATTGTTTTTGCAAAAGCATATGGATATGCTGATACAGAAGATAAAAGAAAAAATAAATTGACAACACGTTTTGCAATTGCATCAAATACAAAACAGTTTACTGCAACAGCTATAATGCAATTAGTTGAACAAAATAAAATTAGTCTTGATGAAACTATAGACAAGTATTTTCCGGATTATAAGTATGGTAATAAAATTACAATAAAGAATTTATTGCAAATGAGATCTGGTATTCCTGATTATCTTAATGAATTAGATTTATTTATGAAAGATGAAGCCACTATAAATCTTCTTAAAGAGTATGAAAGTAATGTTTATTATGATAAATATGTTGAAGATTATAGATGGTCATCAGAAATGATATTAAAAAACTTGTATCTAACAGAGCTAATATTTGAACCAAATGAAGAATACGATTATTGTAATACAAATTATTATTTGCTTGGATTAATAATTGAAGAAGTAACTGGTATGTCTTTTGGAAATTACTTAAATGAATATATATTTAAACCATCTGGAATGGATAGCAGCAGTATAATACCATTGGATTCTGATGCTAAGGGCCATGGAAGCGATGAATCAGGAGAAATAGTAGCTAATCCTCAATTTACTTATGCTGCTGGTGCAATTTATTCTAATATTTTTGATATGTTTAATTGGAGTAGGGCATTATATAAAGGTGATATTATAACAAGAGAATCTTATGAGAAAATGACAACCCCTGTTGATGACTATGGGTATGGTCTTTTTATAAAAGATAATATTATCAGTCATAGTGGTTATATAGATGGCTTTACTTCAAATACAGAATATGATATAACAAAAGACCGTATTATAATAGTATTAGAAAATATAAATCCAGAAACAGATGATTTAGATGCAAAATATCATACAAATTTAATAAGAGAATATTTAGATGAGTCTGAATAAACACTTTTTTAAGTAAACTTATAGAATTACTTTAAGGAATATATACCCTTCAACAATGCATAAATGTGTTGTTGAGGGGTTAATTTTTATTAACTAAATATGAAATATAGGCTTATTTAACAAAATGATAACTTGTAATTAACAATAATTACCAAGTTTTAATATCCTCTTAAAGAAATTCATTTATAGTAATTATGTAATATGTAAAAGATATAAGGGGAGGATAAAATAATGAGTAAAAGAATAAAGGGTATAATTGCAGCCTTATTAGTAATGACAGGTATTATTACTAATATAAATTCTTCGAAAAGTAACATAGTTTATGCAAATGAAAAAGGTAAAGCTAAAAATGTAATTATGTTGATAGCTGATGGGATGAGCACAGAAGGCGTTACATTAGCTAGGCAAGTAAAAGGTGAGAATTTATCTATGGATGAAATTTCTGTAGGAAGTGTAATTACAAGTTGGGCAAATGGACCAATAACTGATTCTGCACCAGGAGGAACTGTATATGCATCTGGAGAAAAGACTAATAATAAATATATAGGAACATCAGTTAATGATACTCCAATGGCAAGTATTCTAGAAGGTGCAGAAAGTGTTGGAAAAGCTACAGGGATAATAGCTACTAGTGAAATAACTCATGCAACACCAGCAGACTTTACAGCTCATACTAATAACAGAAAGTATTATAATCAAATCTTACAGCAACAAATAAATCAAGATATGGAAGTTGTATTAGGTGGAGGATTCAATAAACCAAGTGGCTTTACATCGGAAGTTTCAGAAGATGAATTTAATACTTATTATGAAGATCAAATAAATAATATTCAAGAAGAGGGTTTCGATTTTATTACCACAAAAGATGAGTTAGAAAGTTATGGTGGAGATAAATTATGGGGTAGCTTTGCTGATGCAGATTTAAAATATGATTTTGATAGACAAAGTGATAATGATAATGTTCAACCTTCATTAGGAGAAATGACTGAAAAAGCAATTGAAGTTTTGAATAAGGATGAAGATGGATTCTTTTTAATGGTAGAGGGTAGTAAAATTGACTGGGCAGCTCATGCTAATAATACAGTAGGGATAGTATCTGATATTTTAGCTTTTGATGAAGCTGTTAAAGTAGCTGTTGAATTTGCAAAAGCTGATGGAAATACAGTAGTAGTTGTAACAACAGACCATGGGAATAGTGGTATATCTATTGGAAGTAACTATTATAATGAAAATATTGAATCATATGATAAGGCAACATATGAAAATACTACTTATATATTAAAGAATGCAAAAATTACTGAAGAAAGATTTAATACAATAGTATCTGGTAAAAGTGATGAAGAAATAATAGCCTTAGCTAAGCAATACTATGGAATAGATTTAACAGATGAAGAGTTATCTATAGTAAAAGGTGAGATAGGAGAAGGGAGACAAGTAGGAATAAGAGAAGTAATAGCAAGAAGAGTTGGAATAGGATATACAACTGGTGGACATACTGGAGAACAAATATATCTTGGAGTATATTCACCATCAAATGTAGAATTATTAGAAGGTGTAGTTGATAATACTGAAGTAAATAAGTATATGCAAAGAGTTTTATTTGGGGAAGAATTATTAAGTTCTTACACAAAAGAAATTTATCAAGATGGTGAAAGTAAATTAAATGAAATAGAAGGAATAACAACTTCTATAGATAAAACTAGTATGCATTCACCAAAGCTTACTATAGAAAGATTAGGTAATATAATTGAAGTAGATTTATACACTAATAATTACAGAATTAATGGAGAAGAGAAGGAGTTAAAAACTGTAATTCCATATATAAATGGCAAGTATTTTATTCCTCAAGAATTAATTGATATTGTTTCTAATTTAGAAGAACATGTTACTTCCATAAATGAAGAAGTTAAAAATGAAAATGTCATAGAAAGTGACATTATAAAAAAAGAAGCAAATAATATTGAAGATAAAGTGGAAATAAAGCTAGAAAATAAAATAAATTCTGTAGAAGTAGGGGGATCAAACTAATGATTTCAAAGAAAACTAGAAATACATTGATTTATAAACTAGGAGCTTTCTTATTAGGATGCACATTTATATTTGGATTGAGTACTCCTATTTCCACTAAAGCAGAAGAGAAAACAGTAAAAAACGTTATTTATTTAATTGCAGATGGCATGAGTGATGGAATACTTACTGCAGCAAAATATTATAATGATATTCAAGATGGAACTTTAGGTAATGATAAATTATCTATGGATGATATTAGAAGTGGATTTGTTAAAACTTCTTGGGCAAATGGTCCAATTACAGATTCTGCACCAGCAGGAACGGCATTATCATCGTCTTATAAGACTAATCCAGGAGTTATAGGATTAACTACTGAAGGAAAGCCAAAGGCAACAATATTAGAAGCAGCAGAATTAAATGGATTATCCACAGGAATAATTGCAACTAGTGAAATAACTCATGCCACACCAGCTGCTTTTTCATCCCATGCTGAAAGTAGACAAGATTATAATTCCATTATGAAGCAACAACTATATAAAGATATGGAAGTTGTACTAGGCGGAGGAAGTGAATTTTTTGAGTCTACTGGTGGTGGGAAAAGAAGTGATGGTAAAGATTTAACAGAAAATATTAAAGCTTTAGGTTATGATTATGTAACTAATAAATCAGAAATGAAAGAAAGTAATTCGGATAAGCTTTGGGGATTATTTGCAAAAAGAGATTTAGCTTATGATTTTGATAGAACTACTTTAAATAATGAAGAAGAGCCTAGTTTAGCAGAGATGATTGAAAAAGCTATTCAGGTTCTAGAAAAAGATGAAGATGGATTCTTTTTAATGGTAGAAGGAAGTAAAATAGACTGGGCTGCCCATGCCAATGATCCATCAGGAGCTATTGGAGATATTTTAGCTTTTGATGATGCAGTTGAAATTGCATTAAATTATGCAAAGGAAAATCAGGATACTATTGTTGTAGTTACAACAGACCATGCTAATAGTGGATTTACTATAGGAAATGAAAGTACAACTAGTGGATATGATGATTTAACATTTGAAGAATCTATAATGCAAATTAAAGATTTTAAATTAAGTGCAGAAAAATTCACATCTTTAATAAAAGATAAAACAGATGAAGAAATTAAAGAATTAATAAAAGCATATTATGGATATACAGATATTACTGATGAAGAGCTTGAATATGCAAAAAATGGGCAAATAAATGAAGTTATGAAGATTAGAGCTAAGCTTGGATATAGTACTGGTGGACATACAGGTGGAGATGTTTATTTAGGTGTTTATGCTCCATATGGTGTTGAAAAACTAAGAGGCACAGTTGATAATACAGAATTGCCAAAATATATTGCAAGTAATTTAAAGTTAAATTTAGATTTAGCAAATGAAACTTTATATGAAGAAATGAAAACTAAATTAGAAGCAGAAAATGCAGAATTTACAGTTAATACAGATGATTTAGAAAATCCATATTTCTTAATTAAAAAAGGAAGTAAAACTTTAAAAGTAATTACTAATAGCAATATAGTAGAAGTATATGTAGATAATAAAAAAATAGAGGATAATGAATTAACATCAGTATCTATATTAATAGGAGATATTGCGTATGGCAATGTAAAGGAAGTAATAGATATACTAAATAAAGATGTTTCTAATGGAACTATAGATGATGATAACAATAATACTAACAATGGAGTAGATGATAATTCTGGATCAAATAAAATACCAATTTCTATAAAGAAGCCATCAACTTCTAAATTGCCTTATACTGGAGCAGTTGTAGGAAGTGGATTTGTAGTATTATTAGGAATAGGCTCTGTAGCAGCAGGAGTATATACTTTAAAAAATAATAAAAATAAACAGTAGGTAATTAAAGAAATAGTGGCAAACTTTATTTATGACATAAAGTTTACCACTATTTTAGTAATTAAATAATGTAAAAAAAGTAATTACATTAGCTTAACGTATACTTAACAATATTAACTTTAAATTTAACATAATTTAGAATATATTAACATAAATTAAATGAGCTTTAACACTAAAAACTTATTTCTTACGATAAAATATAAAAGAAGATGAAAATATAAGTTTTCATATAATTTAGAAATGAGGGAAGAATTAATGAGTAAAAGAACCAAATGTATCATAGTAGCTTTAACAATTTCCATAACAAGTCAAAGCATTATAACAGTTAGTGCTGCAACAAGTGATAATAAATCTATTGAACCACAAAAAGCTATATATGGATATTTTGTTGATGAGTATAAAAAGAATACAGATCCAAATAGTAATAAGCCTGAAACAAATCCCAGTTTAGGATTACTATCTGGATTTTTGAAATTATGGGAACCAGGTGATTCTTGGGATAATGGCACTAAATTAAATGAAGATATTTTAGACGTTAACATTCAAAAATCAATAGAGATTACCTCTCATTTAACAGAAGGAGAGAAAATTAAAACTTACTTATTTGATAGAAGACATCAAAGCTATAGTTCTATTGAGGGATTAGGAGAATATGCTTCTGTATTCAAAGATAAAACTAATGCAGAAACTAGTATATCTGATGTGATTCCTGAGGATGCTACAGAATTAAAATATAACGATAAAGGTAATAGTAATGGGAATTGGGCAGATGAAGATAGTGAATTAGGAAGCATAGTTTCTTTAGTTAATGAACTTAGAGGCAGTTATTCTACTTCTAATCCAAGTAAAAATTATTTTGCATATATGCGCCCCTTTAGATGGAGTGATGAAGTGACTGTTCTTGATACTTTGAAACCTGTTTTGAAACCTGTAGAAGAGGCTCAAAGTGATGGAGGATTTCCTAGTGGACATACTAATGCTGCTTATTTAGCTTCTTATGCTTTAGCTTATGCTGTACCAGAAAAATACAAAGATTTATTAATAAATGCTTCTGATATAGGTAATTCTAGAATATTAGCTGGTATGCATTCATCTTTAGATGTAATTGGAGGTAGGGTTTTAGGAACAGCATTAGCGGCAGCTATTTTAAATGATACGGATAATACTGAATTAAAAGAAAAAGCATATTCTGAAGGTCGTGAATTAACATCAGAATATTTTATAGAGGAACCATTAGAGGAAAAAATAGAAAATTATAAAATGAATAAAGATATTTACTTAGAACGTTTAACATATGGTTTTGAAAAAGTAGGGACTAGTGGTAATGAAATGGTAGTTCCAAAAGGGGCTGAAGTGTTATTAGAAACTCGTTTTCCATATTTAGATGAACTTCAACGTAGATATGTATTAAAAACAACTGGAATAGATTCAGGATATCCTGTTTTAGATGATACAGAAGGCTGGGGAAGATTAAATTTATATGAGGCTAGTAATGGATATGGTTCTTTTGAAACAGATGTAACTGTTAATATGGATGCTAGTTTAGGTGGATTTAATTATGAAGACATGTGGTTAAATGATATTGATGGAGATGGACAATTAAAAAAGAAAGGGACAGGATCTTTAATTTTGGCAGGAGATAACACATATAATGGTGGAACAATTTTAGAAGATGGTTCACTTATAGCATATTCATCAACTGCATTTGGTAATGGGAAAGTGAAAAATAATGGTGGGACGCTCTCAGAAAAAGTTGAAGATGATGTTATAATTAATGATGATTTCATTCAAGATTCTGATGGAACTTTAGATCTGAATTTAGAAAGTAATTCGGATTGCTTAGTTATAAAAGGAAAAGCATCGCTTAATGGTAATTTAAAAGTAAATATTGAAGATGGTTATGAAGTAAATGATAAAATTAAAATAATTGAATATACAGAATTAGAAGATAATAGTCAATTTGATAATATTGAATTTTTAGGCTTATCAAATGATTATAATCCTAAAATAGTTTATGAAAAAGATGGAGTATATTTAGTAAATACTAATGTCGTTAAGGATAATGAAAAATTAAATGTTAATATAGAAGAATTAAAAGCCTTAATTAAAAAAGTAGAATTACTTAAGGAAGATAATTATACTGCTGAAAGTTATAAAGCTTTAGAAGCTACTAAAAATGATGCAAAGTTAATTTTATCTATGGATAATATAAATATTGAAGAAGTTTTAGAAGCAATAACTAATTTAAATAATGCTATAAATAATCTAGTAGGAAGGTCAGGAAATCCAGTTATTCCAGATACTTACTCTAATTCAAATAGTAATAATAATTTAAATGTAAATAAGCCAAGTGGGTTGCCAAAAACAGGTGGTACTAATACTGGAATATCAATTATATTAGGAGTATTAACAACTATTGGTGGATCATTGATATATAAAAAGAAAAAATAAATAATTTAAAAGAAATAATATAATAAATTATACCTTTTTTTATTGTAAATATAATAAAAAAAGGTATAAAATAGTAGTGGAATATAATTTATATAGAGGAGGTTACATATTTTATGTTAAGTAAAAAGTTATTAAAAGCATTAAATGAGCAAATTAACTTTGAATTCTATTCTTCATACGTATATCTTGCTATGGCTGGATATTGTGAATCAATAGATTTAAATGGTTTTGCTAATTTCTTTAGAGTACAAGCAAAGGAAGAGTTAGATCATGCCATGAAGATATATGATTATGTATATCAAAAAAATGGTTCAGTTGTATTAGAACAGGTAGATAAACCAAAATCAGATTATGATGGAATAATTGATGTTTTCGAAAAAGGTTATGAACATGAGCAATTAGTTACTAAAAAAATATATGAATTAACAGATATTGCTTATGAAGAAAGAGAACATTCCACAATTAGCTTATTAAAATGGTTTATAGATGAACAAGTTGAAGAAGAAAATAGCTTTAATTCATTAGTAAAGAGAGTAAGAAGAATTGAAGACAATCCAGCAGGACTTTATTTAATGGATGATGAATTAGCTACAAGAGTGTACACACAAAATACAAATAATTAATTATATAAAAAGAAGTCAATTATTGACTTCTTTTTATATATATTTTATTATTTAGATAATGTTAAAATATGTGTAAGGAGAGTAATTAATGGATAATAATATACTAGTCATAATTGGAATAATAATTATAATTGGATTTATATTTGCAGTAATAAAAAAGGTTGTAAAATTAGCTATTGTTATAGCTATAGTAGGAATACTTTTATCAGGAAATTTTGCAGTAGGAAAGATAATAGAGGAAAAAATTAATAATATAAATAATATTAATATTTCTAGTTTAGAAGATATAAAAGAAGAAATTCCTAGTTTCTTAAATAGATTCGTTAAGATAGAAAAAGGTGATGATACAACAAAAGTAAATATAGATTTATTTCTATATGAGAAAACAATAGAAATAAAATAACTAAGAGAATTGTATAAGATTAAATATTTAAGTTAATCTTATACAATTTTTTTTACTCTTTAGGAAATTATATAGAAGTATTTTTTTATTAACTACATAAATTCTTTATATTATATATGTATAATTAGGTATGAGATAATTAGTGGGGTGATTGTTTGTTTAGCATTTTGTTAGTAGAAGATGAAGAGTCAGTTGCAGAGATCCTAAAGGCATATTTTGAAAAAGAAGGTTATGAAGTTTATCATACAATAAGTGGGATTGAAGCAATTAATATATTTTTATCAAAGAAATTTGATTTGGTAATATTAGATTTAATGTTGCCAGATATAAGTGGTGAAAGGGTATGTAAGATTTTAAGGGAGAAGTCTGAGGCTTACATATTTATGTTAACTGCAAAAGGAGACTTAGAGTCAAGGGTTGAGGGATTAAATATGGGTGCTGATGAGTATCTAATAAAACCCTTTAGTCCAAGAGAAATGATAGCTAGAGTAAATGCATTGTTTAGAAGGTTCGATAAAAAAGAAAATAAATTTTTATATGATGATGGAATTTTAATAGTCGATTCAGAAAGAAGAATTGTAAAACTTAATGATAATAAATTAGCATTTACTCCAAATGAATTTGATATATTAAATATCCTTATAAAAAATAGAGGCATTGCTTTAACAAGAGAACAAATTATAAATAATGTATTCGGAGATAACTTTGATGGATTTGATAGAACTATTGATGTTCACATAAAAAATCTAAGAAAAAAATTAGAGAGTGATACAAAAAATCCTAAATATATTATTACAGTTACGAAGGTCGGTTATCGATTTGGCGGTGTGTTTTAGTGATATCTATAAGAAAAAAATAGGTGTAAGCTTTATAGCAACTTCTATATTAACAATTATTTTTACTATTATTGCTGTTAATATAGTTATAAATATTCAATTTAAAAAATACATGAATGAGGTCCAAGAAAAAAGATATAATAGCGTAGTAACTTATTTTGAAGAAATATATAAGAAAGAAAAAAGCTTTAGTATTGATTCAGGCAATGAGCTAATTCATGAAGCTTTTATGAATAATTATTGTTTAACTCTTATGGATTCAAATAAGAATATTATATGGGGAATGAATCCAGATAACTTAGTTGAAGATTTTTCTTTAAATAATATGCATAGAGAAGAAAAGGGAGTTTTTACATCAAAAATTTTTAATATAAAATACGATAATGAAATTGTAGGTTATATAGAGATAGGGCAATATTCATCTATATTATTAACAGAAGAAGATACTACTTTTATAACATCAATAAATAAAAGTATACTAATAAGTACATTATTAACAATAAGTATAGTAATATTAATAAGTATTTATTTAGCTAAGCAATTTTCTAAACCAATTTCAGAGGTTTCGAAAATATCAGCTCAACTATCACAAGGTAATTTTAATATTAAGTTCAATGGTAATACTAAAATAAGGGAGATGGATAAGTTGAAGGCTAGTATAAATACACTATCAGAAAAGTTAAATAATCAGGACTTATTAAGAAGGCAACTAGTAAGTGATATTTTTTATGAGATAAGAACACCTTTAAATGTTTTACAAAACAATTTAGAAGCAATGATTGATGGAGTGTTTCCAATTACTGTAGATAGACTTATGAAATTAAACTCAGAAGTTATTAGGTTTGGAAATTTATTAGAAAATTTAGACGTGCTAAAGGATTTTGAATCAAAAAATTATACGTTAAGTATCAGGA
Source organism: Clostridium nigeriense (assembly GCF_050585265.1). Classification (GTDB taxonomy): domain Bacteria; phylum Bacillota; class Clostridia; order Clostridiales; family Clostridiaceae; genus Clostridium; species Clostridium nigeriense_B. The sequence continues at coordinate 114,967 of NZ_JBNOOE010000006.1, read as the reverse complement.
AAGTAAATTTAGAAGAAGTAATTTTAGACATATATAAAGAGTTTCTGTTAGAAGCACATAACAAAAATATTGAATTAACGTGTGAAATTGATAAGAATAATAATTATATTATAAATGGTGATAAAGATAAATTGAGACAAGTAGTCATTAATATTATTAATAATTAAATAAAATTTAATAGAGTTAATGGGGAGGTTAATATTTGTTTAATGAAAGAAGGAAAAAGAATAGTAATTATAATTAAAGACTCAGGAATTGGAATAAGCCAAAAAGATTTACCATATATTTTTGAACGACTATATAGAGTGGATAAGAGTAGAAATCCTGTTGAAGGAAGTGGTATTGGATTAACTATTGTAAAGAGTATATTAAAACGCCATAATGCTGATATTTTTGTTGAAAGTGAAGTTGGAAAAGGAAGCGTTTTTAAAATAATTTTTTAATATAATTAGAGCTCTATTTTTATAGGGTTCTTTTTCTTTATATAATCTACATATCTTTTTTTTATAATAATACATAGGGAAATTAACCTTAAAATATAATAAATATGATTATTTTATTAGTGTGAAATTGGTGTTTTACATAATTAAATTAAGGAGGTTACTATGAATATAAAAAATGAAAAGTTAAATGTAAATGGAATGGTATGTGGATCATGTGAAAAAAGAATTGAAAAAGAATTGAAAAAATTAAAAGGGGTTAAGTCAGTAAAAGCAAGTTATTTAGAATCTACTGTAGTAATAAAGTATGATTTAGAGTTATGTAATAAAAAAAATATAAACACTATCTTAAATCAATATGGATATAGCATAATAAATAAAAAAAGAAATAATAAAAAAGAAGCAGAATGGATTTATATTATAGGAATTATTATTGTGGCATTATTAATATTGAGACTAGGTAAAAATTCTGGAAGTTATAATATATCAGATAGTCTAATGAATAATGCTGGATTTATAACATTGTTTATTATTGGATTAATATCATCACTTCATTGTGTGGGAATGTGTGGTGGAATAATGATGAGTCAAAGTATAACTATTGATAAAGGTTCCAAATTTGAAAGTTTAAAGTCGGCATTAAAATATAATATTGGGAGATTAATTTCTTATACAGTTTTAGGAGGAATTATAGGTGCAATTGGACAAGTGATATCTTTATCATTAAGTGGACAAGCCGTTATTGCTTTAGTTGCTGGGATATTTATGGTAGTAATGGGTCTTAATATGTATGGATTTAAATCCTTTAGAAAATTATCAATTAAACTACCTTTTTCTAAATGTAGTATTAAAAAGAAAGAGAGTACTCCTTTTATTGTTGGATTATTAAATGGATTTATGCCATGTGGACCATTACAAACAATGCAATTATATGCTCTAGCTACTGGAAGTATTTTAATGGGAGCTGCTTCTATGTTTTTCTTTGCATTAGGGACAATTCCTTTAATGTTAATGTTTGGGGTTATTACTAACTCTTTAAGTCAAAAAAATTCTAGTAGGCTAATAAAAATTAGTGGATTAATAATTATTGTACTTGGTATTTCTATGTCTTCAAGAGGATTAACACTTTTAGGAATAAATATTCCAACAATTGTATCAAGTAATTCTGTAGCTAGTAGTTCAAATGATAAAAATATAAAAGGAAGTAAAGCAGAAATAGTTGATGATAAACAGATTATAAGAGTATCTGCAAATACTTCTGGTTATACCCCTAAAGTAATTTATATTCAAAGGGATACTCCTACAGAATTTATTATAGAAGGAGATAGAATTACTTCTTGTAACAATGAAATAATTATACCATCAATGAATATTAGTAAAAAACTTACCAGTGGTACTAATACAATTACATTTACATCAGAAGATAGTGATATTAATTATAGCTGTTGGATGGGAATGAAAAGAGGAGTGTTAAAAGTAGTTGATGATTTAAGTAGCATAGAGCAGGACGAGGTTTCAGAGAATATTCCTAATGAACAAGAAGTGGAGTTTTATGGAATACCTATTTCAAAGGTAGAAACAGATAGATTAATAGGAACATCAACTTTAAATGATAGTGTACAAACAATTGATGTTAAATATAATATCTTATATAATAAATTAAAAGGAGATGAGAAGTTATGACATTACAGCAATTAAAATATGTAGTAACCGTTGCAGACAAGGGAACCATAAGTAGTGCTGCAAAGGAATTATTTATTTCTCAGCCAAGTTTAACTAATGCAATTAAAGAATTAGAAGAAGAAATGCAAATTACTATATTTAATAGAACTAATAAAGGTATTGTGATATCAAATGAAGGAAATGAATTTCTTGCATATGCTAGACAAGTCCTAGAGCAATTTAATCTTTTAGAAGAAAAATTCTTAAATATAAAGAAACAAAGTCCAAGATTTTCAGTATCTACTCAACATTATTCTTTTGCTGTAAATGCATTTGTAGATGTTATTAGAGAGTTTGGTGGAAATCATTATGATTTTACTCTTAGAGAAACTCAAACTTATGAGATTATTGATGATGTAAGTAGATTAAAAAGTGAAATAGGAATTTTATATACTTCATCTAAAAATGAAGAGGTAATTTTGAAAATTATTAAGCAAAATGGGTTGATATTTGAAAAACTTTTTGTGGCAAAACCGCATGTATTTATTAGTTCAAAGCACCCACTTGCTGAAAAGGATGTAATTACTTTAGAAGAATTAGAAGCTTATCCATACCTATCCTTTGAGCAAGGAGACTATAATTCCTTTTATTTTTCAGAGGAGATTTTAAGCACACTTGATCGTAATAAAAATATAAAGGTAAGGGATAGAGCCACTTTATTTAACCTTGCAGTTGGTTTAAATGGGTACACTGTAAGTTCAGGAGTAATAAGCAAAGAACTTAATGGAGAAAACATAATTGCAAGACCACTTATGGTGGATGAATATATGTGTATTGGTACTGTTCTACAAAAGAATATGTCTCTAAGTAGATATGGAAAGGCATACATGGAGGCTTTAAGGAATCATGTTAGTGCTTATATGAAATAAAACTCAGTTTTATAATTTATAAATTGATATAGTATTAAGAATAGAATATACATTTGATATAGTTTAAAGCTATATTAAACGTATATTTTTTTGTATTTTTCAATTATAAAAAATTAATTTATACTAAGTTTATAATATAGATAGGGATAGGAGAGAATTAATATGAGTAAAAATTCACCATTTAAATATGATATTGTTGGAAGCTTTTTAAGACCAGACTATTTAAAGAAAGCTAGAAAAGATTATGCAGAAGGAAACATAAAAAAAGAAGAATTAAAGAAGGTAGAAGATAAGGCTATTATAGAATTAATTGAAAAGCAAAAAGAAGTTGGCCTACCAGTTATTACTGATGGAGAATTCAGAAGAAGTTCTTGGCATCTAGATTTTATGTGGGCATTTAATGGAGTTGGACATAAAAAAACAAAGAGTGGCATTCCGTTTCATGGAGAACCAGCATTAATTGATGATACATTCCTTACAGGAAAAGTTTCTGTTAATAAACATCCTTTTGTAGAGCATTTTAAATTTGTAAAAGAATTTGAAGATGAAAACACAGTTGCACGTCAAACAATACCTGCACCAGCACAATTTTTATTTCAAATGATTACAGCAGATAATATAAAAAAGACTAGGGAAATATATCCTAATGAAGAAGAGCTTATTAATGATATTGCAGAAGGATATAAAAAAGTTATTGGAGATTTATATGAGGCTGGATGTAGAAATCTTCAATTTGATGATTGCACATGGGGAGTATGTGTTGATCCAAATGCATGTTTTATTCTGGGAACAAATGAAGATGGATTACAAAAAATAATTGAAAAATTAATTAGAATAAATAATCTATCTATTGAAGGAAAACCTAAGGATATGGTAATTAATACTCATATATGTCGTGGAAATTTTCATTCAACATGGGCTTGTGAAGGATCATATGATAGGGTGGCAAAAGATCTTTTTGCAAATGAAAATGTAAATGCTTTTTATTTAGAATTTGATGATGAGCGTTCAGGTGGTTTTGAATCATTAAAATATATAAGTAATAATAAAAAAGTGGTATTAGGACTTATAACTACAAAATCACCTGTACTTGAAAGTAAAGAAAATATAATAAATCGTATAAAAGAAGCGGAAAAATATATTCCTTTAGAAAGGTTATGCTTAAGCCCACAATGTGGTTTTGCATCAACTGAAGAGGGAAATAAGCTTACAGAAGAAGAACAGTGGGCAAAATTAAAACTAGTCAAAGAAATAGCTAAAGAAGTTTGGAATTAATAATATAAAAATATAGGATAGTATCATATTATAAATATTTACTAATATGATAGCTATTCTATTTTTTTATTAAAAATGTAATCTATTTGCTAATAATAATAAATATATTGCTAATTTATGGAATAAAATAATATATTATGTTATCATTTACAAAGATAGGTTCATATATATTCAATATTTATAAATAAGAAGGGAGAGTGTAAATTTATGAAAAAAAAGCTACATGATTGTAAAAATAGAATTGTAGCATTTACTTTGAGCATAACTATCTTATTAGGAATTTGTCTTCAACCTCCAGTTTTTAAAGTATATGCTATAGAAAATGAAAAAAATACGGATGGAACCTCTGACGAATCTAATAAGTACTCAATTTATCCAATACCACAAAACATTGAATATGATGAAGATGAAACCTCATTTAATTTAAGTAAAGAAGTGAATTTAGTTTTAGAAAGTGGGGTTGATGATCCTACAAAGTTATATGTAGAAGAAGTATTAGCAGAATATGAAATTGATTACACTTTAAATGACAAGCTAAGTGATGGCAAAACAAATTTATGCTTAGGTGTTAATAATTCAAATGAATTGGTTGATGAGTATGTAAAAAATAATATAACAATAAGTAATGAAAATTTATTTGAAAATCCAGATGCTTATTTAATGGACATAAAGGAAGATACAATTGTAATATTGGGTAAAGATACAGATAGTACATTTTATGGAGTATCAACATTAAAGATGATATTATCTTCATTTAATAATATGAAACTATTAAATGCTAAAATTGAAGATTATGCTAGTGTAGCAACCCGTGGCTTTATAGAGGGTTTTTACGGAGGATGGAATTATGATGAACGTGAAAGTTTAATGAATTTTGCGAAGGATTACAAGATGAACTCATATGTATATGCTTCTAAAACAGATCCTTATCATACTAGTAAATGGGATGAATTGTATCCAGCAGAGGAATTAGCTAAGATTGAAGAGCTTGTAAAATTAGGGGAAAAAACAAAGGTACGGTATGGTTGGTCGGTTCATATTTCAGGATTTTTTAGTGGATTAAATGTTTCTGACAAAGAGGAATATGAAATAAGATATCAAAAGCTAATAGCAAAGTTTCAACAGTTATATGACATTGGAGTTCGTAAATTTGATATACTAAATGATGATTTCGGTAGTGGTTCTAATCAAGATGTAGTAGATTTATTAAATCGTCTTGATAATGAATTTATACAGAAAAAAGGTTGTTCTAGAATGGTTTATTGCCCACAGGGATACAATAAAGCATGGTCAGGTAATGGTGAAGAACTTAGAGTATTGAAGGGTTTAAATGAGACAATTGATTTATATTGGACAGGGGATGATGTAAATTCTCCTATTACTCAAGAAACAATTAATTTTTTACAAGAAAAAACAGATCATAAACCTGTATTTTGGCTAAACTATCCAGTAAATGAGCACGCTAAATCAGGAATTTACTTAGGAGATATTACTTATTATGCACGTGATAATGTAAATGGAATGGCTGGCTTTGTATCAAATCCTTCTAGATTTGCAGAGTCTAATAAAGTTGCTTTATTTCAACTTGCTGCATTAAATTGGAATAACAATAATTATTTAAGTAATTCACAGAAAGTTTGGGAAGATTCATTTAAATATTTACAGCCAGAAGTAAGGGAGGCATATTTAACAATAGCTAGAAATATTGCTAATGCACCGAAATCTTCACGTGTACCAGGATTTAATGAGTCAGAGTATTTAAAAACTAAATTAGATAGTATAGTTGAAAAAAGTAAAATGGAAACATTGACGGCAGATGATCCAGAACTACTAGAATTAATTAAAGAGTTTGATAATATGTTAGCAGCTATAGAAGAAATGAGAAACAATTGTACAAATAATGAATTACTAAAAGAATTAGACCCATGGCTTAAATCATTAGAGGATGTTGCAACATCAGGTAAAGAAATTTTAAAAAGTATGATTTCAATATTAAATAATAAAAAGAGTGAAGCTTGGGACTCATTTAGAATAGCAACCAAAGCTTTTGAAACTAAGTATACTTATTTAACTACAGAGGATATACCTAGTGTATATGCAGAAGCTGGAAGTAAACAATTGACACCATTTATTTCTAAAATGATTAACTATGTAAAAAATGATATATTTTCTATATTTGGTGTAGAAGATGATAGCTTTATTCCAAGTATATATGCAGTTATGGGTGGGGTGGAACAAGTAGATAACACAAATACATCGAAAATATTTGATGGGGATGAAGGAACAAGTGCATCATTTATTGTAAATCAAGCTGATGGTGATTATATAGGTATTGATATGGGGAAAACTATATCAGTAAAAAATCTTCATATATTACAAGCAATGAATGATACTCATCATGATTATTTTCATGAAGCTGTTTTAGAATATTCAACTGATGGAACTACATGGAATGAAATTAATACTTACAGTAATAAGGTAAGAATTGATTTAGAGGATTTAAATTTTGAAGCTAGGTATGTGAGATTGCGTTTAATTAAAGATAAGGTAAAGCCTTATTGGACATATATTCGAGAGTTTACTGTTAATAGGGAGGATCAAAAACAACCACGTGTATATACAAATGTTGAAGTATTAAAGGAAACTCCTATAACTATCAATGGAAGTAAAAATAGTATTTGCAACTTGAATAATGTAACTTTAAGAGCAAATGAATATGTAGGGATAAAGTTAGAGGATATAAGTACGGTTTCTAATTTAGTTAATAAAGTTTCTAAGGAAGGATTAACAATTGAATATTCAATTAATGGCAATACGTGGAGTCAATTTAAAGAGGAAAGTGCAAATTTAAAATATATTAGATTAATAAATAAAACAAATGTAAATATTAATTTGGATATAAATGAATTTGGTGTATCTATTACAAATTTAAAAGTAAATCCTAAAATAATGGAAACAAATTTAACAAATGGATTAAAAGAAGGGGATTATAAAAATCTATTTGATAATGATTTATCTACATTTGCATGGACTAACGAAGAACAAGCTATTGGTGATTATATTACTTTTGATTTAGGAAGTACAAGTAAAGTTTATGATGTGAAAGTTATTACATCAGATGGTAATCCTAGGTTATATAATGCTGAAATTCAAATTTCAAAGGATAACAAGGAATGGACAAGCATTGGAAAAGTTATAGATGATAATAGTGTATTTGAAGTTCCATATAGAAATGTAACTGCAAATGGAGAGGGTAAAGAAGCAAGGTATTTAAGGATTTATATAACAGGAAATACAGGATATTATTTAAAATTGCATGAAATCGAAATAAATAAATCTGTAGAAAGTCAAATATTAAGTAATTTAAATAGTAGTCTAAAAGGTAGTATTAATAAAGTTAATGATAAGGATATTTCAACTGTATTTACTCAAAAAGATCCTGTAAGTAATACTGATTATATAGAATATATATTTAGTGAAAATACAAATGTTGATAATATTTTACTTTTACAAGAACCATCAAATGGGGTTATGAAAATAAATACTAAGAATGGTTATAAAGATATATCAGATTTAAATAGTAGTATTATAGATGTAGATACAAAAGAATATGATGACATTTTATCTGTTAGATTAGAGTGGAAAGCAGGTGAAACTCCTTCTATATACGAATTAATGTTCAAATATGGAGAAAGCACAAGTGATGATATTGGAGTAAATGTAGACAATATAATTAGTGACGGACCAAAAGATAAAATTAATAATATTGCTTTAGGTAAGGCAGTTACAGTATCCGGAACAAGTGATGGGAATAAAGACTTTGTAAATGATGGAGATGAAAATACAAAATGGGATAGCAATTTCATTAAAGGAAATAATGCAGATGATAGTGCATGGATAACAATTGATTTAGGTGAAGATAAAAACGAAATTACACAGATAATTGTTAAGTATTTTAATAAAATTTATCCAACTGATTATGAAATTCAGATCTCTAAAGATAATGTAAATTGGGAAACTATAAAAGAGATAGAAAAAAATCATAATGGACCAACATCTCCAGTTGATTCAATTGATTTTGAAACTCCAATAAGTACTAGATATCTAAGATTATTTTTTAAAGAGTTGAATAATGTAGCTGCTGGTAATGGAGTAGGTATTACTGAATTAATGATAATGGGAAAATATATAGATGAGGTAGAAGTTGACTATAGTGCATTAAGCAATTTAATTAATGAGATAAAAGAAAAGGATCTAAGCAACTATACTAAATCAAGTGTAGATAATCTAAATAGTACTCTTAAAGAATCAGAGCTTTTATTAGATAATAAAGAAGCTACACAAGAGCAAATTAACTCAGAAGTGGAAAAACTTAAAGAATTAGTCAATGCATTGGAAGTAAAGATAACAGAAACTTCAAATATTGCACTTAATAAAAATCTAGAAGTATCAGGAACATCTAATGGATTAAAAAGTTATATTAATGATGGAGATAAATCAACAAAATGGGATTCTAATTTTATAAAAGGTGATAGTGCAGATGAGAATGCATGGATAATAGTTGATTTAGGTGAAAAACCAACTATTATAAAAGAAGTTATTATCTCATATTTCAACTTAGTATTTCCAACAAAATATAAAGTTCAAATATCATCAGATCAGGAAGAATGGGTGACAGTTGAAGAAAAAGAACATGAAAGTGGAGGAGCATCACATCCAGTTGATACTATTAAATTAGATAATGAGGTTTCAGCAAGATATATAAGATTTATATTTGAAGAATTAAATTCATCTGCATTAGGTAATGGTGTTGGAATAAATGAACTTGAAGTTATGGGTAAAATTATCAATGAAGAATCTGAATTAGAAAGTGTAGAAGATCATGAACAGAAAGAAGCTATAATTCCAACAAATATAGATTTGTTAAATCTTGATAAAATGAGTAATGTAAATATAAAAGTTGGAAATTTATTACTTGAATTATTAGTTCCTGTAATATGGGATATAAATAATTTTGATGGAAATAAAGCTGGAGTTTATACTTTATTTGGAGAACTAAAGTTAAATAGCCTTGTTAAAAATACAAATAATCTAAAAGCTAAACAAAGTATTATTTTAAAAGAAGAAGATAAGCCAGATGAGACTATTGATAAATCAAATCTTGAAGTTAAAATTAAAGCATTAGAGGATATTGTATCTAATATAGATAAATATATTCCTGAAAGTGTAGAAGAGATACAAGAACTATTGGAAAAAGCACAAGAATTATATAACTCTGAAGATGCTACTCAAGAAATGATAGATGCTATGTGTGAAAAGATAATAGAAGCGATAGATAATGTTAAATTAAAAGATGATAAACCAGATCCAGGTGAAACTATTGATAAATTAAATCTTGGGACTAAAATTAAACTTCTAGAAGAACTTATTGATAATATCGATAAGTATATACCTGAAAGTATAGAAGGAATACAAGAACTTTTAGAAAAAGCACAAGAATTATATAAGGCAGATAATGCAACTCAGGAATCTGTAGATGATATGTGTAATAAAATATCAAAGGCTATAGATAACTCTAAATTAAAAGAAGATAAGCCAGATCAAGGTGAAAGTTTTGATAAAAAAGACCTTGAAACTCAAATTAAAAAATTAGAAAAACTTATTGAAAATATAGACAAGTATATACCTGAAAGTGTAGAAGATATACAAGAACTTTTGGAAAAAGCACATGAATTATTTAGAGATGAAAATGTGACTCAAGAGGTTATAGATGATATGTGCAATAAAATATCCAAAGTTATCGATGATGCTAAATTAAAAGAAACTAATGATGAATATGATACAAATTCAGAAGAAGACATTATTATTAAGGGAGAAACTGGTGATACATCATCTAAAAAATTACCTAATACTGGTTCTAGATTTAATGTTACAGGATTATTAGGATTATTATTTAGTTTTACTGGTATAGCACTTCTTTTAAAGAGAAAATAAAATTAATATTATATAATTAAATAAGGTTAATTAAACTAATAAATAAAACTCCTTCTTAGAAATAATTAATTATTATTAAGAAGGAGTTTTTTATTTGTTGATAAAATATTTATTTATAAATCAGAAAAATATATATAGCTGAAATTTATTAAATAATATAGTAAAATATATGATGAAATTATTAATAAATCAACAAAAGAAGGTGATGAAATGAAATTTAGAGGTATTTTATTTACAATATTATCTGCAGTAATATTTGGGGTTACACCTGCATTAGCTAGTTTAACTTATGAATTAGGTAATAATTCATTATCAATGACTTTTTATAGGAATTTATTTGCGATTCCTTTTTTATTCTTAATATTAAAATATAAGAAGGTTCCTTTAAGAATAGAAGGAAGAGAATTAAAAAATATTTTTATTTTAAGTTTAATAGGAGTTGCTATTACTACAGCTTTACTTTATAGCTCGTATACATATATAGGAATAGGAGCTGCAACAACTTTACATTTTATGTACCCAATTTTTGTTGCTATGGCATGTAAGTTTATATTTAAGGAAAAGTTAGGAAAAGGAAAGATATTATCTTTGATATTAGCTTTTATTGGTGTAGCACTTTTTATGGATACAAAAAGTAGTGGAAATATATCTGGAGCTTTAATGGCTTTAATATCAGGGGGAACTTACGCTTTTTATATATTATGGCTTGATAAAAAAGATTTAGTAAAAATAAATCCGTATAAATTGTCTTTTTACATAGTTACTTTTTCTTCCTTTGAAATGTTTATAGGGAATATTTGGGGATCTTATATTGAAGTTAATCTTCCATTAAAGGCATATATTTTAATGATTCTTTGCTCAATATTAGCATCTATAGTAGGAATAGTATCATTCCAAATAGGTGTATCAATTATAGGATCAACATCGGCAGCTATATTTTCATTATTTGAGCCAATAACTAGTGTAATTAGTGGTATACTATTGTTTAATGAATCACTTAATATAAGTAAACTCATTGGATGTTTAATTATTTTTGTAGCTATTACATATTTGGCAATTGAATCAAAGACAAGAAAAGATACTGTTATCTTAGATAATCAAACTATTTAAATTAGAATATAATAATATGATAAGTATTATTTATATTATTGAAAATTAATCTCAATAGAATTAAAATAGAATTAATTGATTATTTTGTGGAGGTTGTTTTGGATAGAAAATTAATTGAAAAGATAATAGGAAAGAAGAACTATGCTGATTTAAATGATGAAGTATTTAATTTAAGAGAAGTTACTTCAAAAATGAGAGAAATAATAGTATTTAAAGAAAAGTTTACTGAAGAATTTCTTAATGATATAAATAAAAAAGTTATAAATTCTAAATCTGTAATTGATAATATAATTGATGGTCTTGAAAATGATAAGTTTATTTCAGGATATACAAATAGCAAGATTTATTTACTAAAGTATCTAAAAGATTATCAATATAATTTAAATGGAATTTTAAAAACATCTAATCCTTTAAATTATAATAAGTTAATTATATATACTAACAGTTTAATAGATCTTATATTATTATTTTAAAATATGACCACTATTTAATGGTGGTCATATTTCTTTATGTATAATATTTAGCCTTTAGGTTTAAATATTAGTGCGGCAAGGAAGCCAAATACTATTGCAGAAGATACTCCAGCACTTACTGTATTTAACATACCAGTAAAAAGCCCTATAAATCCATATTGTTGAGCTTCCTTAATTGCTGCTGTAACAAGTGTATTTCCAAAACTACTTATTGGAACAAAGGCACCTGCACCAGCAAATTTAACTAAAGGGTCATATAAGCCAAATCCTCCTAAAATTGCACCAATTACAACTAATGTACAAGTTGTATGGGCTGGAGTAATTTTTAAGGTATCCATTAATATTTGACCAATTACACAAATTATACCACCTATAATAAAGGCAAAAATAAATTTTTCCATAATATATCACACCTTTTTACATTTCTATAGATACTGCGTGAGCAATACAAGGTATACTTTCTTTTTGTTGAAAAGATATAGGAGAAAATAGTGCTCCAGTTGCAACTATTAATATCTTTTTTAAATCTCCTTTACGCATACGATTTAATAAGTGGCCGTAAGTTACAGTAGCAGAGCAACCGCATCCACTTCCACCTGCAAAACTAGGTTGTTCTTTCTTATATATTAAAAGTCCACAATCAGTAAATATGTCTATAGGCATATTTATGTTATGTTTTTCAAACAAAGCATTTGCAACTTCATGACCTACTTTTCCTAAATCTCCTGTGGCAATAAGATCATAATGTGTAGCATCAATATTTAAATCTCTAAAATGAGCTTCAATTGTGTCAACAGCTGCTGGAGCCATTGCGGGCCCAACATTATAAGGATCTGATATTCCCATATCTATAACTCTTCCAATGGTTGCAGAAGTTACTTTTGGCCCATTCCCATTTTCTGAAAGTACTGCGGCACCTGCACCTGTTACTGTCCATTGAGCAGTAGGTGGTCTTTGGACTCCATAATCTGTTGGATATCTAAATTGCTTTTCAGCAGCAGCATTATGACTACTTGCAGCTGTAACAACATATTTTGCAGATTTACTGTCTATTAATTGAGCTGCTAACGCCAATCCTTCCATAGAACTTGAGCAAGCTCCAAAGACGCCTAAATAAGGTATTCCTAAAGTTCTTGCAGCAAAGCTACTTGATATTATTTGATTCATTAAATCTCCGCTAAATAGAAAATTAATATCTTCTTTTCTTAGTTTTGCTTTTTCAATAGCTCTATGACAAGCATGCTCTAAAAGAACTTTCTCTGCTTTTTCATAGCTATCTTGACCAAGCCATAAGTCTTCAGTAAGTATATCAAAGTCATTTGCTAAAGCACCGTTAGCTTCAAAAGGTCCACCAACAGCAGAAGAAGATAATATTGTAGGTCTTGATTCAAAAATCCAAGATTGATGACCTTTAAGCATTTACATCACCTCCAACCATATTATTGTCATTTTTATTAAAGCTACTATAAAAGCTGAGATAACTCCATATACTACTATTGCTCCAGCAAGCCTAAACATATTACCTGCAACTCCGAGAACAAGACCTTCGCTTTTATGTTCCATTGAAGCAGATGCTATTGAGTTAGCAAAACCTGTAATTGGGACTGCAGTGCCACATCCAGCCCATTGACTTAGATGATCAAATACTCCAAGTCCAGTGAATAGAGCTGCTAAAAATATTAATAAAACTAAAGTAGGAGATACTGAAGTCTTTTCATCAAAATTAAAATAGTTAATAAATATCCATTGAAATAATTGACCAATAGTACAAATTGCACCACCAACTAAAAAGGCTCTAATACAATTTTTAACTATAGGTCTTTTAGGTTCTATAGTTTTCACTAAAGCATCATATTGCTGTTGAGTAGTGGTCATTTTTTTCTTTTTCATATTTGACATATATTTCACCTTCTAACGTAATAAATATGGTTCTAGTTTCTTTATTACTTTCTCTAATTTCTTTGCATTATCAGAGTACATCTTTTTGGCTTCTAAATTATCTGTGTCTAGAGAAAAAGATATAAGATCTGATATAGATTTTTCAATACTTGCATATAGCATTTCCTTAACTTGAGCCTTTGGAACTTGAATCATATCATCATAAAGATCCAAATATAAATCTCCTGATGAATCTACCTGACCAAGAAATACATTTTCAACAGATACTCCTTGCATTTCTAATTGAGTTGTAAGCCATCCTTGATTTAATCCAGCATTAGTAAGACCCTCATTTAAAATATTACCATCTAAAATCACTGCTTGAGGTTCAGCTTTTGCCCCTATTTTTTTACCTAAATCATAGGATGTAATAGGATTTTTGTCAGCCTTTAAACTAATATTAATATCTCCATTTGATTCCATTAAAGCAAATTCTACATCTGCTAAGTTAAATGCATTTTTTGAACGCATTTGTTGTAGGAATTCTTGGCCTGTAATTCTTTCTTTAGATAAATTGTCTTCCATGATCTTACCATTCTTAATTAAAACTCGTTCTTTTCCATGTAAAATGTTATAAACAGTTTTACTTTTCATTTCAGAATAGTCTAAAATCAGAGGCATAAATACCCAAACAGCCAATGCAACGAATCCCAAATAAAAATTACTTATTAAATTTAAAGACATTAAAGAGATTATAATTGCAATGACAGAATATGAAATAAAATCAAATGGAGTAGACCTAGATAGTGTCTTCCTTTTCATATATTTAGCTATTACTATTGCTATAAAAAATAGAATTATTGATTTAAATAATATTATTAACCAAGTACTCATTGTTTCACCTCACTTAGTTACCTTTATATTGTGGTTCTTCAAATTCCATAGTACCAATCCTTTTTTCTAAATCTCTTTTAATTTTATTTATTTCTCTAGCAGCTTCACTATAAACTTCTTTAGCTTGATTATTACGTTCTTGTAATGAATATATTTCTAGAGTTGATTCAGCTCCTTTTATTGTAGCTAATGTTTGCTTTACTTTTGCAATAGTGCTCATATAAAAGTCTCCTTTATTTTTATTAAATTCCTTGTAAGTTTACTTTAACCTTTATAGAGTATTTTAATTCATTACTTAATAAAAATTATTATTAATATTAAAAAATATTTAAATTTATATGATATAGATAATAGGAAAAATTTTCATTATAAATATATAGAATATTTAATTTCATTATGAACCAAAATATAGTTGCAATATAAAAATACAAAGGAGGAATTTATAATGCCAACAGGAACTAAACTTGAAACAGCATTAGCAAGTGCTAAAGGATTAGCTGCAGATATGAAGACATTCTCATTAGATACAGATAATCAAGAAGCAAAGCAAATGTTCAGTCAGCTTGCAAATACAATGGATGGAGTAGAACAATCACTTCAATCAAGACTTGATTTTGTAAAAGAGCAAGAACCTCAATATAACAAATAGTAAAAACGACATTATATAGATAAAATTTTATCTATATAATGTCTTTTAAAAATAAAATGTACTAATTTAATTAATGTTTTCAAACTTGACTGTTTCTTGTAATCCAGAGTTCATATCTTTTATATTTAGCATCCTATTATTTTTTTCCTCTTCCCCTAAAAGAATAACATATGGTATGGAAAGTTTATCTGCATAATTCAATTTTTTCTTAAGCTTATCGTCTTCAAAGTAAATTTCAACTTTTTTTTCTAAAGAAGATAGTTTATTATAAACTTCAAAGCAATAGTTAAGGGTATCTCCGATCGGGATTATTAAATAATCTACTCTAGATTGCAGTTTATAGTTATCTATAAACCCTATTTCTTTTAATACAAAGAATAATCTAGTTAAACCTATAGAAATACCAACACCAGGTAATATGTTATTTGTATAGTTTTCAGCTAAATTATCATATCTTCCACCTGAGCATATAGAACCATATTCTTCATTATTAATTAATAATGTTTCAAAGACAGTTCCAGTATAATAATCTAGACCCCTTATTATTTTCAAATTGATTATATATTCATTATCCTTTACACCTAAGAAATCTAAAGTATTAATAACTTCTTTTAACTCTTTTATTCCTAAGATAAATTTTTCATCTTTTATATTAAAAGATTCTAACTCCTCTAAAGCAGTTTCTGTTGAACCATTTATATTTATTATTTTACATATAGTTATAGCTTTTTCTTTATCTACGATCCTTTGTAATTCTTCTTCAAATGTTTCTTTACCGATTTTATCGAACTTATCTATTAAAATCATAACTTCGTTTATATTATCTATGTTCAAGTGTTCTAATAAACCTGAAAGGATTTTTCTATTATTAATCTGAAATTTATAATTATCTAATCCAAAAGATTTAAATGCCTTTGAGGCTAAGCTTATAACTAAAGCATCATTTTTAATACTTAGTTTATCTTTACCAATTATATCAACGTCACATTGATAAAATTCTCTATATCTTCCTTTTTGATTTCTTTCACCTCTATATACTTTTCCAATTTGGTATCTTTTAAAAGGGAAGGTTAAATCATTTAGGTATTGAGCTGTATATCTTGCAAATGGAACTGTTAAATCAAACCTTAAGGATAAATTTTTAGATCCTTTAGTGAAAGAATATACTTGTTTTTCAGTTTCTCCAGCAGTCTTTGCTAATAAAACTTCAGATTTTTCTATTATAGGTGTATCGATTGGAAGACAACCATTTTCTTCGTAAATCGTTGTTATTTTACTTACGATATCATTAAAAATTCTTTGCTCATTAGGTAATAATTCCATAAACCCTGGTAATATAATAGGTTTAATAATAGCATTTTTCATTTTCATCTCTCCTTAAAATTATTTAAACAACAAAAAGCCCTGTAGGCATATTCTACAGAGCTAAACTAATATGATTGCACTAATCATAGCCTAGAGAAACAAGCCTACTGGAAATAGACTTGCATCTCAAATAAGATGAAGTCTCTCTAGCGATGATGATGTATGTAATTCAAATATACTAGTGCTTTCATAATATTTCCTCCAAATTTTTATTATTTATATAATAAACTAATAAGTATAAATATTCAAGATAATAAATTATATTTATGTGAAAATAATAGAAAATATTTCTTTATATATCTAAAATATGGTATATTTATTATAAGTTATAGTTATAATAGGAGGATAAATATGGAATTAAAAGATAAAATAAATGAATTAAAAGAATATTTAGGACAATATGAAAGGTTAGAGCAAGCTATAGGCTTAGTTTATTGGGATATGAGAACTAATATTCCTAGTAAAGCTGGAGAGTCAAGATCTAAGGTTCTAGAATATTTATCAGGTGAAAGCTTTAAAATGATAACTAGTACTAAGATAGAAGAATTTATTAAGGATTTAACACCTTATAAGGATGAAATGAACTTAACTGAGAAAAGAATGCTTGAAGAGTTAGAAAGATCTTATAATGAAACTAAGAAGATACCAGAAGATAAATATGTTGCTTATGTTGGGCTTTGTAGTAATTCAGAGTTAGCTTGGGAAAAAGCAAAAGATGCAAGTGATTTTGATATTTTTAAGCCTTATTTAGAAAAAGTGGTTGAATTCCAAAAGGAATTTATTAATTACTGGGGATATAAATATGATAAATATGATACTTTATTAGATAAATATGAATTAGGTCTTACAACTGAAAAATTAGATAAGATATTTTCTGAATTAAGGGATGGTATAATAGAAGTATTAAATAAGGTTAAAGGAAGTAAAAAGAAATTAAATCGTGATTTCTTATATGGGCATTTTGATGCTGATAAACAAAAAGATTTATCTTTATATATACTAGATAAAATAGGATTTGATATGGAAGCAGGCAGACTCGATGTTAGTGTGCACCCATTTACAACCAACTTTGGAAATAAAGATGTTAGATTAACTACTAACTATCATGAAGATGAATTTACTTCAGCTTTATTTAGTACAATCCATGAAGGCGGTCATGGTATATATGAACAAAATATTAGTGATGATTTAGAGTGTACAGGCTTACAAACTGGAGCTTCAATGGCAATACATGAATCTCAATCTAGATTTTATGAAAATATATTAGGTAGAAGTAAGGAATTCTGTTCATATCTTTTACCTGTAGCTAAAAAATACTTTGATGATTTTAAAGATGTAACTTTAAATGAGTTTTATGAAGCTATGAATTATGTTGAAACATCTTTAATTAGAACAGAAGCAGATGAATTAACATATGGACTTCATATTATTATAAGATATGAAATAGAAAAGGAATTAATTAATGGAAGAATTTCTGTAGATGATCTTAAAGACATATGGAATAAGATGTATAAGGAATACCTAGGAGTAGAACCTAAAAATGATGCTGAAGGTATTCTTCAAGATATGCATTGGTCAGATGGTTCCTTTGGTTACTTCCCGAGCTATGCTTTAGGTAATTTATATGGTGCACAAATGTTCAATACATTATTAAATGAAAAACCAAATATAATGGAAGAAGTTAAAAATGGTAATCTTACTGAAATTACAAAGTGGTTAAATGAAAAGGTACATGTACATGGTGCAATATACACTCCAGGAGAACTTATAAAGAGAATTACTGGAGAAGATCTTAACCCAAAATACTTTATTGATTACTTAAAGAATAAATATTATAAGATTTATGATGTAGAATAGAAATAATTAAAAAGTCAGGTATCGAGGATATTTGACTTTTTAATTTTTATATAAGAATGATATAATGTTTTATAATAAAATTATATTCATGGAGTTTTAGAATGGGAAAGTTTAAGAGTATATATATTAATTATTTAAACTTAGACAAAGAAATAAGAGATAAAATTAAAGAATACTCTAAGGAATTTATTTATGATAATAGTAATAATAGGTTATTATTGTCTCAATATATTTTAATGTCTAAAAATTATATATATGAAATAAAAGCTATTGAAGGAACGGCTCATCTTTGGACATGGAGTGATTTTAAAGATGAGGGAAAAGGGAAGATATTGAGTTATAAAACAGAAGGAAATATAATTATAAGTCAGCTAATGGAATTTGAAAAAGAGCTAGATTTAGAGTTATTAAATAAGTATGGGCTAGAAATAGTTCATAGGATAAATTAAGAATTGGGGGAGAAAAAAATGAACGAAACAATAAGCACAATATTAAAAAGGGGATCATTAAGAAAATATGATGAAAAAGACATATCTAAAGAGGACTTAGATTTAATTTTAAAATCTGCTATGAGAGCACCAACAGCTGGTAATATGATGTCTTATTCAGTAATTGTCGTAAAAAACAAAGAAATTAAAGAAAAACTTTCTATAAGCTGTGATAACCAACCTTTTATAAAAACAGCTCCAGTATTATTAGTATTTCTAGCAGATTTAAATAAGTGGTATAAGTACTATGAATATAATAATACAAAATCATTTATGGAAGAAAAAGGTGAGTACTTTGAAGGCCCAACTGAAGCAAATTTAATGCTAGCAACTCAAGATGCAATAATAGCAGCAGAAAATGTAGTAATTGCGGCAGAAAGTTTAGGAATAGGTTCTTGTTACATAGGAGATATTATGGAAAAGTTTGAATATCATAAAGAATTATTAAATTTACCTAAATATGTTTTTCCTATCACTATGTTAACATTAGGCTATTACCCTAAAGGTTATAGTGTTCCATTAAGAGATAGGTTTAATGAAGAATATATTATTTTTGAAGAAGAATACAAGGAATTTTCTGAAGTGGATATTAAGAAAATGTTTAAAGAAAGAGATAGATTATTTGTTACTAAAAATAAATATAATGCCAATAATTATGCGCAATATCATTTCAATATGAAAGTTAAGTCAGAGTTTTCAAAGGAAATGACTAGATCTGTAAAATTAGCATTAGATGAATGGAACGGAAATAAAATATAAAAAGTTTTAAAATAGTTTTTAAAGAATAAAATAAATTTAGATGTTTAACGAAATATTTTCTGGGAAATATTGTAATATTAAAGCTTATGATTAATTTATGATAATGTGTCAATACTCTTAATAAAATAAGGGGGTATTGAGATGAAAAAATATAAAAAAATTTCAATTATAATATTAATTATGCTAGTATTTTTAATTGGAGATCAGATTAGAGTTTATGCTAACTCAGATGAAGAAGTTTTAAAATCTAATTTAAATATTGAAAACTTAATTGAATATATAAATAATTTAGATTTGAGTGAAGAGGAAATTCAAAATATATCAGATAAAAGTAAAACTATATCTAATGATATAAAGGTAAATGCTTCTTTTAAGGATTATAAATTAACAGATATTATAAAAATATATAAAAATTTTGCATCTATGTCGAATGATTTAAAGCTAAATATAGATTTTAGTATAAAGAATGGAGATTTTACTTTAAAAGATAAAGCTAATGGTAATTCTATATTTAAAGGGAATGTTAGTGAAATAAAAAAGTATTTTGAAGTTATTAAAAATAATACAGAGCTTTTAACAACGGAAGTACTCGCTAATATAGATAATGAAACTATAAAGGAAACTATTAAGGAAATTTTATCTGAGGATAATGTTGATGATAGTAATGAAAATTTTAGTACTAATGAAGATTTGAGTGTAAATGAAGAAACTGAAACTACTAAAAATAATAATTATACTACAATTGAGAGTGAGGAAGATATTTCAATAAATGAGAAAAGTTCCATTAATAATAAATTAGGTAGTAGTATGATAATTCCTACATCTATTCTAGTTTTAGCTTTTTTGGTAATAATAATTTCTTATATTAAATTTAGATAATGTATAGATAGAAAAATGATAAAGGCACTACCAGAAGGTAGTGCCTTTATTAATAACCTTTAAGCTTGAAGTAATCTCCTTGAATAATTAGATCTGCAATTTTGAATGTATCTTTTAAATGAGTTTCTTCATTTTCATCTTTAGGAGTACCTATTATTTCTCCATAATTTAAAATAGTTGAGTTTCTATTAGTATTAACTAAAATACGTCCCATAGATGTATTTTGGAATTTGTCTTTATCAATACCTAAAAGATATGATATAGTTGGTAAGAAGTCTACTTGACCTCCAGCATTAGAAATTGTAGCTGCCTCTATATCTTTATTGTAAATAATTAGAGGAATCTTTTTATTATTTTCTTGCCACCAATTACCCTCAAGTGGTGCATCGACAATATCTTCTTCATAGAATTTATGAACTCCACAGTGATCTCCATAAATCATTATTACAGTATTATCAAGTTGTCCATTTTTATCTAGTTCCTCTAAAAATATTTTAATTGCTTCATCAGTATATCTAATGCTTTGGAAGTAAGCACCTAGCATATTATTATCTAGTTCTTTAGGTAAATCTAATAACTTTTTATCCTCTGGAATATCAAAAGGTCCATGACTAGTTAATGTAGTAACAAAAGTATAAAATGGCTCTGTTTCATCTTTTAATTTATTAGCTAGTTGTTTTAAGTATGATTCATCTGATAAACCAAGTCCAATAACTTCATCTAAGTTGAATTCATTAATATCCCAAATCTTATCAGCTCCAAATGCTTTATGAGGTTCTGCCCAGTTCCAGCTTCCAGGAAGCTCTGCATGTGTAGAAATAGTTGTATATCCTTCTTCGTTCAATAGTTTTTGAAGGCTATTATAAGTAGTCCATGAGTATGTAGGGAAAGTACTGTAATTCCTTAATGGAAAAATTGAAGTGTTAACCATTAAGTCTGCATCAGAACTTGTTCCTGAATTATTTTGCTCATAAATATTATCAAAATATAAACTGTTTGATAGTAATTTATTTAATGTAGGAGTAATCTCTTGTCCATAAACAGTTTGATTAATAACAAAGTTTTCTAAAGATTCAACTTGTATTGCAATTAGATTTTTGCCTTCAAGATATCCTTTATATTCATTATCTTCTATATCCTCTTTGTTGTTTTCAAACCAAGTATCTATTTCATTAACTTCTGACTCTGTTAATCCATTATCTAAATCTGAATAAAAAAACAAATCATATCCATGATAACCTAGTGGACTCATATCACTATATGTTTGAAAAGGAGCCCAGGATTGGCTAAGGAATGTTTGACCTGACACTCCTTTTATATCTATGTAATAATGATAAAGATAAATTGAAAATCCACATATTATAAATACTACAGCAGTTTTTACAAACCTTATAATAAGTTTTGAAGTATCATTGAAGCCTTTGTTTTTTGTTAATTTAATTATGATAAAGAAAAATATAAAATCAATAAAAAATAATAAATCTACTATTCTAAAATTAAATAAATTTTTTCCTATTGGATTAAATATTTCAGGATGAAGTAAATGTCTAATAGATAAAAAGTTTCCATTTATTCTGTAATACCAAATATCTAATAAAAATAAAATAGTAATAAATATATCTATAGTTAAAGCTACTTTTATCTTACTTTTATATTTAAATAAAAATATAATACTACAAATTAAAGCTATTATTAATAAATGAGCTTTAATAACTGGTGTACCAAAATACATTGTAGAAATACTAATACTTGATGAATTTGGTGATCTTAACATTGAAAGTAAAAGCATTGACTTTAATTGTATTATGAATACCATTAATACAAATAACCAATTATTATAGAATAGACTTTTTAAAAATTTCTTCATACATGTTCCTCCAAAGTAATTCATTTGCTTTCCTTATTTTATATTAAATAAGACAGTATTTCTATAAAAATAGATATTATGTAAACAAAAATTAATAATATTTCAGTGTATGGAAAAATATACTTGATTATCTATTATTAGTAATATATAATTAGTGTAAAAATAAATAGTATCTTATTAAGAGTGGTGGAGGGACTGGCCCTATGAAACCCAGCAACCTATTTATAAATATAAATGTGGTGCTAATTCCAACAGTTTATCTGAAAAATAAGAGTACTAGTATAAAATTTAATAATTTTGTATTTAGGAATTCTTTCTATGTTGAGGGAATTCTTTTTTATTTAAAAAGGGGGAATTAAATATGTCAAAACAACAATTAGACTTTGAAACTATTTCAGTAAGAGGATTCAGTAAAGGAGACAAAGTAACCGGAGCAATAAGTTATCCTATTTATCAAACTGCAACTTTTAAACATCCTGAATTAAATAAAAGTACAGGGTATGACTATTCAAGAACTAATAATCCCACTAGAGAAGAGGTTGAAAATACATTATCTTTATTAGAAGATGGTACTGGGGCATTAGCATTTTCTACAGGCGTTGCAGCTATTTCAGCATGTATTCATTTATTTAAACCTAATGATCATATTATAATATCTGAGGATCTTTATGGAGGTACTTATAGGCTATTTAATGACATTTATAGTGTATTTGGCATAAAAGCTTCCTTTGTAGATACATCAAATTTAGAAGAAGTTAAATCTGCAATTAATAAAAATACACGATGTATATTCATTGAAACACCTTCCAATCCATTAATGAGAGTGAGTGATATAAAAGAGATTTCTGAAATTTGTAAAAAATATAACTTACTATTTATAGTGGATAATACTTTTTTAACACCGTACCTTCAAAAACCAATTTCGCTTGGAGCTGATATAGTTATTCATAGTGGAACTAAATTTTTAGGTGGACATAACGATGTTTTAGCTGGATTTTTAGTTGTAAATAATTTGGAAATATACAACAAACTTAAAATAATCCAGAATTCTATAGGTGCTACATTATCTGCTTTTGATTCATGGTTAATTTTAAGAGGATTAAAAACTCTTTCTATAAGAGTTAAAAAAGCACAAGAAAATGCAATAGAAGTAGCTAAATATCTAAAGGAAAATTCAAAAATAGAAAATATATATTACGTTGGCTTAGAAGATAATTTAGGTTATGAAGTTAATTTGAAACAATCGAAAGGATTTGGCTCAATGATTTCTTTTAGAGTAAAAGATAAAAATATAATTCCTAAAATATTAAAGGATTTAAAAGTAATATCATTTGCTGAAAGTTTAGGTGGAGTTGAAAGCTTAATAACTTATCCATTTACACAAACACATGTAGATATGCCTAATAAATTGAAAGAAAAACTAGGGGTAGATGAAAGATTACTTAGATTAAGTGTTGGAATAGAGAGTATTAGAGATATATTAAATGATTTGAAATCAGTATTGGAGGATTAATATGAGATTTGCAACAAAATTATTACATGGAGAAAACACTATAGATAGAAGTACAGGCGCAGTTACATTGCCTATATATCAAAGTTCAACTTTCCATCAATTTGATATAGATAATTTTGGCAAATATGACTATGCTAGATCAGGAAATCCTACTAGAAAGTACTTAGAGGAAGAATTTGCGCAGTTAGAAGGTGGAAGTTATGGATTTGCTTTTTCATCAGGAATTGCAGCGATTTCCTCTGTAATAAGTATATTTTCATCAGGAGATCACTTAATAGTAGCAGAGGATGTTTATGGTGGAACTTATAGAGCTGTAACAAAACTTTTTAATCGGTTTAATATAGAGTTTACTTTTGTTAATACAAATAATATTGAAAATATAAAAAGTGCTATTAAGAAGAATACAAAGGCTATTTATCTAGAAACACCATCAAATCCACTTTTAAAGATTACAGATTTAAATGCTGCTATAAGTTTAGCAAAGGATAATAATTTAATTACTATTGTAGATAATACTTTTATGTCTCCATATTTACAAAGACCGTTAGAACTAGGAGCTGATATTGTAGTACATAGTGCTACAAAGTTTATTGGAGGACATAGTGATGTAATAGCAGGTCTTTCTGTAACTAAAAATAAGAATATAGCTGATGAAATATATAAGATTCAAAATGGATTTGGAGCTATATTATCGCCACAAGATTGTTATTTAGTTTCTAGAGGATTAAAAACCTTAAAGGTTAGAATGGAAGAATCTCAAAGAAATGCTTTAAAGCTTGCTAATTGGCTAGAAAAACAAGAAGAAATAGAGAAAGTTTATTATCCAGGTCTTATTAATCATAATGGATATGAAATTCATAAAAATCAATCTTTTGGTCCAGGGGCAGTATTATCATTTAAATTTAAGACTTTAGATCAAACTAAATACTTTTTAAATAATGTAGAAAATGTAGTTGTTGCTGTAAGTTTAGGAGCAGTTGAAACTATAGTATCTTATCCAGTAAAAATGAGCCATGCTGCTATTCCTAGGGAAGAAAGAGAAAGGCTTGGAATAACAGACACTCTAATTAGAGTATCTGTTGGTTTAGAGGATATAGAAGATGTAATTTGTGGGTTTAAAAAAGCGTTCATAAATTGCTAGTATTTAATACTAAGAAAAATTCGGATATTTTTTATCTATAAATAAAAAATATAACAAAATTAAAAATCATTGACAATATTATATTAAAGAGATATTATATAATCTAATATATTAATTGTATAAAATTAAATTTAATATTACAATTTGTAGGTGATTTAATGATTAAATATAATAATTTAAAGCTAGATAATCAGTTATGCTTTTCTTTATATGCTTTATCTAGAGAAATAATAAAGCTATATAAACCATTATTAGATGAGTTAAATTTAACATATACTCAATACTTAGTAATGTTAGTTTTGTGGGAAGAAGAAAAATCAACTGTAAAACATCTAGGTAATAGACTACATTTAGACTCTGGAACATTAACGCCTCTTCTAAAAAAGCTTGAATCTATGGGTTTAATAAGAAAATATAGATCAGAATATGATGATAGGGTAGTAATTGCCAAGTTAACTAAAGAGGGAGAGGAACTTCAGGAAAAAGCTAAAAATATTCCTAGTAAAATGTTATGTAGCATAAATATTGAAGAAAAAAAAGTTAAAAAATTAAAAAATGAATTAGATGAAGTTCTAGAAAATTTAAAGTTATAAGCTATATAAATATTAAGGAAAACATAAAGTGGTGAAAGATTGTATTTCACCACTTTTAAAATTTTATTGCAGAAAAACATATACTAGAGTAGTATATTAATTGTTTATTAAAAAATCGGAGTGATATTATGGAAGAAAGATTGCAAAAGTTTATGGCTAGATGCGGAATAGCTTCTAGACGTAAATGTGAAGAAATAATACTAAGTGGTAAGGTTAGAGTTAATGGTAAGATTACAAATGAACTTGGTATTAAGATAAATTCAGAAGTTGATATAGTTTCTTGTGAAGGAAAGATAATAAAACCAGAGGAAAAAAAGCTCTATATTATGCTTAATAAACCTGAAGGATATATTACTTCTGTAAAGGATGAAAAAGGCAGAAAAACTATATTAGACCTTGTAAAAGTAGAAGAAAGAATTTATCCAATTGGAAGGTTAGATTATGATAGTTCAGGATTAATTTTATTAACTAATGATGGAGATATATATAATAAGATAATTCATCCTAGAGTTAAAGTAGAAAAAAAATATATAGTTTTGTGTAAGGGAGAATTTACCAAGGAAGAGTTAACTAAATTTGAGAATGGTGTAGATATTGGTGGTTATATTACTGCTAAATCTAAAATAAAAATTCTTGATAAAGAAAAAGATAGAAAAACTAATAAAATTAATACTTTGGTTGAAGTTATTATACATGAAGGTAAAAATAGACAAATTAGAAGAATGTGTGAAGCTTTAGGTCATGAAGTAATTACCTTAAATAGAGTAGCCGTTGGAAATATTAAATTAGGTTACTTAAAGAAAGGTGAATGGAGAGAGTTAAGAGAAGATGAGCTAAAGTATATAAACTCATTATAGGGGTATATTATGTACAGATATGTTGGAAATATAAGTGATTTATCTCATTATATTATTAAAAATTTTATGGAAAATAGAAATATAGCTATTGATGGAACGTTAGGTAATGGATATGATACAGACTTTTTATCATCATTCTTTTCAAAAGTTTATTCTTTTGATATTCAAGAAGAGGCCTGTAATAATTACATAAATAAAAATATAGAGAATGTAAAAATAATAAATGATTCTCATCATTTATTTAAGAAATATATTAATGATAAAGTTGATTGTATAATGTATAATTTAGGATTTTTACCTGGTGGAGATAAGAGTATAACAACTTTACATGAAACTTCTCTAAAAAGTATAAAAGAAGGATTAGATATTTTAAATAATGGTGGAATAATGACCATATGTATCTATAGAGGTCATAATGAAGGTAAAATTGAAGAAACTTGCATTTTAGAGTATCTTAAAAATTTGCCTAAAAATCAGTTCGGAGTTATGATTCAATCATACTTAAACAGGCAGAATAACTCACCTTTATTAGTTGTAGTTGAGAAAAAATAAAATTGACAACCTTTCAATTAATTACAAGTTTTTATGGCGATTATATATTAAAATGAAATAAATATTGATGATTTATTCAAAAAATGATAATATATAATTATTAATTGTAAGTTTAAACGAAAAGAAGGTATACGGATGGATAATAATCTAAATGATAACTCAAAGGACTTAATGCGATTAATACAATCAAGGTTTCCAAGATTGAGTAAAGGTCAAAAATTAATTGCAGAATATATTTTAAAAAGTTATGATAAGGCAGCATTTATGACAGCTGCTAAGCTAGGAGTTTCAGTGGGAGTTTCAGAATCTACTGTAGTTAGATTCGCAAATGAACTAGGTTTTTCTGGATATCCTAAGCTTCAAAAAGCATTACAGGAATTAATAAAAAATAAACTTACTACAGTTCAAAGATTAGAATTATCAAATGATTATATTAGTGAAGGTTATGCTCTTAAAGGAGTTCTTAAGGCTGATATGGAAAATATAAGGGCAACCCTTGAAAAGATAAATTATAATACTTTTGAAGATGTTGTAAATAAAATTTTTGAAGCTAAAAGAATATATATAATAGGTCTTAGAAGCTCGACTGCTTTAGCTGAATTTTTAGGATTTTACCTAAATATAATATTGCAAAATGTTAAGACTGTTGGATATGGTATATCCGATATATTCGAACAAATGATAAATGTAGAAGAGGGAGATTTAGTTATAGGAATAGGTTTTCCAAGATATGCATCAAGAACTATAGATGCTTTAGCTTTCGCTCAGGATAGAGGAGCAAATGTTGTTGCTATAACTGATAGCCTTTTATCTCCATTAGCAGCAAAAGCAGATTATTCATTAATAGCTCAAAGTAATATGGCTTCTTTTGTTGATTCATTAGTTGCTCCTTTATCTGTGATTAACGCATTAATAATAGCAGTTGGAATGAGAGAAAAACAAAGTATAACTAGTACTTTTAATAGCCTTGAATCTATATGGAGAGAATATAACGTATATTCATATAATAATAGAAATGTTGGCGAAGATTAAGATTGTTGCTAAGCTATGTTAACTCATATCTTAGCACTTTTTATTATATAGAAGTTGAATTAGAGAAATTTAAATGATATATTAATTAAGATAAAATAATGCAGTTTGGAGGATTATAATGAAAAAAGTTATAGTTATTGGAGCTGGTCCAGCTGGTATGATGGCAGCTATATCAGCTGCTAAGAATAATAACGAAGTAATATTACTTGATGGGAATGAAAAGGTTGGGAAAAAACTATTTATTACTGGTAAAGGAAGATGTAATGTTACAAATAGCAAGGATATATCAGAATTTTTTGATTATATTCCAGGGAATCCTCATTTTTTATATAGTGCATTATATTCATACACTAATGAAGATACTGTTAATTTTTTTGAATCTCAGGGTATTAAGCTTAAAAGTGAAAGAGGAGGTAGGATTTTCCCTGCTTCTGATAAATCTTCAGATATAATTAAAGGATTAATAAAAGAATTGAAAAAAAGTAATGTAGAGATAAAATTAAATAGTAAAGTTACAAATATAAAATTTAGTAACAATACTATAGAAGAAGTTGAAATAAATAATAGCTACTATATTAAAGCAAATCATTTTATTATAGCTACAGGAGGAGTCTCTTATCCTTTAACTGGATCTACAGGTGATGGTATAAGTTTTTCAAAAATGCTTGGACATAATATAATAAAATTAAAACCTTCATTAGTACCTATAGAAATAATGGATTTATGGATAAGGGATTTAACTGGTTTAAATCTAAGAAATATAGAAATATCTTTATTTAACGAAAATATTAAAAAGCCATTATATAAGAATAACGGGGAGATGTTATTTACAAGTTATGGACTATCAGGACCAATTATTTTAAAAGCTTCTAGGTATATAGAAAAAAGAAATAATTATACTTTACTTTTAGATTTAAAACCTGCATTATCTTATGAAGAGCTTGATAAGAGAATTCAAAAGGATTTTAAAAAGTATATAAATAAGGATTTTAAAAATTCTTTAGATGAATTACTTCCACAAAAGTTAATACCTACTATAGTTAAACTTTCGAATATAGATGAAGATAAAAAGGTAAATGAAATAACTAAGGAAGAAAGAAAGTATTTAGTTAATTTAATTAAAGGTGTTAAAATGAAAATAAAAGGATTAAGACCGATAGAAGAAGCAATAGTAACTTCAGGTGGTGTAGATACTCTAGAAATAGATCCGTCAACAATGAAATCTAAATTAGTTAGTAATTTATCTTTTGCAGGAGAAGTAATAGACGTAGATGCTTTTACCGGTGGGTATAATGTACAAATTGCATTATCTACAGGTTATTTAGCCGGAAGTAATATATAAAATGCTTGTTTAAAATTTATAAAAATAATATAATTTATATGATAATGTTTTTCAAGAACGAAAGGTGGAATATTATTTTGAGAATATCAGTTGCTATAGATGGACCAGCAGGAGCTGGTAAAAGTACAATTGCAAAATTAGTTGCTAAAAACTTTAATTTAATGTATATAAATACAGGAGCAATGTATAGAGCTGTAGCCTTAGTAGCAAAAGAAAATAATATAGGGGATACAGATATAGAAACTTTATGTAATTTAATAGATTCTTTTGATATGAAGTTTGAAAATGATGACTTAATATTAAATGGGGAAAATATTCAAGAACAAATTACTATGCCAGAAATTAGTGCAATAGTATCAAAATATGCATCTATTAAAGAAGTAAGAAGCAAATTGGTTAAATTGCAAAGAGAGATGTCAAAGAAGTTTGATGTTATAATGGATGGTAGAGATATTGGAACGGTTGTATTAAAGGATTCAAAGTTTAAGTTTTTCTTAACAGCAACTCCTGAAGCAAGAGCTGAAAGAAGATATAAGGAGTTAAAAAATAGGGGGTTAACAGTAGATTATTCTACTATTTTAGAAGATATAATAAAAAGGGATTATATCGATAGCAATAGAGAGGTTGACCCATTAAGGAAAGCAGATGATGCTATTGAAATAGATACTACTAATCTTTCAATTGAAGAAGTAGTAGAACAAATATCCCTAAGTATAAAAAAATAAAAAATTTCTTAGGAGAATTAATATGAGTAAAGTTATATTAGCAGAAAATGCTGGATTTTGTTTTGGAGTTCAAAGAGCTGTAGAAGAAGCTCTAAAAGTAAAAAAACAATATGATAAAAAAATTTATACATTAGGACCACTAATACATAACAATGATGTTGTTATGTATTTAGAAGAAAATGATATATATGCTGTAGATTATAGCGAAATTTATAAATTAAACGAAGGTGATGTAATCTTAATTAGATCACATGGAGTATCTAAAGAAGTTTTAGAAAATCTTGAAAGTCGTGGGTTAATCGTTGTAAATGCAACATGTCCATATGTTACTAACATACACAAAAAGGTTAATAAATATTCAGATTTAGGATATAATATTGTTATTTTAGGTGATGAAAAGCATCCTGAAGTAGTTGGTATAAATGGATGGTGTAAAAATAAAGCTGTAATAACTAAAGATGGTAATTTTACTGAAAAGCTACCTAAAAAGATATGTGTAGTATCTCAAACTACTGAAAAAGAAGAAACATGGAGAAATACAGTAAGCAATTTATCTTCTGTTTCAAAAGAATTATTAGTCTTTAATACAATTTGCTCTGCAACAGAAGTAAGACAAAAAAGTGCTAATGAATTATCTAGAACTGTAGAGACTATGATTGTTATTGGAGGAAAAAATAGTTCTAATACAACTAAACTTTATCAAATATCAAAGGCAAATTGCCAAAATACAATTCATATTGAGAATTCTAAAGAACTTACAAAAGAGTTCATAGAAGCAAATAAAGATAAAACTGTCGGGATTACTGCTGGTGCATCTACTCCTGATTGGATAATAAAAGAAGTAATTGATATTATGGAGGGAAAAAACTAAATGGAAGATCAATTAAAGCTAATGGAAGAAATGGATAGAAGATTTAGAATTGGAGATGAAATTAAAGGAGAGGTGTTATCTATAGGTAGAGATGAAGTTATAGTATCTTTAGTTGGATATAAATCTGATGGGGTTATACCATTTAAAGAATTAACTTCAGAAGAAAATTTAGATTCTTGCCTTGAAACAATCACTGTAGGAGATGAAATAACTGCAAAGGTTATTAAGCTAAAAAATGAAGATGGTAATGTAGTTCTTTCGAGATTAGAATATGAAAAGAAAGAAACATTAAAAGAACTAGAAGATAAGTTTAATAGTAAAGAAAGCTTTAAGATAAAAATTAAAGATGCTATTGAAAAAGGTCTAATTGGATATTATAAAGGAGTAAGAATATTTGTACCTTCATCTCAAGTAGACATAAGATATTCTAATGATAGAAGTAACTTAATAGGAGAAGAATTAGAAGTTAGATTAATAGATTTCTCTATAGAAAATCCATTAAAAGTTGTAGCTTCCAAGAGAGTAATCCTTGAAGAAAAAAAGAAAGTTATAGAAGATGCTGCATGGAAAAATATTAAAGTTGGAGAAGTTGTAAAGGCTGAAGTTAAAAGATTTACAGACTTTGGTGCTTTTGCAGATATAAATGGAGTAGATGGATTAATTCATTTATCACAAATATCATGGAATCACGTTAAATCAGCAGACAGTGTTCTTAAAAAAGGTCAAATAGTTGATGTTAAAATAATTGAAGCTGATAGAGAAAAAAATAGAATTTCTTTAAGTATAAAAGCTTTAATACCAGAACCATGGAGCAATATTGAAGAAAAATATCCAGAAGGTTCAGCAGTTTTAGGAAAGGTAGTTAGAATAAGTGATTTTGGAGCTTTCGTTGAGTTAGAGCCTGGTGTAGATGGATTAGTTCATATTTCTAAAATAACTAATGAAAGAATAAGTAACCCTGCTGATGTTTTAAATATAGGCGATGAAGTAAAAGCCATAATTTTATCAGTAGATGCAGAAAATAAAAAAATTGCACTTAGCATAAGAGATGCAAAGTAATATATAAAATAAGACACACATATAATTTTATATGTGTGTCTTATTTTATATATTATAACCTTGACCTATATATTATATAAGAATTATACTTATTATAAAGAAAATAAGAGGGGTTTTATGGTAATGTTGGAAAAGTTAACATTAAATAATATGAATTATTTTAAAGAAATGTATAATAAAGATTTTAAAGAAATTAATTATAATAAAGATTTTTTTAGATGTTATGAAAGACAAAATTTTCTAATTAAATTTTTATATAGAAAGTTCATACGATTGATTAAAAAAAATGGGTATTATATTGGCTATATATGGTATGAAAGAGTCGAAGAAAAATGTATTAAAATTTGGGCTCTATATATAGATATAAATTATATAGATTTAATTGACAATTTAACATTATCTTATTTTAATAATAATATTCTTTTATATGAAGCTATAGATACTAGAGAAAATTCTATGATTCTAACAAAAATAGGTTTTAAAAAAGAAAACTACACAATGCTTTTAAATATGAATATAACTAATTATTTAAATAGTGATATTATTTTAAATGAATTTAATAGTGAAAAAAACACTTTAAAATCTAAGTTTAATATTAAAGAAGATGTTATATTTTCTTTAAAAAAACTAAATATAGGAAATGATGAAAAATTAAGATGTGATGTACAAAATGATATATTTTCTCAATGGAATAGGAAACCGTTAACTGTAGATGATATTTATGCTGATATGGCTCAAGATTACTTTTTAAAGGATTTATCTTTTTTTGGTAAGATAAATAATGAATATATTGGGTATGGTCAAATAATTTTTAATAGAAATATGTATACTATAGTTAATTTTGGAATAGTAAGTAAATATAGAGGGTTAGGATTAAGTAAGATTTTATTAAATGAAATCATAGATGAAGCTAGGCGGTATGGAATAAAAGAATTATATATAAGAGTGGATTCTGATAATACTAAAGCTATTAATTTATATAAGTGGATAGGTTTTAAAGAAATAAATAAGATACTTGTTTGGAAAAGAGACTAGAGGATATCTCGTAAATAGCTTTTATATATTTAATGAGATATTCTTTTTATTTTAATAACTTTTCATGAAATTTTAAAGCATTAATGAAATTTATTATAAAGATATTTAATATAAATATGTGAACTAATATCAAATTTTATTATAAGTATTTAAAAAAATGAATATTTTTATTATAATGTTACTGTAGAAAATATATTTCTAAGAAGGAGAATACTTATGAATGAACAAATAAAAGATTTAAAGTATTATATTGAAACTTGGGGATGTCAGATGAATGAGGAAGATTCTGAAAAGTTATCTGGTATGCTTAAAAGTATAGGATATAGTAAAACAGATAATTTAAATGAAGCTGGAATAATAATATATAATACTTGTTGCGTTAGAGAAAATGCAGAAAATAAGGTATTTGGTAACTTAGGAGAGTTAAAGCACTTAAAAAAGAAAAATCCTGATTTAATTGTTGCAGTTTGTGGTTGTATGATGCAACAAGAAGGAATGGCAGATAAGATACTTAGCAAATTTCCACATGTTAACATAATATTTGGAACACATAATGCTTATAAATTCCCTGAGTATTTAAATAGGGTAAGAACTGAAGGAGTTCAAGTTAAAGAAATATTTAATAAGGAAACAGAAATAGTAGAAGGATTACCAATAGATAGAGAAAGTTCAGTAAAGGCCTTTGTTACTATAATGTATGGCTGCAATAATTTCTGTACTTATTGTATAGTTCCATATGTAAGAGGAAGAGAAAGAAGTAGAAAATCTGAAGACATAATAAATGAAATAATAGATTTAGTATCAAAGGGATATAAAGAAGTAACTTTATTAGGTCAAAATGTTAACTCTTATGGTAAAGGATTAGAAGAAGATATAGATTTTGCTAAACTTTTAAGAAAAATAAATGAAGTTGAAGGCTTAGAAAGAATTAGATTTATGACTCCTCATCCAAAAGATTTAACGAAGGATGTTATAATGGCTATAAAAGAATGTGATAAGCTATGTGAGCAAGTTCATCTTCCAGTTCAAAGTGGATCTAATAGAATATTAAAGAAAATGAATAGACATTATACTAAAGAATCTTACTTAGAATTAGTTGAACTTATAAAGAAAGAAATTCCAGGAGTATCTATAACTACTGATATAATAGTTGGTTTCCCAGGAGAAACTGAAGAAGATTTCTTAGATACATTAGATTTAGTTAATAAAGTTCAATATGATTCAGCATTTACTTTTATTTACTCAAGAAGAAATAATACACCAGCTGATATGATGTTAAATCAAGTTCCAGATTCAGATAAGCACCATAGATTTGACAGATTAATAAAAGCTGTTAATGAAAGTGTTATAAGAAAAAATAAAGAGTTTGAAGGAAAAACTGTAGAAGTATTAGTTGAAGGTCCAAGTAAAAACGATGAAAGCAAATTTACTGGTAGAACTAGAAATGGAAAGCTAGTTAACTTCATAGGTGAAAATATAAAACCAGGTGATATAGTTAATGTAAAAATAGTAAGAGCTCAACCATTCTCACTTGTTGGGGAAGTAGAGTAATTAAATTATTCTACTATTTATTAAAGCAAAATAATTTTTATTTTAAAACCTATTGAATATTTTTAATTTTATTATTATAATAGTAAAAAAGTAATATTTATAAAGATTGTGATAAGGAAGAGTAATTTAACTAAACATTAAAGAGAGCTAAAGCTAGGTGAAAGTTTAGTATGGTATGTTAAATAAAAGCAGCCTTTGAATCTCGTATTGAAAAATAAGATTAATCTTAATTAGGTATTGACGGTTTTCTCCCGTTAAGGAGAAATGGATATATATTTATATCCATACTGAGTGAGTAATTTATTTTACTTATTAGGGTGGTACCGCGGAAGCTTCGTCCTTCGTCCCTTTTTATTAGGGATGAAGGACTTATTTTATTTTTTTAAGAAATTATAAAGGAGCTTAACCTTTTATAATTTTTTCCTTCAGCTCTGAGGTGCTTTATTACTTGGAGATTGAGATAAAATAAACAAAATCATATAGAAGTACTTATTTATTATTTATATGGAGGTATTTAGAATGGATGAAATATTAGAAGTTTTAGAAAAAAATAGTAGGTATAAGGATGAAGAAATAGCTACAATGACTGGCAAAACTGTAGAGGAAGTTAGAGATGCAATAAGGGATTATGAAGAAAAAAAAATTATTGCTGGATACACAACTCTAATTAATTGGGAAAATACAGGAAAAGAAACTGTAACAGCTTTGATCGAAGTTAAAATAACTCCTCAAAGAGGTGTTGGATTTGATAAAGTAGCAGAAAGAATATATAAATTTAATGAAGTAAAAGCCTGTTATTTAATGTCTTCAGGAGGATTTGACTTAACTGTAATAGTTGAAGGAAAAACAATGAAGGAAGT
The DNA here is from genome assembly GCF_050585265.1 of Clostridium nigeriense. Classification (GTDB taxonomy): domain Bacteria; phylum Bacillota; class Clostridia; order Clostridiales; family Clostridiaceae; genus Clostridium; species Clostridium nigeriense_B. Next base: position 79,317 of record NZ_JBNOOE010000006.1, on the reverse strand, counting down.
AGCATTATTTGTATCTGAAAAACTTGCTATTCAAGAATACGTAACTGGAACAGCAACTCACTTTGTCTTAAAGAAATATAAAGACCATGGCAGAGTATTTAAAGAAAGAAAAAATGAAGACAGGGAGGCTATATTTATATGATTCTAGAAGAAATGATATTAAGTAACGTAAGAAACATGCCTCCATCAGGAATTAGAAAATACTTTGATTTAATTAATGAGATGGATGATGTTATATCTCTTGGAGTAGGAGAACCAGATTTTGTTACTCCATGGAATATCATAGAAGCCGGAATATATTCATTAGAAAAAGGACATACTCATTATTCTTCTAATGCAGGTTTTGTTGAGTTAAGAAAAGAAATTTCAAATTATTTAAATAGAAGATTTAATTTAAAATATGATCATAATGATGAAATATTAGTAACTGTAGGTGGAAGCGAAGGTATAGATCTTGCTTTAAGAGCATTAGTAGGGCCTGGTGATGAGGTTATAATTCCTGAACCAAGTTTTGTAGCATATAAGGGTTGTACAACTTTTTGTGGAGCTACACCTGTAACAATAAATTTAAGGCAAGAAGATGAATTTAAACTAACTGCAAAGTTATTAGAAGAAGCTATAACTCCTAAAACAAAGGTAGTTATAATTCCATTTCCTAATAATCCTACAGGGGCTATTATGACAAAAGATGAACTTAGAGAAATTGTAGAAGTGCTTAAAGATAAAAATATTATAATACTTTCTGATGAAATTTATGCTGAACTTTCTTATGATAAAGATCATTATTCAATTGCTTCTTTTCAAGAAGTTAGAGATAGAACTCTTGTTATTAATGGTTTTTCTAAAGCTTATGCTATGACTGGATGGAGATTAGGATATGTTTGCGGAAATCCAATATTAATAGATGCTCTAAAGAAGATACATCAGTATGCAATAATGTGTTCTCCAACAACAGCACAATATGCTGCTATTGAAGCATTAAAAAATGGTGATGATAGTGTTAGAGAAATGGCAAGAGAATATAATAGAAGAAGAAAAATTTTAGTTGAAGGATTTAGAGAAATGGGATTAGAATGTTTTGAACCCTTAGGTGCTTTATATGTTTTTCCATGCATTAAATCTACAGGACTAACTTCAGATGAATTCTGTGAAAAATTATTAATAGAAGAAAAAGTACTAGCTATACCTGGTAATGCTTTTGGTGAATGTGGCGAAGGTTTTATAAGAGCCTGCTATGCATCTTCTACTGAAGATCTGATAGAAGCTGTTAAACGAATAAAAAAATTTATAAAAAAATATAAAAACTAGATTAATAGTTTTATAATAAGAATAAGTAAAAGATAGTCTTTTCATACAATAAATATATTTTTTTATATAAATTTTCCAAATTGCTGTTGCAAAGTTATTAAATTAATAATATAATAATAAAAAATAAGTTTTGAACAACGGCGTTCAATAGATGGTTTTCTATTGTGCGCTTTTTTTTATAAATAAAAAGGGGGAAGTTATTATGTCAAAATATTCAAAGGAAGATGTATTAAGATTAGTGGAAGAAAATGGGGTTAAATTTATTAGATTACAATTTACTGATATATTTGGGGCGTTAAAAAATGTTGCTATTACAAATAAGCAATTAGAAAAAGCACTAGATAATCAAGTTATGTTTGATGGTTCTTCAATCTCTGGGTTTGTTAGAATAGAGGAATCAGACATGTATTTAAGACCTAACTTGGATAGTTTTGTTATTTTTCCATGGAGACCTCAACAAGGCAAGGTTGCTAGATTAATATGTGATATCTATAGACCTGAAGGAAATCCTTTTGAAGGAGATCCTAGAAATATATTGATGAAGATTTTAAAAGAGGCAGAAGAGTTAGGATTCTCAATGAATGTTGGACCAGAATGTGAATTTTTCTTATTGAATACAGATGAATATGGACAACCAATATTAAAAACACAAGATGATGCTGGATACTTTGATTTGAGTCCTTTAGATGCTGGTGAAAATGTAAGAAGAGATATTACATTAGCATTAGAAGATATGGGATTTGAAATTGAAGCATCACACCATGAAGTTGCAGCTGGACAAAATGAAATAGACTTTAAATATGAAGATGCATTAACTACTGCTGATAATATAATGACATTTAAGTTAGTAGTTAAATCAATTGCTCAAAGACATGGAGTTCATGCAACATTTATGCCTAAGCCATTTTTCGGAATCAATGGGTCAGGGATGCATGTTAATATGTCATTAAATAAGGATGGAAGAAATGCTTTTGTTGATGAAAATGATAAATTAGGCTTAAGTAAAACAGCTTATAGTTTTATTGCAGGATTAATAAAACATATTAAGGGAATATCAGCTATAACTAATCCTCTTGTAAACTCTTATAAGAGGTTAGTACCGGGATATGAAGCTCCAGTTTATATTGCATGGTCTGCTAAAAATAGAAGTCCATTAATAAGAGTACCAGCTACAAGAGGAAATGGAACAAGAGTTGAACTTAGATGTCCAGATCCATCAGCAAATCCATATTTAGTACTAGCGTGTCTTTTAGCCGCAGGACTTGATGGAATTAAAAATGATTTAGTACCATCAGAAAGTGTTGAAAAAAATATATTCAAGATGTCATTAGAAGATAGAAAAGAAGAAGATATAGAAAGTTTACCTGGAAGCTTAGAAGAAGCTATAAAATGTATGGAAGAAAGTGAATTAGTTAAGAAAACATTAGGTGAGCACACTTTCAATAATTATATTAAGGCTAAGAAGGCAGAATGGGATGATTACAGAAGTAAAGTTCATCAATGGGAGTTAGATAATTACTTGAATCAATATTAATTTTACTTGTAAGGGAGCAATGTAAATGGCAATAGATGTAATTATTGCACTGAATAACGATGTAATTTCTCAAAGGATAAAAACTATATTAACAGGAAATGGATACAATGTTATAGGTATGTGCACATATGGTAATGAACTTATACGAACTATAAGACAATTTTCTCCATCTATAGTCATTAGTGGGTATAAATTTAAAGATATAAATTTAATTGATATTTATGAAAATATTGGGGATGAATGTAGCTTTCTTGCTATAGTAAATGAACCATATAGGTCTTTTGTACAAGAATCAACAGATATTTTTTGCATTTCTAGTCCAGTAAATACTTCATTATTAATAAATACTTTAGATATCATTTATCAAAGTGAGAGAAGGGTTAAAAAGCTTAAAGAAAAAGTAAATGACTTAGAATTAAAAATAAATGAAAGAAAAGTAATTGAAAAAGTAAAAGGAATGCTTATGTTAGAAATGAGTATTTCTGAAGAAGAAGCTTATAGATACATTCAAAAGAATAGTATGAATTCTGGTATTAAAATGATTGATTATGCAAAGAATATTTTAAATCAAATAAATCATTAGTTTTATACTAGCCTTCTGGCTAGTATAGAACCCTATCCCTAAAAATACTTATTGAAAGGAGGACTTTTATGCTTAAAGATATAGGCTTATATAGAAGTTCTTTTGAACATGATGCTTGCGGAATTGGAGCTATAGTTAATATTAATGGAAATAAAACTCATAAATCTATTCAAGATGCTCTAAATATATTAATTAATTTAGAGCATAGGGGGGGGACAGGAGCTGACGGTAAAACTGGTGATGGTTCTGGTATATTATTTCAAATACCTCATAGATTTTTTAAGGAAGAAGCTCAAAAACTTGGTGTTATTCTTCCAAATGAGGGTGATTATGCTATAGGGATGTTCTTTTTGCCAATAGATAAATTAGAAAGAAAAATTTGTGTGAACATATTTGAAAAATTGTGTGAAGAAGAAAATTTAAAGATATTAGCTTGGAGATCTGTACCAGTAAATAAATTAGTTCTAGGCGATTTTGCTACATCATCCATGCCTTCTTTTAAACAAGTTATAATTGAAAAACCTTCAAGTATATTAGATTTTAGAGATTTTGAAAAAAAATTATATATTATAAGAAGAAGGTTTGAAAAAGAATTAGTAACAGAAAATGCATATATAGCTTCATTATCATCAAAGACAATAGTGTATAAAGGCCTATTGTTAGCGGGACAGCTTAAAAATTTTTATATTGACTTATCTAATGCAAAAGTTGAATCGGCAATAACAATGGTACATTCAAGATTTAGTACAAATACTGTACCTAGTTGGAAGAGAGCTCATCCGAATAGATATATTATTCATAATGGTGAAATAAATACTTTAAGAGGTAATATAAATAGTCTGTTAGCTAGAGAAGGAAGTTTATCTTCAGATGTATTAGGTGATGATCTTAAGAAAGTATTACCAATAATAAATAGTGAGGGTTCAGATTCTGCTATATTAGATAATACATTAGAATTTTTAATTATGAATGGTAAGAGTATTGAAGAATCAATTATGATGTTAGTTCCAGAACCTTGGGAAAAAAATAATTTCATTTCAAAGGAAGAAAAAGCTTTCTTCGAATATAATGCAACCTTAATGGAACCGTGGGATGGACCAGCAGCAATAGTATTTTCAGATGGTAATGTAATGGGAGCAACATTAGATAGAAATGGATTAAGACCTGCAAGATATTATATAACTAAAGATAATACTTTAGTTTTATCATCAGAAGTTGGTGCCTTAGATATAAGAAATGAAGAAATAATATCTAAAGGAAGATTAACCCCAGGAAAAATTTTATTGGTAGATACTATTAATAAAAAACTACTAAGTAATGAGGACGTTAAAAAAGAATATTATTCAAAAGAATCATATTTAAATTGGATTGATGAAAATATTATTAGCATAGAAGATTTATCTATATATAGTAGAGGTGATGATGAATTTAATATAAATAGAGACAAGCTTCTGCAGATATTCAATTATTCTTATGAAGATTTAAAAAATACAATCTTACCTATGTGCCAAAATGCTGAAGAACCTCTAAATTCAATGGGGGTTGATACTCCATTAGCGATATTATCAAAAGAATCACAATTATTATTTAATTATTTCAAACAACTATTTGCTCAAGTAACTAATCCACCTATAGATGCTATTAGAGAAGAAATAATAACATCAACAACAGTATATCTTGGATCATCAGGGAATATATTAGGTACTTTAAAAGATAATCAGAAAAAGATAAAGCTATCTTCACCTATTTTATCTAATGAGGATTTGAAAAAAATTAGAGATTTAAAAAATTCTCACTTTAAAGTAAAAACTATTTCAATTTCATATGGAAAAACTATTGAAGAATATGATTTAGAAATGGCTTTAGATAATTTATGTAGAAAATCTGAAAAGGCAATATCAGAAGGGTATAATTTAATTATTTTAAGCGATAAAAATGTTAATGATAGATTAATACCTATTCCTTCACTTTTAGCAACCTCTTCTGTCCATCATTATTTAATTAAAAAAGGGTTAAGAAGTAAAGTTGATTTAATAGTTGAAAGTGCAGAACCAAGAGAAGTCCACCATTTTGCAACATTAATAGGTTTTGGAGCTTCTGCAATAAATCCATATTTAGCATATGAAGCAATTTATAAGTTGAAAAATGATTTTTTACTTAAAGAAGATTACAATATTTTAATAAAAAAATATAAGAAGGCTATATTAAAGGGATTAGTAAAAATAATATCTAAGATGGGTATATCAACTATCCAATCTTATAAAGGTTCACAAATATTTGAAGCTGTTGGTATAAATCAACATGTTATAAATAAGTATTTTACTAATACTATTAGCAGAATTGAAGGAATTTCATTAAAAGAAATTCAGGATGAAGTGTTAAAAAGACATAGAAATGCTTATAGGGATAGTAATTTAAATTTTAAGTTTACTTTGGATTCTAATGGAAAAGATAAATACAGATCAGAAAAAGAAGAGCATTTATATAATCCATTAACAATATATAAACTTCAACAAGCAACAAGGACAGGCAATTATGATACTTATAAGGAATTTACTAAATTAATTGATGCGGAAGATTCTTTTATCACTTTAAGAAGCTTATTAGATTTTAAATTTTTAAGCAATCCAATTCCATTAGATGAAGTTGAAAGTGTTGAATCTATCGTTAAAAGATTTAAAACTGGTGCAATGTCATATGGTTCTATTTCAAAAGAAGCACATGAAGCTTTAGCTATTGCAATGAATAGAATTGGTGGAAAATCTAATACAGGAGAAGGTGGAGAAGATAGTGATAGATTTACTCCTGATGAAAATGGCGATTGGAGACGTTCTGCTATAAAACAAATAGCTTCAGGAAGATTTGGGGTAACATCTGAGTATTTAGTAAATGCAACTGAGCTACAAATAAAAATGGCTCAAGGGGCTAAGCCTGGTGAAGGTGGACAACTTCCAGCTAAGAAAGTATATCCATGGATAGCAAAAACAAGAGGTGCTACTACAGCGGTAGGATTAATATCTCCTCCTCCACACCATGATATATATTCTATAGAAGATTTAGCACAACTTATTTATGATTTAAAACAATCAAATGATTTAGCTGATATATCTGTTAAGTTAGTTTCAGAAGCGGGAGTTGGAACAGTAGCTACTGGAGTTGCAAAGGCTGGTGCCAATGTAATATTAATTTCTGGTCATGATGGAGGAACTGGAGCCTCACCTAAAACCTCAATACAAAGTGCAGGATTACCATGGGAACTTGGACTTGCGGAAACACATCAAACGCTAATATTAAACGGATTAAGAGATAGGGTTAGATTAGAAGCTGATGGTAAATTAATGACGGGAAGAGATGTTGCTATAGCGGCACTTTTAGGAGCTGAAGAATTTGGCTTTGCAACAGCACCATTAGTAGCGTTAGGTTGTGTAATGATGAGAGTTTGTAATTTAGATACATGTCCTGTTGGAATTGCTACTCAAAATAAAGAGCTTAGAAAGAGATTCAAGGGTAAACCAGAGTATGTAATTAACTTTATGTATTTTATTGCAGAAGAATTAAGGGAATATATGTCTAAATTAGGTTTTAGAACTGTTGATGAAATGGTTGGAAGATTTGATAGACTTAAAGAAAAAGATAGTAAAAAAGGATTTAAGAGAAGTAAGGTTAACTTATCTTCATTATTAATTCAAGATTCTAGATTTTTTATAGCAAATAATAAATTTAATAAAAACTATAAAGAAAAGAAAGCAAATACTTTAGATAGAAGTTTATTAATACCTATGGTAGATAAATATTTCAATAATGAAGATTCATTGAATATAAATATAAATATAAATATAAATATAAATAATACAGATAGAGCTTTAGGTACACTTCTTGGATCTAAAATTACTAGAAAATATGGATTTAACGTATTAGATGAAGATTCTATAATTTTAAACTGTACAGGATCAGGAGGACAAAGTATAGGTGCTTTCATTCCTAAAGGTATAACTATAAAAGTTGATGGTGACTGTAATGATTATTTAGGAAAAGGATTATCAGGAGGAAAAATTGTAGTTAAAAATCCTTCAAATTGTAATATAAATCCTGAAGAAAATATAATTATTGGCAATGTTGCTTTATATGGTGCAACTTCAGGAAAGGTATTTATAAATGGAGTTGCAGGTGAAAGATTTGCTGTAAGAAATTCTGGTGCAACTGCTGTAGTTGAAGGTGTAGGAGATCATGGATGTGAATATATGACTGGAGGAACAGTTGTATTATTAGGAAAGTGTGGTTTGAATTTTGCCGCAGGTATGAGTGGTGGTATAGCTTATGTCTTCGATAAAGATAATTCCTTGAATAATAAATTGAATAAGGAATTGATTAGAGTTGAAGCTTTAGATGATAAAGATTTGATAATACTAAAAGATTTAATAGAAGAGCATGCTGAGTTGACCGAGTCTAATCTTGCTAAAAATATATTAAATAAATGGAGTGAAGAAGTTAAGCAGTTCAAAAAAATAGTTCCTAGCGATTATAAAAAAATAATAACTTTAATTGATAAGAAAAGGAAAGAAGGATTAAGTCATGATGATGCATTACTTGCTGCCTTTTATGAAAGGAGTGTAATGTAATGGGAAAACAAACTGGATTTTTAGAGTTTGAAAGAAAATTGGGAAAAAATGATTCTGTAACTGAAAGAGTAACTCATTACAAGGAATTTCATAATTTACTTTCTAAAGATGAACAAATAGAACAGGGTGCTAGATGTATGGATTGTGGAATTCCTTTTTGTCAGTCTGGTATACTTATTAAAGGAATGGCATCAGGATGTCCTTTAAATAACTTAATACCTGAGTTTAATGATTTAGTATATAATAATAATCTAAATTTAGCATTAGACAGATTGTTAAAGACAAATCCTTTTCCTGAATTTACAGGAAGAGTATGTCCTGCACCATGTGAATCTGCTTGTACTGTTTCAATAAATTCTCCAGCAGTTAGTATTAAAGAAAATGAAAGATTCATTATTGATAATGCATATAAAGAAGGTTTTCTTACAACTGATGCTCCTAAGTATAGAAATGAGAAGAAAGTTGCAGTAATAGGTTCAGGGCCTGCAGGTTTATCATGTAGTTATTATTTAAATAGATATGGATATTCTGTAGATGTTTATGAAAGAGAAGATAGAATAGGTGGACTATTAATGTATGGAATACCTAATATGAAATTAGATAAGGAAGTAGTTAATAGAAGAATAGAACTTTTAAAAGGGGAAGGGATTAATTTCTTTACTAATTGTGATATATGTTTAGATGATAACTTTAGAAATGAAGTTTTGAATGAATACGATGCTATAGTATTGGCTACTGGAGCAACTAAACCAAGAAATTTAAATATTCCTGGAAGAGATTTAAATGGAATTTACTTTGCTGTTGATTATTTAAAAGAAAACACTAGATACTTATTAAATAATTTAAAAAATGAAAAATTTATTTCTTGTAAAGATAAAAATGTTTTAGTAATTGGTGGTGGAGATACTGGTACTGATTGTGTTGCTACTTCTATAAGACAAGGATGTAGATCCGTAATTCAATTAGAAATAACCAATCCATTACCAAATGAAAGATTAGAAAGTAATCCTTGGCCAGAATGGAATAAAACATTAAAAATAGATTATGGCCAAGAAGAAGCACTTGAAATATTTGGTGAAGATCCTAGAAAGTATTGTAAAAGTGTTAAAGAATTTATTTCTGATGATATGGGGAATGTAAAATTCGCTAAAATTATAAAGGTTCAATGGTATACAGATGAATCAGGTAGATTTACTTTTAAAGAAATAGAAGGTAGCGAAGAAGTTATAGAAGTAGATATAGTCTTACTTGCTATGGGATTCTTAGGAACAGAGGAATATATAAGTAGTAGTTTGAATTTAAATTTAGATGACAGAGGAAATATAAAAGCTAAATATAAATCTTTTAAGACCAATAAAGAAAAGATATTTACTTGTGGTGATGCAAGAAGAGGGCAATCATTAGTAGTTTGGGCAATACGGGAAGGTTTAGAAGCTGCTAAAAGTATAAATGAATATCTAGATTAAAATATCCAATATAAAAATAAAAAAATGGTAAAAAGAATTTATGAATAGTAAAATTTACTTCCTTTAAATCTTTTAGATATTCATATAATAATAATATGAATATCTAAAAGGGAGGGCGAAAGATGATAAAAAACTTTGCTTTAATTTTTTTAGTTTCAACAAGTATATTGACTTCTAATATAGTCAAATCTGATGAAATTAGACAAAAAGGTAATGCTTTTAGGGTATTTAAAGAATATTCTTTAAATCTTAATAAGAAAGATAAATTTGATGACTTTTGGACCTCTAAAAATGAAGGGTATCTTAATGAATCTCAAAAAGAGAAAATTACCAGTTTAAGAGAGAAGGTGAAAAATGGAGAATTCTTAACCATTACAGAAAAAAATGAATTAAAATCTATTAAATCTGAAGTGATTAAAATCAAGTTAGGTGAAGACAGGTATAAAGAACTTGAAGATTTAATAGATAAAAGAGAAGGTAATATAGAATTAACATTACCTGAAAGAGAAAGACTTTATAAGCTTAATAAAGAAGCAAGAGAATAATTTAGACCTTAGATATTCATATTATCAGAAAAGCATTAAAATTAATTTAATGCTTTTTCTTTTAAAAAATATTAGTAATTTTTCTAAATAAATGATAAAATTATTTAAACGTATTATTTTGTAATTTTTACGTTTAATATTTGTACCGGAAGGAATGTTTATTGTGGAGAGATATAAAGAAGAATTTATTGAATTTATGGTTGAGAGTAATGTTTTAAGATTTGGTGATTTTGTTACTAAAAGTGGAAGAAAGACTCCATTCTTTATAAACACAGGGAATTACACAACGGGAGCCCAATTAAAGAAGTTAGGAGAGTTTTATGCCAAAGCTATAAATAAACATTTTGGAAAGGATTTTGATGTATTATTTGGACCTGCATATAAAGGAATTCCACTAACTGTTACAACTGCAATTTCATTAAATGAATTATACGATATTAATGTAGAATATTGCTCTAACAGAAAAGAAATAAAAGATCATGGAGAGGGTGGTATTTTATTAGGAGGATCATTAAGTGATGGAACTAAAGTTGTAATTGTTGAAGATGTAATGACAGCTGGTACATCAATATATGAAACTACTCCAATTTTAAAGGCTCAAGGAAATGTTGATATTAAAGGACTTATTATTTCCGTAGATAGAATGGAAAAAGGGAAATCTGAAAAATCTGCACAAGATGAAATTAAGGAGAATTTCGGCATAACTACATATTCAATAGTTTCAATGAAGGAAGTTGTAGAGTATTTGTATAACAAAGAATTAAATGGTAAAGTATATATAGATGATTCAATGAAAGCTGCTATAGAAGCTTATTATGAAAAATATGGTGTTACATATAAATAATAAATAAAAGGTGTTGTTTTATACACCTTTTATTTATTATTAAAATCTAAAAATTTTAATACTTCAAAAACTACTAAAGCTATTTCATTTTTACTATAACCATCAAAATAATGAGATCCTGAATTTAATGTAAGTAGTGTACTTTCAACACTGTTATATAATAATTCATTATATAGGCTAGTAGCATTTTTATAAGGAACTATTTCATCTGTTTTACTATGTATTATTAATGTGCTAGGTGATAATTTATTTATATATTTAATTGGGCTGTAATTATCTAAGCTTTTAGTTGATTTTAACAAGCTTTCAATTTCATATTTATATTCTAATTCTATAGATGATGTATCTAGGCTATACAAGTCTGTAGGCCCAAATACATCTATAATATAATTTACTTTTGATGGGTACTTCATTAAGTCCTTATCTCCAATAAAGTCATCTTCTTCTGAATATGAAGCCATAAGTGCTAGATGTGCCCCTGATGATATGCCTAAAATTCCAATATTATTAACATCAAAGTTATATATATCTTTATTTTTATATATCCATCTAATTGCATCTTTTACGTCTTTAATTGGATTCGCTATCGGAGTATTTTCTTTTAATAGTTCATAGGATACACTTACTATTGTGTATCCCTTTTTATTAAAAGCTTTTATTACTGGTTCTAGTCCTATGGGAATTCCATTGTCGCCATATATCCAACTACCACCATGTATATATAAAATGACTTTTGAAGGTTCATTTTCTATTTCTGATCTATATATATCTAAAAAAACATCATTAGATTTAGATTTTTTATATTTTAATCCTCTAATATCCATAGTATTAGTTACATAATAGTTAGTTAATTGTGCTAATGTTTCCATTGATTTGTTAGAATTTTTTAGCTCTGTATAAATATTATAAGCTATTGTTAAGGAATCTTTAAAATAAAGAAGTATACCTAATGTAGTTAAGAAAATTGATATAATAAAAATTGTAAAAACTTTAAGTACTTTCTTCAAATAATCAACTCCTAATATTTAATATTTATAGTATTGACATAAATATTAAATATTAATGAAATTTAATTATAATTTTTATATTACATGAATATATTTTACTAATATTTAAATTTAAAAATATAAGGAGGAAGTTGCTATTTGCAACAAAATAACTTATGGAAAGTACTTTTAACCTATTAAGTCTTAATTATATTTCAAATGTTATTTTAAATAATAATGATAGTAGTAAGTTAATAATAAATAATTTAAATGAAGAAGATATATTAAAAGCTATTAATGAAATTATATCTCATTATTTATATAATAAAGAGCAAGTTTTAATTATTTCAAATATTGAAAAAAGCAAAACTTTAAGTCAAAAGATATTTAAAGCCCTCGGGAAAAGAAGTGTAGATTTTCACCATAATAATGATTTAAATAAAAAAATAAAAGAATTATTACTAGATTTACATCCTCAAACAGGTAAAACTATTATAAGTAAGATAGAGTTAATAAATAGAGATATTAAGAAAAAGTATGAAATATTATCACAAATTAATGGCTTATTTTTAAATAAGAATATTAATAATATTTCACTAATAGAAAAGTATGAGATTACTGAAAGAAAGATAGATAATTATGATTTATCTTATAAGTATTATAAATCATATAGAATAAAGAGACCTCTAAACAAATATTCTTATTCAGAAGTAAAAGAATCCTGTAAAAATATATTATCTTCAAGTTTTATTTCTTCTTATGTAAAATACAAAAGATTCAGTGATAATGATATATTTAAATGCTTAATATATCCTATAGATTATAATCTCCTAAGTGAAACGATAGAAAAAATTAATTATATAGTTAGCAGTAAAACAATAAATTATAATTTAAGATACTCAAAATATACTAATGATTTTATTGATTTATATTTTTTAAATGATACTATGGATGAAAAGTATATTGCTTCGTTATCAAGTATAATTAATTTGAAATATAATCATGATTTACTAAGTATTAATAAAAAAAATAAATGGTTTAATATATTTAAAAAGAAAAAAATATTAGAGAAGGAAGATAAATTAAATTTATTTACTAGTTGCCAAAAAGAAATATATGATGAATATATAAATAACTATAATTCAATTTGCAGTTTAAAAGATAATTTATCATTTTTAGAAGAAATTTTAAATGATGGAACCTACATTGAAACTCTTAGAAATATTATTAGAGGAGAAGATGTATACGAAATTTTAAAATTTTATTTAAGAATATTTAAAGTTGCATATAAAACTAAGATAGATCTTGAAATAGTAGATAGGTTATCTCCAATAGAAAAGGACATACTTAATTATTGCTATGATGATTTAGAAGAAAAAAAGGAAATTAATAATTTAATATCATATTTACCTAGACTTAAGCTGTATTTAGAAATAGAAGAAGAGGAATTCAAATATAATGATATTATTAAACTCTATAATCAATATGATAAAATAGTAGAAGATATTTTTAATGATATCTATATAAAAGAGAGTTTATTATATAATGCTATCAATAGTGTATGGGATAATCAATTAAAAGATTCTTATTCATTATTAATGGAAAATATAAAAAATCTATCTATTGAATCAATAAATAGATTTTTCCCCTGTGTAATATCTAATGGTTCTATAGAAGAATTAGATAAATTAATTCAGAAAAAGTTCTATTTTAAAAGAATCGTTGTTGAATTAAACGAGTATTGTATTTTAAATGAAAATATATTAAATAAATTAAATAGATTGGGAGAAAATATAATTATATTTTCTAAAAGTAAAAATAATAGTATAAATGATTTTAAAAGAATTAATAGCATAGATTTATATAATGATTATATAACTTCTCATAATGAAAGCATAGTAATTAACGAAATAAACAATTTTTTAATTGATAAGGAATTAGCAATAAATATAAATGTTAAGGGGGATTATTTAGAAATCTTAAAAAATGATTCAGAGAAAAAGATAATAGTTATAGTATCTCCTAGTGGTAAAGATTTAAATTATGACATTTTATTAAATGATATATATAAACTTAAATACTATAGAGAAAATGATGCTAAAATATATAGGGTATGGTATAGAGATTGGTGGATAGATAAATATAGAGAATATACTAAGATTGAAAAATATATAAAAGAAATATAAAGTAATTGACAATATTAATCTATTGCAATATACTAATTAGGTAAATTAAATAAGACAGTTCGTAAGCCTCCTGTCTATAAACAAAACTACGGTGATTAATTGCAATTTGTATTAAGTGTAATTTTATTAGTAGAGGTTTTATTTATTTTAATAAACCTCTTTTTATTTTTGTACAAATTAGCTTTTATTAAATTCGTATCTTGAGGTGTCTATTGTACTATAGGCATCTTTTTATATTTAAAAATGGAGGAGTAAACATGAGACACGATTTAACTAAAAAAATGGTTAGAACAGCTTTAATTGCAGCTATTTATACTGTTCTAACATTAATATTAGCGCCAATTAGCTATGGAGCACTTCAATTTAGAATATCAGAAATATTAGTTTTGTTAGCTTTTATTAATCCTATATATATAGGTGGATTAACTTTAGGTTGCTTATTAGCTAATATTTTGGGTGGACTAGGAATACTAGATATCGTATTTGGAACTTTAGCTACTTTTATAAGTGTATTAGCTATATATGTAACATCTAAAATAATAAAAAGTAAAGGTATTGCTCTAGTAGTAGCTTCATTATGGCCAACAATATTTAATGGACTTATCGTTGGATGGGTTATTTGGGCATCAAGTGTAGATTCTACAGTATCATTATTTATTATAATGTTACAAGTTGCTTTTGGAGAATTTGTAGTAATAACAATTGCTGGAGTTCCAGTCTTTAAGTTGCTTGAAAAAACTAGAATAAAAGAAGTTTTAATATAAAAAAATAGGCTTAGATACTTTTATAGTTGTCTAAGCCTATTTTTTTGATTAAAATATATTTATATACTAGATAAACATTAAGGAGAAAGTTATGAATTTAATAACATTAGAAAATATAAATAAGACATATAGTGAAAAAGTTTTATTAAAAGACGTAAATTTAAATATAAATGATGGCGATAAAATAGGACTAATTGGGTTAAATGGTGCTGGTAAGTCAACTTTGCTTAAGATATTAACCGAAAGAGATGAATTTTTTGATGGAAAAGTATTAAAAAGTAAAAATGTTAGAATAGAGTATTTAGCACAAGATACAAAGTATGAAGATAATTCCACAGTATTAGAACAAATATTTAAGGGTGATACTACTGAAATGAAGCTTTTAATGGAGTATGAGGAATTATTAGATAAGGTATCTAAAGACAATTCGTTAAATGATAAACTTATACAATTACAAAGTAAGATAGATAATATGAATCTGTGGGATTTAGAGAGTGAGGCTAAGACAATCCTTACTAAACTTGGAATTAAGGACTTTAATCAAAAAATGTGTGAACTTTCAGGAGGACAAAAAAAGAGGGTATTCTTAGCTTCATCATTAATAAAACCTTGTGAATTGTTAGTTTTAGATGAGCCTACTAACCACTTAGATTCAGAGTCTATTGAATGGTTAGAAGAATTTTTAAATGCTAGAAAAGGTGCTTTAATTATGATAACTCATGATAGATATTTTTTAGATAGAGTTACTAATAAAATCTTAGAATTAGATAGAGGATCACTATATCAATATGAAGGTAACTATAGTGACTTTTTAGAAAAAAAAGCTGAAAGATTACAGGTAGAGGCGGCAAAAGAGGAGAAAAGGCAAAAACTTATTTTAAAGGAATTAAAATGGGTTAGAAGAGGGGCAAAGGCTAGAACTACTAAACAAAAGGCAAGACTTCAAAGATTTGAAGATTTAGTTAATACAGAATATACAGCGTTAAACTCTGATGTTGAAATGCCATTTATAGGTAGAAGATTAGGTAAAAAGATAATTGAAATTAATAATATCTCAAAATCTTATGAAGATAAAGTCCTTATAAAAGATTTAAACTATATATTTTCTAAAAGTGACAGAATAGGTATTATAGGTAAAAATGGTGCTGGTAAAACTACTTTAATAAATATGATAAATGGATATATAAAGCCTGATAATGGTATTATAGAAATCGGTGATACAGTTAGTATAGGCACTTTTTCACAAGATAATACCAATATGGATTTAAATCAAAGAGCAATTGATTATATTAAGGAAGGTGGGGAAAATATTCCAACAGAAGATGGGTATACTATAACAGCATCACAATTAGCTGAAAGATTTTTATTTGATGGAATACTGCAATATACACCAATAGAGAAGCTTTCAGGTGGTGAAAGAAGAAGATTACATTTGCTTAGAGTTTTAATGGAATCACCTAATGTTCTTATTTTAGACGAACCTACAAATGATTTAGATATTGAAACATTAAAAATTTTGGAAGATTTTTTAGATGAGTTTATGGGAGTAGTTATAATAGTATCTCATGATAGATATTTTTTAGATAGACTATGTAATAAAATATTTTCTTACGAAGGAAATGGATTAATAAAAGAGTATACAGGTAACTATAGTGATTATTTATTAAATAAAGAATATGAAAATATAAAAAATCCAGAAATAAAAGATAAAGAAAAAACTAAGAAAATATTGGATAAAAGTTATAAAAATAAAGATGAAAGGCCTAAGTTTACTTTTAAAGAACAAAAAGAATTTGAGGAAATCTATGATGTTATAGAAGGTCTTGAAAAAAATATAGAAGCATTAGAAGAAAAAATGCTGGGAAATGCTAGTAATTATGGGCTTTTAAATGAATTAATAAAAGAAAAAGAAGGATTGGAAGAAGAACTTTTATTTAAATATGAAAGATTAGAGTATCTAGAAGAATTAGATAAAAAAATAAAGGAATATAGGAAAATTTAAATTTTTATTTAAAATCTATAATTCATATAGTATAATTTATGGGAAATACAACAAAGAAGGAGAGAAATAATGAAAAAAATTGCTAAAATATTAAGTGGTATATTAGTATGTGTTTCTTTAGTTGCTTGTGAAACTAAGAGTTCAGAATTAAAAGAGGGAATAACAGTAGCAGATATTGTTGCAAAAGTTGAAGAAAAAGCACCAATGCAAATGCCTATGGAACTAGATGATTCAACAATTTCGGATTTAACTAATATAAATTTAGAAGATGTAGAAGAGTATGCTATAACTAAAGCTATGATAATGAACTCGGCTGATGTTACTGCAATAGTAAAAGCAAAAGATGGTAAGGTTGAATCTGTAAAAAATGCTCTACAAGAAATGTTAGACACAGAAAAAAATAACGCTTATTTACCAGATCAAAAAGAAAAGACTGAAAATGCTGTATTAACTGAAAAAGGAAATTATGTTATACTTTTAATAAATGAGGATGTTAAATCAGCAGAAGAAGCAGTTAATGAATGTTTTGAATAGGAAATAGGTAGAAACTAGATAAGAATGTTCTTATCTAGTTTTTTTAATAAATATATATTTAGGAGAACTTTATGGTTTTTAGTAGTCTTTTATTTATTTTCAGATTTTTACCTGTATTTTTTATAACATATATTTTATCACCAATAAAATATAGAAATTTAATTCTACTTATAGGAAGTCTTTTATTTTATTCTTTTGGAGAGCCTAAATATTTTATCATTATGATTGCATCTATTTTAGTAGATTATTTTGTCGGGATAAATATAGAAAATAACTTTGATAACAGAAAGAAATGTAAGTATTTTTTATTAATATCTATTTTATTTAATATGGGTTCGTTATTTTTCTTTAAATATTTCAACTTTTTTATTAATAATATAAATATGATTTTAGGATTCTCCATAAATGAATTGAATATAACATTACCTCTTGGTATAAGCTTCTATTCTTTTCAAACATTATCATATTCAATAGATATATATAGAGGAGAGGTTAAGGCAGAAAGAAATATAATTGATTTTGGAGCATTTGTATCATCATTTCCTCAACTTATAGCTGGACCAATAGTGAAATATAGTGATATAGATAAAGAAATAAAAAATAGAAAAATAGAACTTACTAATATAGAAGAAGGTATAAAAATATTTATAATGGGATTGGCCAAAAAGGTACTTTTAGCTAATAATATAGGTATGCTCTGGACTGAAATATATAGTAAAAATATTAGCGATATAACGACACCTTTAGCTTGGCTTGGAGTATTAGCATTTTCATTTCAAATATATTTTGATTTTAGTGGATATTCATCTATGGCTATAGGACTTGGAAAAATGTTAGGATTTACTTTCCCGAAGAATTTTGATTTTCCGTATATATCAAAAAGTATAAGGGAATTTTGGAGGCGATGGCATATTACATTAAGTTCATGGCTTAAAGAATATATTTATATACCACTTGGAGGAAATAGAGTAGGGAGAAGAAGATATTTTTTTAATTTATTGATATTATGGTTCTTTACAGGATTTTGGCATGGAGCTGAATATACATTTATTATTTGGGGATTATATTTCTTTGTATTAGTTTATATAGAAAGTAGGTTTATAAAAAATTTTTTAGAGAGGCATAAAATTTTTTCTCGTATATATACAATTTTCTTTTTGTTGATTGGTTGGTGCATATTTGCAATAGATAATATAAAATTATTGTGTCTTTACTTGAAAAAAATGTTTACCTTTAACTATTCCATTGAGTGGATTTATTATATAAAAAATTACTTTATAATTTTATTGATTTGTATCTTATGCTCTACCCCGTTGATATTAAAAATATATAATAAACTTAATGATAGTATAAAAATAATTATTATGTTTGCTTTATTTATTTTATCAATAGCTTACTTAGTAGATAGTACCTATAATCCTTTTTTATATTTTAGATTTTAAAAAAACTTAATAAAGGAAGATTTAATTATGATACAAATTTTAAAAAAAATCAAAAAATATCCTATGACTATTTTCTTTACAAGTATTATTATAATTTTTACAGCCTTAGATGTATTTAATAAGGATATTACATTTTCAGAGTATGAAAATCGTTCTCTGGCTCAAAAACCAAAATTCTATTATAGTTCTTTTATAGAAGGAAGATTTTTTAACAACTATGATAGATATATAAATGATCAGTTTATATTTAGAGATAAATGGATTAATATAAAATCAATTTCTGAAAATATATTAGGGAAAAAAGAAAATAATAATGTGGTTTATGGAAAAAAAGATTTTCTTTTTGATAAATTTCAAAATATTGATAAAGATAATTTGAGTAAAAATATATCTATAATAAATAGTTTTATATCTAAATATGATAGCTTGAATTTTAATTTAATGATAATACCAGAGTCTTTTACTATATATAAAGATTTTTTACCTTATGGAATAAAATTAGTTGATGAAGAAAGATACATAAATAGTATATATTCTGAATTTGATAATTTTAATAATGTAAAAAGTATAGATATAGTAGAAAGTTTGAAACATAATAAAGATAGTTATATTTATTATAGAACTGATCATCACTGGACTTCATATGGAGCTTATTTAGCTTATTTAGAATACTGTAAACAAAATAGTATATTACCAATTGATATAAATAATTTGAAAAAAAATACTGTTACTGATTTTTATGGAACGTATTTCTCTAAAAGTAAAAAGATGGATGCAAAAGCAGATAGGATTGATTATTATGATATTGATAATATAGAGGTTTTTGTGGATAATTTAAAGGTTGATAATATAAATGATGATAGTAAGTGGAGTAGTAGTGATAAGTATTCGGCTTTTTTAAAAGGTAACAATGCTATTACTTTAGTTAAAAATAATAATAAAAATGATAATTCTAAAATATTAATAATAAAAGACTCTTATGCAAATTCATTTATACAGTTTATAGTTAATAATTACAAAGAAACTTATATAGTAGATTTGAGAAGTTTTGGTAATAATTTCAATGATTTTTTTGAAGGTCATAATTTCGATAATGTAATAATTATGTATAATTTGAAAAATATATCTGAAGATTTGAATATATCTAAGCTTAAATACTAAAAAATATTTATATGTTATTGACAAAAAGAAAATTATTTGATAACCTTTTTAAGGCATTTTAAAAATTTAGGAGGAAATTATGAAAGATACAAAAGAAGTTAAAATCTTAGTAGCTGATCCTTCAGCTTTAGGGTTATTTGGATTAGCAGTTATAACATTAGTTGCTTCATCTCAAAAATTAGGTTTAACTAGTGGTGTTTCATTAGTTTTACCATGGGCTTTATTTTTAGGAGCAACTGCTCAATTAGTGGCTTGTATAAATGATTTCAAGCATAACAATACATTTGGTGCAACTGCATTTGGAGCATATGCATTCTTCTGGTATTCAATGGGAATGACATGGTTTATACAAAATGGTGTTTTTGGAGAAAAGCTTGCATCAGCAGCTGATTCAAAACAATTAGGTTTTGCATTTTTAGCATATTTAATTTTTACTTTATTTATGACTATAGGAGCAATGGAAACTCATAAGGTTTTATTTATGATTTTTGTTTTAATTGATTTCTTATTCATAGGACTAGCTTTAAATGCATTCAATATAATACCTCATATTTCTCATAACATAGCGGCGTATTCTGAATTAGGTATTGCGATTCTATCATTCTACGGATCTGGAGCAGCTGTTTTAAATAAGCATTTTGGGAAAATATTCTTACCTGTTGGAAAGCCGTTTAATATTTTTAGATAATTTTATATAGGACATTTAACGAAATAGTGTTATAGTTTTATTATACTGTAACACTATTTTTTATTTAGGAAGGGAAGTTATATATGAAAGTTTCTATATTTTTAAAAGGTAAAAAAGATCCAATTGTGTATGAGGGAGAAAAAATAGATATAGTTGATTTAAATTTAAATAAAGTGGAGTATAAACAAATTAGATGCTTTAAAAAGGGTTCATCTAAATCTGAATTAATTTTAAATAATTTAATTGTTAAAATTATAGAATAATATATATAAATTATGTTCTAAAGCCTTAGACTTTACAATATAATAATAATGCAAAGATACTTACAGCTAAAATAACAAATATGTATCTTGATAAGACACTAACAGCTTTTTATATAAATGTGTCTTGATTATTATAAGGAGGTAAGTATGTCTAAGGCTTTAAAAAAAATAAGAGAAGAATTGTATAAAATATCTAATATAGATATCGATATAACATGTATTGACTATATTTTTGAATTTCTTAATGATATTGATTACTTAAGAGTAGCTTCAGAAGAAAGAATAATACTTTCTTTTAAACCTATTTTCTACTCTGATAAATTACTTGGGATTAAATTTCTATTTTTTATAAGAGATATTAGGGGAGGACTAGGAGAGCGGCGTATATTTAGAGTTTTATTAAGATTTTTAGGAGAAAATGAAACTGATATTTTAATGAATAATCTACACTTAATTAGTTTATATGGTAGATGGGATGATTATTATTCGCTGTTCGAAACACCTTTGGAAAGTAATGTCATTAATATTTTTAAAAAGCAACTACAAAAAGATATAAATACTGAATATCCATCTACTTTAGCAAAGTGGTTAAAATCTGAAAACACATCTTCTAAAAGAACTAAAGCTTTAGCAACTAAAACTAAATTATTACTTGGATACTCTAGCAAAGAATATAGGATACTACTTACTGATTTGAGAAAAAAATCAAATTTAGTTGAAAATAATATTAGAACTTCTAATTATAGGGATATTAATTATGATAATATATCTCCCTCTGTTTTAATGAAGTATAAAAAGGCTTTTTTGAGAAATGATAAGGAAAATTTTTTAAAAATAAAAAATAATTTATTTATTGAGAATAAATTATTTTTAGAGAATATTGATAATATATTTTTTAATAAGAATATTAAAAATATATCTAATATAAATTTAATTAATTATTTTCCGAATACTATTAATAATAATATTATTATTAATAGTAACAATATAGAAAACAATAGGATGATTTTAAATTTATGCAATAATGAAATTTTAAAAATAATTGAGAATATAGAGAATTTAGAGGATACTTTTATAATTAATGGAATAGAAAAAGGAGAAATAAATAAAAATTATAAAGAAATTAAAGTATTAATAAAAGCGATGCTTTTATACAAAAAAATAAATTTCAACGCATTCAAAGATTATTATTTATACTATAATAAAACTCCTAAATTCAAAAAAATAGATGAAGAGAATTTATTTTCTCATTTATGCAATTTATTTTTTTATTATACTAATGATAATATAAACTTTAACAATGGTATGGATTTGATTTTATTTACATTAATTAAAAAGAATTTTGAAAAGAGTTTTTCACCAAAATCTATATTGTTTATTTACAATAATGAGAATGACTTAAAATTTGATAATATAGATGAGATCAATGAAAAATGGATTAAAGCCGGCTATGAAATGCCTAAAATAAAACTGTGGAATTTGAATAACTTCAATGAAAATTTTTATATAAAAAAACATGATAAATTCATAATTATTAATGGATATAGTAAAAATATATGGAGTTTTTTATTGGGATGTAAAGAAATAAATAGAACAAAATTCTTAATAAATAAATTTGATAAAAGCAAATATGAAATAAATATGATATAAAATCATATTTATTTCATATTTAGTTTACATAATATTTAATATGGTTAATATATATTTTATCAAAATACATATTAATCTTTTATATTAATTTCGCTAAATATACATTTAGTGAATTTCGTAATATTGCAAGCTGAAAATGGCTGTGATATAATAAAATCAAGGCTTAACAAGATATAATTGAGGTGAAAAAATGTCTACAATACGAAAAATAACATATAAATACAAAGATTTTAATTATAGTGATGATATAAAACAACTTTTAAACATAGATTTATCAAATAAAGATAAGAAAAAACTTCACTTAGTTTACTCTAATTACTATAGTTTAGGATCTGAACGAGGTTATGAGTATATAATTGAGGATTTGTATAAATTAACTGAAATACACAAATTCTCTACAGTTCAGCTATCTGAAATTTACAATACTGGAGTTCGTAATATTCAAATATGGTTAAAAGAACTTGGTATTAACAGAACTATTAAAAAAGGTCAGAAATTGCAAAAGAAAAATGCATATTCAAATATAAATTTAAAATCTGATGAAAATAAAATTTCAACTATAGATACAATAAGAAATAAGTATGGAATTGAAAAAGTTGAAATTAAAAATTTACCACAATCTTTAATAGAATTCTTAAATTATTTAGAAACTATAAAAGGAAAATCTATTAATACTATTAAAGGATATGAAATTGATTTATCTATGTTTTTTAAATTTTTAAAAATCTATAAAGGTTTAGTGTTTGATGAATCTTTAGAATTCCATGAAGTTGATATAAAAGATATCGATAATTATTTTTTAAGAAATATAAAACTAACAGATATTTATGCCTTTTTAAATTTTGCTGAAAAACAAAGAGGTAATGGTAACTATGCTAGAGCTAGAAAAGTTGCTGCTTTAAAATCTTATTTTAAATTTCTTCAAGGTAAAGCTAAGATTATTGAAGATAATCCAACTTTAGATCTAGAATCTCCGAAAATTAATAAAAGACATCCAATTTATTTAACCTTAGATGAAAGTTTAAATTTATTAAATTCTCTTGATGAAAATAGTAATAATTATTATAGAGATTATTGTATACTAACTTTATTTTTAAATTGTGGAATGCGTTTATCTGAACTTTGTAGTATAAGAATGGATAAAATAAAGGGAGATACTCTAACTATTATAGGTAAAGGTAATAAAGAAAGAACTGTTTACTTAAATGAAGCTTGTATAAAGTCTATAAATAATTATCTAAAGGTTAGAAATGACTCTAAATGTATTCCTGAGGATAAAGAGTATCTACTACTCTCCTCCCGCTCCAAACCTATAAACAAAAGGACTGTAGAATTATTAGTTAAGAAACATATTTCTAATTCTGGTTTAAGAGATGAAAAATATACTCCACACAAATTAAGACATACAGCAGCTACATTAATGTACAAGCATGGTAATGTGGATATTAGAAGTTTACAAAGCATATTAGGTCACGAAAATATATCTACTACTCAAATTTATACACACGTAGATGAAGAAATATTAAGAGATGCAGTTAAGTCTAACCCACTTTCTAAGTTGTAGAAATCATAAATTATTTAACTTTAATAGAACGAGTTTCTTATATAATAAATGTAGGTATTAAGATAAAACTTAATACCTACTACACTATTTAAATTATAAGATATTCATTTTTTCTATATATTACTTTTTCTTTAATCTTCTAAAACCAGGAAAGATTTCTTCTGTTGCATCATCAAAATCTTCTTCTAAATAATCTAAGTCATCGATATATTCTATATGATCAAATGCATCTACATATTCTAAAGAATCTTCATCTCCATGTTCGCTAACTTCTTCTAATCTAGAATTTTCTTCGTCTTTTAATGCTTCGAGCATTTTCTTATATTCTGCTTCCAAAAACTCATTTTCTTCAACATTCTTAGCTATATCTTCTATTTTAATTGCTCTAACATCTATACCTTGTTCTTTTAGACAATCACCACAGTTGTCACATATTCTATTGGGATATATATCACATATATCGTCATCAGTATATTTATTAATATTCACTAAAACACCACCTATGATTCTTTTCAAATTTAAACGTAAAACATATTATATCAAAGTTATTTAAAATAATCAAATTATATTATAGAAAATATCATTAAAGAACATAAGTTTGATATTATAATCATTCTATGTTATAATATTTCCAATAAAGTGAGGTGTTTTGTAATGGAAGCAAGCGATAAACAATTAGAAATCTATGAGTTTTTAAAGATATATACAGAGAATAAGGGCTATCCACCCTCAGTAAGAGAAATTTGCGAAGCTGTAAATTTAAGATCAACTTCAACAGTTCACGGACATTTAAAAAGATTAGAGAAAAAAGGTCTTATTAGAAGAGATCCTACTAAGCCAAGAGCTCTTGAAATCATAGAAATGTCTAATAACAAAAAAGAAATGTTAAATATACCTATAATCGGAAAAGTAACAGCTGGGGCACCAATCTTAGCTACTGAAAATATTGAAGATACGTTTCCTATTCCTATAGATTATGTAAAGCATAATGATGAACTTTTTATACTTAAAGTTACAGGAAATAGTATGATTAAAGTAGGAATAAACGACGGTGATTATGCTATAATAGAAAAAGCGCAAACGGCCCAAAATGGTGAAATAATTGTAGCATTAATAGAAAATGAAGCTACGATAAAAACATTTTATAAAGAAAAGGATCATATAAGGCTTCAACCAGAAAATGATAGTTTATCTCCTATTATTGTTGATGATTGCAGTATATTAGGAAAATTAGTTGGTCTATTTAGAGCATATTAATAATTATAAGTCATACAATATTGTATGACTTTATTTTTTTATGTTTTGAAGGAGGTTTGTTTTGAAAGTTTCCATTTTAAAAAAAGATCAAATCCTGAATGAATCAATGGTTGATGAAAACACTCTTATAGATAAAGGTAAATTTTCTACTATAGTCTTAATTTCAAAAGTTATTGTAGCTATGGTATACGCATTTGGTCTAGGATATAGTTTATTCTTCCTTGGTGAAAATTATATAAAGGTAGGTATTAAATTTCTAAGTTTACTTATTATTTCATATATATTTATAGACTTTCCCTATTCATTTTTAAAGGCTTTATTTTTACCTAAAGTATTCAATAAAGATACTATTAATCTACAGGTGAATCCGTATACGCTTGCCATAGATATATCATCAAGAATAAATATATCTATAGTAAGGATTATTATGTCTATAATAATTCCTTTTATACTACTAGCCATTATACCAACTATAGCTAGCTATATACTGGAATTTAATATGTATTTATATTTATTAGCTTCTTCATCAGCTATTATAGCTACAAAAGATATTATTTATTTAATTTTAATAATTAAAAAATATTCTAAAGGGAGTAAGATTAAGCTTTCTACAAATCAAATTATTTTTTATTTATAGATATGTAAAAGTTTCTATTATAAAAGTGTGATATAGTAATTCTTATTAAAATGCTTATTACATTGAAAAATAAGAATAATATATATCACACTTTTTATTAATTATTTAAAATATTATTTAGAGAAATCAGTATACCTATCTTTGCATGATCGAAAGTTAATCCACCTTGAAGATAAGCGATATAAGGTTCTCTAATAGGTGCATCTGCAGATAATTCAATAGAAGAACCTTGAATAAATGCTCCAGCTGCCATTATAACCTCATCAGTATATCCTGGCATAGCCCATGGTTCACATTCAACAAAAGAATCTATAGGTGAACCTTTTTGTATTCCCTTACAAAATTGAATTAATTTATCTTTGTCACCAAATTTAATAGCTTGAATTATATCACTTCTTTTTTCATTGTATTTAGGAAGAACTTCAAAGCCAGCAAGTTCCATTATTCTAGAACAAAATACAGCTCCCTTTACAGCTTCCATTGCTATATGAGGTGCTAAAAATAAACCTTGATATAATTGTCTCATAACGCCAAAAGTTGAACCACACTCTCCTCCTATTCCTGGAGTCGTTAATCTATAAGCAGCTTGTTCAACATATTTAGCTTTACCTGCTATATATCCTCCTGTTGGAGCTATTCCACCACCTATATTTTTAATAAGTGATCCTGAAATTAAATCTGCTCCAACATCTGTTGGTTCAATAGTATCAATAAATTCACCATAGCAGTTATCCACAAATACTATTACATCTTTTCTTATATCTTTTACAAATTTAATTACTTCTCCAAGTTCACTTACTAAGAAAGAATTTCTCCACCCATATCCTGTACTTCTTTGTATATGTACTAATTTTATTTTATCATCATTTGATAATACTTCTCTTATTTTTTCAAAATCAAATTTTCCATCTTTCAAATCAACTTGTTTATAGTTAACTCCATATTCCTTAAGAGATCCTATATTTTCTTTACCGCTTATACCTATAATATTATGAAGAGTATCATATGGAGCTCCTGAAATACATACCATAGTGTCTCCAGTTCTTAAATTTCCCATAAGAGCACATCCTATTGCATGTGTACCATTGACAAAGTGAGGTCTAACTAAAGCACTTTCAGTATTAAATACTCTTGCATATACCTTATCTAATGAATCTCTTCCTATATCGTCGTAACCATATCCTGATGAATTAGTAAAATGTGACTCACTTATTCTCTCATCTTGAAAAGCCTTTAATACTTTTAATTGATTGTATTCTCTTATATCATCATAAGAACTAAAAACCTCTTCTACATCCTTTAAGGCCTTCTTATATAATTCAAAAGTGTTTTCTTTAAAGTTTAGAGTTTTCATCATCAAATCTTCTGTTTGTTTAAGCATAGTATACCTACATATTAGTTATCTAATATGTTACTCCCCTTCCTTATATAAAAATTTTATTATCATAAAGATAATATTATCACATTTTATAGTTTTTTCAAATACTTACCTTATATACAGAATAAAAAGTAGACAAATTTGCCTACTCTTCATCATTGTTAAATAATATTGCTTTTGAAGGAGTTATAGTTGTGATTGCATGTTTATATACTAGCATTTGTTTACCATCACTATCTAAAACAACAGTAAAACTATCAAAACCTTTAACGTATCCTTTTAATTGAAATCCATTTGTTAAATAAATAATAACCTGTATTCTATTCTTTCTAGCTCCATTTAAAAAGATATCTTGTAAGTTATTAGGTTGTTTAATCATCCAAGCCACCTCCATAATACTATAATATATACTTTATGAATTTAAATCATTTACTATTCTCATAAATATCTCTTTCTCACTTAAATCATCTTTATTTATAAAAATAGCTCTAGGATCTCGTCTAAACCATGTTAACTGCCTTTTAGCATAGTTTCTAGATCCTTTCTTTATCATCTCTATAGCTTCATCGTAAGTTATTTTATTCTCTAAATAATAGAATACTTCTTTATAACCTATACCTTGCATTGACTGCATAAGAGAATTATACCCAATACTCTTTAATTTTATACATTCGTCAATTAATCCATTTTCCAGCATAATATCTACTCTAAGATTAATTCTTTTATAAAGCTTTTCTCTATTCATGTTTAAAACATAATAGTTAACATCATAAGATCCGTTATAAAATTCATCTCCTGAATTAAATGAACTGAAAGGTTTATTTGTAAGCTTATAAACTTCTAAAGCTCTTATAACTCTCTTTCTATTATTAGGATGAATTTCTTTATAACTTATAGGATCTATGTCTATAAGCATATTATGAATATATTCATTACCATGTTCTTCAGCAAGTAGTTCTAATTCCTCTCTATATTCTTCATCACTATCTGCTTCTGTAAAATTCATATTACAAGTAAGAGCATTTATATAAAGACCAGTGCCACCTACTAGTATTGGCAATTTATTTCTTGATAAAATATCTTCAATACATTTTATAGCCATACTCTTATATTCAGCAACAGAAAAAGGAGTTTCCGGACCTACTACATCTATCATATGATGAGGTATACCTTCCATTTCTTCATTTGTAATTTTAGCAGAACCAATATCCATGTACTTATATATTTGCATTGAATCAGTTGATACTATTTCACCATTTAATTCTTTTGCAAGTTTTATTGATAAATTAGTTTTTCCAACAGCGGTTGGTCCAGCAATAATTAATACTTTTTTCTTCATTGTTTCTCCCTATACTATTCTTCTAAATTTCTTATCTAAATCGTAATTAGTAAATTTAATAATTACAGGTCTACCATGAGGGCAATGGAAAGGATCATCAATATATCTTAAGTCATAAACTAGCTTTTCCATCTCTGACTCATTTAAATAATTATTAGCTTTAACTGCAGCTTTACATGCTAATGTAGCGATTCTATTATATTTTACTTCAGTAGTTTTACCACTACCCAAACTTTTAATATTATCTAAAATATTCATAAATAGATTTTTGGCATCAAGTTTACCTAGAAAATATGGAACCTCTTTTATAGCAATAGTATTGCCACCAAAGCTTTCTATCATAAAACCTGCTCTAGAAAAAACATCTAGATTTTCTTCATAAAAACAAAAATCATCTGTAGTCAAATCTATTAAAATAGGAACTAATAAATTTTGAACTATAATATCTCCTTCCTCTATGTTCTTTAAGTACTTTTCAAACAATATTTTTTCATGAGCAGCGTGTTGATCGATAATATATAAAATATCATCATATTCTGCTAATATATACATTTTATTAAATTGTCCTATAACTCTTAGATCTGGAAATTTAGCTACTTTTTCTTTTGTACTGTCAGTGCTTATATAATTTAATTCAGTCTTTCTTTCATAAACTATAGGTCTATCGATATTGTTAGATATTGTGGGCTTAATAATATTATTTAAATTTCTTAGACTATTATATAGTTCCTCTTCCTTCTTTACTTCTTCATAGGATATATTAGCTAAATCTTTACTAATTAATTTTTCACTCTTAGATTCTTTGGGTTCATTAATAAGTTCGTTAATATTAAACTTTATTTCTTCAACTGTATTTTCTTTATTTTCTTCTACTTTTTCTTCTTCTGGTATATAAAAATCTTCAAAAACTTCGTTTTTAAAAGCTTTATGTACAGAATCAAAAACTTTTTTAAATATTCCTCTATCTTCTTTAAACTTAATTTCAGCCTTAGTTGGATGTATATTTACATCTACGAATTCAGGATAAAGATCTAAAAACAAAACAAAGAATGGGAACTTATTAACAGTCGCAAAAGATTTAAAAGCATTTTCTACAGCAACTACAATAGTCTTATTCTTAATATATCTACCATTTACAAATATACTTTGATTGTTTCTAGATCCTCTTGATATCTCTTCTTTTCCTATATAGCCATATAAAGAAATAGAATCTTCCTTGTTTTCAAAGTAAATTAAGTTTTCACTAATGTTTTTGCCGTATATAGTCCTTATTACATCTATTAGATTACCTGTACCATAAGTATGTAATACCTTCTTACCGTTATTATAAAATTTAATAGACCTATCTGGATGAGACAAGGCTATTCTATTAATTATATCGCTAATTAAAGCACCTTCTCTTGAAATAGATTTTAGAAACTTCTTTCTTGCAGGAACATTATAAAATAAGTCTTTAACCTCTATTATAGTTCCTTTATTAGTACCTGTATTATTTAAAGATAATATTTCTCCACCTTCTATAATAATCTCTGAGCCAAAATCATCATCTGCTATTTTACTTTTGAGACTTACCTTCGATATTGCGGCTATAGATGCTAAAGCTTCTCCTCTAAAACCAAGAGTCATAATTGAATATATATCATCTACATCTTTTATTTTGGATGTTGCATGTGGCAAGAATGCTTTTTTAATATCATCTCTATGAATCCCATGACCATCATCTATAATCCTAATTAATGAGATTCCACCCTCTTCTATTTCAATAGTTATATTCTTTGCACCTGCATCTATTGAATTTTCCATTAATTCTTTTACAACAGAAGAAGGGCGTTCAACCACTTCTCCTGCAGCTATTTTGTTAGAGGTATGTTCATCTAATATATTGATTCTCTTCATACTCTACCCCCTTGATTTACTTTAATTTCTTAGCTTCTAATGTTAACTTATATAGTGCATTCATTGCATCCATAGGTGTTAAAGACATAACATCTAAATCAGCTATAGAATTAATTAAATTATCTTTCTCTATTGTTGAAAAATCTAACTGATAATTCTCTTCTTTTTTTGCTTTTTTATTAGTTTTATGCTTTTCTTCTTTATCTATAGCAACTTCCTTATTTGCTTCGTATTCTTTAATTACTTCACTATGTTTACTATCATCTTTATTTCCTTCTAATGAAGATAAGATTTCTTTTGCCCTTTCAATAACTTCATTAGGTAATCCAGCAAGTTTTGCAACCTCAATTCCATAAGATTGATCTGCTCCACCTTCTATTATTTTTCTTAAGAAAACAATATTATCATCTACCTCAGTAACAGCAACTGAATAATTCTTTACGCCATCTATATTACCTTCAAGCTTAGTAAGTTCATGATAATGAGTAGCAAATAAGGTCTTACATTTAAGTTTATTATTTTTAGAAATATACTCTATAACAGACCATGCAATGCTTAATCCATCATAAGTTGATGTTCCTCTTCCAACTTCATCTAATAGAACCAAGCTTCTTGAGGTAGCATTTCTTAATATATTAGATACTTCCCACATTTCAACCATAAAGGTAGATTTACCTCCAGCTAAGTCATCAGAGGCACCAATTCTAGTAAATATCTTATCACATACTGAAATATTAGCAGATTTTGCAGGAACAAATGATCCTATTTGTGCCATTAATGTTATTAATGCAACTTGCCTCATATAAGTAGATTTACCAGCCATATTAGGACCTGTAATAAGTAATAATCTATTATCATTTGTATTGAGTGTTGTGTCATTTGAAACAAATTCACCATTTCCAATAACTTTTTCTACTACAGGGTGTCTACCTTCTTTTATTTCTATTATGCCTTCTTCATTTATTGATGGTTTTATATAATCATTTTCTAAAGCAATTAATGCTAAAGTAGATAAAGCATCTAAATTACCTATTATTCTAGCGCTTTGCTTAAGTCTTGGTATTTCTTTCTCAATAGCTTCTCTTATTTCAATAAATAAATTATATTCTAAAGATATTAGCTTCTCTTCTGCACCTAATATCTTATCTTCCATTTCTTTCAACTCTTGAGTGATATATCTTTCTGCATTAGCCAATGTTTGCTTTCTAACATATCTTCCCTCTGGTATAGAAGAGTAATTAGCTTTAGATATTTCTATATAATAACCAAATACTTTATTATACCCTACCTTTAAGGACTTAATCCCTGTAAATTCTCTTTCTCTATTTTCTAAAGCAGCAATCCACTCTTTACCATGAAGTTTTGCTGTTCTTAAACTATCAACTTCTTCATTGTATCCATCTTTAATTATATTCCCTTCTTTTAAAGATATAGATGGATCATCCAAAATAGATTTTGTTAAAAGATCTTTAATATCGATTAACTCATCTAAGTCATTAAACCACTCCTTTAGTATACTAGAATTTGCTTTAGATAAATGTTCTTTTATTCCTGGTAGTTTTTCAATAGAATTTCTTAATGATATTAAATCCTTAGCATTTACATTTTTATTAGAAATCTTACCAACTATTCTTTCAATATCATAAATTTCTTTTAGTAATATTCTTAAATCTTCATTAAAATAGCCATTACTAAATAGTTCCTCAACACCATTTAACCTCTTTTCAATTTCTTTTTTTATAATTAGAGGCTCTTCTATCCACTTTCTAATAGCTCTTCCCCCCATAGATGTTGAAGTTTTATCTAGAACCCATATTAAACTACCTTTTTTTGACTTTTCTTTAAGACTTTCTGTAAGTTCTAAGTTTAGCCTAGAGTTTCCATCTATAGTCATATAATTTACTATATCGTAATATTCTAAAAGATTTATATTAGTTAATGTAATTTTTTGAGTATCATAAATATATTTAAGTAAAGCCTTTGATACATACTTAGATAATTCATTTAAACTTGATACACATACCTCAGAAAATTGATTAATAAGCTCATCTTCAGTACATATTGATTTAGTTAAATCTCTCTTTGTAATTAAAGCTTGAGAAACAGATGTTATTTCTGATAAAAGCCCTTCATTTATATTTTCATCAACTATTATTTCTTTAGGGTTAATTTTAGTTATTTCATCTAATAAAGTCGCTTTAATGGCAGAAAATGAAGTAACTTTAAATTCTCCTGTAGATATATCTGATATAGAAACTCCAAAATTACTATTTTCTTCAATTATGCACATTAAATATGTGTTTTTATATTCACTATCTTCAGATGATTCGATAAAGGTACCTGGTGTGATAACTTTTATAACATCTCTTTTTACTATTCCTTTAGCTGCAGCAGGATCTTCTACTTGTTCGCCTATAGCAACCTTGTATCCTTTATTAACTAGCCTTGCTATATACGAAGATGCTGCATGGAAAGGAATCCCACACATAGGTGCCCTTTCATCAAGTCCACAATCTCTACCAGTTAGTACTAGTTCTAATTCTCTAGAAGCAATTTTTGCATCCTCAAAGAACATTTCATAAAAATCACCTAATCTAAAAAATAAAATACAATCTTTATAATTTTCTTTTATCTCAAAATATTGTCTCATCATTGGAGTTAACATATTCTTATACCTCACAAACATAAATTTAAGTACAAACCTTGTAAATATAAGGTTTTATGACTATTATACTATAAAGTAACAACAATAAAAAGTAATAAGTTATAAAGCAAAATAAGAGAGTATCGAATAATAAATCTTATTTAATTACACTCTCTTATTTTATCTAGTTACATAAAGTTATTATTAAGTTTTCAATATTAAATTCAACTCTAGTTTCAAAGAGCTCTTCTAAAATATCTATATTTTCCTCTAAATGCTCTATATCTCTAGAGTATATATGTACTATATCTACCATGTCTTCGTCTAAAAGCTCTTTGTTTTCTAAATAACGTATTATAGACAACTCCCTAATTATTATAAAACTTACTATAGCAAATTTAATTTTTGCTAATACATCATAATCAAATACTGATTTCATAAAATACCTAAATACATAATATACAAGAATTTGTTCAAATTGATATTCATTATCTTTATAATATGCATTAAAACTATTATTAAGATTTTGGTAAACTTCTATATCCTCTTCATTTTGCCAAAAATATCTCAATGAATTTTCTAATCCTAATATATCATTTGGCTTTATATGTTTTAAATCTTTAAATATATTAAGAATTTTATAGATATTAATGTATTTTTCTTCTAGTCTATCATTAAACTTTTGAAGAGAATTAATGGTTTTATATACATATACTTTATTTAAATACTTCTCATTAACATCTTTAATTGTATTTATATCATTTAGATCTATCTTCTCTTGAATTTCATTTATAAAAGAAAGAATTATACCACATCTATATTTTAATTCTTTTTCTCTATCTTGCAATATATCAAAAACAATTTTTCTACATTGCATAAGATTCATGTAAATATTAGGATTTATGTCATTATAGCTATTAACTTCCTCATTGTTTTCTGCAAGTTGAAATTTTACTTTTTCTTTTTTCCCTAATATTATCCTTGAAGCTTCAGGACATGATAAAGATATACCAACTTCACGCAAATTCCCAAACTCCTCTAAATAACGTGGATATTGTCTACAAGTGTAGCATAATCCATCTGATCCTAAATTACTATATATATCACATAAATTACTTTCATTTAAAAAGGAACATCTATCTCCTTTTAAAAGAAATATATTATCACCATCATCATTAATTATTTTACTTCTTAGTTCTTCTCCAAATTTACCTTTCATAGATATATATTTTTCGTAGCTTT
Organism: Clostridium nigeriense; assembly: GCF_050585265.1. Classification (GTDB taxonomy): domain Bacteria; phylum Bacillota; class Clostridia; order Clostridiales; family Clostridiaceae; genus Clostridium; species Clostridium nigeriense_B. The sequence goes on along the minus strand of NZ_JBNOOE010000006.1, from coordinate 44,785 downwards.
CGTTATCAATTACTATTCCCCATCCAGCGCAACAAGTATCTTCACATCTATCAGCAATGCATTTAAATTCATTAAAATAATCTGGTGTTCTTATTTTCATTTTCCCCTCACATCTTATTAAGTATAATATTGTATTCTTTTAATATAATAATTTTAATACTCAACTTAAATGTATTCAAGATTATATTTATTTTTATATTTATATTCACTTAAAAAGTAGTTCATATATGATTAATTTAATCAATTATGAACTACTTTTACTAAATTGAAAATAGATTTAATATATCTTCATCACTTAAAGCATTTATATTTGATGTTTCCATACTATTATCTATTATCTTTTCAATTAATTTTCTCTTTTCATCTTGAAGTTCTACTATTTTTTCTTCTATAGTATTTTTAGAAATTAATTTAATAACTTCTACTACATTATTTTGGCCAAATCTATGAGCCCTATCTGTTGCTTGATCTTCTACAGCAGGGTTCCACCAAGGATCAAAATGAATGACTATATCTGCAGAAGTTAAATTTAAACCAGTTCCTCCAGCCTTTAAACTTATTAAAAATACGGAGTTATTTCCATTATTAAATTCGTTTATTAAATGTATTCTTTTTTCAGATGGTATACTTCCATCTAAATAGCTATATGATATATTTTCATAATTTAATCTCCTAGCTATATTTTTTAATACTGAGGTAAATTGTGAAAATACAAGAATCTTATGACCTTCTTCTATACCTTGATTTAGTAACTCAATTAATGAATCTATTTTCCCACTAGTACCTATATAATCATTTATTAATACAGATGGATCTAAACATATTTGTCTTAATTTTGTTATATATGATAGTATCTCAATTTTACTATTTTTTAATTCATCATCTTTAACTTTCTTTTCTATTAGATTTTTAGCATAATCAGAATATATAGTATATACTTTTTCTTGTTCTTCTGACATTGAAACCAAAAGTTTCTTTTCAATTTTTAAAGGCAATTCTTTTATTACATCTTTTTTATATCTTCTTAATATAAAAGGCTTTATTAACTTGTTTAATTCTTCTAGAACTTCATTAGATTCATGTAACTTTTTATAGTATCTAACGCTAAAGCTATTTTCATCAAACAGATATCCAGGCATTACAAAATCAAAAATTGACCATAATTCCATAACAGAATTCTCTATAGGTGTACCTGTTAATGCAAACTTTCTATTTGCAGTTATTTTCTTTACTGATAATGCATTTTGAGAATTACTATTTTTAATATACTGAGCCTCATCTATAAAACAATAATCAAAATTAATATTGCTATATAGATCTAAATCTCTTTTTAAAATATTGTAAGTTGTTATTATAACATCATATTGATTAACGTTATTTAATATATTTATTCTTTCGTCCCTTGATCCATTAACAACTATCCATTTAATACTTGGAGCAAACTTTTCAATTTCATTACCCCAATTATAAATTAATGACGTAGGAGCAATAATTAATGTTTTAGATGGAAGAGTCGATAAAATGAATGTTATTGCTTGTATTGTTTTACCAAGGCCCATTTCATCTCCTAGTATTCCACCAAAACCTAAGTAATCCATTGTTTTTAGCCAATTGAATCCTTCTTTTTGATAAGGTCTTAGACTGGCACTTAAAGTCAACGGCTCACTAAAGTTTATTTTCTTAACATCCTTAATTTTTTTTTGAATTTTAGTTAATTCATTTTTACCTTTAATATATCTTAAACTATTTTCTTTAATAAAATCACTAAGAAATATTGCTTTATTTTTATGAAATGCTACTTTATCATCCTCAATATTGTTTTCAACTGAAAGTACATCTAATAGCTTTAAAAAGTTTTTAAGCTCAATTTCTTCTAGATCTAAATACTCACCGCTTTTAAGCTTAAAATACCTTAAATTATCTTTAAACGCTAGTAAAACATCTTTTATTTCCTCATTAGAAAGATTATCTATATTAAATTTTAATTCAAAATAATCGTACTTTCCTGCTTGAATTTGCCCTATTATATTTTTATTATTAACTTGCTTTATAACCTTAAAGTTTTCTGAATAAAATACTTCGCCTATTTCTTGTAATTTATTTATATCATTTTTAAAAAAATTAAATATATAATCATCTCCAAGCAATAGATAAAATTTATCACCTGAAGCTTCGAACCCTAAAGCTCTTAGAATTGATAATACATTTCCTTCTTTAGTTAAGTCCCTATAAATAATTTTATTTTTGTACTCATGAAAAATATTAAATTCATGTTCTCCATATTTAACTTTCAGAACTAAAGTTATATCCTTATTTATTTTATCAAAATAGAAGCAAAATTTAACATCCTCATTAACAACCTTATCTTTAATGGATTTGTTTATTTTTACATAATCTGACAATGTATAAAGTTTTGGCAGTAAACTTGATAGTATTCTAAACTCTTCATTTTTATTTAATGAAATATAGTTACTATTTTTAAATGCGTCTAGGTACTTAGAAATATTATGGCAATAAGCAAAGCTTGGTAAATAAATACTACTTCCATATAAAAACACTGTATTTTTCTTATCTAAAATTTCTGGTAATCCATCATCTAGTGATAATATATATTCATTACCTAATTCTTTTAAATTGAACTGTAAGTTAGGCTTATCATAAATTATCTCAGTATCTACAGGCCTATAAAAGAAACCATCATTTAAATAAATTCTATTTTTAGATATAGTATCAAAAAATTCTCTTATTAGAAAATCAGGAATAATTATAGATTTTCCATCGATAAACCTCTCTTGCCTTTTAACAAAATTTAATTGTAAATTTTCAATATCTTTTATTTTTTCAATAAAACTAATTATTTTACTTTCTTTAATTCCTAATCTCTGATATCTTAAGTCAAAAATATAATCTTTACCATATTTTATTGGTATCTTATTATAAATTGAGATTAAGAGTTGATTTATATCTTTTATTACATATAATTTGTTTGAAGATAGTCCTTTTAAACCTATTTTAAATTCTGCGGTAATTTTGTTTTTTATTCCTCTTCTATTTATATATACTTCTAATTTTATTTCTTCTTTATTTTCTTCTTCTAATAGTAAATTTAAAATACTATCATTACTTTTAAAAATATTATTTACAGCAACTGTTGGAGTATCTACCTTCTTTTTTATATCTTCATAATTATCTAAGTCTTTTAAAAATTTATAAAAAGTAGCAAATAGATGTTTGCAACAGTAATTTTCTTTACGAAATTCATTTTTTTCAAAGTCTTCACAAGAACAATATGTAGATAATATAGACTTATTTTTTATATCTATCTCAATTTTATTAACATATTCATTATAAAAGTCTTCAGACAAGACTTTTGAATTTATGTAAAGTAATCCATTATCTGAAGATAAATTAAAATCAGATATTAAATCCTCTTCTAAAATTCTTTTTCCTAAAGTCTTATCTTTACCTGATACACTTTTATTAAATTTATCTAATAATAATTCTTTAATCATATTAATCACCCTAAAAACAATATTCTTTTATTATAACAAAAAGAAGTGGTTTTATCCACTTCTTATACTAGTTACCTATTTACTCTTTTCTCCGTAAAAAAATAATTTTAAAATCATAATTGAAGAATAATTTAAGTTAAAGAAGTCATTATATTCCTTAAAAATTCCACCTAATCTCGGATCATTTTCTATACCTTTATCTAGATTAAATTTAAAATTTTCTTTGCCTAAAATATCACTATGATTAATTACTGCTTCAATATTTAAATTTTTAAAACTTAACTTTTTTAATAAAGTTAATAATATTCGTCCTATTTCTCTATTTCCATTTATTGATGTTTGATATTTAGAGAGATTAGTGTTTAAATTTTCTATTAATTCATTTTTAGGATATGTTAATCCCCAAAGTTCGCTATCCACGTCTATTATAATTACTTTACCACCTGGTTTTAATATTCTGTATATTTCTTTTAAAGCTATAATTGGATCACTTAAATGTTGAAATACAAATCTAGCTATAACTATATCAAAGTATTCATCTGGGATAGTAGATTTCATTATATCATCTTGCATAAATGTAACTCTATTCCCATAATTATTAAGCATATTATGTGCAAAATTAAGTAAGGGCTCATCATTATCCAAAGCTATAACTTCTGAGTTATGAAAGTTATCTAATAATATTTTAGTATAGAAGCCAGGACCACTTCCTACTTCTAAAATGACACTATCATCTTTTATACCTAAGTTTCTAAGCATTTTAATTTCTCTATCTGATCCAAAATTAGCTTGTTTTTGTAATCTCAGTAATTCCTTCTGAAACCCAATTTGTTTATAAATATCACTATATGGCATTGTTTTCTCCTAGGATTATTTTATTCTATATAGTATATACTTAAAATGACCTTTTGTTCTTAGACAATTGTAAAGTAGTTTAATTAATAAATTATCTTATATAAGAATGAATGAAGCATTATATTAGAATATAATATAGATATTATAGCTATAAAAGCATAGCAAAATAAAAATACTCTATTAACTATATACTAGATATTATTATGGAACTAAAAAATTTATTGCCTTTGTCTCTAATGAAATATCTATATCTTTATTAACTAATATTTCACCATCAATACAAGTAGTAAATCTGTCATTAGATTTAATATTTATGCTCTTACATTTTCTATATATAATGTATTCTTTAATAGAGTCATTTTCTAGATGATTACCTTCTTTATAAATGTTAATTAATTTAACTAGTTTTAATCTTGGAACATTCTTTATTAAACATATATCTATTAATCCATCATTTATTTTTGCTAATGGAGTACCCTTATATCCTCCACCATATGTCATTCCATTTGCAACTACACATAATAGAAAATCTCCATGTATTAACTCTTTATTATCTATAATTATGTCTAATGTATTATGCATTTTATGAAATAGTGAATAAAAGATAGATAAAGTATAGGCTCCTTGTCCACTTATTAATGGAAAGCGCTTAAATTTATTCATATTTTCAGCAACTTTTGCATCAAATCCTATATTACATAAATTAATTGAATAAATATTGTTTACTTTTAATAAATCTATTTTTTCATTACTAAACTCTAGTTGTTTATCAATATCATAAAATCTAACTTTTGACTTAAAATTATTTATAAAATCATTACCTGTTCCATATGGAATCACTGAAACAAAGGCATTTTTATATCCTATTAAACCATTAATAACTTCATTTAGAGTTCCATCGCCTCCACAAGCATAAAATCTTAAATTACCATCTTCTGATTCACAGATAGATTTAGTAAAATTTGTAGCATCGTATTTTCCTTTTGTAATATAAATTCTATATTCTTCATTAATATCTTTAAAAGCTTTTTTTATATCTTTAGTTATCTTTTCAGAAATATTAAGTTTCCCTGCTTCAGGGTTTATTATAAAAAAGTGTTTAGTATTAGTCATAATTTTACAATTCTCTTTCTTTATACTTTATTTAAAATTAGTATACTATATTAAGAAATAATTATCATTAATTGCAATTTATTTATATCAAGAAAAAAATTAGCTATACCTATGTATTACATTATAGATATAGCCCTTTTTTAATATTATTTTCTTTATAAGAAAAGATTTATACGTGCATTAGATAACATTAATTTAATTCTATTTTCTTGGTTTATTTTGGATTGAGATGGGTCATAATCAATTACTACTATATTAGCTGTAGGATTGTTATCAACTATCTTTCTAATAGCACCTCTTCCAACTATATGATTTGGTAAACATCCAAAAGGCTCAGCACAAATTATATTATTTGTACCTGAATGTATTAGTTCTAACATATTAGCAACTAACAGCCATCCTTCTCCCATTTTTACTCCATATCCAATATATCCATCAGCTGCTTTTCGTATCTCTTCAAAATCTGTTGGTGGCTCAAATTTCGAATTTTCTTTTATTACTTTGTTTATCTTTCTTTGGATTTTCAAAATAATTTTGTATCCTAATGAAGCAAACTTGGATTTTAGAAAGCCCTTCTTATATAACTTATAATCAATAACAGAGTTTAAAATGCAATAATTTATAAAATCCATAAGACCAGACTGAACTACTTCACAATCTTCTTTTACTAAAAATTCCTCAAGATGATTATTCCCCATTCTAGAATATTTCATATAGATTTCTCCAACTATTCCAACCTTAATTTTTTCAGTCTTATTAATTTTTATATCATTAAAGGCTTTGACAATTGTTTTTGAAATTTTATTAACCTTTAAATAACTTAAATATGAAAAGTTATTATTTAAATAACCAATCATTTTTTCTAACACTATATCACATTCACCCTCATTAATTTCATAAGGTTTAACTTTATTATATAGACACATTATAAGATCACCATATATTACAGCGTAGAATAGCTTTAAAATAAGGCTTGGACTAATTTGTAATCCTGGATGTTTTTCGATTCCGGATACACTTAAACCTATAGCTGGTACTTCTGAAAATCCACTGTTTTCCAATGCTTTTCTTATTAAATGAATATAATTAGAAGCTCTGCAGCCTCCTCCTGTTTGAGACATAAGAAGTGCAGTTTTATTAATATCATACTTTCCACTTTTTAATGCTGAAATAAACTGACCAATAACTATCATTGCTGGATAACAAATATCATTATTTGAATATTTTAATCCAGCATCGATTATATCTGTAACATCATCTTCTAAAAATTCAATATCAAACCCATAATCTTTTAATATTTTGTCTAAAATTTTGAAATGAATTGGTAACATATTAGGAACTAATATCTTATAATTTTTCTTCATTTCTTTAGTAAAAATCTTATAATCTTTATTCATTTATTTCCCACCTGTTCTTTATAGCTTCAACCATACTTCTTATTCTTATCCTTGCAGCTCCTAGATTATTTGTTTCATCTATTTTTAATTGAGTATATATTTTACCATTTTCTTCTAAAATAATTTTGATTTCATCAGCTGTTATTGCATCTGTACCACAACCAAAGGAAACTAATTGAACTAATTGCATATCACTATTTTTCACAATATATTTAGCAGCATTAAATAGCCTTGCTTGATATGTCCATTGATTTAAAATATTAACCTTAACATTTTTATGATCAAAAGGAATAGAGTCTTCTGTTAATATAACAAGGTTTAATGAATTCATCATTCTATCTATACCGTGGTTAATTTCTTTATCCACATGATAGGGTCTTCCTGCTAAAACAACAATTAACATATTGTTTTTCCTTGCATAATTTATAGCTTCTTCTCCCTTAATTAATATATCTTTTTTAAATTTTTTGTATTCATTTATTCCTAAACTATAAGCCTTTTCAATCTCCTTTTTTATTATCCATGGATAATAATTCTTTAAACTAGTATATAAATTTTCAATAGTACTTTTACTAGAATTTAAGTCTAAATAAGGACTTATAAAATTACAATTATTTAAATTATAAACATTATTTTTTATAACTTCAGGATAATAAGCTACAACTGGGCAATTATAATGATTATCAGATATTCCTTCATCATAATTAAATGTCATACATGGATAAAATATATTATTAACCTGCTTTTTAATAAGACTTTCTATATGTCCATGAACTAACTTAGCTGGATAACAAGCTGTATCTGAAGGTATAGTATACTGACCATTTAAATATAAATTTTTAGAAGAGGCATCCGACAAAACTACTTTTATTCCTAATTCATTAAAAAATTTAACAAAGAAAGGTAAGTTTTCATACATGTTTAATACCATCGGTAAGCCTATAACACCATTTTCACCGCTATTATTTTCATATTCTAATAGTTTTGAATATTTATATTCATACAAATTAGGAATATTCTTTTCTTCATATTTACCTGTTGGTCTAGAGCATCTATTACCAGATATATATTTTCGTACACCATTAAAAGTATTTATAGTTAAATTACAATTATTTGTACATAATCCACATTTAGCACCTTTAGATGTGTGTGTAAAGTTTATTAACTCTTCTTTACTTATTATTTTTGACTTTAATAGATTTTTATTTTTTACATATATTGCAGCTCCATATGCCCCCATTAACCCTGATATATTTGATCGTGTTACGTTTTGATTTAGTTCTAATTCTAAGCTTCTCAAAATAGCGTCATTACATAATGTACCACCTTGAACTATTACATTTTTACCAATGTTTCTAGTTCTTATAACTTTATACAATGCATTTTTTACAACACTAATTGATAAACCAGCAGAAACATCTTCTATAGTTGCACCATCTCTTTGTGCTTGTTTTACAGAGGAATTCATAAAAACAGTACATCTTGATCCTAAATCAGCTGGATGTTTGGCAAATAAACCTAGTTTAGAAAAAGTTTCAACATCATATCCCATTGCTTTGGCGAATGTCTCTATAAAAGAACCACATCCAGATGAACATGCTTCGTTTAAAATAATACTTTTAATAGCTTTATTTTCTATTTCAAAGCATTTAATATCTTGTCCACCTATATCTAATATAAAATCTACATTAGGATTAAATTTACTTGCTGCAATATAATGAGCTAATGTTTCTACTAATCCATAGTCTATTCCAAAAGCTTTTTTTATTAATTCATCTCCATATCCAGTAACCGAACTTCCTTTTATATTAATTCTGTTTCCGAAATTTTCATATATATATTCTATTTGCTTTTTTATTACCTTTACTGGATTACCTTCATTATGAGCATAGTATTGATATAATATATTACAATCATCATCAATTAAAACAAGCTTTGTAGTTGTACTTCCTGCATCTATACCTAGATAGACATCACCTTTATACTTATTTATATCTCTAATTAAAACCTTAGCCTTATTATGCCTTTCAATAAACTTATTATATTCACCTTCATTTTGAAATAACGGCTTAACTTCTTTTTTTATGTCTAAATTACTTTTATTATTATTTAGTATTAAAGTCAAGTCTTCATATGTATAACTTATGTCTTCGTTTGTAGAAAATAATGCAGCTCCTTTAGCTACAAAAACTTCTGCATCTTCTGGAACTATTCCTTCATTTTCATTTAAATTTAGTTTTTTTATAAACATACTTCTAAGACCTTTATAGAAATATAATGGACCACCTAAAAATAATATATTTCCCCTTATCTCTCTTCCTTGTGCAAGACCACCTATAGTTTGATTTACTACTGCATCATAAATACTTATAGCTATATCAGATTTATTTGCTCCTTGATTTAATAATGGCTGAATATCAGATTTAGCAAAAACACCACATCTTGACGCAATAGGATAAATATTTTTATATTTAAAACTAATTTCATCTAGTTCCTCTACTGTAATTCCCATTAAACTTGCCATTTGATCTATAAATGCACCTGTACCACCAGCACAACTAGAGTTCATTCTTTCTTCTAATCCATTTGTTAAATAGATTATTTTAGCATCTTCTCCACCTAATTCTATTACTACGTCAATATTATTAAAAAGCTTTTTAACTCCTATTGTGGTAGCAAATACCTCTTGTACAAAAGATATTCCTGAATCTATAGCTAGACCATATCCTGCTGAACCAGTTATAGAAACTTTTAACTTATTATTTTTTACTATATCTTTTATATTATTTAGTTCTTTTAATATTGTTTCTTTAACTTTTGTTAAATGTCTTGTGTAACTTTTATAAATAACATCATTTTCTTCATTTAGTAGGACCAATTTTACTGTAGTTGAGCCTGCATCTATGCCTAGTTTATATACCACTTATATTACCTCCACTCATATATTAATATATTTAATCAAGCCCTATAAGCATATATTCTTATAGGGCTCAAATTATACACATTTACAGCTATCTCTTATTATTAATTTAACTGGTAATACTATCTTTTTACTTAAAGATCTTTTACCTTTTATTCTCTCCATTAAAACATCAAGAGCAGTTTCTCCCATAAAATCAGTAAATACTTTAACTGTTGTTAAAGAGGGAGATAAATATTGAGCTGTTGCTATATCATCAAAACCAACTATACTTATATCATTTGGAATATTATAACCTTCTTCTTGAATGGCTTTATATGCCCCTACAGCCATTGGATCACTTGCTATAAAAAATGCTGTTGGTATTTTTTTTAGCTTCAAAGCTTCCTTCATTAAGGAATACCCATCTTCTAGGGTAAAGTTTCCTTTGAATACCCATTCACTCTTAAAATTATTAATTTCAGTCATAAAATTTCTATAGGTAGCTTCCCTATAGTTTATTAATTCTACTCCATCATTATTATTATTATTATTATTATTATGAGGTATAACTTTAGCACCAATATATCCAATATCTTTATGTCCTAAATAATATAAATAATCTAAAGCTTTTTTAGCTCCATATTTTAAATCTACTACTATAGAATCATAATCCCATTCTTCTGGAGATGAGTCTATAAAAACAATATTTTCAGTTAAATCTTTAATCTTCAATATTTCTTCATTTTGAAATATACCAATAGCAATTATTCCATCTAAATCCTTATAGCTATATGAATCATCATTTAGTATTTTACTAAAATATAAAGATTTAAAATCAATACTTTCTTCCATACATTTTTTTTCTATAGCCATTCTTATAGATAAAAAATACGGATCGTTTAATTCTTTAGTTTCAGTAAATGAACATACTATACCAATATTATATTTTTTTAATTTACTCTTTCTCTGTTTTATTGTAACATAATTCATTTTTTCAGCTATGCCCAAAACTCTTTTTCTAGTTTCTTCTGAAACATTTAAGGTTTTATCTAAATTTAGAATACGGGAAACTGTTGAAATAGAAACTCCAGCAGCCTTTGCTATTTCCTTAATAGTTGCCATATTACACACCCTTACTAACTTAAATTTATAACTTAAAAATACAATTAAAGATGAGGCATTTTCTATAATGCCTCATCTTATTTCAATAAATTGTTAACTTTAAGCTATTAATATATCTATGCATAGCTTCATTTCCTTCATCGTTCCACTTAAAAACTCCACAATGCTCTAATACTTTAGTAAATACAATACCGATTTCGTTTTTTACAATATCATCTACAGTTTCAGTAGTAATATTTAAATTTTTTCTCTTAATTTCTTCATACCATTCTAAGTGAACTTTCATATTTTCATTGCTATAAATAGAATCTTTTTTAGTAGTTAATGATGTTTTTATAATTTCTAATTCATCTTTTAATCTAGCTGGCAAAACAGCAAGTCCTAAGACTTCTATTAATCCTATATTTTCTTTCTTAATATTATGAAGTTCTTTATGTGGATGAAAAATTCCATCAGGATATATATCACTAGTTCTGTTATTTCTAAGAACTAAATCTAATATGAATTTACCATCTTTCATTCTTGCTATAGGCGTTATAGTATTATGAGGAATAGAATTAGTAAAAGCATAAACATCAACTTTATTATCACTGTAATTTTTCCAATGATTTAAAATTTTGTTAGCTAATTTACTTAACTCCAATTTATTCTTACCTATTAATCTTAATACAGTTAATGGCCATTTTACAATAGACAATTCAATATTTTCATAATTTTTTAATTTAAATTTTATAAAATCTGGAGCTCTATCCATAGCAAATTCATAATTTCCACCTTGATAATGATCGTGAGTTAATATTGATCCACCTACTATAGGTAAATCAGCATTTGATCCTATAAAATAATGTGGAAACTTTTCAACAAATTCTAAAATTCTATCAAAGGTATTTTGAGTAATCTTCATTGGAACATGCTCACCAGAAAAAACAATACAATGTTCATTATAGTAAGCATATGGTGAATATTGTAAAAACCATTTTTCATCTTTCAAAGTTACTGGAATTATTCTAAGATTTTGCCTCGCAGGATGATTTATTCTTCCTCTATACCCTTCATTTTCCTTACATAATAAGCACTTAGGATATTTTGAATGTGGAAGATTTTTAGCAGCAGCTATAGCTTTAGGATCCTTCTCTGGTTTTGATAAATTAATTGTTATATCTAAATCACCATATTCTGTTTTAGATTTCCAAACTAAATTCTGAGCAATTCTATCTGTTCTAACATAATCACAAGATTTACTAATATTATATAAATAATTAGTAGCTTTCTCTTTTGATTTTTCATATCTAGAATTAAATTCTTTAATTACTTCAGAAGGTCTTGGCAATAAGGAACCCATTATTTTAGTATCTAGTAAATCTCTATATATAGGAGTATTAGATTCTAATATACCTTTTTCAAAAGCATAATTTAATATATTATTTAAAATATCAGTAGGCGTTGATAAATATTCATCATCTATATCCAAATCTTCATATTCATCTAAATTTAAAATATTTAATAAAGAATTTCTAATATATATTTCGTCTTCTTTTTTAAATAAATCATGATTTAATCCATATTGAATTAATCTTTTAATTTCTCTATAAATTCCCATAATAACACCTACTTATTGAATCCAGTTGGATTTTTTTTATGCCAATTCCAAGCTGAAGATATTATATCTTCAACATTAGTATATTTAGGCTCCCAATGTAATGTATTTTTAGCTTTTTCTGCAGATGCGATTAATCTAGCTGGATCTCCAGCTCTTCTTTCACAAATTTTAGCTGGAATTTCATGACCCGTTACTTTTCTTGCTGATTCTATCATTTCTTTTACAGAGAATCCATTACCATTTCCTAAATTAAATATATTACTAGTATTTTCTTTTCTTAAATAATCTACTGCAAGAATATGAGCATTAGCTAAATCTATTACATGAATATAGTCTCTAATACATGTACCATCGTCTGTATCGTAATCATCTCCAAATATAGATATAAATTCTCTCTTTCCTAGAGGTACTTGTAATATTAATGGTATTAAATGAGTTTCTGGACTATGATCTTCTCCAATATTTCCACTTACGTGAGCACCAGCAACATTAAAATATCTTAACGAAACATATTTTACTCCATGGGCAATGTCAGACCATTTCATCATTTTTTCCATAGCAAGCTTTGTTTCTCCATAAGCATTAGTTGGTTCAGTTTTATCAGTCTCAACTATAGGCATTTTAGTAGCTTCTCCATAAGTTGCTGCTGTTGATGAAAATACTATTTTCTTAACATTATTTGCTACCATAACCTTTAATAAAACTTCTGTTCCATGAACATTATTATTATAGTATTTTAATGGATTAGTCATACTTTCTCCAACTAATGAATTAGCTGCAAAATGTATAACTTCTGTTATATTATTTTCTTTGAATACTTTATCTAACTCTTCTTCATTTCTTATATCGACATTATAGAATTTAGCATTTGGATTAACTGCTTCCTTATGACCTGTTTCTAAATTATCTACTACTACAACTTCTTCTCCTTTTTCTATTAATTGATAAACTGCATGACTACCAATATATCCTGCACCACCACAAACTAAAATCATTTTAATACCTCCTAAATTTCTCTAGTTCCATTTCCAACATTGGCAATATAGAAACTAGCTTCATATCCTATTTTTTCTTTATAACCTTGTCCTACATTTTTTATAAAGTCATCAACATTATCTTTTTTTACTAAAGCAACTGTACAACCACCAAACCCTGCTCCAGTCATTCTAGCTCCTAAAACACCTTCGTGTTTCCAAGATAATTCTACAAGTGTATCTAATTCTATACCAGTAACCTCATAATCATCTCTTAGAGAAATATGTGATTTATTCATAAGCTTTCCAAAAGTAACCAAGTCATTGATTTCTAAAGCATCTTTCGCCATTAAAGTTCTTTGATTTTCATATACAGCATGTTTAGCTCTTTTTATTCTAATATCACTTTTAATTAGCTCTTTATTTTCTTCAAATTCATTTATAGAAAGGTCACCTAAAGAAGTAATATTAAGTTTAGCCTTTAATTCTCTTAAAGCCTCTTCACATTCGCTTCTACGCTCATTATACTTAGAATCCGCTAATCCTCTTCTTTTATTAGTATTAGCTATTATTAATACTTCATCTTTTAATTTTATAGGACAATAATTATAATTTAGTGTATTACAGTCTAGTAAAATTGCATTATTTTCTTTTCCCATTCCTATGGCAAATTGATCCATAATTCCACAATTCACACCAACAAATTTATTTTCTGCTTCTTGTGAAAATTTGATTAAATCAACTCTATCTATATTAAAGTTAAATAAGCTATCCATCATAACTGCAATTAATAGTTCTAATGATGCTGAAGAAGATAATCCTGCACCATTGGGTATATTTCCATAAACAGCTACATTAAAACCTCTGTTTATATTATAACCATGTTTTTTCATTACATCAATTACACCCTTAGGATAATTAACCCAATTATCATCTTTTTTATATTTAATATCATCTAAGGAAAATTCAATGATTCCTATTTCTTCAAAATTTCCTGAATACATTCTAACTTTACTATCATCTCTTAAGCTTATTACACCATAGGTTCCAAAGCTTAAAGCACACGGAAAAACATTACCACCATTATAATCAGTATGTTCTCCAATTAAGTTAACTCTTCCAGGTGAAAAAAATGTTCTTGTTTTATTATTATCTCCAAAAACTTTTTTAAAGATGTTATTGATTTTATCTCTCATAATATCGCTCCCCATTAAATATTTTATAATTATTTACAATTAAATATTATCATATATAGAAAACTATTTCAATGAAATTTTACTAATATTTTACTAATAATTTTACCTATTATTTTACTAAATAAAAAAAGGCATTTCTGCCTTTTTTTATGATGCTTCACTATTTTCAAATTGACTATTATAAAGACTTGCATAAAAGCCTTTCTTTTCAAGTAATTCTTTATGATTACCTTGTTCTATTATATCTCCATCTTTCATTACAAGGATTAAATCAGCGTCTTTTATTGTAGATAATCTATGAGCTATTATAAAGCTTGTTCTTCCATTCATTAGATTATCCATAGCTTTTTGGATTAAAACTTCAGTTCTTGTATCAACAGAACTAGTAGCTTCATCTAAAATTAGTATTTTAGGATCTGCAAGTATAGCACGAGCTATAGTCAATAATTGCTTTTGCCCTTGAGATACATTACTTGCATCTTCATTTAACTCCATATTATATCCATCTGGTAATGTTTTTACAAAGTGATCAACATGGGCTGCTTTTGCTGCTTCTAAAACTTCTTCATCAGTAGCATCTAATCTTCCATATCTAATATTATCCATGATACTTCCGTTAAATAACCATGTATCTTGTAGAACCATACCAAATACTTTTCTTAAATCACTTCTCTTAAATGAAGTTATATTAGTATTATCTAGTAAAATTTCTCCCGAATTTAATTCATAAAATCTCATAAGAAGTTTTACTATAGTAGTTTTACCTGCTCCAGTTGGTCCTACTATTGCGATTCTTTGACCAGGTTTAATTTTACTTGAGAAGTCATTTATTATAATTTTATCTTCATTATATCCAAAGTGAACATTCTTAAACTCAACCTCTCCTTTAATTTCATTTATATCTACAGGTGTAGATAAATTATCTAACTCCTCTTCCTCTTCAAGGAATTCAAAAACTCTTTCAGCAGCTGCTGCTGTTGATTGAAGAACATTAGCAATTTGTGCTGCTTGAGATATTGGTTGAGTAAAACTTCTTATATATTGGATAAATGATTGAATATCTCCAACTTCTATAGTTTTCTTAACTGCTAAATATCCACCTAATATAGAAACTAAAACATATCCTATATTACCTATAAAATTCATTATAGGCATCATCATGCCTGATAAAAATTGAGATTTCCAAGCCGAATTATATAATGTTTCATTTAATTCATTAAATTCTTTTACAGCTTTCTCTTCTCCATTGAAGGCTTTCATAATATTATGACCACCATAAATTTCTTCAACATGTCCATTTACGTGACCTAAGAAATTTTGTTGCTCTTTAAAATACTTTTGGGATTTTTTTACTACAAATGATATTAATATAGCCGATAAAGGAAGTATTAATACAGATACTAAAGTCATACTTACACTTATGGATAACATCATTATTAAAACACCAATTAGAGTAGTAAATGATGTGAAAATTTGTGATAAACTTTGGTTTAAAGTATTACTAACTGTATCAACGTCATTTGTAACTCTTGATAAAACTTCACCATGAGTTAATTTATCAAAATACTTTAAAGGTAACTTATTTATTTTAATAGAAATTTCTTTTCTAAGATTATAAGAAACCTTTTGTGCAATTCCAGACATTATATAACCTTGTATAAATGAGAAAAGAGCACTGATTAAATATAAAACTGCAAGTATAATAATTATTCTACCAATGTATTCAAAGTCTATTCCAGCTCCAGTTGTTCCTGAAACTTTGCTTACTAGACCTTCAAATAGTTTTGTTGTAGCCTTACCTAATATCTTAGGCCCAATTATTGAAAAGGCTGCACTTCCAATTGCAAAAATAAGAACTATTATTATTGATAATCTATATGGTTTTAAATAATTTAATAGTTTTTTGCTACTTCCTTTAAAATCCTTTGCTTTAGCGCCACCATGCATGGCTCCACCCATAGGGCCGCCAAAACCCATAGGACCTTTTTGTCTTTTATTACTCATGCATTAGCTCCTCCTTTGAAAGTTGTGATAATGCTATTTGTTTATAAACTTCACAAGAATCTAATAATTCTTTATGAGTCCCTTTTCCTACTATTTTACCTTCATCTAATACAATAATTTGATTTGCATCTTTTATTGTACTTATCCTTTGGGCAACTATTATCATAGTAGCATCTTTAATGTTTTCTTTAATAGCCTTTCTAAGATTAGAATCTGTTTTAAAATCTAAAGCTGAGAAGCTATCATCAAATATATATACTTCTGGTTTCTTAACTAAGGCTCTAGCTATAGAAAGTCTTTGCTTTTGTCCTCCAGAAACGTTAGAACCACCTTGTGAAATTTCAGTATTATATTTTTCAGGTTTTGCTTCTATAAACTCTGTTGCTTGAGATATTTTTGATGCAAACTCTATATCATTATAACTTGCATTTTCCATACCATATTTTAAGTTGCTTTCTATTGTTCCTGAGAATAAAACTCCCTTTTGAGGAACATAACCTATTTTGCTTCTTAATTTCTTTTGGTCTACATCTTTGATATCTATACCATCTAAAGTTATACTACCTTTTGTTACATCATAGAATCTAGGCATTAAGTTTATTAATGTAGACTTACCACTACCTGTACTTCCTATTATTGCAGTAGTTTCACCTGGCTTTGCTGTAAAACTTATATCTTTTATCACATAATCTTCAGCACCTGGGTATTTAAAGCTAACATTTTTGTATTCAACAATTCCTTTTTTATCTTTTGGAAATTCTTTAGTTCCGTTGTTCTTTATAGATAAATCAGTAAATAATACTTCACTAATACGATTTGCTGATACAGAAGCACGAGGAAGCATTATAGATATCATTGATATCATTAAGAACGACATTATTATTTGCATTGCATATTGCATAAATGCCATCATATCGCCAACTTGCATTGTTCCTAGGTCAACTTGATGAGAACCAACCCATACTATAAGAATAGTTAACCCATTCATTATAAACATCATAGCCGGCATCATCGAAGACATTAATCTATTAACAAAAAGATTTGTTTTTGTTAAATCTTTATTTGCCTTATCAAATTTTTTCTCTTCGTATTTCTCTGTACTAAAAGCCCTTATTACGAGCATGCCTATTAAACTTTCTCTTGTAACTAAGTTGACTTTATCAACTAATTTTTGAACTGATTTAAACTTTGGCATGGCTAAGCTAAATAATGTTCCTACTAAAACTAGTATTAATATTACCCCAACTCCTATAACCCAAGTCATATTTGTATCTGTTTTCAAGACCTTAAGTATACCACCAATACCTAAAATAGGTGCGTAGAATACTATTCTGAATAATAAAACCATAAGCATTTGAATTTGTTGAATATCATTTGTACTACGAGTTATTAATGATGCAGTTGAGAATTTATCAAATTCAGCATTTGAAAAACTTGTTACTTTTTCAAAAACATCTTTTCTTAAATTTTTACTAAGTCCTGCTGCAATTCTAGAAGATATAAGCCCAACTATTACAGCAGCCATCATGCTTATAAATGCTATACCAAGCATTTTAAGTCCAGCTATTATAATATAATTTGTTTGAAGCTTATCCGTATCAATTCCTATTGCATTATATTCATTTTTAACAAAGGAAACTGAAGCTTGTTTTAACATGCTTTCTGGCATTTCATCAAATTGAGAATTAATACTATCTAACATACTATTTAGATTTTCTTTTGGTATCATACTTAGAATTTCAAATGGATCTGCTCCTTCAGGTAAGTTCATTTTTTCATTATAGTCCCCTGATTCTAACCCTAAAACTATAAGCTCTGGCTTAGAAAGAAGACTATTTATTTTTTCTAAAGTATCTTCATCTTTTGAATTAATTTCTAATAAAGTTTCAGTTTCAAGACTTGGATACTTGTTAAGATATTTATCAAGATCTTTTTGAGATAAATTATCCTTATTTATAATTTTATAATTTTCTTTAACAAAATTATAATCATCCTCATTCATAAAAATAGAAAGCTTTTCAAGTTCACTTTCTCTTATTATTTTTGGAACTGAGTTTTCAATACCTCCTTGTTGTATTCCTACATTAACTATATTTGACATATAGTCAGGAAGGGATAGCTCACTAATTGCTTGAATAAATAATAGTACTATTACAATCGTTATTGAAGCTATAAATGGTTTTAAGTATTTAGTCAGCTTAAACATTAAATTAATCTCCTTTCAAATACAATTTATTCTGAATATATATTTATTATATTTTCATAACTATTATATGTCAATAACAATTATAGTTGTATAACTAAAAAAAATAATATATAATAGATATATAATTATCTAGGAGGGGTACTATGAGTAATTCTATGCCTAAAGAGATTGCGAATGATTTAATGACATTATTGTTTGAAATTCATAATAAATTATTCAAATTCAATGAAATAGGAAAAAATGATGTATTTCCGCCATCACATATAAAAACAATTTTTTATTTACATCACAAAAAATCAGTATCAATTTCTGATATTGCAAAATGCTTGGATATATCTAAATCTAATATGACTCCTATTATAGATAAACTAATAGAAGAGGATTTTGTGGAAAGGTTTAATGATCCAAAAGATAGAAGAAAAATAAATGTTCAATTAACTGATAAAGGTGAAGATTTTATAAAAGAAAAATTAAGTGATTTTAAATGTGTTTTATCAAATAAAATTTCAAGATTAGAAAATCATGATTTAGAACATTTAGGCGAATTAATAAAAGAAATGCAAAATATAATTATAAAATTAAAATGAGTATCAAACTATTTTGATACTCATTTTAATTTTATAATATAGAAACTACATCATATCCTTCTTCTTCAATAGCATCTATTAATATATTATTTTCAACCTCAGTTTCTACTACTGCCTTTTTATTATCTAGGCTAACTTCTAAAACATCAACTCCAGTAATTCCTTCTAAAGCTTCCTTAACATGTGCAACGCAATGGTTACAACTCATACCTTCAATATTTATTACTTTTTTCATTTAAAAACCCTCCTTAATATTATCTTGTTATTACTTTATCTAATATTTTCATTATTTCATTGATTTTTTCATCACCGTTACCATCTATGAATGCATCTTTAACACAATGAGATAAATGATTTTCTAAAATTATTAAATTTGCTTTTTTTAATAATGACTGAGAAGCAATTATTTGATTAGATATATCTATACAATATCTATCTTCTTCAATCATCTTTATTATTCCTTCAATCTGTCCCTTAGCAGTTTTTAACGATTGCAAAGCCTTCTTTCTTTCATTATTCATTTTATACCTCCCCACCCTCTAGGGGTGTCTATAAGTTAATTATAGTATTTATAAAATTTTTGTCAATATTTTTCCTATAGATAGGATTTCATTAAATAAATTACTTTATTCAAAATTATATAATAATAATTTTAATATTATTTTTAGTATAAAAAATTCAATTTTATCTATTTTAAATTTTAAATTTAATGTTATAATAATTAAGCATCTTAGATGTGGGTGGGCGAGGGAAAAAGAAAAGAGGTTTTACAGAAAGGATGGACAAATTATTTAAACTTAAAGAACACAAGACAAATTTTAAAACCGAGCTAATAGCTGGTTTGACTTCTTTTTTTGCCGCAGTATATATTGTTGTGGTTAATGCAAGTATATTAAGTGATGGAGGTATTTCTCAAGAGCCACTTATAATCGCAACTGTTCTAGCTTCCTTTATAGGGTGTTTATTGGTTGCACTTATAAGCAATTCTCCTCTTGTAATAATGCCTGGCATGGGCATTAATGCTCTTTTTACCTATACTATTGTATTAGGAATGGGATTAACCTTTAATCAGGCATTAGGAAGTGTGGTTATAGCTGGATTATTATTTTTAATTATTGCTATGACACCATTATCTAATATTTTAGATAATGCGATTCCAAATTCTTTGAAGGAATCAATTACTATTGGTATAGGCCTATTTATAACATTTTTAGGACTTCAAAAAAGTGGTCTTATTATATCTGACCCTTCTACTTTTGTAAAAATAGGAGAATTATCAAACCCAAGGATAATATTTTTTATTTTTATTTTTATACTAACAGTAATACTTTTTGCTAAAAATATTCCAGGTAGTTTTTTGATTAGCATTATAACTGGTACAATAATAGCAATTGTATTTAAATTTGTAGATGTGTCAAACTTAAACTTTACATTACCAAATTTTTCAGAGTACGAAACCATACTATTTAATATTGACTTAAGTGAAATTTTTAATTCTAAGTTTTGGATTGCAACATTTTCTTTAACTTTAGTTTTACTTTTTGAAAATATTGGATTATTACATGGGCAAATTAATGGGTTATTAAAAACTCCTGAAAAACAAAATAAGGCATTAAATGCAATAGCTTTATCAACAATAGCTTGTGGACTTTTTGGAACTAGTCCATCAGTATCTACAGTAGAAGGTACTGCTGGTATAGCTGCAGGTGGAAAAACAGGGTTAACTTCATTAATAACAGGTTTCTTACTATTAATATCTTTATTATTTATTCCTTTTATTAATATAATTCCTAATGAAGTAATTGCACCAATTTTAATAATAATAGGAAGTTTAATGATTAAAGGAATAGTTCATATTGATTTTAATGATATTTCAGAAGCAATTCCAAACTTTTTAATTATTGTATTAATTCCATTAACATTTAGTATAATAGATGGAATAGCTTTTGGATTTATTTCATATACCATAATGAAAATAGCAACTAAGAAGAATAAAGACATTTCTTTTTCTATGTATATAATATCAGTTATATTTATTATTTACTTTGTTTTAAATACAATTTAAAAGCTAGGGTTAAACCTAGCTTTCATTTTTTATAACTTTTAAGAAATCTTCCAGTATTAATGCAGTCATTCCCCAAATGTTATACTCACCATAATTATAAAATAAGGATTTATATATTCCTTCCTTGAATTTATATTTTTCACCTCCATTAATAAGGTGGAAAGGAAACTCTTTATTTCTATCAACATTCAATTTGCTTATTACTTTTAAAGGCTCTATTTTTAATAATTTATCTAATGAAGTTAAAAATATATGATCGACCTCATCAGTGTTAATATTTATATTATTGTAATTTTTTACATATCCTAAAAAAGGATGAATTATTAATCCATAATGAGTTACAAGTAAATTTAAAGGAGTAACAATCTCAAAATCATCAATATTTAAGCCTAGTTCCTCGCAAACTTCTCTTTTTACAGCATTTTCGGCACTTTCATCATCTTCAATTTTACCGCCTGGAAAAGATATATCTCCTGGTTGACTTCTCATATGGAAAGCTCTTACTTCAAATATTATATTTGTTTCATTATCTACATCTACCATCAAAATAGCAACAGCTGCTTTTTTCATAGTATCCCAACCATTAATATATGAAGTGGAATTGCTATATTTTTTTATTACTTCTTCTATCATATTTATACTTCCTTTATAATATAGTAAAAGCCTCCTAATTATTTTACTAAGGAGGCTTATATTTCTATTCTTCAATAATTTTATTTATAATTTCCACTCTTTCATCACCTAAGTATGGATATAACTTTGATGAAAATACTCCATCTTTATAAACTCTATCTCCATTTGCAGAAACTATTTTTCTAATTTTTTCTTCTAATTCCTCATAACTTATTAAGAACTCTAAATAATTGTCTATTAGATCCTTTAAACAAGTTGCTAATTCTTTTGGATTTTTATATACTGATCTCATGTTTGTCTCCTTATATTATCTAAAGTAATTATATAATTATTATAAAATTAATAATTAAAATTTTCTAGTATATTCTTATATTAATATCCTATTTTTAAAATAGATATTCCATTATTTTTAAGCCATTTTTCTGAATCTCTATAATTAGAAATAAAACTTTCAACTAAATTCCAAAAATCTTTAGAATGATTCATATGCTCTAAATGACATAATTCATGTGTTATTATATAATCAATAACTGAATATGGCATTAAGATAAGTCTCCAGTTTAATCTTATCTCTTTTTTACTATTGCAACTTCCCCAGCGTGACTTTTGATTTTTTATAAATACCTTAGAGGGAATTAAATTATAACTTCTAGATAAATTAGTTAATCTATTAATTAAAATTTTATTAGCTTGCACTAAATACCATTTAGCTAATAGAGTATTTATATATTCTTTATTTAAGTTCTTAGTTTTTATAAAAATAAATTCACCATTAATATCTATTTTTTCATTTTCAGATTCTTCTATTTGTTGAATATATTGATTTCCTAAAAATAATATTTTATCTTTACTATTTAAATAACTATTTTTAATTTTATTTATATTGTTTATTATCCATTTTTCTTTTTTTATAAGTATATCTTCTATATATTTATAACTTATACCTATTGGAGCATAAACAATTATTTCTCCATTAAAATCTAATTTTATAGAAATATTTTTTTTGTTTTTAAATAAGACAGTATAATAAAAAATATTATTGTTTAAACTAATAACTCTCTTCATATATACTAACTAACCTTATTTTTAGGTTTTGGTAAGAAAATAAAGAAAATAACTACAGAAATCACTGATAAAATAAATGCTAATATATACATTCCAAAATATCCAAAAATTCCTTGAATAAAGCTATATATTGATGGATATATAAAGTTTGATCCACCTGTGCTTAGAACAGATAATATGGCAAATGAAGTAGCTATTAATTCATCACTTAAAATATCTCTTAGATATTTAAATAAAAAACTTAAATATAATCCATACATAATCCCATGTAATTGATCACCAAGAACAATAAGTATTAAATTCCCAGATGAAAACATTAATATTTTTAGAGCTACAATAGATAAAGCTATTACCAAGGCATTCTTACTATTTGAATTACTAAAATATTTAGCAATTATCATAAAAGCAAAGAACTCAATAACTACTCTAAAGCTAATAGAAGCACTGTATATTTCATTTGCTTTATTTACATCTCCTACAACATCAACTAAATAAGAAGAATAAGCAAAATCTAATCCCATATAACTACCCATACCTAAGAAAACTACAATAATTAGTAAAACTATATTTCTATTCTTAAATAAGTCTCTAAAATTAACTTTATTTATATCTTCTTTTATTCTTACATTAACTTTAAATTTAAGCATAATAACGAAAAACATTGTTGCAACCATTACTAATGCTAAAATATGAAGAATTCTATATCCAAATTTATTAATAATAATTCCTGAAATAAAAACTATAATTGCATATCCAATAGAACCCCATTTTCTTACATCAGAAAATTCATATTTACTTTTTATGCATAGTTCTTCTATATAAACCTCAAATATTCCAGCTATAGAACCTAATATTGCTCCATAAAATGGTGCAAATATAATAGTTAAATCTTTATTAATCATCATTAGACCAATAATAGTTATAAAAACAAAAGCTAAATATGTTAATATAAATTTATTTTTGTTTTTAGATTTAGAAAATCTATTTGACAATATTGGCTGAAACACTAATGTAAAGAAAGCACCAATTGAAACAATTTTTCCAACTTCGCTTAATGATAAGCCTATTTCCTGATTTAAGTACGGAAAATAAAAGGTTGATAGAATACTAAAAACTCCAAATGTTAAAAAAGTAGTTATCCCATAATATTTTTTCATTTGTATTAACCTCCAAGATATTTTTCTTATATAATATAATAATTTTTAGAAAAATAAAAGGCTATCTAAAAAGATAGCCTAAGAATTTAATTATTTATTACTCCATAAGCCGTGTAGATTACAGTATTCTCTAACTCTATCTACATAACCTTTTACTTTAAATGTAGCCACAGGCTTTTCACCTGGAGTTAAGCTTTGTCTTTGAACTAGTCCATCTTTTGTTATTACTTCTATCCATTGGATAAAGTGTTCTGCTACCATAGGATGTTCAACTTCTCCAACCTTAACTACTAATTCCCCATCTTTTTCTTCAGCAACAGGTATATGTTTTTCAACTGCTGCATCAACAGTATTTTCATTTAATAATGTCATTGGTTTACCACAACATACTAAAGTACCGCCTCCAACATTTAAAATTTCAACCATGTTACCACAAACTTCACATTTGTATACTTGTAATTTTTCTATCATTTAAATCACTCCTTCATAATTATTTGTATGCTTTTACTTTACTACTTTTATCTAAAATTTACAATTTTTTTATTATACCTTTATAGCTTCTTCTGCTAGATTTCTTACATATACATAGTCATTTACTTCAAAATACTCATATTTTATACTGATTTTTGTATTATCTAATAATTCTAATTTTTTTTCAAGTAGTGATTCGGCTTTCATTGGTAGTTCTACATTTTTGTTATTTAAATAATCAATTATTAATAAGTTTGTGCTGTAGACATTTATACAATTGGCAGTTTTATCATTTAAAATTTCATTGATTCCATGTAAAATCGCATAACAATGAGCTTCTATTATAGTACCTTTTCCAACCATTTCTGAAAAAACCTTTTCTTCTCCTCTATCGTTCAATATTACTCCACCTATCCCTATACTGCTTTGTAAATTTCTTGTATTGTTACAAAATCCACTGACATAAAGTCTATATTTCATATATCCTCCACTTATAAACTTATACTTTATAAACTATTCCTAAATTTTATTTATTATTCTTAAAAAGTAACTAAAGTTTTAATTGCATTTTCTATATTTATATTTATACTTATACTAAATACTAATAAATAAGGAGGATATAATGGGTATATTAAAAGAAAATGATACTATTGGATTAATATCTTGTTCAAATGGATTAGATTATAATATGAAAGATAAAATTAATGAATTAATTTCTTTATTATCATCAATGAAAATAAATGTAATTAATTCTAATGCTTTATATAGAAATATTGATGGGTCAACTGCTAATGGAAAATTTAGGGCAAATGAACTTATGAGTTTATATGATAATAAAGATATTAAAGCAATCTTTGACTTATCTGGTGGAGACTTATGTAATGAAGTACTAGATTATTTAGACTATGAAAAAATAACATCTTCCCCAAAGCCTTTTATAGGATATAGCGATTTAACTGTAATATTAAACGCATTATATAGTAAAACAAGATTTATAAATTATAATTATCAATTAAGAAATTTAATTAGAGAAGATAGTAAAAATCAAATTAATTATTTCAAGGAAATATTTTTGTTAGATAAAGATATAATAAATCAGATTAATTATAAATTTATAAAAGGAAATTATATGGAAGGTATTGTGATAGGTGGAAATATTCGTTGCTTTTTGAAACTTGCAGGTACAAACTATATTCCATCATTTGAGAACAAAATTCTATTTCTAGAAGCTTTAAGTGGAGATGTTAACAAAATTTCTACTTTCATTGCTCAATATAAGCAAATCGGAGCTTTTTCAAAAATTAATGGTATTATCCTTGGTACTTTTACAGAGCTTGATAAAAAATATAATAGTAATTATATAGAAAAATTATTTTTAGATAAATTAAAGAACTACAATATACCAATAGTAAAAACTTCCGATTTAGGTCATTCTCCTAATTCGAAATTAATTCCTATTGGTAAGAATATTACACTAAAATAGATGACTTTTCCATTCTTGAAATAATATTTTATTAAAGTTATAATTTATATCATAGTAGACCTTTGTTTATTATAATATATCATTTGAGGTGAAATTATGTTAAAAGAAGAACTAAAAAAGAATGAAATAGCATCAATGAAGGCTAGAGATAAACAGAAAGTAAGTGTTTTTAGATTAGTTAATTCTGAAATTAAAGCTTATGAAGTAAATGAAAGAAAAGATGCTACAGATGAAATAGTAATAAAAATAATAGAAAAACAAATTAAACAATTAAAAGAAACTTTACAATATTCAATCCAATTAAATGATGAAGTTAAAATTGAAGAAGGTAATTTTGCAATTGATTTGCTTACCCCTTATCTTCCAGCACAATTAAGTGATGATGAAGTTAGAGCTATGTTAAAAGAAATAATTCAAAATGGAAATTTTGGACCTTCAGATATGGGTAAAATAATGAAAGAAATAATGCCTAAGGTTAATGGAAAGTTCGATAGATCTAAAATTAATCCTATGGTAAAAGATTTACTTAAATAACAAGAAATCCTCCTTTAATAGGAGGATATTTCTATTTTACTTTAAGTTTATCTAATTTATCTAATTTTTTATTATATATAAATATATAAAATGAAGCTGTAAATATTATAATATATCCAACAAAGCTTAAACTATCTGGAAGTACTCCAAATACTATAAAGCTTATTATAGCTGAAAAAATTATATTTGAATAATCAAATATCGATATTTCCTTTGCTGGGGCATATTTATAAGCTATAGTAATACCAAATTGACCTATACTAGCAAAAATTCCTGCCATTAATAAATAAAAAAGTTGTAAGGATGTCATAGGTTTATACACTAATATCATTAACGGGAATATAACTATTAAAGAAAATAATGAAAAAAAGAAAACTACAGTATAATGTTTTTCTTTTGATCCCAATGTTCTAAGGCATGTATAAGCACCTGCCGCAAAAACCGCACCTAATATTCCCATAATAAAAGGTAATAAATCTACATTAAAACTTGGTTTAATAATAAATAAAGTTCCCATAAAAGCAATAATAATAGCTATAACTTGTTTTAAATTTATCTTCTCTCCTAAAAATATAGCAGAAAATATTATTACAAAGAATGGACTCAGTTTATTAAGCATGTTTGCATCCGATAATATAAGTCTATCGATTGAATAATAATTAAGAACTATTCCTATTGTTCCTAATGCTGATCTTAATATTAATAACTTTTGACTTTCTTTTTTACCAAAAAAGCTTTCTTTATTTTTTATAATAAATATTAAAGCAACTATACATGAAACTAAATTTCTGAAAAAGGTTTTTTGAAATGAAGGTAAGTCACCTGCTAACTTTACAAAGGCTGACATTCCTGCAAATCCAAAAGCTGAAAATATAATGAAAATAATTCCTTTAACTCTATTACTTAAATTACCCATTTTATCACTCCTTTCTAAAATATAATACATCTATTTTAAATAAAAATCAAAAAGCCTCAGATATTTACTCTAAGGCTATTAAAACTATTCTTCAATTTGACTTATAAAGCTATCTTCTGTTTCTGCTTCAATATATTTTCCGTTAGCATATCCAATTAATAAGCCATCTCTTCCACCGCATTCTCCTATGCAACCTACTTCTACATTTTCAGCTCCAAATTTTAATTCTAATTTATCAATATCTACACCTGAACATACTGGACAAACTGATATCATAATTACTCTCCTTTTAACAATAAATTTATTAATTTAATTATATTAAGAATAATTATTATTTACAAACTCTAATTATCCAAAGTATTTCTTATTTTCTTTAGTTTTCTCATATTATCTTATTTATATTATAAATTTTGCAATATTAAATTTTATAAAATTAAATTTCATCAATAGTGTTTTTATTTAGTATATATTAAAAATAAAAGCAGACATTAATAGCCTGCTTTTAATCACTATATTTATTTATATGGAATTAAATTATTTATTACTAACTAATTTGACAGTATCTCTTGCAATCATAAGTTCTTCATTAGTTGGGATTTCATATACTTTAACTTTTGAATCTCCAGTTGATATTTCTTGAATTTCACCTCTAACTGAATTTTTTTCATCATCTATATTAAATCCAAAGAATTCAAGGCCTCTCAAACATTCTCTTCTTGTAAATGAGGAGTTTTCACCTATACCAGCAGTAAATACTATAACATCTACTCCACCCATTATACCAGCATAAGCAGCAATTTGAGCTCTTACTTTATAATGGAATATATCTAAAGCAAGTTTAGCTCTTTCATTCCCCTTTTCTGCTTCTGCTAAAACATCTCTAAAATCTGAGGATACTCCTGATATACCTAGTACACCAGATTTCTTATTTAATAATTCATCTATATCATTAATAGTATATCCATGTTCTTCTACTAAAAAACTAATAACTGAAGGATCTATGCTTCCTGATCTAGTGCCCATCATAACACCTGCAAGTGGTGTGAAACCCATTGATGTATCTATTGATTTCCCTCCCTTTACAGCAGCAAGAGAACATCCATTCCCTAAATGACAAGTAATTATTTTTAAATTCTTAATATCTTTTCCCATAACTTCTGCAACTTTTTGAGAAACATACATATGTGATGTTCCATGGAAACCATATTTTCTAATACCGTACTTTTCATATAATTCATATGGTAAAGGACAAATATAAGCTTCTTTTGGCATAGTTTGGTGGAATGCAGTATCAAATACAGCTACCATTGGTGTATTAGGCATAAGTTCCCTACAAGCTTCTATTCCTATTATATTAGGTGGGTTATGAAGTGGAGCTAAAGATATGCAATCTCTTATTGATTTTAAAACAACGTCATCTATTATAACAGAATGAGAATATTTTTCTCCTCCATGTACTACTCTATGTCCAACAGCTCCTATTTCGTCCATTGAATTAATAATATTATGTTCTTTATTTACTAATGCACTTAGTACATGTTGTATTGCAGCCTTATGACTCGGCATATCTTTTTTAATAATATATTTATCTTTGCCATCAACTTTTTGAGTCAAAATTGATCCATCAATGCCTATTCTTTCAACTAATCCTTGAACTAATGATTCTTCTGTTTCCATATCAATTAATTGATATTTTAACGATGAGCTTCCACAGTTAATTATTAATGTTTTCATTTAAATTCTCCTTTTTGTGTATTTATATCTTTAATTATATAATACACTAAAAATCTATATATTCAAATTGATAGATTATTGAATATTTTAGAAAAAACCTAAATATTAGCTAAATGAATCTTATTTCCATATAATTACCTCAATTTTACTAAAATTCTTATAATCTTCCATATATAATAACTACAAATTAAGTTGGTATATATGGAAGTCTAAGTTTTAATTAATCTAAGCTAGATCTGTTTCAATTAGAATAGTCTTCTAATTATTTTTCATCTATACTTATAAACATCAAAATACTTCGCCTGTCACTTGCAAAGTTTCCTTTAAGCAAATCATCATAATTTAACTTTTCTCCTTCAGCATACCCAAAGTAAACCATTCTAATATCTAAAGTTTGTAACATTTATATAATTATATAGTTTTTATTTTAATATACTTATAAAACTCTACTTTATTAAAAATTCAAATTTACCTTTTACAACATTACTTAAATCATTAGGATTTATTTTAATTTGTTGACCAATTTTTCCTGAACTAATAATTATAAAATCTAATTTTCTTGCACTTTCATGTATAAATATTTTATAATCATGCTTTAATCCAATTGGCGAACAACCACCGGTTTTTATTTATATACTAAATTATTTTATTAAATATTTAAACTGACATGATACTACATTTATTAAATCCATCGGATTTAGTTTAATTTGATAACCAATTTTTCCAGCACTAACAACAATAAAATCTAATTCTTTAGCACTTTCATGTATAAATGTTTTATATTCTCTTTTCTGACCTATGGGGGAACATCCCCCACGCAAATAACCTGTGTATTTCATTATATCCTTAACATGAATCATTTCCACTTTCTTTTCTCCAACTATTATAGCTGCTTCTTTCAAATTTAACTCTTTCGCTACTGGAATAACAAATACATATAATTCTCTACTTGTTCCTTGTAATACTAAAGTCTTAAATACATATTCCTTGTGAATTCCTATTTTATTTGCTACTGATATACCATCTATTTTGCCGTCATTACTTTTGTAAGTAAGTATTTCGTATGGAATATTTGATTTATCTAATATTCGCATTGCATTTGTTTTACTAATTTTTTCTTTAGACATAATACACCTCATAATATGGTTTTAATTTATATATATTAAATTGTATTATAGGTTCATAATTTGTCAATAATTAACTTATATAGTAGTATTATATTTAAAGAATTTATTGTTATGAATTCACAATTTCTCCTCCATTTACATGAATAGTTTCTCCAGTTATAAATGTAGCTCCATCACTTGCTAAAAAAACATATGCTTCCGCTAATTCTACAGGCTGAGCTGCTCTCTTCATAGGATTATCTTGGCCAAAAGTTGAAACTTGTGTTGCATTAAATGACGCTGGTATAAGTGGAGTCCATACTGGGCCTGGTGCAACTGAATTTACTCTTATACCTTTAGTAACTAAATTTAAAGCTAATGAACGAGTGAAAGAAGTTAAAGCTCCTTTTGTCATTGAATAATCTATTAATGTTTCATTGCCTTTATATGCAGTTATAGATGTAGTATTAATAATACAATCCCCTTTTGTTAAATACTTTAAAGCTTCTTTAGTTATAAAGAAAGATCCAAAAACATTAGTTTTAAATGTTCTCTCAAATTGTTCTGTTGTTATATCAGTTAAATTATTACATACATGTTGTTCAGCTGAATTATTTACAATAATATTAATTTTATTAAATTTATCTCTAACAGTATTAATCGAAGAAATACAAAATTCTTCATTACCAATATCCCCACTTATTAATAAACATTCTCCCCCTATAGATTCGATTTCTTTCTTTGTAATTTCTGCATCTTGATGCTCATTTAAATATATTATAGCGACCTTAGCTCCTTCTTTTGCATAAGCAATTGCTACAGCTCTTCCTATTCCACTATCACCACCTGTTATTATTGCAACCTTATCTTTAAGTTTTCCATTTAGAACAGAATTACTATTCTTAAAAATTGGTTTAGGATTCATATTTTCTTCTATTCCAGGTTGTACATTTTGATGCTGTGGCTGAAAGTTTTTAGGAAAATTATTATTCATTTTTATCCTCCATAAAGTTATATTCTTCTCCTAGTTTACTAGTTTTTACACTTTCTAAATAATTTGTTTTATTTACTATATTATTTTCAAATTTTTTGACAGCTATTTTTGTGAAGTTTCCAATGTTACTTATATCATTTAATGAATTTTTCATATTATTTGTCCCCTTTCTTTATATATTTATATCTATTATTCTATTATTTCTAATAAAATATACTTTTAATAAAATTTAAAGTATTCATATATTCATTAACCAGTGATATAATAATTATTATAAAATTTGCTAGGGGTGGAAATATATGCATTTGAAAGAAATAAGAAAAGCTCATAATAATATAAAGGATATAATAAATAAAACTCCATTATTATACAGTCCAATTTTTTCAGCAATAAACAATTGCTCTCTATATATGAAATGTGAGAATTTACAAATTACTGGTGCTTATAAAATTAGAGGCGCTCTTAATAAAATAAGGACTTTAAGTGAAGAAGAAAAAAGTAAAGGCGTTGTTTGTTCTTCTGCAGGTAATCATGCACAAGGAGTTGCTTATGCAGCTAAATTATTAGGAGTAAACTCTACTATTGTAATGCCTAAAAATACTCCTTATCTAAAAGTTCAATCAACAAAAGAATTTGGTGGAAATGTTGTGTTACATGGGAATTGTTATGATGATGCTTTTTTGAAAGCAAAGTTTATAGAATCTCAAAATAACTCAGTTTTTATTCATCCTTTTAATGATATAAATGTAATTTATGGACAGGGTACTATTGCTTTAGAAATTTTTGAAGAAATTGAAAATATAGATGTAATATTATGCCCTATAGGTGGTGGTGGTTTAATAAGTGGTATTTCAGTTGCTGCTAAAGAATTGAATCCAAATATAAAAATAATAGGAGTACAAGCTGAAGGTGCTAATGCAATGGAACAAAGTTTTAAGTATAATAATATAGTATGTTTAAATTCAGTTAATACTATTGCTGACGGTATAGCAGTAAAATGCCCTGGAGAACTAACTTTTAGTATTATAAAAGATTATGTTGATGATATAGTTACAGTTTCTGATAAAGAAATTGCTGAATCTTTTTTAATTTTATGTGAAAAACATAAAATATTAGCTGAAGCATCTGGTGCTGCTTCATTAGCTGCACTAAAAAAACTAAATTTAAGTGGAAAAAAAGTAGTTTCTATAATAAGTGGAGGAAATATAGATATGCTAACTATTTCATCTCTAATAAGTGATGGCTTAGTTGAAAGAGGTAGATTATTTTGTTTCTCTGTTGAACTACCTGATACTCCTGGACAACTTCAAGAAATTTCAAAAATACTATCTGAATTAAATGCCAATGTTGTTCAACTTGAGCACAATCAATTCAAAGCATCAAATAGATTAAAAAATGTTTTACTAGAAGTAACTGTTGAGACTAATGGAATTGAACATATAGAATTAATTAAATTAACTTTAAATGAAAACGGATTTAAAATTATTCAAATGTATTAATATGTTTTTTAATTTAAATTAAAAATGGTGAAAAACTATAAATATAGTTTTTCACCATTTTCGTTTAATCTCTATCTAAATTTTCTTCTTCCTCTGTTTATTTTCTTATATAGCTTTGCATTTTGGATAATATCCATAAAGTCATCAGCCATTTCAACTAAAAGCATTCCTTTTGATCTGCCTTTTCTAATTGATCTTTTCATTTTCTTTATTAATTTATTTTTCATAATTATTACCTCCTAAGGTTGTACTTCAATATTTATTTTTCCCTTAAGAGCTTTTTTTATTATTTAAACTATATTACATATTATAGAATTTATAAAATCTTCTTTTTTGGAATTCAAATAATCTCCATAATAATATTTATCATTTGTTTCCTCATTGTTTTCAATATTGATCTTACTAAGTAAAAATGAATTTATATCCTTTGAGTATCTTAGTTCAATTTCTTCTTTGATTGCTCTAAATTCTTCAAGTCCACCATTTTTTCTATATTTTCTTATTAAAGAATCTAAGTAAGTGTTATATTCCTTTATTTTATAGCATATTTTTTCTAAATATGTTTTTTTCATTTTTATATAGTTTTTTTCATAATCTAATTTTATTTTCATCAATTCATTAATTTGATATTCATTATTCATAATTTTGAATATAACTTTTTCTCCATTAAAAGAAGAACTAATAATTAAATTGGCTAAATCTCCATTTTCCTTTACTTCTTCAAGAAAAGATTTTCCACCTACGATTTCAATTGCTTTTCTTAATTGCTTTATTTTTTCTTCTACTAATTTATTTTCTATAGTTAGCATATTCTTCTCCTTAAATAATATTAATTACATAATTCTTTAATATTATATAACCTAAGAAGTTTATTGTCTATTTTATTATATTAGATTTATACAATTTACATTTAGACTATAAGTTACATCTTTACGTTCAACTATAACTTTTATTTTGTCTTTTATTTCTTTATCTTCCATTACTTTATCTAAAAGTTCTTTTGTTGGATTTATTGCGTATGGAATTCCTACAGATTTAAACATTGTTATATCTCCTGAGGTATCACCATAAGCATAACTTTTACTTAAATCAATATTATATTTACTTTCAAATTCCTTAATAGCTTTTAACTTACTTTCGTGATCCCACATAGGTATAACTTCACCACTATATTTATTATTATCATCTAGTTTATATATAGTTCCTTTATAATCATTCATATAATACTTTTTAGACATTTCTCTAACTAATTCCATAGGAGATCCTGAAATAGCTATTACAATATGACCTTGTTCTTGATGCCACTTAATTCTTTCTCTACTAAAAGTGTAAACTCTATCACCCTTTTGTTCTATAACTTTTTTAGCAATATAATCTATATGATATTTATCAATACCTTTTATAGCTTCAATATAAATATCTACCATTTTTAATAAGTATGCATCATAATCCCCTTGTCTTTTATCCCATTTTAAATAAGCTGGTCTTACATCTTTATACCACTTATTTTCACTTACTAGTTCATATTTTATTATCTTCTTAAAAACTTCGGTAATTAATCCTTCTCTATATATTGTTCCATCAATATCAAAAAATGCTGCTACATTCTTCATAAAATCCCTCCATTTCTGTTTTAATATATATTATATAACATTTTTTCTAAATTTCCATAATTATTGGTATAATTGTTGGTCTTCTTTTTGTTCTATCATAAATATATCGTTCTAAAGCCTTTTTAATATTAGTTTTAATTAAATACCATTCTAAAATTTTTTCATCTAAACAATTTTGTAATTCTTCAGTTGCAATTTCCTTTAGTTCATTTATTAATTCTTCAGATTCTTTTACATATACAAAACCTCTAGTAATTATATCAGGACCAGCTATTATGCTATAACTTTCTTTTTCTATTGTTACTACTATATTAACTAATCCATCTTGAGCTAAATGTTTTCTATCTCTTAATACTAATGTTCCAACATCTCCTACTCCTAATCCATCAACTAAAACTGTTCCTGAATGAACCTTTCCTGAAATTTTTGCTTCTTCACTATTTATTTGGAGTATTTTCCCTATTTCTAATATAAAAACATTTTTTGATTCCATTCCAAGTGTGACTGCTAAATCTTTATGATGTTTTAAATGTCTATATTCACCATGTACTGGCATAAAATATTTAGGCATAGTTAATCTATGGATTAATTTTAATTCTTCTCTATATGCATGACCTGAAACATGAACTTCTTCTAAATCTTCATATATAACATCTGCTCCTTTTTTAAATAGTTCATTTATAACTTTTAAAATCAATTTATCGTTTCCTGGTATTGGAGATGCTGATATTACAAACAAATCATCTTTTTCAATTTTTATTTTTCTATGATTACCATAAGCAATTCTAGCTAATGCAGCCATTGGTTCTCCTTGACTTCCAGTGGTTATAATTGTTATATTTTCATTATTATAATTTCTGATTTCATCTATTTCAACAATCATATCTTCTGGAATATATAAATATCCAAGTTCTAATGCAAGTTTAGATATGCTTTCCATACTTCTTCCTGAAAAAGCAACTCTTCTATTATTTTCTATAGATGCATTTACAATTTGTTGCATTCTATGTATATTAGAAGCAAATGTAGCAATTATAATTCTTCCCTTTGCCCCTCTAAAAATTCTATTGAAAGTATTCCCTATAGATTTTTCAGACATAGTGTAGCCACTTCTTTCAACATTTGTACTATCAGCCATAAGCAATAAAACGCCTTCTTTTCCTATAGTAGAGATTCTATCTAAATCTATGACTTTATCGTCTATAGGTGTTAAATCAATTTTGAAGTCTCCTGTGTGAAAAATTACCCCTAATGGAGTTTTTATAGATAAACAACAAGATTCAGCAATACTATGAGTACTTTGTATAAATTCAACACTTAAGTCTTGAAAAGTTACTTTTGATCCGGGATCAACCTCAATAAGCTCTGTTATTTCTACTAAATCATGCTCTTTCAGCTTAGTTTCTATTATAGCTAACACTAATTTTGTTCCATAAATAGGAACATTTAATTGTTTTAATATATACGGAATTGCACCTATATGATCTTCATGCCCATGTGTTATGAAAAATCCTTTAACTTTTTCTTTATTATCAATTAAATAACATATATCTGGGATAATTAAATCTACTCCATACATTTCTTCATCGGGAAAAGCTATTCCACAATCTATAACTATTATCTCATCTTTAGTCTCTATAACAGTTATATTTTTTCCAATTTCTCCAACTCCACCTAATGGAATTACTTTTACAAATAAATCCTTATCCATTGAAAAACCTCCTATTCTAATAGGAGTAGTATTTCCAAAAAATCAATATAAAATTAAAAATGTTAAAAATTAATCCCTCAGAAAATTCTAAGGGATGTATAATTAATTATTATAATATAAATTTTCACTTTGATATTCAGAATCACAAGTAATATCTATTCCCAATCTTCTAAAGGTTTGTTCATCATTGTGTGATATTATAGTTGTTGAGTGAGCTTGGCATTCTTTTAAATGTGATAGCTTATTTAAAGCCACTTGAGCTGTAGGATTTGTAGCAGCACATATACTTAATGCTATTAATACTTCTTCACAATTTAAAACTGTATTTTTTATTCCTAAAGTTTTAAACTTTAAGTTTTGTATTGGTTCTAAAATTACTGGAGAAATTAAATGTATTTCATCAGAAATATTAGCAAGATGTTTAATCGAATTTAATATAACTGCTGCTGGAGCATCCATAACTTCTGATCCTCTTCCAGTTATTATTGTACCATTTTCAAGTTGTAATGCTACAACTGAGGATACTTCACTCTTATTATTTTCATTTTTTTTCTTTAATGAATATTCTCTTGCAGGAAGCACAACTCTTCTATCACTCTCTTTAAGATTTAACTCTTCCATAATTAATTTTGCTCTATTTGCAACTTCCTTATCTACATATCCTTTTTTATATTCACAAATAGTTTTGAAATATCTTCTAATAATTTCTTGTCTAGATGCTTCTTTAACTACATTGTCATTAACTATTCCAAAACCAACCCTATTAACCCCCATATCTGTTGGTGATTTATAAATTGATTCTTTTTTGGTTATTTTTTCTATAATTCTTTTTAAAAGTGGAAAGCTTTCTATATCTCTGTTATAATTAACCGCTACTTTATTATAAGCATCAAAATGGAATGAATCTATCATATTTACATCTTTTAAATCAACTGTAGCCGCTTCATAAGCTATATTTAAAGGATGCTTAAGAGGCACATTCCAAACAGGAAATGTTTCAAATTTAGAATATCCTGCAACATTACCTCTTTTATTTTCATGATATAATTGACTTAAACATGTTGCTAATTTTCCACTACCTGGCCCAGGTGCAGTAACTACTACTATTGGTTTAGATGTCTCAATATATGGATTTTGTCCATAGCCTTCATCACTAACAATAGTGTCTACATCTGTTGGATATCCCATTGTTGATTTATGTTTATATACTTTTATGCCTCTTCTTTCAAGCTTATTAATAAATACTGTCGTAGCAGGTTGTCCATCAAATCTTGTAATTACTACACTATTTACATCTAACTCGTAAGATCTTAGATCATCAATTAATCTTAAAACTTCTAGATCATATGTAATACCAAAGTCGCCTCTGATTTTATTTCTTTCTATGTCTCCAGCATATACACAAATAACTACTTCAACTTTTTCTTTCAATTTCTGAAGTAATTTAATTTTAGCATTTTCATCAAATCCTGGCAAAACCCTTTTTGCATGTAAATCATACATTAATTTTCCACCGAATTCTAAATATAGCTTATCATAATTATTTACTCTTTCTAAAATATATTTAGATTGCTCTTCTAAATACTTTTTATGATCAAATCCTATCTCCATATCTCTGCCTCTTTCCTTTATTCTTTAAGTAACTCATTCATTATACAACAAAATTTTCCTACTTT
Source organism: Clostridium nigeriense (assembly GCF_050585265.1). Lineage (GTDB taxonomy): Bacteria > Bacillota > Clostridia > Clostridiales > Clostridiaceae > Clostridium > Clostridium nigeriense_B. Next base: position 6,660 of record NZ_JBNOOE010000006.1, on the reverse strand, counting down.
CTATAAAAATTAAAGCATATGTATATAAATCATATACATATGCTTATAGGTAAAATCATTATCATTTTGCCCTTTATATCACACTTAGGTTTCTTAGGCAAAATTATATTCTTAGATTTTAATAAATCTAAATATGGGTCTATAGATTCTAAAATTTTTTCATAATATTCTTCTTGTGATGATTTTCGTAATAAACTTATGCATTTATTATCATCTTCTTTAATCATCATTACTTTCCCGAAAATTTTACATGAACATTGTATAAAGTCTACAGAATTATATCCATTATTAACAAAATTATTTTCATTTATAGCTAATACCAAGGAAGTTTCTCCTGTCTTTAGAACTAAGTCACCTGTACCATTTTTGCTTATTGAATTTTTTAAACTTACTAAAAGACGTGAAATTATTGTAAAATCAAGTTCTTTTAACTTATTTTTATCTAAAAAAGAGTTTAAAAAATCGACACCATAACAATTAATACTTTCTATTAATGTATCTATATATAATGGAATTGAAATTTCTTGAACACAACCACTAATTTCTACATAATCTCCAACTTCTACATCTCCATCAGCAATTGCTTTCATATCAACAAGATTTCTAACTCTATTGTTAGAATACATATTAGTTAACAATTCATTATGAAGAGTAAAGACAGTTCTAATTTTTTTTATTTCTTGCTCATTTCTATCAAAATCCCTACCTTCAAATCCTAGATTTCTCTCATTACCATCTTGAAAATGCTCTTCACAAGTATTATGTTTACTTTTATATCCAGATATTTTATCTTTTTGATCTTTATAATCAATTCCTTTTGAACTCCTATCCCCTATTCTGACATTTCCTCCAATAGTCCTATCTCTAATTCGTCTATAGGTTCTTATATCAATATATCCATTTAAAGCTAATGAACTCAAATTTTTAATTAACAACTCGTCTAAATATACAAGTAAGTCTAACACTTTTATCCTCCTAGGAATTCATGCTATACACCATATTATATTAATATTTTATAATTTTAATAACTCTTACCTTTCTTTATTTTTGCTTAGTAAAATTTTTTCTATTTCCTTCAAAATTTCATCATCATCTTCTTTTACTTTTAATGTTCCAGATTTGTTATTTTCAATTATTTTAAATATAGTTACTTCATCTTCTAACTCTTTTATTTTTTTATTCAATTCAATTTTATTTTTTTCAGATAATTCTAAAGAATACACTTCTACACCACAAATACTACATTTACCTATTAACTTTTTATAACTTATCTTACCTATATTAAAATCCTTATGTTCTGTTACACTCATAACAATAATTGGCTGTATCTTTCTACATTTTTCACAAAAGCATCTATCTTCAATCATAATTTCACCTCTAATTTATTTTACCATATACACATGTTTAATATAATAAATTTTATATTACTAAAATAAAAGGATGCAGAATCTGCATCCTTTTATCACTTTATTACCAACATCCGCCTAATAAAAATAACCACAATAATGGCCAAGCACCACCGAAACCACCGCAACCGCCACCGAATCCGCCACAGCCACCATTAAAGCCACCACCGAATCCGCCACAGCCACAACCGAAGTTTCTATTACATCCGCAGCAATTATTTCTACAACAACAGCTATTGCATGATCTCCTTGACATGTTTATCAACTCCTACTCTTTCGTATAGTATATAATACTCTTTAGGTATTAATTTTGTTCTGTTTATCTTTTTTTATTAATAATCATTTACGAGTATTTTATTTACTACTATATTATAAATTGTATTACACCTTACTATATGATAATATTTATATAAACAGGAGGTATTTTTATGGAAAAAAGAAATAGACTTGTAGCACCTAGGAATGTTGTAAATACAAAAATGCTTTATAGTTTCTATATTTTAAAAGAACTTGCCAAAGGTAACACCATTTTTGGTAATAAAGTATTGGAAGAATTTAGAAATCGTTTTTCAAATACTTCTCTCCCATTTCCAGTTTCATCAAGTACTATATACGAAACTCTTTATAATTTAGAAGAAAAAGGTTATGTTAAAAGTAACTGGACTGGAGATGAATTTTTAAATAAAAGAAGTAAAAAAGTTTATTCAATTACTGATTCAGGAATTCAATACTATAAAAATCATATTACAGATTATATAGATAATTTAAATAGAACAAAATCCACTTTAGATATAATAATCGAAATGTTAAAAAAATAATAGTTTAGAATTAAAATTTGGTATCTTTTTATAGTTAAGTAAATATTATATTTTATATACTATTTTCCAAGGAGGAACTATGAAAAAACCAGATAATATTGATAACTATAATAAACTAAATATATGTTATTTACATTCAATAGAAAAAAATATATATTCTTATACTTTAAATGAAGATTTTCTTACCATATCTTTTTGTAATGTTGATTTCAAAAAATATAAAACTATTAATGTATTTCTAAAAAATATAAAAACTAGAGAATTATTAAAATGTAATTCTTATATTAATAAAAGTAATTTAATAATCAATTTAAAAGAATTAAACTATTTATGTACTGATTATGAATTTAGTATAATTGTTTTTCTTGACGGGAATAAAAATTCTGATTTAATATATCCTAAATTCAGTTATAAATCAGATCAAGGAAGAGCCATTATATCCAACTCTAATAGCAGTAATTTAAAATGGTATCTTAGAGTTTTGGAAAATGGCAAGTTAAGATTATCTACTATCTATTTATTTTCAAATTGTGATAGTAGATATGATAATCAAGTTATAATGTAAAAAGGGTACTTTTCATAATGTACCCTTTTTAATTAATAATATTTTGAATTTAAATTTTCTAAATAGCATTTTTTTGAACAGTATATTCTAAAATCTTCATTTTTTATATATGCTTCTCCTAAATGTATAATTTTATTACATAAAAAACATTTTAAAATCTGACACTTCTCATTGTCTTCACTATAATATTCTTCACTTAAATTATAAAAAAAGCTTTTCAAATTATTCATAAAAACCACCTATATCATATAATACTTATTTTATGATATAAAAATTAAATTTATGAATTTATAACAAATCATTAATTTTAGCTATATTTAAATAATCATTAATATCATCAAAATAATTATAGAATAATGGAAATCTCATATTATAATTTCCCCATATAGTACAATGAAATTTATAAAAATAAAATGTTATAAAAAATAATTCTCTTGTACATAATTTTGTAAGCAAATTAATATATTTTTTATTTTCAATCTTATAATATATGTTTTGTTCATTCATTAATTTCAGTAATTTATCAAAAATCTTTATATCTTCATTATCTAGATTACGTTTAATAAAATTAATATTTTCATTATTTAAATTATTTTTATAAAAATCTATTATTAAAAAACCTTCGTTTAAATCGAAAAACATCTCAATAGATTTTATAAAATTTAACTCTGCTTCTTTTTTATTATTTTTATTTGAATATAATTCAATGCAATCATAATTATCAAATCCATCTAAAATATTATTAAACTTAACCTTTATAATATTTTCAAATTCCATTTGATTTATAATTTTTAAATCCATTAAGACTTCTCCTTAATTTATATCATTCCATTTATTCACTTTATCTCTAACCTCTTTAATTAAATCATTTAAAGTTTCAGTTTCAATTTCCATTAATTCATTTAATGTTTTATTCTTAATTACTTGCCTATATTTAACTACTTTACTATGATCTATATTCCACAATTCAAAAATTTTACTTTTTTCAATATTCATTAAAAATCACCTTCATATTATTTTATATAAAAATTTGCTTTTAACATTCCCTCTTTATCGTATGAAGAAACTCCAATTTTATTTTTAGTAATTTCACTATTTTCAAATAAATATGCATTATAAAAAGTTAAATCTTTTATAACATCTCTTGTAATATAGATAACTAAAAATTCATTTTTTTCTTTTACTAAGGAATTTAATATTATATTATTAAAAAAATCAATTCTATTTCTTGATGAAGTTTCTAAAATTTGTATATAACCATTAGCAGGTTTTTCTTTGACTAACTTAATTAAATTATATATTGCTGATAAATCTTTTTCTAAATCAAACTCTCTTAATATTTTCATTTTTTCTTTTGAATTATTAATATTCTCAAATTCATATTCATACCAAGAAATTTCTGCATTTCTTATATCATTATTTTTTTTATTAATAACTGAAAACCCTAAAAGTTTTCCTAAGGTAAGAAAATATTTATTTTCTTTTTTTATAATATCTATATTATTGCTATACTTATTTAATCCAAAATTTATATAATTTCTTATAAAACCATTAAATATTATCATTAAATCTAACATAAAATCTCCTCTATGAATTATTTATATGTATTTTACCATAATATTATTTTTCTTTCATTAATATTGTTTTTTTTTCTTTTTATATTCTATTTATTCATCATTTACGAGTATATCATTTAAGATATATAACTTAGAAACAAGGGGTGATATTTATCACCCCTTGTTTCTAAGTTAATTTTTGCTCAAACACATTGTCCAAATTAACTTTTTTAACTCTTTCCTTTATTTGATTTTTATCAATAGTATATAATCCTAATTCCTTCATTCTATTAAAATATTCTGATCCAGCGAAAGTATATCTACTTTTTCTTCCCTCTCTTTTTGCTGCTTTTTCATTAGCATAAGATATTATATCACCTATAGCAATAGATGAAGGCAGTATTAGCAATGGTATTCCCATTGCTAATCTTACTGCATTATGACCAGCTAAACTTCCAGTAGCAATAGCTTCTGTATGTCCAACAAACAAGCCTGATTTTTCTCCAGCACAAAATAAATTATCAACCCCTTGCACTTTTAAGTCATTAGTCCTTGGTGCTACAGATAGGTATCTAATTGAGTTTCCTTTACTCCCTGCATAAGGATCAACATATTTTGCATATTCAAGACCTTTTATCTTCCTTAATTTTTTTAAAGGATAATAAGTTGTCATTAGCTTAGCATGTTCTATGAGAATAAAAATACAATATATAAAGAGATATTCAAAACTATTGAAAATACTCAATCTAACATATATTATAATCTACCAGAGAGGACCCTAAAAGATAAGATTTATAAATTAAGAGTAAGTAATGGCCTTACTCAAAAAGAATTTGCAACCAAAACTGGAGTTAGTTATTCTTCAATATGTAAATATGAAACTGGATATAATATCTCTTCCAGAAATAAAGAAAAGATCTGTACTACTTTTAATATTTCTTTAGATTATTTGAATTTATAAATGAATAATAAAAAACACCTTTTTATTTATATGTATAAGAACTAATATCACTGTCTATAATTAAACTAATAAGTTAATATTATTAAAATCAGTATTTAAAAGTCAGCTAACAAAAATAACACCTAACAAAGCGTAAGTTAGGTGTTATTTTTTGATTTTATTTAGTTTAGGAAATTTTAACGTAATACTTAATAATATCTATTTTACAGGTTTATGGTCTAAATGAGTTTAATAGACGAACGGGATTTTTAATAAGTATTACCTAATTATATTTTATTTTCTAATTGTATTGTAGTCAATATATTTTCATACATTTTTTAACATTTAAAATAACCTAGATTACTCTGGGTTATTTTCGATATATATGAACTAGATCATATTCATACTAATTTTCAATTTATTTATAATATATTTCTTGCCCATCTATTTCTATTTCTTCGGTATATTTATTTTTTATTGTTTCTAAAGATTCTGTAACTTTTTCACCTGTTCTTAAATCAAATAGGTTTCTGCTATTTTGTTTACCATCTTTAGTTTCAAATAAATAATTATAACCTCCGATGTGAATAATCTTATCTATCTCTTCTAAATTTTGATTTGATATTTTTTCATTTTGTGAAATCATACTATTAATTGCATGATTTCCATCAAATGAAAAGCTTGATACAACATTATCACCTGTAGATATATCTATCTGTATAAAACCTGTCCCTTTACCATTTGTTCTAATTTCATATATATACCCATTAATATTATCATCTAAATCATATAAAGGAATAACATTATATATTTCAGATGAACTATCCCAACTCGATTCTTCTAAAGAATCTGATAATAATGTAATTTGTTCGTTAACAAAATTAAGTCTTTCATCATTCATAGTTGCCGCCTTTTTATTAAATGGACTTAATATAAAAATACAGCACGCTAGTAAAATAAAAATTAGATATTTAATATTTTTTTTCATTCTCTCTCCCCCTATAATAATATATATTTATATTTATATTTTACTCAAATTTTACATTTATGTAAATAATTCATTGAAATATGAATAGTGTTTGATAAAATAAAAAACTGTCACGCAAGGTTTTATATCATATATAAATAAAAAAATAATTTCATTTTATTAACCGAACAAAAAAATAGCACCTAGGCAGGGATATATCTAGGTGTTATTTTTTGTTTTATAGAGAATTTTTAAATGGGTAATACTTATTAACTTCTTTATGTATATAGTGTGTGGTTATGATAATATTTTATAGGTTTTAACGGATTTATTAACAAGTATTACTAATTATATTTTATTTACTGTTATAATTGTAGTCAATATTTTTATACATTTTTTAATGAAGAG
>NZ_JBNOOE010000005.1:0-220016 GCF_050585265.1 Clostridium nigeriense | reverse complement strand
CATAGTCTGTGTTCCCTCCATAATTGATAATTTATTATATCATTTTCTGAAGTTTACACAGACTATTTTACACTCTCGAAAATTTTAAAGAGGTACCTTTTGAATAATCTTTTATAATTTCATTACGTAAGCTCTGAAGTAATCTTATTTTTTAGTTCTCTGAAACTTGTATTGATACTTTTATTATGTAATCATCAATGTTTTTACAAACTAGCTCATCAGCTAATACTTTTTCGTATGAATTTCCAATGATTTTTAGATTATTATTATTAATATAAGAAATTAATTTTTCATAAAAATAAGGAAGTTTATCATAGTATCCTTTAAAATATCCTACAACATATAAACCTTTAGGTTTTTTTATTATATTAGTATGATTTGATATATTTTCTTTATTTGTTTTAGTAAAATAAAAACTACAATCTTTGTAATTACCTATAATTAAATTATCCATAGATATTATAGTCCCAGTTGAATATCCAATATTGAGGTCATTGTCAAAACAATAGTTTACATGATTAACATAAGTATCAATATCATAATACTCTTTACTATTATCTATAGAATTGCTTAATACCAGATATTCTTCATCTTCATAAGCTAGTTTTATTTCTCTTTTATAATTTTTACTTTCCTCAATTGATTTAATTTTATTAATTAGTCTTTCTTTATTTGCCTTTAATTTATTAATTTCATTTTCTATATTTATAATTTCCGAATTTAAAATATTAATAACGTTATCAATACTTCTTTTATTTATAAAATCTTTAATTTCTTTAAGCGACATCCCCATATCTTTTAAACTAAAAATAATACCTAATAATTCTATTTGAGTATGAGAATAATACATATATCCATTAGGTAATATTTTTTCAGGTTTAAATAAATCAATTTCATTATAGTAAAATAAAGTTTTTTTATTTATATGAAATAGTTTAGCAAATTCACCAGTAGTAAAATAAAGCTTATTATCATTATTCATTTAAAATTCCTCCTTGACTGTCTAGTTACTGGATACTTTAAGATTATTATAGCATAAAATAATAAAATTTTTACAAATGAAAGGAAGTGAAAATATCATGAAATTATTATTAAACTACATAAAAAGATATAAATTACTTCTAGCTCTTAATGTTATATCTGTGTTTGGGTTTGCTTTAGTAGAGCTTGGAATTCCGACTATAATGGCTAAGGTTATAGATCATGGAATAGTATATCAAGATATAAGCTATATAAAAAGAATGGGAGTAGTAATAGGAATTATATCAATAATAGGAGTTATAGGAACTATAACTTTAGGATATTGTTCAGCTAAAATATCTAGTAATATAACAAGAGACATCAGAAATGATATTTTTAAAAAGTCACAGGAGTTTTCGCATACAGAGTATGATAAATTTGGAGTATCATCAATGATTACAAGAACGGGAAATGATGCCTTTGTATTACTTCAATTTACTAATACACTGTTAAGAATGGCACTTTTAACTCCAGTAATGTTTATTATAAGTTTAATTATGATTTTAAAAACTAATGTATCGTTATCTTTAGTTTTAGCAATAACTGTACCTTTTATAATTGTTGGTGTTATAGTAATTGCTAAAAAATCAGAGCCTTTATCTGAAAAGCAACAAAAAAAGTTAGATAAATTAAATAGAATATCAAGAGAAAATTTAACGGGAATAAGAGTAATAAGAGCATTTGGAAATGATAATCATGAAGCTGAGAGATTTGATAAGACAAATGAATCATATGCTAAGGTAGCAAAAAAAGTGAACAAACTTATGTCTATATCTCAACCAACATTCTTTTTCCTACTTAATTTAGCAATTATAGCTATATTTATAGTTTCTAGTAATATGATAAATGCTAACAAACTACAAGTTGGTCAATTAGTAGCATTTATAGAATACTTATTCCATGCAATGTTTTCTATTATGTTATTCTCTATGGTTTTTGTTATGTATCCGAAAGCACAAGTATCAGCTAATAGAATAAATGAAATTTTAGTAGAAGAGCCTATAATAAAGAGTCCTATAAATGGAATTAAAGAAACAGATATTAAGGGAGAAATAGAATTTAATAATGTTTCATTTAAATATCCAAATAGTGAAGAATATGTATTAAGAAACATATCCTTTAAAGCTAAAAAAGGTGAAACTATAGCCTTTATAGGAAGTACAGGCAGTGGTAAAAGTACATTAATAAATCTTATTCCAAGATTTTATGATGTAACAGAAGGATATATTAACGTAGATGGAATAAATGTTAGAGATTATGATTTAAAAGCTTTAAGAAAGAAAATAGGATTTATTCCACAAAAATCTTTATTATTTACAGGAAGTATTACAAATAATATTAGATTTGGTAAGAAAAATGCAAGTACTGGTGAAGTAGAATATTCCACAAAAGTAGCACAAGCTTATGATTTTATTGCTAATAAACCAAAGAAATTTAATGAAGTTATAAGTGAAGGTGGAGCTAACTTATCAGGAGGACAAAAGCAAAGATTATCAATAGCTAGAGCAATAGTTAGAAAGCCTGAAATTTATATATTTGATGATAGCTTCTCAGCCTTAGATTTTAAGACAGATGCAACATTAAGAAAAAGACTTAAAAGTGAAACAAAAGAGTCTGTTGTTTTAATAGTTGCTCAAAGAGTGGGTTCTATAATGGATGCAGATAAAATCATAGTTTTAAATGAAGGAGAAGTAGTTGGCATAGGAACTCATAAAGAACTTCTAAAAAACTGTGATATTTATTATGAAATAGCAGAATCACAGCTTACAAAGGAGGAGTTAAATTAATGAAAAATTTAAAAAGAACTATAAATAAAATTACTCCTTTTATAAAAAATTATAAGTGGTCCTTTATAGGAGCTATTACATTTATAATTTCAGCAGCTGTATTTACAGCTATAGCACCTAGAACAGAAGGTTTAATAATCACTCAATTAACAAAGGATTTTGAAAAAATTATAAAGGGTGTAGAAGGAGCTAGTGTAAATTTTAATTATATATATAAAGTTTTAGTTTTATTATTCTTTGTTTATATAGGTAGTGCCGGTTCTACAATTATAGCTAACTTTTTATTAACAAATGCAATTCAAAATACTATGAAGGATATAAGAGGTAAAGTACAAAGAAAAATAAGTAAGTTACCAGTAAAATATTTTGATGGTAATAGCTATGGTGATGTATTAAGTCGTATAACAAATGATGTAGATACTATATCAAATGCATTGCAACAAAGTTTCTTGCAGGTTGTAAATGCATTTTTAGCAATAGCATTAGCGTTAATAATGATGTATTCTATTAACATTAAATTAGCACTTTTAGCAACTTTAATAATTCCAATAAGTTTATTAATAACAAAATTTATAGTAGGAAAATCTCAAAATTTATTTATTAAGCAACAAGAAGCTTTAGGTAAGTTAAATGGAAGAGTTCAAGAAATATATACAGGGTTTAATGTAATTAAGTTATATGGAAAGCAAGAGGATGCTATAAAAGACCTTATGGAAGCTAATGAAGAGCTAAGAGAGAATGGATTTAAGGCTCAATTTATATCAGGAATAATGTCTCCATTAGTAAGCCTTGTTACTTATTTAGGAATTGCAACAGTGGGAGTTACAGGAGCTATTATATCAATAGCTGGAGGTATAACAGTTGGTAATTTACAAGCATTTATACGTTATATATGGCAAATAAATCAACCATTATCTCAAGTAACTCAACTTTCTTCAGCTATTCAATCAGCTTTTGCAGCAGCTCATAGAGTATTTGAATTTTTAGAGGAAGAAGAGGAAGTTAGGGATATAGAAAATTCTATTAAAGTAGAAAATCCTAAGGGTAATGTAAGCTTTGAACATGTAAAGTTTGGATATAGTGAAGATAAGATGCTAATAAAAGACTTAAGTGTAGAAGTTAAAAGTGGACAAATGGTTGCTATTGTTGGACCAACAGGAGCAGGAAAAACTACATTGATTAATTTATTAATGAGATTCTATGAAATTAATGGCGGATCAATAAAAATTGATGGTGTAGATATAAGAGATATGAAACGTGAAGATTTAAGATCTATCTTTGGAATGGTTCTTCAAGATACATGGTTATTTAATGGAACAATTTATGAAAATCTAGAGTATGGTAGATTTGGAGCAACTAAAGAAGAAATAATAGAAGCTGCTAAAATAGCAAATGTACATCATTTTATAAAAACATTACCAGGTGGATATGATATGTTTTTAAATGAAGAAGCTTCAAATATTTCTCAAGGAGAAAAGCAACTTCTAACTATAGCAAGAGCAGTACTTAAAGATCCGGCTATACTAATTCTAGATGAAGCAACAAGTTCTGTTGATACAAGGTTAGAGTTATTACTTCAAAAGGCTATGAGAAATATAATGAAGGATAGAACAAGTTTTGTAATAGCACATAGATTATCTACTATTAGAAACGCAGATTTAATATTAGTAATTAATGAAGGAAATATAATTGAACAAGGAACTCATGAAGAGCTTATGGCAAAAGGTGGCTTCTATGAGAACTTGTATAATAGCCAATTTGCAGATAAAGAAAACTAAAGTAATGAATTAAAGGAGCTGTTACACAAAACAGCTCCTTTTTAAAAAATAATTTAAATTTTATTGAAGATGTAATATTAAAATCATATATATTTAGCACTTTGATTAAAAGAATTTTTTATACTTAAAACTAAATTAATAGATGAATCTCCAGTTAATATATTTTTTATTGTATGTTCTTTAATCTTATCATATGTATCAAAAATTGTTTGAGCTTTATTACTATCATTATAAACTTTCCAATATTTACATAATAAACATTTCTTTGTAGTACAGTTTATAAAGTCTTTAACATCTTTAATAGGTATTCCTAAAAAAATTCCAATTTCATGGGGGCAGTGATATTGCTCATATCTATATTTTAACTTATTTACATAATCCCTAGTAGATAAATTAGAAGAATATCCTATATTAGTTAAAAAATCTATAGTCTGTTTAGAGCTTAAATGCTTTTCTAATATAGATTCATCATAAACCATAATTACAACTGCATCGAAACATTCTCTTAATTGAATATAATTTAAGTTTAATTCTTTTATAAAAGGAGAACCGAAAACATCCCAATTATCATACAATCTATGATTATTTTTCTTAATTGTAATAGTAACAGCTGGTTTAGCACCTGCTATAACTAATGATAAATTATATACTAAAAAAGTTTCTACGTATTCTTTATCATCTAATGAGGTTAATTTACTGTAAAAATCTAAATATTTCATACTATATCACCGCCAACTAAATTTTATTCAGAAGCTATTTTTTTACCAAAGTCTATGCATTCTTGTTCGTTTGCATCAGGTTCATATTGCATTATTAATGGGGAATCAATAATAGTGCATCCATAGCCTAGCATTCTTTCTTCAAAATCTCTCATCCATTGTCCATCTCCCCATCCATATGAACCAAATAGGGCTACTTTTTTACCAGATACTTTAGAGGAGATTTCTTCTATGAAAGGTTCAAACTCAGATTCTTCAAGAATTTCATCACCCATAGCAGGACATCCTAATATAAGAATTTCATCTTCTAATAATTCTGATATATTGACATTAGAAACGTTTATAACTTGTACACTTTTACCAGATTGTACAATTCCATCTTTAATTAATTCTGCCATTTTTTCAGTATTACCTGTTCCAGACCAGTATACTATTTTCATAAAAACAACTCCCAACACTTTAATTATTAATAATGAAAATCATTATCAACTAAAGTGTATATTATTAATATTTCTTTGTCAAGAATTATTTTATTCTCATTGAAGACACTAGAACATTGGAAAATAAGTAAAAATTTTTCAATATTAATATATTATTGGAAAATACGTTAACAACAATATTTTTTTTATTAAACAAATAAAAATATATATAAATAATTATTAAATAACTAAAAAATTACAAATTTATTTATTAAGGTTATTGAGAGGTATAATTGATAATTAAATTATTTTATATTACTATAAATTATTATGGAGAGTTTAAGGGAGGATAAAGTGGATAAGGAAATTAAAAAATCAATTAGAAATTATACGATAGAAGATTTAGAAGGAATATTAGATAAATTACCTTATCAGGTATGGTTAAAAGATAAAGATGGAAAACATATATATATAAATAAATTAGGTGCAGAAAGTATAGGGTTACCTAAGGAGGATATAATAGGTAAGACTGATTATGATATTCGAGATTATAGTATGGCTAAAAATTGTGTTAAAACAGATATGATTTTAAGAGATAAGAAACGTGATGTATATAATGAAGAGCATAGTAGAAAAGATGGACAAGATATATGGTATAAAGTACATAAATTTATACTAAATAGAGATAACATTGATAAAGAAATTATAGGTGGCATAGCTGAAGAGATAAGTTTAGAGAAAAGTGTACAATTAAAATTGGAAAATAACTTGGTAAGTTATTTAAATAAAAGTAATATTGAGGATGATCGTAAAAAAATATTAAATTCAATATTAATAAGTTTAAAGGAAGTTATAAATTTTAAAAATATAGATATTCTTTTATATGATGAAAACAAGAAAAAATTCAACTTATATTTAAGCGAAAATATAGAAGTAAGTAAATTTAAAAATTGTTCAGAAATATACATAAATGAAGAGATAGAAAAGAAGTTATGTTGTAAAAATATTTATGAAAATAGATATTCTGAATTATACGATAAAATAGTTAAATTACAAAATAACAGTATTGAAGATAATTTAAAAATTAAACATATAGAGTTAGCTAACAAATTATTTGGATTAATATGTATATCTTATAGCAAAGATAGAGATAAAGTTTTTGAAGATGATTCTTATTTAAATGAAATTTTAATTAAAATATGTATAATAATAAAGCAAATAGAAAATAAGGGCGAGATAACATCTATAAAAAAGAAAAAGGATGAATTAGAAGCTAATATTGAATTAGAAGCTATAAAAACAGAATTTTTTGCAAATGTATCTCATGAGTTTAGGACACCAGTTAATATAATACTTTCTATTGTACAGTTATTAAATTCATATATTAAAAATAATAACATGAATCTTGACAATGAAAAATATAAGGAATATTTAAACATTTTGAGACAAAATTCATATAGATTATTAAGGTTAGTTAATAATACTATAGACACAGCAAAGGTGAACAATAATTTTTACGATTTAAAATTAGGAAATTACAATATTATTAGCATAGTAGAAAATATAACTATGTCAACTGTAAGATATGCAAATGAAAAAAAACGAAATATAGTTTTTGATACGAATCAAGAAGAACTAATTTTAGCTTGTGACCCAGATAAAATTGAAAAAATTATTCTTAATTTAATATCGAATGCAATAAAATTTTCAGAATGTGATACTGATATAGAAATAAAAATTAATACAGACTTAGCTTCCAAAAGGGTATTTATATCTGTTAAAGATTATGGAGAAATTATTGAAGAATATGATAGAGAAAGGATTTTTGGGAAGTTCACTCAAACAGAAAATTTATTTATTAGAAAAAATGAAGGTAGTGGAATAGGGCTATTTCTAGTTAAAAAATTTGTGGAAATGCATAATGGTAAAATATATGTAGAGAATATAGAAAATGCAACTCAGTTTACTTTTTATCTACCTATATATATTATAGGGGGAAAAGAGGTGCATAATACAATAATCGATGAAAATGATATTTTAAATAAGTGCAATATTGAATTTTCCGATATATAACAACTTAAAAGTAATAAAAATACAAAGTTGTATTTTTATATTAAAATACTATAATTATATATAACATAAGATAAATAATGTAAGTTGATATATAGTAATAAGGAAGGAATTTATAAATGAAAGAAATAATAAAGAAAACTTTTATAAAAAAAAATCAAAATTTTAGTGGAAGGGAATTCTTAAAATATGTAGGACCAGGAATATTAGTTACAGTTGGATTTATAGATCCAGGAAATTGGGTATCTAATATTGCAGCAGGATCAGATTATGGGTATAAACTATTATGGATAATAACATTATCAACAATAATGTTAATTATATTACAACATAATGCAGCACATTTAGGGATAGTTACAGGATTATGCATTTCAGAAGCAATAAGTGAATATATAAAGCCAACAATAGGAAAAGCAATAACTTCAACAGCTATATTAGCAGCAATAGGAACTGCAATGGCAGAAATTTTAGGAGCTGCTATAGCTTTAAAAATGCTTTTTAATATTCCTATAAAATTAGGAGCTTTAGTGGCATCAATTTTTATAATATTTATGCTATTTTCAAATTCATATAAAAAGATAGAAAAAATTATTATTGGATTCGTATCAATAGTTGGACTTGCTTTTATATTTGAAGCTGCTTTAGTTAATATTAATTGGGGAGAGGCTGCTAAAAATTGGATAATACCATCTATTCCAAGTGGATCCCTACCAATAATAATGAGTGTTTTAGGAGCAGTAGTTATGCCACATAATTTGTTTTTACATTCAGAGGTAATTCAAAGTAGAAAATGGAATCTTAAAGATAAGTCTATAATAGAGAGACAATTGAAATATGAGTTTATGGATACAATGTTTTCTATGATAATAGGATTTATTATAAATAGTGCAATGGTTCTTGTTGCTATAACATTTTTTAGAAGCAATATTTCAGTAACAGAGCTTGAACAAGCACAAGAATTATTAAAGCCTTTACTAGGAAATTCAGCAGCAATAGTATTTGCAATTGCATTACTTTTTGCAGGAATAGCATCTTGTGTTACAGCTGGAATGGCAGGAGGATCTATATTTACAGGATTATTTAAAAAACCTTATGATATAAATGATAAACATACTAAAATAGGGGTATTAATCACAGTTATATCTGCATTAGTAATAATATTCTTTGTTAGAGATCCATTTAAAGGATTATTATACTCTCAGATGCTATTAAGTGTACAACTTCCAATAACTATTTTCACTCAGATATATTTAACATCATCTAAAAAAGTTATGGGAGAGTATAAGAATACAAAAGTAGAAAATATTACTTTATGGATAATTGGAGCAATTGTTACTGCTTTAAATGTTATGTTGTTAATAAGCTATATTTAAATAATTATAAGCCTTTATCACAGACATATTTATAGAATGAGTCAGCTGCTGGAGAATGATATCTGTTTTTCATTCTGGCTGCATAAAAATAGCTTTCCCATTCTGGCTTAATTATTGTAATAGTTTTTACATTCATATATTGAAGAGAGGACATTTTAGGTAGTATTGCTATTCCAAAATTTTGAGCTACAAGACCTGCAATAAAGTTATCATCTTCAACTTCGTAGGAAATGTTGGGATATTGGCCTATTTTATGAAATAATCCATCGATTACAGAGCGTAGACCGCTACTTTTTGAAAATACTATATGATTATATGGTATTGTTTCTATTAAATCTAATTCTTTATACATAGCAAGTGGATGTCCAAATGGGACAATTACACACATTTCTTGTTTCTGTACTGGAACAAACTCAATGTCAGTTTCATTTTCTATTTTAGAACAAAAACCAATATTATAAATGTCATTTTTTAGTCCCTGTATAATATCATTTGTTACTCCTGTATAAAATTTAAAATCAATATCATTATCTTTATTAATATCTAAAAAATTATGAGTTGCTCTCGGAATATCCTGTATTGCAAGAGGTTTTATACTAGATATATTAATTTGCCCACCTCCTTTACTTATAATTTTAAAGGAATTTATACTTAAATCTAAAATATTTATAGCTTTGCTCACATCGTCAAAAAATATTTTTCCATATTTATTTAATACTATATTACGACCTTCTTTTTCAAATAGAGAAACACCAAGTTCATCTTCTAATGATGCCATGGCATGGCTTAATCCTGGTTGAGTTATCTTTAATTTTTCAGCAGCTTTTCCATAATGCTCTAACTTAGCTAATGTAATAAAATATCTCAAATGATATAAATTCAATATTTTTCATCCTTTCTGAAGCTATTTCTTTAATTATCTCATAATATATGCAGAAAATGAATTGATTGATATAAAATAAATCATTAGAATTTATGAAAAGCATATTCTATAATAGATAAGTGAAAAAATTACATAACTAATTGAATAATTTTTATTTAAATGAAAGAAGGCTTATCTATGAAAAAAGTTAAAATGCCAGGCGAAGTAGCATTATTTGTTGCAGTAATTATTAATAGCCTTGGTATTGCATTAATGACAAAAAGTAATTTTGGTATATCATCTATCTCTTCAGTTCCGTATGTTTTTAGTAATGCATTTTCTATTTTTAGTTTTGGAACATGGAATTACATATTTCAAACAATCTTAATTATATCCCTAATGATATTAAATAAAAAAATTAATATTGGATATATTTTTTCTTTTCTAATGGGACTTGCCTTTGGAAAAATGATTGATATTCATGAATTATGGATTTATTTTTTGCCAGATTCTTTAATGTGGCATGTTATTTATTTTATAGCAAGCTTTTTTATAATAGCATTTGGAATATGCCTATCAAACAATAGTATGCTTCCAATTATTCCAACAGATACATTTCCAAGAGACTTATCTGCTATTTTAAAAAAACAATATAAATATATAAAAACTACATTTGATATATGTTGTTTAACTACAACACTTTTAATATCACTATTTATCCTTCATAAAGCTATTGGAGTTGGTGTTGGCACAGTTATTTGTGCACTTACTACTGGAAAAATAGTTTCACTTATACAATCTTTTTTAGATAAACATGTAGAGTTTTATAGGTATATTTTATCAGATAGTATTAAAATTTAATAAACTTTGTATTTTTCTTTACATCTTTTAGTGAAAAAATATCATTAAGGATAATATTATTAACTTATATAATTTTAAATATATAAAATTTTGTGAAAATTAATATTATAAAGAAGATTATTTTATTGACAAATATTTCATTTGAAACTATAATGGTAACAAATGGAGGAGCTGATGATTATGTACTCAACAAAATATGCTGTAAGCATTCATATTTTAAGTCTTATTGCTTTAAAAAAGGAAGAAAGTATTACATCTGACTATATTGCTAATAGTATTAATACTAATCCAGCACTTGTTAGACGTCTTATGAGTGATTTAAAAAAAGCAGGGCTTATTAAAACACAAACTAAAATCGGCGTAACTATGCTTTTGAAAAAACCAAAAGAAATATCTCTTTTAGAAATTTTTAAAGCTGTTGAAAATAGGCATGACCTATTCGCTATCCATTCAGATACTAATAAAGATTGTCCTGTAGGTTGTAAAATAGGATATGTATTAGAAAATATTAATGGAAAAGTTCAGTCGGATTTTGAGAAGATGTTAGAATGCTTACATTTATCGGATATATTAGATGAATTAGTAAATATATAATTTTAATTATTTATCTTTATTAAAAACAAAAATTTAATGGCTTATAAAAGGGTTTATAAAAAATCTATAGTCTATGAAAATAAAGACTTAGAGATTTAAAATATTAGGAGGGAAAAATTATGAGTAAAAAAACAATTGGAATAATTGTGGGAAGTTTAAGAAAGGAATCTTTTAATAGATCAATTGCAAATTATGTAGCGTCAGTAATACCTACAGAGTATGAAGTGAAATTTGTTGATATTAAGGATGTTGATATGTTTAATCAAGATCTAGAAGATAATCCACCAGCTTCTTGGACACGTTTAAGAGAAGATGTAAAATCTGTTGATGCATATCTTTTCTTTACTCCAGAATATAATCGTTCAGTACCAGCAGTATTAAAAAATGTTTTGGATGTAGCTTCAAGACCATATGGACAAAATGTATGGGCTAAAAAGCCAGCAGGAATAGTAAGCGTATCTATGGGAGGTATATCAGCTTTTGGAGCAAATCATCACCTAAGACAATCTCTTACTTTCTTAGATGTTTATACATTACAACAACCAGAAGCATATATAGGAAATGTTATGGAATTACTTGATGAAAAGGGTGCTTTGGTAAATGAAAATACAAAAAACTTTTTGAAGTCATATGTAGATGCTTTTGTAGCTTGGGTAGAAAAATTTTAATAAGCTTTTCTTTGAAAAAGAGAATAAAGTTTAATAAAAGGATGATAAGGACAAATAGAAGTAATTTTCTATTTGTCTTTTAATATTTGAAGTAAATTAATTAAGTTAATATTTTCAAAAGGGAATTGTCTAAATAATCCATTAAAAGGTATAATAGATTATAATAAAGAGTTCAGCGCTTTATTATTTGGGAAAATAAATGGTGTAGAGGAGTATTTAAGATGATATCACAAGAAATGTATAAATTAGGAACTAAGAAATCTACAATAAGAACTATTTTTGAGTATGGAAGAATGAGAGCTAGCATAGTTGGAGAAGAAAACATATATGATTTTAGTTTAGGAAATCCAAATGTTCCAACACCTCAGTTTATTACTGATGAACTTATAAATATATTAAAAAATGAAGATCCATGCAGTATTCATGGTTATACAGTTGCTCCTGGAGATCCAGAAGCAAGAGAATTACTTGCAAAAAGCTTAAATAAAAGATTTGAAACTAATTTTTCAGGAAGCAATTTGTTTATGACTGCTGGAGCAGCTGCAGCTATAAGTATATGTTTCAAAGCTTTAAGTGAAGATAATGAGGAGTTTTTAACGTTTGCTCCATACTTTCCAGAATATAATTGTTTTGTAGAAGCTACTGGTGCTAAATTAACAGTTGTACCAGCTCAAATAGAAGATTTTCAAATTAACTTTCCAGAGTTTTTAAGGAAAATTAATAAGAATACAAAGGCTGTTATTATTAATTCACCTAATAATCCAAGTGGTGCGGTATATTCAGAAGAAACAATAATTAAATTAGCAGATATCTTAAGAGAAAAGGAAAAAGAATATAATCATCCAATATTTATAATATCAGACGAGCCATATCGTGAAATTGCTTATAATAATGTTAAAGTACCTTATATAACTAAATATTACAAAAATACATTAGTATGTTATTCATATAGTAAGTCTTTTTCATTAGCTGGAGAAAGAATTGGTTATATAGTAGTGCCTAATGAAATTATTGATTTTGATAAGGTTTATGGAGCTATAGCTGGGGCATCAAGAGTTTTAACACATGTAAATGCACCATCATTATTTCAAAAAGCAGTAGCAAGATGTGCAGATATGCCATCAGATATAAGTATTTATGAAAAAAATATGCAATTATTATATAATGGTTTAATAGAATCAGGATTTAAGTGTAATAAACCAGATGGAGCTTTTTATTTATTCCCAAAATCATTAGAAGAGGATGATGTCGCTTTCTGTGAAAAAGCTAAAAAGTATGATTTATTATTAGTACCAGGTAGTGATTTTGGATGTCCTGGACATTTTAGAGCTTCATATTGTATTAAAACTTCAACAATTGAAAAATCACTTCCATTATTTAAAAAGTTAGCTGAAGAATATAACAGGTTATTATAAAAATGAAAAAGAAAATATTTCAGAAGATGATTATGCATAATTATAATTAAAAAAATAATAGATATATAATTTTTAATAACCACTAAGCAAATAGATTTTAAAATTGCTTAGTGGTTTAGTATTAGAAATTTATTAGCATTAATCTTCTTTATTTAACATATTAATTACATAATTAGGCAAATAGAAAGCTCCTTTATGTAATTCAGTATTATAGTATTTTGTTTCTAAACCTAGATTATTCCATTTTTCAGAATCTAAATCTTTAATAGGATCTAATATTTTTGATGCAAAACAGAATATCATATGTCCAGATGGGTAAGTTGGCATATGGTATTGATAGGCTTTACATATATCAAATAGATTGTTTAACTTGTTATAAGACCTCTTCATTTCATATGCATTATGTGAATAGTAAGGACTTTCACATTGATTTATTAATATGCCTTTTTCTGTTAGGGCATTATAGCAATTTGTATAGAATTCTGTTGTGAATAAGCCTTCACCAGGCCCTATAGGATCAGTTGAATCAACAATTATTAAGTCATATAGATTTTCTTTTCCTTTAACAAATTTTATTCCATCTTCAAAGTACAAGGTAACTCTAGGGTCAGATAATTTATTTGATGTAAAAGGTAAATGTTTTATAGAAGCTTTAACAACTAGCTCATCTATCTCAACCATATCTATCTTTTCAATATTATTATATCTAGTAAGTTCTCTAACGGTACCTCCATCTCCAGCACCAATTACAAGAACATTTTTTATATTAGGATTTGTAGCAAGTGCTACATGAGTTATCATTTCATGATAAATAAATTCATCTTTTTCAGTTACCATTGTCCAATTATCAATAACTAAAACTTTTCCAAATTCATAAGTGTCTATTATGTCTATCTTTTGAAATTCACTTTGAGCAGAATAAAGATGATTTTTTACTTTCATTGAGAAATTAACGTTATTTGTTTGATTTTCTGTATACCATAATTCCATATCCATCTTTTTATACCTCCAATTTATGAGACATTACTAATTGATCATATTGACCATCACCAAAAGTTCTAATTTTATCTACTAGCCCTCTCGAAACTTCTGTAGATTCGCTTCTATCTGAACCTAATATTTTTTCGAGATATTTAAATCCATTCCATGGATTTATACTATCACCACAGGTAAATAAATCTACTGATGCATAACCATATTCTGGCCAAGTGTGGATTGTAAGATGTGATTCTTGTATAATAACAGCTCCACTTACTCCCCATGGATTAAATTCATGAAAGCAGCTAGTTACTATTGTTGCATTTGCTTCTCTGGCAGCTTGATTCATATGTTTTTCAATAGCTGCATGATCCTTTAATAATTCCTTATCGCAGTTATAATACTCTACTAAAATGTGTCTTCCTAATTGTTCAATATTCATAATAAACCTCCAATAATTTTAATTTAATTCCATCCAATTGATAAATATTTTCTTAATAAAAATGCAATATTCATAAAACCTCCAATACAAAATTTAAGAAAAGTTTAGTAATGGTAAACTCTAAGTTAATTATTACTAACCACAATAGTTATTTTAGATTTTTTTGAGTAAATTGTCAATATATTCTTGGTATTATATTGGAAGTTTAAGATGACAACTGTGAAGATAGAGTAATAAAATTAAGATTTTTCCATTGGAATTTAGGTAGAAGAATTTGAAATATTGATATATTTTAATAAAATGAAGTTACTAATTATATATTGGAATTGATTTTAAATATAGATGGTTTTTACATTCTTAATATAATGATAGAAAGTGATAAAATGATAAAAAATAAACAATTAATAGTATATAATATTTTACTTCAATTCATTTTAGGAATAATATCATTCCTAAAATGAATTGAATGCATATTAAATTGTATGTATCATAACAAATATAAGGTGATTTTTTTAACATAGTTGTAGAAAAAATAACAATGATGTGGAAAAATAAATATTAATTTCAGGGAGGTATACAATGATTTTCGGAAATGTAAAATGTAATGAAAACATATCAAGCTATCCAAAGGCTATTCAAAAAGCTATAAATTATCTTAAGGAAAATGATTTAGTAGCTATGGAGCCAGGAAGATATGAGTTAGATGGAGATAATATGATTCTACAAGTGTTAGATGTAGAGACTACTGAAAGATCTAATTTACGTCCAGAAGTTCATCGTACTTACATCGATGTTCAATTTTTAGCAAAAGGAAAAGAAAAAATAGGATATTATCCAGATAAGGGAAATAATGAAATAGATGAAGAACTTTTAGAAGCAAGAGATATTATATTCTATAAAAATAATAATACTAGAGAAACTTACTTAGAAATGGAAGAAGGATCTTATGCGATATTTTATCCACATGATGTCCATATTCCAGCAATAATTAAAGATGAAAGCATGGTAATTAGAAAAATTGTTATAAAAGTTAAAGTTTCAACATTATAGATTTTATAAATTTATATAAAGATTAAATAGAAGGAGAAATCAATATGGAAAAGTTTGAAAAAGTTGTATGGGGTATGGTTGGTTGCGGTGTCGTAACAGAAAAGAAAAGTGGTCCAGGTTTATATAAATCAGAAAACTCAGAATTAAAAGCAGTATTTGATTTAGATTATGATAGAGCATGTGATTATGCTAAGAGGCATGGAGTACCTGTTGTTTATAAAACTGTAGATGAAATGTTACAAGATCCAGAGATAAATGCAGTATATCTTCCAACACCACCAAAGTTTCACAAAGATTATTCAATGAAGTGCTTAGAAGCAGGAAAAATTCCTTATAGTGAAAAGCCAATGGCATTAACTTATGCTGAATGTCTAGAAATGATTAAAAAATCAGAAGAAGTTAATCTTCCAATATATGTGGCATTCTACAGAAGAGGTATGGATAAATATAAGAAGATAAAAGAAATAGTTGATAGTGGAGCTTTAGGAAAAATTAATTTCGTTCACTTAAGACAATTTATGCAAGTTGAAAAAGAAGATTTAGATAGAAATAATTTACCATGGAGATTAAAACCAGAAGCAGCAGGTGGCGGTAAGTTTGTAGATATGGTTGCTCACGTTTTAGACATAGTTGAATATTTATTTGGAAAAATTGAAGATGTTCATGGTATGGCAGAAAATTACGGTGGATATTATGATGTTGAAGATACAGTTAATGCAATTTTCAAAACTGAAAGTGGAGTAATGGGTAATGGAATATGGTGCTATGTAGCTGATCATAATGAAGAAGAAATGTTAATAGTAGGTGATAAGGGAAGAATAAGCACTACAGGATTGTTCTATGGACCAATAAAAGTTATAATTGATGGAAAAGAAGAGATAATCGATTATAAAGAGCCAGAACATGTAGCTCAACCTTATATTCAATCTATAGTTAACGAATTAATAGGAAAAGAAAAATCTCCAGCAGATTTAAATAGTGCAGCACATGTTATAAAAGTAATGGATGAAATATTAGAAGAATATAGAAAAAGATATTAATTATAATTAGCTTTGGATATTACTAATATTATGATATGGACAAGTATATTTAATATTAGTAATTCAAAGCTAAAAATTTAAAAGATATTGTTAATTAATAAATTAACGAAATTATAGGTTATAAATTGAAATCAAGGAGAAATTTATATGAGTATTGAATTTATTATTGGTATTTTACTATTAATATCATTCGCAGGGCTAGTTGTATATGCTGTTAAAGGCGGAAACCTAATGACAGGAATATTAATAATGGCAGTAATATGGACAGTTTTACCTCTTATAGGTAATAAATTTGTTACCAATGCAGATTTTATAGCACAGAATAGTGATATAGTAAACATTGGAGTAGTTGATGCACTTAAACGTGTATTCCAAGGAGGACCAGAAGGTTGGGGTGGTGTTTTAGTAAACTTCATATTTGGGGCTTGGTTTGGTAGAATAATGTTAGAAACAGGTATAGCATCTACTATGATCAGAAAAACAGTAGAGTTTGGTGGAGATAAGCCAGTTATTACTTCTACACTTTTAGCTATAGTTACAACAGCTGTATTCTCAAGTATGTTTGGAGCAGGTGCAGTTGTTGCTATTGGTGTAATTGTGCTTCCAATATTATTATCATTAGGAATTCCTAAAGTTACAGCAATTATATCATTTTTATTATCAATTGGAGCAGGATTATACATAAACCCAGTTATATTTAATCAATATCAAGCATTCTATTTAGGAGCAAATGGAGAACAAGCTTATTTTTACGATTCAACTTATTTAAAATGGGGATTTGTTGCACTTGCTGTTCAATTAATAGTAGCAATACTAGTTCCTATGATATCTATGAAAAAGAAAAAAAGAGTTCATGCATGGGCAGCACAGGCACCTAAAACTGAGGAAGCAGAAAAAACAGCACCAATGATTTCATTAATAACTCCATTTATACCAGTTGTTTTAGCAATAGGATTTAATATACCAGTTATCGTAGGTTTCTTAGTAGCTAGTTTTTTTGCCTTAGCTATATGTGGAAAATTAACTTCATATAAAGCTGCAACAGAAGTATTTAGTAAAACATTCTATGATGGGGCAATAGATACAGCTCCTTTAGTAGGATTTATGCTTATGATCCCTATGTTTAATAAAGCAGCTGAATTATGTGTACCATATTTTAATGCAGTGTTAGGTGGAATAATACCAAGTAGTCCATTAGTGATATGTATTGCATTTGCAGTACTTGCACCACTTGGAATGTTTAGAGGTCCATTTACATTAGCTGGATGTGGAGCTGCAACATTAGGAATATTAAAGAGTGTAGGATTTTCAAATCTTTTATTATTCCCATTAATGTATGCTCCTACAATAACAATGAATATATCAAGTTGTATAACTCAATCATGGATAGTTTGGGGACTTGGATATACAAAAGTAGATACAAAGGATTTCTTAAAGAGAAGTATACCATTAGGATGGATAATATGTGCTATATTAAGTATAGTAACATTCTTTATGTTTGGTATGTAGAATAATTATTAAAATTTCCGTCTTAAAACTTAATAGGACGGAAATTATTTTTATTTAGAAAATTATAATTAGGTTATCCTTTGAATAATCTTTATAATTTCTTTCCGTCAGCTCTGAATTGCTTCTATTAATTTTGTCATAACTTTGAGCTTGAGACGGAATAAGCAAAATTAAATAGAAGTACTTTTCTATTTATAATAATTAAATTTTTAACAATCTACACTAAGATTATGATATAATTATTAAGCTAATTATAAATGTTTATATATACTAATTTAAAAGTTTTGTAGAAGTATAAAATAAAAAGCAATATTAGTTATATATTTAATGAGAGAATGAGGGATTTATTGTGAAAAATAATGGAGTAAGAATAGGGATCGATGTTGGAGGAACACATACAAAAGCGGTTGCTATTGATAATAGTACATATAAAATTATAGGAAAATTTTCTGTTAAGACTACTCATGATGATGAACTTGGTGTGGCTAGAGGAGTAATAGATGCATTTAAAAATTGTCTTAAAGTAAATAACATAGATTCTAAAGATGTGGTTTTTGTAGCACATAGTACAACTCAAGCAACTAATGCTTTATTAGAAGGTGATGTAGCTAAAGTTGGAGTTATAGGAGTTGTAGGTAGAGGTATAGAGGGATATTTAGCTAAAAAACAACTTAAATTAAAAGATATAGATTTGGGAACGGGAAGAGTTATAAAAATTTTTAATTCTATAATTAATGAGAAGGATTTAACTCCTAAAAATGTAAAAAAGAAAATAGATGAATTAAAAAACCTTGGTGCACAAGTAATTGTTACATCTAAAGCCTTTGGAGTTGATGATATGAGTGATGAGTTAACTGTTGCTAAAGTTTCTAAGGAAATGGGAATGCCAATAACAATTGCTTCTGATATTACCAAACTTTATGGGCTAGTTAGAAGGACTAAAACAGGTGCTATAAATGCAAGTATATTACCAAAGATGCTAGAAGTATCAAATAGTACTGAAGAATCCATAAGAAGTATGGGGATTAATGTTCCACTTATGATAATGCGTGGAGATGGTGGAGCAATGGATATTGATGAAATGAGAAAAAGACCTATTCTTACAATGTTATCAGGTCCAGCTGCTAGTGTAATGGGAACATTAATGTACCTTCGTGTATCAAATGGAATTTATTTTGAGGTTGGAGGTACATCAACTAATATAGGAATAATTAAAAATGGAAGACCTGCAATTGACTATTCTATGGTAGACGGACATAAGACTTATGTACCTTCTATTGATGTTAGAGTATTAGGAGTTGCGGGTGGAAGTATGGTTCGTGGAAATAAAAATGGTGTAATTGATGTTGGACCTAGAAGTTCTCACATAGCCGGATTAGATTACGCAGTATTTACACCAGAAGAGGAAATAATTGAACCACAAATAGAATTATTTTCACCGGTAGAAGGAGATCCAGAAGATTATATTGCTATAAAATTAAAAAGTGGAAAAAGAATTACTATAACTAATACTTGTGCAGCAAATGTATTAGGTTTGGTAAAACCGGATCAATTTGCCTATGGAAATGTAAATTCTGCAAGAAGTGCAATGAAAGTAGTTGCTGATTATATGGGGATTACAATAGAAGATTTAGCAACTCAAATTTTAGAGAAATCTTTTAGAAAGATAGAGCCAGTTATATTAGAATTAGTTCAAAAATATAAGTTGGATAAAAGCCAAATATCTCTTATAGGTGTAGGAGGAGGAGCTTCATCCCTTATTGAGTATTGTGCGAAAAAATTGAATTTAAATTATAATATACCTGATAACTCAGAAGTAATATCATCTATTGGAGTTGCGCTTTCTATGATAAGAGAATCAGTTGAAAGAGTAATACCAAATCCTACACCTCAGGATGTAAAAAATATTAGAAATGAGGTTATAAATAGGGTAATAGATAATGGAGCAGAGTCCTCTACTGTAGATGTACATATTGAAATTGATAACACTACATCAAAAATTATTGCAATAGCAACTGGATCAGCAGAAGTAAAATCAACAGATTTATTGAAAGAGTGCAATAAAGAAGAAGCTAAGGAATTAGCAGCAAAAGATATGAGTGTAAATTTAATAGATGTTAAATTAGCTGAGGAAAATAAGTATTTTTACGTATTCTTCACCAATATTAAAGGTAAAAGATTAATTAGAATTTTAGATAAAAAGGGTTTTATAAGAGTACAAAGAAATAATGGAGATATATTAAGGGTAAAAGCAAAGGATTATGAAGTAGCAGTTAAAAAGTTATATGAGGATCTTACTGTATATAAATCAGATAGCGTAATAAGACCAGATTTTTATTTATGTGTAGGTTCTAGAATAATGGACTTTGATTCAGGAACAGAATTAAAACAAAATTTAATGCTAATGGATTTAATCGTACAAGATGTAAAAGAAGAGGAAGAGATATTTGTTATAGGAGTTAAAAATGAAATATAAGGATAATTTTGCACAAAGATTTATGAACTCTTTTATGGGAAAGAGAGAAGAGATAAAAGAGGAAGTTAAAATTCCACATATAAGAAAAATATTAAAAGACTTAATTAATGTTTCAGATGATAAGTGGGGTCTATATGCATTTCGTAGAGAGCCATTAAAAGGAAAGTTTAGCGAAGATAAAAAATTAGAACTAATAGAAAAGGCTAATGAGTGTGGACGAAAATATGCTAAAAAGATTAGGAAAGAAAATGGGGATATAACTGTATATGAAATTGCTAAAAATTTAGGTGTTGAAGTTGATTACCCTCAAAGACCTAATGGTGGTGGAAATATTATTTTTGCCCAATTTGTTAATCCTAATAAGGTCACTGTGTTTAAGGATAGTGTTAATAAAGCTTTTGATTTAATAGAAAAGGAAAATCTAGAAGATTTATTTAACAATGTTAATATAGAAGAAATATTATTAGCACATGAAATTTTTCATTATATTGAAGAGAATAATGGAAAAAATATGTTCACACAAACGGAAACAATTAGATTGTGGAAATTAGGTAATTTTAAAAATGATTCAAATATTGTGTGTCTAAGTGAAATAGCAGGAATGGCATTTGCTAAAGAATTATTAAATTTAAAGTATTCACCATATATTTTAGATTCATTTTTAGTTTACTTATATTATCCGAAAGTTGCATATGATTTATATAGAGAAATAATGGACATAGTGAGGCTGTCGTAAAGACAGCCAAAGTAAATTATTTTTTATTGAGTAATAGCACCTGTATTTTTAATAATAAACTTTTTAAATATATCTAAATCTTTATTAGTAGAAGATTTTATATTTGTAACTAATGCTAAATCTGAATTAATAGGAATTTTTAATGGATGTACGGATATATTAGAATTGCTAAAGGTTTTCAATACATTATTTACCATTAAAGTGATGCCTAGCCCTTCAGAAACTAGTCCTAAAATGGTTTCAATCTTACTTATATTATGTATAACGTTAGGAGTAAAACCAAGTTTTGAACATTCTTTTACGCAAATATCGTAAACTCCAGATTTAGAACAAACAATAAATTTTTCATTTTTTAAATCAGAAAAAGAAATGTATTTTTTCTTATTAAAATGATGATTATTAGAAGTTACAACTACTAACTCATCTTTAGCTAAGGTTATTACATTAAATAACTCTCTAGAAATATTAAAATCTCTAGCAATTGCAATATCAATTTCTCCTTTAGATAACATACTTAGTATTGCATCATTTTCATCTTCAAAAATATTAATTTCTATATTAGGATATTTATTCTTAAAAGAAGCAATAGCTGATGTTAGTCTGTATTGAGTTAAAACAGCTATAGTACCTAGTCTTAATATAGTTTTTGTAGATTGAGAGTGCTTTTTCATACTTTGTATTATATTATTATAGTCTTTCCAAAACTTCTCTGCATAAATATAAAATTCTTCACCTGCAGAAGTAAGTTTTGTAATTCTAGAAGATCTATCAAACAATGTAGTGTCAAGTTCATGTTCTAATGCTTTAATTTGCTTTGATAAAGATGATTGTGATATACAAAGTTCATTAGCAGCAGGAGAAAATCCATTATATTTTTTTATAGCTAGAAAATATTGTATTTGTTCAATAGTAATAATAATCACCTCACATATTACAAAATGCAACAAAATATATTATAACACAAAAAAAATATAAATTATAAAGTACATTTTAAAAATATATTATATTTTTAAATAGATTAAATTTTAATTTTATATACTAAACAGATAGTATATAATTAGTTTTATAATATTTATTTGTATATAATGTTCCATTTTTGTTAAATTTAATAAATTTTAAAAATGAAGGGGGAGAATTATGAAATTTAAGATATTACATACTAATGATATTCATAGCAGATTTGAAAATTTTGCTAGGATTACTACTAAAATAAGAGAGTTGAAAGATGAAAATACATTGATTTTAGATGCTGGAGATTATCATGATTTTAAAGATGTAATGCTTCAAGGTACATTTGGAAAAGCTGGATCAGAGTTGCTTTTAGAGGCAGGTTATGAAGCTATTGCAATTGGTAATAATGAAGCATTTGAAGGCTTAGAGATTCTAAATTCTATGGTAAATAGTGAGATGATACCATTCTTATCTTGCAACTTGGTTCATTTAGATGGAAGCAGTATCGAGGGAGTTAAAAGAAGTATAATAATTAATAAATCTGGAGTTAGATTTTTAATAATTGGGACATCACCTAATTTTAAAACTTTTTTTCATCTTTTAGATATGGATACTCTTGATTATAAAAGGCAAATTGAAAAAGAGTTAAGAGCGAACGAAGGAAAATATGATGTATGTATTTTGCTTTCACATTTAGGGCTTATTGAAGATACTGATATAGCCAATACTATGGAAGGAATAGATATTATAATTGATGGGCATAGTCATGAGCTTATGTCAGAACCAGAAATAGTTAAAAATACAGTTATTCATATGTCAGGTTGCTATGGTGAGAATCTAGGAGTTTTAGCCTTTGAGTATGATGGAAATATAACTAATATAAATGGAGTAAATATTAATATAAAGAATGTGGAGATGGATGAAAATATTCTAAAGATTATTGAGGAAAATAGAAAAGTTGCAAAGGATAATCTTGGAGTATCTCTTTATAGCATAGATAGAGATATGTGGCATGATGTAGTGGAGGAAAATCCTATAACTAATTTATTAGCAGATGCTATTAGAGATATATTTAATTGTGATATTGGTTTAATTAATAGTGGAATTATGAATAGTGGTATAAGAAAAGGTGAGGTATCTTTTAAGAAATTAATTGAAATATGTCCATCACCACTAAATCCAACTTATATGGAGATACAAGGTAAATATATACGAGAGGCGCTAGAGCAATCTTTAGATCCAGAGATTTGTTATAAAGATGGTGCAGGACCAGGTTTTAGGGGAAGGTTTTTAGGAAAACTTCATATTTCAGGTGCTGTGATTGAACATGATGGAAATAGAATTAATAGAATAATTGTAAATGGTAAAGAACTTGATGAAAAAAAATATTATAGTGTTGCTACTTCAGATTATTTACAAAGAGGTACTGGTTATAAATCTTTAGCTAATAATATAAATGAAAAATATAATGTAGAATATCTTAGAATAGTACTTAAGGATTATTTATCTAGAAGTAATTTTTTAGATAGCTCTTATATTTATAGATGGATTAAAATATAAAGTATATCTATAAATAGCAAATTTATTATAAAATAAAATTATTAATTAAAACATATAAAATTATCTTTACAATAGTAAAATGATTATATATAATTAGTCAGTAAAATTTAATAGGCAAACTTAGAGAAATCTAAGGACGCAAAGCTATAGGGACTAAGGTTTTAATAAACTATGTCAGCCAGTTGCCAAAGAGTGCATTACTTTTTGCTTTATTAAAATTAATAAAAATATATTTAATATTTATTATATCTAATAAATATATTTTTTGGGTTTTGATGATTATTTCTGCTGCTCTTTAGGAGCAGCTTTTTTAATCTTTAGGAAATTATAAAGATGTTACCACATGAATAACTTTTTATAATTTCCTTCCTTCAGCTTTGAAGTGCTTCTATTAATTTTGCTATGACTTGGAAGCTTGCGACGGAATAAGCAAAATTATATAGAAATACTTTTTTAATGCACTTTTTAATAAATATATTAAAAAGGGGAATGAAAAATGTATAAAGAATCAGGAACAAAGAAAAATAGGTGTATGTCTAAAAGGTTATGTCTACAGGTCATGGCTATTTCATTAGTATCATCAGTTGCAATTACACAAGCTACTTCTGTTAGTGCTTATAAATTAGATAGCAGTATTAATTCAACAGCTATAAGTAATTATGATAAAGAAAATATAGTTATTTTAAATACTTATGGTGATTTAGAAAATGCAAGTGTTGAGTGGAGTGGTTTAAAAGGTGCATCAGGTTATAATGTATATTATAAAGGAATAGGAGAAACTGATTCTAAATACAGACAGTTAGATAGTGAATTAATAAGACAATATTCATCTTATTTTAGAGCAGATGTAGTTGGAATTGAAGAAGGGTCTTATGTTATAAAGATAGTTCCATTGTTTGATGGAAAGGAAAATACATTAAAGTCTATAGTTACTTCATCAATTAATGTTAAGGCTCATACAAGGGAAGGGTTTGCCTTTTCAAAGGATTCTGTTATGGGTACTGCATCAGGTGGATATAATGATAACGGAACTGTAGCTGAAGATGCCACTATACTTTATGTTACAGCAGATAATATAAATACAATAAAGGCTGATGTTATAACAAATTCCAAAGGTTCTAAAACTACATGCACTGGTCTCGTTGATATTTTATCAAAGCGTCAAAAGGGTTATGATAAATCTCATCTTATTATACGTATAATTGGTGAAATTAAAGCATCAGATATATCAGGGCTTAACAGTAGTGGATATATTCAATTAAAGGGATGTTATAATCTTACTCTTGAAGGTGTAGGTGAAGATGCTACAATAAATGGTTGGGGGATTCTTATAAGAAACTCAAGAAATGTAGAAGTTAGAAATCTTGGAATAATGCTTTTCCCTGATGATGCTATTTCTTTAGATACAGATAATGAAAATATATGGATTCATAATAATGATATATTCTATGGAACAGCAGGAAGTGATGCTGACCAAGCTAAGGGAGATGGTTCAGCAGATGTTAAGGGAAAATCCACTAATGTTACTATTTCATATAATCATTTTTGGGATTCAGGAAAGTCTTCACTTTGTGGTATGAGTGATTCAGAAGAGTTTTTTGTAACATATCATCATAACTGGTTTGATCATTCAGATTCAAGACATCCACGTATTAGAGTAGGAACAATCCATATTTATAATAACTATTTTGATGGAAATTCAAAATATGGTGTTGGTGTTACGAAAGGAGCATCAGCTTTTGTAGAAGCAAATACATTTAGAAATTGTAAATATCCAATGCTTAGTTCCCTACAAGGCTCAGATATAGCTGGAAAATCTGCTGGAACATTTTCTGGTGAAGCTGGAGGAATGATTAAGGCTTATAATAATAGCATAACTGGAGAAAAGTCTTTAATTTATGCACAGGATGATGATGTACAGTTTGATGCTTATCTTGCAAGTTCAAGAGATGAAGTTGTACCAACGTCATATAAGACAGTAAGTGGAAAAACAACTTATAATAATTTTGACACAAGCTCAAAAATGTATAAATACGAAGCAGATAATGTAGAAGATGTTGCAAGTATTGTTACCGCTTATGCAGGAAGAGTTAATGGAGGAGATTTTACATGGACTTTTACAAATGCAGATGATGAATTATCATCAGTAAATAAGGCTCTTATGGAAAAACTTCTAAATTATAAGTCAGATATAGTTTCTATTGGAGGAAATTCTGTAGTTGTTAGTCCTGATGATGGTGATAATTCTGAAGTTCCAGAAGTCCCAGAAAAACCAGAAGTTCCATCAGAACCATCAGAACCAGAGATTCCAGAAAAACCAGAAACAGCTGACGTTAATGTTCAGAATTTCACAGAGTCTGGTATCGAAAGTTCATATTTTGCTATAAAAGGTAATTTAGGAACAAATAAAATTGTAAGGGTATATAACGGATTACTTTTAACTAAGTATCTAAAAGTTGAAACTAGTACAAGCATCTCATTTACTACAGATAGTACTGCAACTTTAACTTTAGTATTAGATTCTAGTTTCTCAAAATATATACTTGTTGATGGAGTTAAATATAAAGCGGATAAAGGTATAGTTACGGTAAAATTAGATGCTGGTAAGCATACTATTAAAAAAGGTGATGCAGCAAAACTTTATTATATGTCTGTTGAAGTTTAAAATTAAAAGGAAATGGAATTGTAATAGAAAAATAGAATATTTAATGATTGTGAGAGTATTTAGAAAATTCAAACTTATATATAATCATATAGAATACGTTAGACAAAGATTGACAAGCTTTATATTGAATGATAATATAAGAAAAAATCCCTTTAAATTGATTCGAGAAATCAGCAAGGAAGTTATAGTATACTTATAAAGTTTAACTTTTTATTGTAATCAAAATTAAGATAAAAAGTTATTAGTACAGTTATAGTAGCCTTCCTTATTAGGAAGGCTTTTTTCTTTAGAAAATTTTAGTTATGTAAAATATAGATGACTAAAATCATTAGAACTTAAGTATATTAAACCTTATATAGTTGTTTAAGTCTCACAAATAGGGAAATAACTAATTAGGAGAAAATAATATGAAAGTAAACAACAATAATAGAGTAGCTATAAAAATGGCTGTCGCTTTAGTTTTAGGATTAGTAATAGGTATAGGATTTTTATTACTAAGAGAAAATTTAATAGCAAATGGAAATGCAGACTTATGGGGAAAAATAAATAATATTTTATTCCAAGATATATCAGCAGAAGGTGCAACAAGTGCTATAGGAATTTTTTATATTATAGGACAACTATTTGTTAACTCACTTCAACTTATAATTGTACCAATGGTAT
Organism: Clostridium nigeriense; assembly: GCF_050585265.1. Lineage (GTDB taxonomy): Bacteria > Bacillota > Clostridia > Clostridiales > Clostridiaceae > Clostridium > Clostridium nigeriense_B. The sequence goes on along the minus strand of NZ_JBNOOE010000005.1, from coordinate 192,380 downwards.
TTACTTCTATAGCGTTAGCTATGTGTGAAATAAGTGATACTAAGAAGCTTGGACGTATTTCATTTAAGACTATATCAGGATTTTTAATAACATCATTTTTTGCATTAGTATTAGCAGGAGTAGTAGGATTTATAATTAAAAACTTAGGCTTATTTACTGCTAATGTAGATAATCTTTCAGCACAAGCAGGAGTGGCAAGTTCTACAAATCCATTACTTGTGATAGTAAGTGTAATACCTAATAATATTATATCGGTATTTTCTAAAAATACTGAAGTGCTTGCAGTTGTATTTATAGCAGTAGTAGTAGGATTATGTATTAATAATTTAGAAGGTAAGATTAAGATATTAAAAAATTTATTAGAAGAAGTAAATTCTATTATTACTGTATTTTTAAGTTTTGTAATAACTAAGTTTGGACCAATTGCAATATTTGTACTTATAACAAGAACATTTGCAATATATGGTATAGATAATTTAAAACCTGCTCTAGTATATGTAGTAGTTACGGTAATTACTTTATTAGTATTCCTAATCTTTGGATATGCAATATTTGTAGCTATAGGAGCTAAGGTTAATCCAATTAAGTTTGTGAAGAAAATGGGAAAAGTTGCTTTATTCGGATTTTCAACTTCATCATCAGCAGCAACATTACCATTAAACACAAAAACAACAGTTGAAGAACTAGGTGTTGATAAGGATATAGCATCTTTTATATTACCTCTTGGAATGACTATAAACATGAATGGTACTGCAATAATGCAAGTTATGGCAACAATATTTATAGCATCATCGGCAGGTTATGATGTAACAATAGGAAATATAGTTGTTATTGCATTAATAGCATTAATAGCATCAGCTGGAACTCCAGCAGCACCAGGAGCAGGAGCAATAATACTTTTCACAGTATTATCAGGAATGGGATATAACAATGATGGAGCAATACTTGCTTACTCATTAATTCTTGCTATAAATAGACCTATAGAAATGCTTGTAACATCTTTAAATGTAGTAGGAGATGCAGCAACAAGTGTTGTAGTTGCAAAGTCTGAAGGAATGTTAGATGAAGAAGTTTATAATGCTGATTAAAGTATAGATATAATAGATACATATAAAAATACAAAAATAACATAATTTATGATTAAAATAAAAAATCCATAACATTTTTGTTATGGATTTTTTTTAATTAGTTTGTATAAATAGATATACTTATATATATCAATTAGGGTTTACTATATTTATAAAAAGATCTATAATTATGGTAATAAAAATATAGAATTGTTTATAACTTTAAATTTAATAAATATAAATATTATAGGTTTATAAAAGATAAAAGAGAATAAAGTGGACCTGCCAGTTTCTCCTTGATAATTGCGTAAAGACAGATACACTAAAAGTAACAGTTCAATTTGATCTTGACAATTTTTTATTTAATTTTTTTGAAAGAAGGATGTATTTATATGAGATTAAAAGATAAGGTGGTATTAGTTACAGCCTCTACAAGAGGAATAGGTTTAGCTATAGTTAAGGCTTGCGCAAAAGAAGGTGCTATTGTATATATGGCAGCTCGTAATTTAGAAAAGGCAGGAGAAGTAGCTAAAGAGCTAAATGATAATGGGTATAGAGTAAAAACTGTATATAATGATGCATATAAAAAAGATACCTATGTTTCTATGATTGAGGAAACTGTTAAAAATGAAGGAAGAATAGATGTACTTGTTAATAACTTTGGTACTTCTAATCCTAAATTAGATTTAGATATAAAAAATACAAGTTATGAAGAATATATAAATACAATTGATACAAATTTAGCTAGTGTATTTATATCATCTCAAAAAGCTATAGAATATATGAGCAAAAATGGTGGAGGTTCTATAATTAATATATCTTCAATTGGAGGCATAATTCCAGATATTTCACAAATTGCTTATACTACAAGTAAGGCTTCAATAAATTATTTAACTAAACTTATAGCTGTTCAATGTGCTAGGGACAATATACGTTGTAATGCAGTATTACCAGGTATGACAGCTACTGATGCAGTTGAAGGAGCTTTAACTGATGAATTTAAAGAATTTTTCTTAAAGCATATACCTATTAAGAGAATGGCAAAGCCAGAGGAAGTTGCAGCAACTGTAGTTTATTTTGCAAGTGATGAATCAGCATATACAACAGGACAAATTATAGATGTATCAGGGGGCTTTGGATTAGCAACACCAATATTTGGAGATATGATAAATCTTAAAAATAAAAGATAATGAGTAATATTAAAAATATATAAGACATTAATAATGACTATCGTATTAGAGTTACAAAAGCTTTAGCGATAGTCTTTTATTTTGTTAATATAAATAAATATAAGGTATAAATTTTTATTGTAAAACTTATACTTATATCTTTTGTGAGCAATTAAGGATAATTAGAAATTATTATATACAAAAAATCAGTAATAACAACAAATATTAATATAATTATAAATAATATTGATTATATTAAAATACTATATTAATTTAAAGTTAAAAGTTATATTTAAAATTATGTTATATTTAATTTTTTAGTAGGGGAGAGATATATATGAGTATAAAATTTATAGAAGAACATAAAGTATTTAAACTTGATGCTAGGGATACATCTTACATTATAGCAATTGTAGATGAGGAAAGGTTTTTAGGTCATGTCTATTTTGGAAAAAAGATAATAGATAATAATATAAATCATTTATTAAGATTAGAAGAACCTCCGTATGTACCTTCAAAAAATAATCGTGATAGGGTATCATTTTATGATAGTTTTCCAACAGAATATTCAACACATGGGATTGGCGATTTTAGAGAATCATGCCTTAGGGTAAAGGATAAAAATGGACATACAGCATGCAGGCTTCAATATTCTTCTCATAAAATTTATAAGGGAAAGAAAAGTTTAAAGGGATTGCCATCTACATTTGGAGATGATAATAGTTGTACAAGTCTGGAGATAACTTGTTTAGATAATGATTTAAATTTAGAAGTTGTTTTATTATACAGTGTTTTTGAAGAGCTAGATGTAATAACTAGAAGTGTACGTATAAAAAATTGTTCAAAAGATGAAGTATTTTTAACTAAAGTTTTATCTACATGTATAGATTTTGATGGAATTAATTATGATATGATTTCTCTACATGGGTCATGGGCAAGGGAAAGACATATTTCAAGAAAGAAAATAAGCTATGGAAAACATTCCGTTTCTACGATTAGAGGAGAATCAAGTCATCAAGATAATCCGTTTATTGCATTATTAGATAATTCTGCTACAGATGAAAGCGGAAATGTATACGGATTCAATTTTGTTTATTCTGGAAATTTCTTCACACAAGTTGAGGGATGCCAATTTGATACAACTAGGGTTGTTATGGGAATTAATCCAGAAGATTTTTCATGGAAATTAAAAGAAAATGAAGAATTTGTAGCTCCTGAAGTTGTAATGGTATACTCTGATAAAGGTATAGGTAAAATGACAAGAACTTTCCATGATCTATATCGAAATCATTTAATAAGAGGTCAATTTAAAGATAAGAAACGACCTATTTTAATAAATAATTGGGAGGCTACCTACTTTGACTTTAATACTGAAAAATTATTATCAATAGCAAAAGAGGCTTCAGAACTTGGGATAGAAATGCTAGTAATGGATGATGGTTGGTTTGGAAAGCGTAACAGTGATAATTCATCATTAGGTGATTGGGTTGTTAATACTGAAAAAATAGAAGGCGGATTAAAAAATCTTGTTGATGAAGTAAATAATTTAGGTATGGAATTTGGTATATGGATTGAACCAGAGATGATATCTCCAAATTCAGATCTTTATAGAGAACATCCAGATTGGTGCATTCATATAGAAGGCAGAACACCAGCTTTATGTAGAGAGCAATATGTATTAGATTTATCTAGAAAAGAGATAGTTGATTATATTTATGAAAGTATTAAAAAAGTACTTTCAAGTGCTAATATAACTTATGTAAAGTGGGATATGAATAGGCAACTAACTGATTTAGGAAGTATTGTTATTCCTTCAGAACAACATGGAGAAATATTTCATAGGTATGTTTTATCAGTTTATGATATGATGAATAGATTAACAACTGATTTCCCATATATTTTATTAGAAAATTGCTCAGGTGGGGGAGCTAGATTTGATCCAGGAATGCTATATTATAGTCCTCAAATTTGGTGTTCTGATGACACTGATGCAATTGAAAGATTAAAAATTCAGGAAGGTACATCAATGGTTTATCCACTTTCTGCAATTGGAGCCCATGTTAGTGATTGCCCAAATCATACAGTAGGAAGAACTACGCCTTTTGAAACAAGAGGATATGTAGCGCTTGCGGGAACTTTTGGTTATGAATTAGATGTGACTAAAATACCGGAGGAAGATAGAAAGATGATTCCAGATCAAATAGCTATGTATCATAAATTTAATGACTTAGTAAGAACAGGGGATTATTATCGTATAGAAAATTTCTCAAAAAATAATAGTTTTGATTGTTGGGCTGTAGTGTCAAAAGATAAAAGTGAGGTTTTAGTTACATGTATTCAAGTATTAGGAAGGCCTAATCATCATAGTAGAAGAATTAAGTTAAAAGGATTATTAGAAAGTAAGATGTATGTTAATGAGGAAACTAATGAAGTTTTATCTGGTGGAGCATTAATGTATTCTGGTATTAATGTTAGCCTATATGGAGATTATTCAGGAAAGTTAATTTATTTTAAATTAGCTTAATCATAAGTATAAGTGTATATAATAATTTAGGATGACTCAAGGCAAACAAATAAATATTTGATTTAAGGAGCTGTCGCTTAATTTTTTATTGTGCGATAGCTCCTTATTTTTATACTATAAATTATATGATATGCCTAGGTAATATTGTAATAAAGTAAAGAATATTTGTAAATAAATATGATTTTTTTATAAATTTAACTAAAGAAAAGTAAAAAATAAACAAAATTTAATATATATATACTATAATTATCCACTCAGCTACAAAACGTTTACAGATAAATTTCACGAATGTACACTTAGATTATCAACTAAATAAATTTAGAATCTATACGGGGGGAACGTAATGAAAAGAAATAAGTTGAAAACAATTATATCAATTTCTATGGTATTAGTATTGAGCTTAACATCATTAATTAGTTGTAGCAATACAAACAAAGATTCTGGGTCAGGCTCAGAATCAATTTTAGATTCAGTTGTTAGTGTAGAAACAGCATTAACTAATGCTAAGCTTGAAGGTGAAAAGGCTGATGTTGAAGGAACTGTATTAAGTACAATGGTATCATTTACTCCAGCTCCAGCAGGGCACGGAAATCCATTAGTTAATGGTGGGCCAGACTGGTCAACAGAGCCTTTAATATATGATTATTTATGTGATTATAGTTCACAGCCTGAAAAAACATTTAAACCATCATTATTAGAAAGTTATAATTTTGAAAATAAAATTTTAACTTTGAAACTAAAAGAAGATCTTAAATGGAGTGATGGTAGTCCTATAACAGCAGATGATTTAATGACTACTATATTTATTGATATGACAGTAAATAATATTGCATATTATGCAGAATCTGTAACTAAGGTAGATGAGTTAACAGTAGAGGTTAAATATATTAAGGATTCAGCTTTATTGCTTGATTATATACTAAAAACAGCTTTAAAATATCCAGAATCTGAATATGGAGAATTTGCAAAGGGATATCAAAAAGAGTTTGAAAACAGTAGAGAGTTTGATGAAAACGGAAATTATAAATTTACTGAGCAAGGAGACTTGAATGTAGCTGAAGTAACTACTCAAATTAACAATTATTTGCCAGATATATTAAGTATAAAGTGTTCAGGTGCATACGTACCTAAAGTTATTACTTCAGCAGAAACTATATTTGAACAAAACCCATATTATAGAATTCCACTTTATATAGAAAAAATTAGAGGTATTAGACCAACAAGTACAGAGTCTACAGCATTAGCAATATCAAATGGAGATTATGATGCAGAAGGAATGGGATTATCACCAGATTTAGCTCAAAAAGTAGCAGAAAATAATTCAGATACAATAAGACAAATGGTAGTTCCAGAATTTAGCTCATTAGGCTTCACAATGAATACTAAAAAGTATCCAACTAATGATTTAAATGTTAGAAAAGCAATAGCATATATAATTGATACAGCTCAAATAGCTCCAGTATCAGAACCAGGAATGGTAAAAGGTGATGAATATGGTCTAGGATTACCACCTTCAATAAGAGATAAGTACTTAGATAAAGATTTTCTAAATACATTAGAGAATTATGATATCAATCTAGAAAAAGCTACAGAGTATCTTGAGGCAGCAGGATGGACTAAAAAAGGAAATCAATGGGTTGATGCTAATGGTCAAAGTCCAGAAATTATAGTTGCTGGTGTTGGTGAATATCCAGCATATGTTGTAATGGGAGAAGCAGCAGCAAATATGATGAAAGATTTCGGATTAAATGCAGTATTTACACCAAAAGAAGCAGCAGCATATAACGACTATGCAACATCTGGTGAAGGACATATGGTTATAGATGGATTTGCAACAGTAACAAGCACTCAACATCCATTCGAAGCTTATAATGGAGTTTGGTGGTATGGTAAGAGAGGGATGAATTTAGAATTCCCTGAAAAAGGAAAATTAGTTTGGAAAAATGAAGAAACTGGGGAAGACTTTAACTATTCAGATAAATTAACAGAATTATTTGATGCTTCAACAGATGAGGAAATAACAGCTCTTACAAAAGAATTTGCTCAATTCTATAATGATAATGTATGGTTTATTCCTGTAACTGAAAAATATTATGTATTTAGAATTCATAATCCAAAACTTTCAATGGCAGAATCACCAACAGGAGAACAATTAAGTGATTTCTATTGGTCTGGAACAACTAGCGCTATTTTAGGAAAGATGATAAGAGGAGAAGAATTATATTATATTAAGTAATTAGAAAATTAAACAATATATTATAGGGCTGTTATTTAACGGCCCTTATTAATAATAAGAGGTGATTAAAATGAAAAAGTTAGCTACTTGCATTGTAACCATGTTAGCTGCATTACTATTAATTTTCTTTGTCATACAAGCTATGCCAGGTGATCCAGTAGAGACATTAGCACAGGATTATATAAGAACAGGTCAATTAACATATGACCAAGCTTATAATAAAGCAAAATTAGCATTAAATTATGATCCAGATGAACCAATATTAGAAAGATTTATTTCATATGTTAAGGGAATTGCTACTGGAAATTTAGGGCAATCAATGTCATTTAAGGATTCAGTATCAAAGATAGTTTTAGGAGCATTACCATGGACTTTATTAGTTTGTTCTATATCATTGCTCTTATCATTTAGTGTAGGTGTAATTTTAGGTATATATGTTGCATGGAAGAGAAGTAAGATTTTTGATGGAATAGTAACTGGATATCAAGCAGTATTGGGATCTATACCAGATTATATAGTTGCTTATCTTTTAGTTTTAATTTTTTCACTTACTCTTGGTTTATTTCCATCAAAAGGAGCATATAGTTCATCTATAACTCCTGGCTTTAATTTGAAGTTTATAATGAATGTATTAAGTCATGCTTCTCTACCAATACTTGCATATTTTTTAACTACATTAGCAGGATGGATAATGGGAATGAAGGCAAACTGTTTATCAGTTTTAGGAGAAGATTATATAAATTATGCTAAGGCAAGAGGAATATCTAACAAGCGTATAATATTTAGCTATTTAGGTAGAAATGCAATGCTACCAATGGTAACAAGTGTTGCAATTTCATTTGGTATGATGTTTGGAGGATCTCCGCTAATAGAAAATTTATTTGTTTATCCAGGGGTTGGATACTATTTAACTACAGCTATTTCGAGAAGAGATTATACACTTATGCAAGGTATGTTCTTAATGATAATAGTTATGGTATTACTATCAGGACTTTTTGCAGAGTTCTTAAATACTAGGTTAAATCCAAGGTTAAGGGAGAAATAGATTATGAGTAGTTCACTAAGTTTAAATAATAAAACAAAAGTTTTTGAAAAGGAAGGATCATTTTTAACCTCATTAAAAGAGTTTTTTCAAGTAATTTGGAGAAATAAAATGGCTAGAGTAGGATTTTTAATATTAGTTTTCTTTTTACTATTAGCTACATTTGGGCCTATGATAGTTAAAGATCCAGCTTCTAATTATTTGGATAGGTTAAAGGCGCCTTCATCAGCTCATTTATTAGGTACAGATTATGCAGGAAGAGATATATTAGCCTTGTTTATTAATGGATCAAGATCAGTTTTATTGGTGGCGTTTTATGCGGCTTTATTTTCTATATTATTTGCATGTGGAATAGGTATTACAGCTGGGTTACTTGGGGGTAAGATTGATGAAATATTGATGTTAGTAACAAATATAGTTTTAACAATGCCTACTTTACCAGTAACAATGGTTTTATCTATGGTTATTAATGTAAGTAATGATGTTTTATTTGGTTTAGTATTAAGTTTATGGTCTTGGGCAGGTCTTGCAAAAGCTATAAGATCTCAAGTTCTTGTGATTAGAAATAAAGATTTCATTGAAGCTAGTAGGGTAATGGGAATTAGTACAATGAATATTATATTAAAAGATGTAGTACCAAATTTAACTTCTTTTATAGCTATTAACTTCATCTCTATAATGAAAGGGGCCATAATGACATCAGTTTCTTTAATGGTTTTGGGATTAGTTCCATTTCAAGGTAGTCACTGGGGAATGATGATACAAATGGCAATGTCACAATCAGCAGTTTTATATGGAGGTTTTGGACCAATAGTGTATTTTATGACACCGATAATGGGAATCGTATTATTCCAATTAGGATGCTACTTCTTTGCAAATGGTTTAGATGAAGCTATGAATCCAAGACTACGCAAATAGGAGGATATATTATGAAACCATTAATTGAAGTTAAAAATCTTACAATAGAATTCTTTTTAAAGAATGGAAATCTAAAGGCATGTGATAATGTTTCATTTACAATATATAAAAATGAAGTAATAGGAATAATAGGGGAAAGTGGTAGTGGTAAATCTACTCTTGCTTCCGGGATATTAAATCTTGTGCAATCGCCTGGAAAGATTACATCAGGGGAAGTTTATTACTATGATGATGAAGAAAATAAAATTAATTTATTAGATTTAAATGTTAATGAGTTTAATGAATATAGATGGAAAGAAATAGCTACGGTATTCCAAGCTGCACAAAATGCATTAAACCCAGTATTAAGAATAAAAGAACATTTTATAGAAACAGTATTAGCTCATGATCCAGACACTCCAATGGAAAAAATAATAAAGAAGGCAGAGGAAGTATTAAAATATGTAAGGTTAGATACTAATGTATTAGAGTATTATCCACACCAATTAAGTGGTGGTATGAAGCAAAGAGTACTAATTGCATTGAGTCTAATACTAGATCCAAAAGTGATTTTATTAGATGAGCCCACAACAGCCTTAGATGTTATAACACAATGGTATATATTAGACCTTTTAAAAGATATCCATGAAAGATTAGGTGTGACATTAATATTCTTAACTCATGATATTTCTGTTATATCAGGAGTTATAGATAGAATTGCTGTTATGTATGCTGGAGAATTAGTTGAATATGGAGAAGTTACTGAAGTGTTTAGAGAGCCATCACATCCATATACTAAGGGATTATTGAATGCTATTCCAACATTAAATGATGATGTTACACAGCGTAAGGCTATACCAGGAAATCCGCCAAATCTTACTCAAGATTTTAAGGTGTGTAAGTTCTCTCCAAGATGCAGTATTTTCTTAGAAGGAAATTGTGAAGCTGATAGGGAGAAAACTAAAGTAATGTATAAAATAAATGATGAGAAATGTACTAGATGTTATACACTAGCAGAACGCCTTGAAATAGTAGGAAAGGAAGGTGCATAAAATGAGTTTATTAAAAATAGAAAACTTAGATATCGAATTTGATAATAGAGTAAATAAAAAACAAAAAGTTAAGGTTTTATCTGATATAAACTTAGAAGTTGAAGAGGGAGAAATAGTTGCTGTAGTTGGAGAAAGTGGTTGTGGTAAGACTACTCTAGGAAAGCTTATAGTTGGAATCCATAAGCAAACAAAAGGGAAAATTTTATATAAGGGAAAGGAGATTAGTAAATTAAAAAAAGCTGAGTTTAAAGAATATAGATTAGGGGTTCAAATGGTTCATCAAGATTCATTTGCAGCATTAAATCCTAATAGAACAATATTTCAATCCTTATCAATGCCCTTATTGCAACATAAAATTGCTAAGAATAAACAAGAGGCAGAAGAAATATTAAAGGAGTATTTTGCAGAAGTAGGATTGGTTCCACAAGAGCAGTTCTTATATAAGTACCCCCATCAATTAAGTGGTGGACAAAGACAAAGAATTCTTTTAGCAAGAGCATTATCTGTTAAACCAAAACTAATAGTGGCTGATGAACCAGTATCAATGGTTGATGTATCTTTAAGAATTTCTCTTATAGATTTAATGACAAAGATGAATAAGAAATATAATATATCCTTTGTTTATATAACTCATGATTTAGCTACTGCTAGGTATATAGCTAAAAATGGTAGATTAGTAGTAATGTATCTTGGTAGAATTATTGAATTAAATAATATATATGATGCTATAGATAATCCTAAGCACCCATATTTCCATGCACTATTAGCAGCTGTACCTCAAAGTGTAGGAAAAAGAGCAGATGGAGGATCAAAAGAGTTACCATTAAGAACTTTGGATATGCCAAGTATAATAAATCCACCATCAGGATGTAAGTTCCATACTAGATGTCCTTATTATACTGAAAAATGTGAAAAAGAAGAGCCGAATTTGGTTGAGTATAAAGGGGGATATGTAGCATGTCATCATGTAGAGAGAATAGGTCAAGAAGTATTAAAAAGAAAAGTAATATAGATTTAAATTCAATACTTACTTTTATAAAATTTATTCAATCAATATCATTTGGTATGCTTGGAATTTCAGTGCTAGGGTTCATATTAGTAGGAAAAGATCCAGCAGCACAGGTTCTCTATGTAATGGTGATAGTTGTTAATTTGTTTATAATATTTGGAGGAATGATACCAATAAGGTATTTAAACAATAGGAACAAATAATCAATTAATTTATTATGTTTAGAAAATGGAGGTATTTAATGGAGAATGAAAAAAATGCTCTTGAACTTGCTTTACATCTTTTTAGAATAGGAGAACTTATAAAAGACATGGATGATAAGATTTTAAATGAAAAAGATGAGGAGTTAAAGAGAATTTATATAAATGAAAGAGAAGATATGTATAGTAATCAAATTGACATGATTCATAGATTGAGAGATTTAACTATATAATATAGAAAAAAGATGATGTAACTTATATACTATAATTTAAGTTACATCATCTTTTTTATTTTTATGAAATTATATATACTATTATGTGGATAATTTATTATAATTTACTTCTGTTAAATTTGAAATGATTATATTAATTTGGTTATGGTTTGGAGTGGAATAACTAAATATAAGCAAAATTATATATAAGTACAGTACTATTTAACTATGAATGGTAATGTTAACACCATTGAAGTTCCTTTTCCTTCAATACTAAATATCTCTAGGCCATAATTTTCACCATAGTTAAGCTTTAATCTTCTATTGATATTTCTCAAAGCAACACCATTAAAATTATTATTTTTATCATTTATATAGTTATTTAAATCCTTTAGTATTTCTTCAGAAATTCCAATTCCATTGTCAGATATAGTTAATAAAAGATTATTATCAACTTTTACACCTTGAATTATTATTTTACCGTCTCCACTACATTCACTTAGACCATGATAAATTGCATTTTCAATTAAAGGTTGAATAATCATTTTTATTATTTCACAGTCTAATAATTCTTCAGGAATCATATTTTCAATATTGAATAATTGATCAAATCTTATTTTTTGTAGATATATATAATTATCTATAATTTTAATTTCTTCTTTTAAGGTTACAGTATTAATCCTACGATTCATGCTATATCTAATTATTGCACCAAAATATTCTGCCATAATTGATGTCTCCATATCATCATTTATCTCAGCCATCATATGGATAGACTCTAAAGTATTATATATGAAGTGAGGATTTATTTGATTTTGTAATTGTCGAAGTTCTAATTCTTTTTGCTCAATTTGAGTCTTATAGTTAATGTTAATTAAATAATTTATATGACTTTTCATTTTATTATAAGATTTTACTAATACACCTATTTCATCATTTTTATCGTAAAATATTTCTTTATTTAGATTTTCTTCTAAGTTATTAGATTTCATATTTCTAGATAATAGTTCAATAGGGGTAAATATTCTTTTCGTTAAGAAGTAGTAAAGAATAATAGATACAACTAAGAAAAATATTAAATTTATAATAAAGATCATAATATATAAAGTGTTTAACATAAATGCTTCATATTTAGGTATAGTATTTATAAGTATCCAATTACAAGCTGGTATATAGTTATAAGTTACTATATAATTAGTATCACTATGCATATATTCAATACTAGGAATAGGATTAGTAGTAATAAGATAATCATGTTGGTAAATACTATTTAGCAATGGATTTTTTTTAGTTTCAGTTATTAGCTCACCAGTTGAATCATAGATTGAAAGAACTTGATTGTTAAAGGCTATACTATTATTTAACAAACTTAAAAAATTATCTAAAGGTATTGTAACCATTAATAAACCTGACATTTGATTTGTACTAATATCTATAATTTTTCTAGTTACTACCAATAAATTTTCGTCGTTAGATGAAGGATTTTCAAATATACTATTAGGATTAATATTACTAAAAATAGAAGTAGAATTATCAGATTCTATACTTTTTATAAACCATTCAGATAATGTAGGATTTATTAATTTATCATTAGGGCTATTTCTGGTAGTAAAAACCCCACGTCCCTTTAAGTCATAAATGTATGACCCGTTAATTGAATCGTTTTGAATTAGTATCATTTCACAAAGATATTTTAAAAAATTATAATTATCTATATTATAGTTTTCATTTGTTTTTAATATATCATGTAATCTATCTATTTCGGGTATAAGAAGTGGATATTTAGATATATCTAAAATATTATTAATTTTTTCAGTTATTTGCTGACTTAAACTAGTATTGGAGTTTTTAATAAGCTTTTCTGTTTTATTAAATTCAGACTTTGAATAATAATATAAATTTAATGTAGTCAATAAGAAAAAAATTAAATAAATTATTGTAAATATATAGATGGTTAATTTTTTTATAGATAAGTATTTATTAAAAATTTTCATACATCCTCCAATAATAAATAGTTATATTCAAAAAATTTTAAATATAAACTTATTTAATTATGTAAACATTTAATATATAATATTAATATATATTAAATATTAGAAATTTTCAATATTAGGGAGAACATATGAGGATATTGATAGTTGATGACGACAAAATAATTAGAATGGGATTAACTAAAATATTAAAAAGGTTATTTGATCAGCATGAGGTGGTCTCAGATTTCCAAAATGGATTAATAGCATTAGAATATTTAAAAGAAAATAAGATAGATTTGGTTATTACAGATATAAAAATGCCAATAATGACAGGAACACAGTTAATAGAAAATGCTATTAGGGAATTAGAAAAACCTCCTATATTTATAGTATTAAGTGGATATGATGAATTTACATATGTTAGGGATACTATGAAATCAGGTGCATTTAATTATTTATTAAAACCTATTAACCAAGATGAACTTAAAATAGTAATAGAAGAGGCAGAACTTAAAATAAGAGAAAATAGTAAAAAAGAAAAAATATTAAATAAATCAATAGATATTTTAAAAAAGGATTTCTTTAAAAATCTATTATTTGCGAATGTAGATACAAGTAATAGGGCTAATAAATTATTATTTGAAAATATACAATTAAATGAGAATTATATTTATAAGATGATAATTGTAGATAGAGATAAAAATAATGATAGGTCATTAGTAAGTAATTTTATAAAAGTTATACTTGAAAGGTTTAAAAGTATTGAATATTTATCATTTAATTTTGAGGATAGCATATATATTATATTTTATTTAGATTCTAGTAAAAATAATTATATAGATAGGTTAAATGAATACATAGAAGAAAATGTAGATATATTTATTAAAAATAATAACAATGTGTATATAATTCAAGAGATAGATAAAGTATGGAAACTTAAGGAACAATCTAAGAAATTTAGAAAAATAAAAAATACGATATCATCTAATAGTAAAGTTAGAAAATATTTGCTGAATTTAGAAGATGATTTATCAATAAGTGATAAAAGTGAAAGTAAAAAAACAAATTTAATAGCAATAAAATTGGCCAAGCAGTACATAATTGATAATTTTAATAAGAATATAACTCTTAAAGAAGTAGCTGATAAAGTATTTTTGAGTCAAAATTATTTGTCAGAATTATTTAAGAAAGAAACAGGAGAAGGTTTTTATGATTTTTTATCAAGATATAGAGTAAATATTGCTAAAGATTTATTAACAAAAACTAATTTAAAGGTATATGAAGTGGCTGAAAATGTTGGATATAGTGATTCAATAACATTTGGAAGAGCATTTAAGAAGATAACAGGTGAAACACCAAATAGCTTTAGAAATTGCAATAAATAAGTTAAGCAAATATTTTATTATATGAAAGAGGTATATTTATGAGAAAGAATACTAAAATAAAGGCTTTTGTTGCTTTGGGTATTTTTGGAATTTGCACTACAGCAGTATTATTGAATCAGATTGCTAAGGATGATAATATAATAATTGATGAAGATGGTATTATAAATAAGGAATTAGAAGGAACAATAAGCTTTGTAAGTAATAGAACAGATAAAAGCGAAGAATTAAATTTACTAATAGAAGAATTTGAAGAGCTACATCCTAAGGTAAATATAAATTTAGAATTAATTGGAGATCCGGAAGAAATACTTCAAAGAAAAGCAACCGTTGAAGATTTACCAGATGTAACATTAGTTCCATCATCGATAAAAACAAGTGAATATGATAAATACTTTTTAAAATTAGATGATTTAGGATTTAATAGTAATAATATTTATAATTATGGTCTTGGTTTAGATGATAAGGGAGAAGTTTATGGATTAATGACATCTATAAATTGGAATGGAATAATTTACAATAAAAAAGTTTTTAATGAATTAAATATTGATGCCTATCCTAAAACAAAAGAAGAATTTTTGAAGTTATGTGAAATAATAAAAGAAAAAGGAATAACACCAATTATAATAAACTATAGAGATTCATGGAGAATTAAGCCTTGGGTAGAAATAGTACCATATATATTTGATGAAGACTTAGAAGATAAGGTTATTAAAGATGACGTTGATATATTAGGTGAGAAAAGTGGAATGTTTATGTCATTAGAGTTTGTAAGAAGTATTGTACAAAATGGATATTGTGAAGAGGATTTATTAAACTATCAATGGAATGAAACTAAAAATGATATGAAAGATGGAAAAATTGCTATGTTATTTTTAAGCTCTGATTTTAAATATCAGTTAAATGATATAGGAATGGATATGAATGATATAGGAATGTTTCCATTTCCAGGGAGTAGTACTATAAAGATTTTTGGAGATTATAAAATGGCAATATCAAAAAATACTAAATATCCAGATGTAGCAAAAGAGTTTTTAAAGTTTCTATTTGAAGAAAGTAGGTATGCAAATGCAGTGAATATAGTATCTCCATTAAAAGATAGTGAGGGAAATAAAGAATTTTTCACAGAAATAGAAGGTTTCAATATTCCTATTATAACCTTTGATGGTGAAGTAGAATCCCAATATAAGGATAAGGAAAATGTACATTTCAAATATGATACTTTAAGAAGAACAGTTAACTTAGATTATTCTTTTATACAAAAGTATGTTATATCAGATAATAAAGAACAAATAATTGATGAAATGAATAGAAAGTGGAATGAGTATAAAAACAAATTAGTAGACTAATTTTAAGATTTTAAGATAAATTTTACAAATATTAATATGAATTATAGACAAGATATTTTTATGTAGATATACTGAAATCAAATCCTAGAAAACGTTTAAAAGGGGGAGCTTAAATGAATAATTATATAGTGTTTGATATAGGAGGATCATCGGTAAAATGGTCTGTGATTAATAATATAGGTGGTATATTAATTAGTGGGAAAATAGGTATATCTGAAACAATAGAAGAATTTTTTTATGAATTATCTAATAAGGTGAATGAGCTAAAGTATAAATACAATCTAGAAGGTATTGCATTAAGTGCACCAGGTGCAGTAGATAATGAAGCAGGAATTATTGGAGGAATGAGTGCGTTACCTTATATACATGGTCCAAATTTTAAAGAAGTATTAAATAAAATGACAAGCCTACCAGTTGAAATAGAAAATGACGCAAATTGTGCGGCATTAGGTGAATGTTGGATTGGAGCAGCTAAGAATGAAAATGATTGTGCTTTTGTTGTTTGCGGAACAGGAATAGGTGGGGCATTAGTAAAAGATAAAAAAATACATTCAGGTGTTCATAAACATGGAGGTGAATTTGGATATTGCTTAGTGGATATAGATGTTTATAATCAAAAATATTTATCATGGAGTAGTGCTGGTTCAACTTTTGCGGTAACAAAGTTTATTGCAGATAGAAAGGGAATAAGTATGGATAACTTTAATGGAATAAAAGCCTTTGAGTTATATGATAATGGTGATGAAATAGCAATAGAAGAAGTAAATAGATTTTTCAGGTATATGGCTATAGGTATATATAATATTCAATATACCTATGATCCAGAGGTTATAATTTTAGGTGGTGCTATTTGTGAAAGAGATGGATTCTTAGAGGAAGTAAATAAGAAAATAGATGAAATTAAGAATTCTAATTCAGATGCTACAATAAGACCAGTAGTTAGGATTTGTAAGTATGGAAATGATGCAAATAAATTAGGAGCTTTATATAACTTTTTACAAAAACAAAATTTAATATAAGTACAAAGCCTAATGGAAATAAACAGTAAAATAATTAAGAAATATTTTTAATATATAGCTTAGATAGAAGGTGTATAAGTAGATAATTTGATTTACTTATACACCTTTTAAATTATATTAATTTAAGGGAGTCTAAAAGATTTATACGAATATATACTTAAATCAAGAAAATATATACAAAAATAAAGTTTATATTAATATAAGATTGAGTTTTGAGTTTTATAATTGTAAAGTATAAAATAAGAAATTTCAATGTAAACATTTTAATAGGTTTTGTGAAATTTCGAATGAGAATTTTATTATTTAATGGAGGAGAAGTTATGGGCAATATATCATTACATGGAAAGTGGCAAGTGGAGTTAAAAGAAAATGCAGATGAAAAAATTTATGATATAGTTTTACCATCTACAACAGAAGAAAATAAAATTGGTAAAAAAAATGAGAATAAAGAATTAGGATATTTAACTAGAAGATATTTATATAATGGAACTGCTATATATAGAAAATTTATAAATATAACTGAAGAATTCTCAGAAAAAGATTTAGAGCTATTTATGGAGAGAACTAAACCATCAAAGGTATATATTGATGGGATATTTATTGGGGAAAATAATAATACTATTGTTCCTCAAAAGTATATAATAAGCCAATTATCTGTTGGGGAACATATATTAGAGGTTCATGTTAATAATGATCTATTTAATAATGAATATATACCAAAAGAAGTGATAGATTCACATCAATTTACTGATAATACTCAAACTAATTGGAATGGTATTTTAGGAGAAATATATATAAGGACTTTAAATAAAGTATATATTGAGGAAGTAGTTTTAATAAATAATCATAACGAGAAAACAGTAGAAGTTGAAATGAAAATTAATAATGATTATAAGGAATATCAAAATATCGATATTTTAGTAAATTTAAATGATGATAATAATGTTATGGGAGAGAAGAAATATAAAATTGAAGTTGAATCTGGAAAAAATGTTTTTAAATTAATTTATGATATAAATGATGATATTAGGCAATGGGATGAATTTAACCATAATATATATGATATTGAAGTAAAAGTGAAGTGCCATGGGAAGATAATAGATAAGGTTAAGAAAGCTATAGGGTTTTGTGATTTTAAGAGTATTAATGGAAGTTTTATTATAAATGGAATTAAAGGTAATTTGAGAGGGAAACATGATGCTTGTGTTTTTCCTATAACAGGATATGCACCTATGAATGTAGAAGAATGGTGTTCAGTATTTAAAAAAGCTAAAAGATATGGAATAAATCACTATAGGTTTCACACATGGTGTCCTCCAGAAGCTGCCTTTACAGCTGCTGATATTGTTGGAGTATATATACAGCCAGAACTTGGATTTTTTGCAACTAGACTTTATGACATGGAGGATGATGAATGCGATTCAAAAGTTCTAAATTATATAAAAAATGAAGGTGAAAATATATTAAGAGAGTATGGAAACCATCCATCTTTTATAATGTTTGCAATTGGAAATGAGCTTCATGGAAAAAATAAAGCATTTGAAGATATAATTAGACACTTTAAAAAAGTTAGGAGAGATATATTATATACACAAGGTTCTAACAACAGATTTTATGATCCAGAGGTAACTGTTGAAGACGACTTTTTTGTAACTACTACAACAAAACCAGGGGTTAGTATAAGAGGATCTATGTCTCACGCTGATAAACCTCTTGGGCATATTCAAACAGAGAAGGCTACTAGCACTGAAATAACTTATGAAAATGAATTACTAGATATAAATATTCCAGTAATAAGTCATGAGATAGGACAATATCAAATGTATCCAGATTACAGTGAAATAGATAAGTACACTGGAGTTGTTAGTCCAGAGAATTTAAAGGTATTTAAGAAGAGATTAGAAGAAAAAAAATTAGGCCATTTAGCAGATAAGTTTTTTAAAGCATCTGGTGCATTAGCAACTTTATGTTATAAGGAGGAAATTGAGGCTGCAGAAAGAACTAAGAATTTGAGTGGATATCAATTACTTGATATACAAGACTTTCCGGGACAGGGAACTGCATTAGTTGGAATATTGAATGCATTTATGGAGTCTAAGGGAATTATATCAGAAGAGGAATGGAGAAGTTTCTGTAATGATACAGTATTGCTAGCTAAATTTGATAAATACTCATGGACGAAAGATGAAATATTTAAATGTGATGTTCTTTTGTATAATTACGGAGAAAAAGATTTTGTTAATGATGAAATATTAGTAAGCTTAATTTCAGATGGTAAAATTATTGATTCTAAAACAGTAAATATTACATCTGCAAAAAGAGGGAATTTATATGAACTTGGGAGTGTTGAGTTTAATTTAGATAAGATAAAAACATCTTCAAAAGTAAACTTAAGGCTTAGTTTAAATGAGTATAGCAATATCTATCCGCTATGGGTATATGGTAGTGATAAAGAATATGATAATGGAGAAGTGAATATAATTGAGGTAGATAAAACTAATATAAATGATATAAAATTACAAATAAATAGTGGAAAAAAATCTCTTATCATAGCGCCAAATATTAATAAAGAAAAAAGTGTAGATGGATTTTTTGCATCAGATTTTTGGTGTTATCCAATGTTTGCAGGTATATGTGAATCTCTTAATAAAGAAAAGGCCCCTGGAACACTAGGAATATTATGTGATGATAATCATCCATGTTTTAATAACTTTCCTACAGAGTATCATTCTAATTGGCAATGGTGGCCGATTGTATACTACTCTCGCCCAATGATCTTAGATAGTTCAATAATAATTAATGAACCATTAGTAAGAGTTATTGATAATTTTGATAGAAATAATAGCTTAGGAATATTATTTGAATGTAAAGTTGCTAATTCTAAGGTAATGGTTTGTTCAAGTGATATAATGAATAATTTAGATTATCCAGAGGTAAAGCAATATTTAATTAGTATATTAGATTATATGAATAGCGATAACTTTAACCCTAATGAAGTTCTAGATATAGATGAGATATGTAATTTTATAAAATAGAAATTTTATTAACTAAATTATATTTAATTGATAACTTATTTATAGTATTAAAATTTAATAAACAGTTAATATGAATTATATACAAATAATAAGCAAGTAATATTAAAATATAGCAAGTAAACATTATCATTGTATAATAGAAATATATATTTTATTAAATATAGTTTAATAATTATTATAATCAAAGGAGAGAGAATAATGAGTAATAAGTATACATTTCCAGAAGGATTTTGGTGGGGATCGGCAACATCAGGGCCACAGTGTGAAGGAACATTTAATAAGCCACATAAAAGTGTATTTGATTATTGGTATGAAGTAGAGCCAGAAGCCTTTTTTGATAAAGTTGGACCAGAAGTAACATCAAATTTTTATAATAGTTATAAAGAAGATTTAGCTATGTTAAAAGAAATTGGACTAAATAGTTTTAGAACATCTATTCAATGGACAAGACTTATAAAAGATTTAGAAACTGGTGAGCCAGACGAAGATGGAGTAAGATTTTATAATGATGTTATAGATGAAACAATAAAAAATGGAATGATTCCTGTAATGAACTTACATCACTTTGATTTACCAGTTGAATTATATAATAAATATGGTGGATGGGAATCAAAACATGTAGTAGAGTTATTTGTTAAATTTGCTGAAACTGCATTTAAGTTATTTTCAGATAGAGTAAAATATTGGACAACTTTTAATGAACCTATGGTAGTTGTTGAAGGACAATATTTATATCAATTCCATTATCCAAAAGTAGTAGATGGAAGGAAAGCAGTTCAAGTGTTATATAATATAAATTTAGCATCAGCAAAAGCAATTAAAAAGTTTAGAGAGCTTGAATGTGAGAAGGATGGAGGAAAAATTGGTATAGTTCTTAATTTAACTCCAGCATATCCAAGAAGTAATAGTGAAGAGGACTTAAGGGCATCTAAAATAGCAGATACTATGTTTAACTATTCATTCTTAGACCCAGCAGTAAAGGGAGAATTTCCAAGTCTTTTAGTGGATCTTTTAAATAAAGATGGAGTATTATGGAAGTCTACAGAAGAAGAGCTTAAGATAATAAAAGAAAATAGAATTGACTTTTTAGGTGTTAATTATTATCAACCAAGAAGAGTTAAAGTTAAAGAGTATGAGTTTGATGAATCAAAAGGTTGGATGCCAGAAAAGTACTTTGATTACTATGATATGCCTAATAAGAGAATGAATCCATATAGGGGATGGGAGATTTATCCTCAAAGTATGTATGATATAGCTATAAATATAAGAGATAACTATAACAATATTCCATGGTATATTTCTGAAAATGGAATGGGTGTTGAAGGTGAAGAAAAATATAAAAATGAAGATGGATCAATTCAGGATGATTATAGAATTGAGTTCTTAGAAGAACATTTACAATATCTGCATAAAGGAATAGAAGAGGGATCAAATTGTTTTGGATATCACTCTTGGACTCCAATAGACTGTTGGTCTTGGAGTAATGCATATAAAAATAGGTATGGATATATTGCATTAGACTTAGACACTCAAAAGAAAACAATAAAAAAATCAGGAAGGTGGATTAAAGAAGTATCAAAAAATAACGGATTTTAATGTTGATTTTATGTGGAGGAAAAGATATGGATTTTTTTATAACTGAAGAAATGATAAGGAATTCCTTAGTTAGTAGAGGCTGTGTGACAGCACTTGCTAAAGTTTTTGAAAAAACTAAAAGAGGAGAAGACATAACAATAGCTTTTTTAGGAGGATCTATAACTCAAGGATTTAATTCAACAAAACAAGAAAATTGTTATGTAAGCAAAACCTATTTATGGTTCAAAAATACATTTAGTAATATTAATGTAAGTTGTATTAATGCAGGGGTTGGGGCAACTGGTTCAATAATAGGAGTTCATAGAGTTGAAAAAGAAGTTTTATCATATAATCCAGATATTTTATTTATTGATTTTGCTGTAAACGATAAAAAGACTATTTATGACAAAGTAGCATATGAAAGTTTGGTAAGAAGAGTATTATCACTAGACAATCCTCCAGCAATAATAGAAATATTTATGAGCAACTTTGATGGGAGTAATGTGCAAGAACAACAAATCCAAATAGGAAGAAAATATAATATTCCTATGATTAGCTTTAGAGACGCTATTCATTATGAAATATCAAAAGGAAGTTTAAAGTGGGGGGATGTAGCAACGGATGAGGTTCATCCTAATGATTATGGTCACTTCATAATATCTGAGTTATTAATTGATTTTATGAAGAATATCTATAATAACTTAGAAGATATAGAAGATGAAAAAACTAAGCTTGGAGATGTAGTTTTTGGAGATAAATATATAAATGGAATTATAAAGAATAATAAAAACTTAAAAGTTATAGAAAATATAGGCTTTAATGAAGATTTAGAAGGTTTTCAAGTATTTCATGATGGATGGAAATTTGATTCGGAAAAAGAAGATAAAACATCTTTAGAAGTAGAAATTAGAGGAAAAAATATATTTTTATTATATAAAAAATCAATTAAAGAAACAGCTGGTAAAATACAGGTTATAGTAGATGAAAATAAGCCAATTATAATAGATACATTTTTTGAAAATGGATGGGGAGATTATTCGGCAACAGAATTATTATTAGAGGAAGAAAAATTAGATAGTCATAGAATTCAAATAAGTGTAATTAATGAAAATAAAATATCCCAAATATCAATATTGGGTTTTTTAGTATCTTAGGAGTAGATGGTTTATGGAGTTAAAAGAATTTGATATAGATAAATATATATTAATAGAGGCAGATAATAAAAATTATCAGTATATGGGGAGAATTGATTTTAATAACCCAAAAGCACCAACTATTATTTATGCTGGAAGTAATATAAGGGTTAGATTTACAGGAAGAAGCTTAAAAATAGTAATTAAAAACTATCATAATCATTATGAAAATGCTATTGGATATATTATCGATGATAGGATAGAAGGGAAAGTAGTAATTAAGGAACATAATAAAGCTATAGTTATAGATATTATTGAAGGATTAGAAAATAAGGTACATGATTTAGTCTTATATAAGAGATCAGATTCAGCTCATTATTTTGATTTCTATGGAATTATATTAGATAAAGAATGTTATGTTAAATCACCTATAGAAAATAGCAATAGAAGAATTGAGTGCTTCGGTGATTCAGTTTCAGCAGGGGAAGTTTCTGAAGCTTTAGAATACGTTGGAAAGGTTGACCCTGAAGGACATGAAGGTATTTATTCTAATTCATGGTATTCATACTCAATGATTACAGCAAGAAAGTTAGGAGCAGAAATTAATAATAATGCTCAAGGTGGGATTGCAGTAATGAATGGATCAGGATATTTTAATCCAGATAGAGGTTATTTAGGAGTAGAGTTTACCTATGATAAATTAAGATATAACCCAGAGTTAGGATACTGCAATAAGTGGGATTTTTCTAAATATATCCCACATGTAGTAATTATGGCATTAGGACAAAATGATGCTCATCCTGATAATTATATAGATGAAGACAAAAATAAAAGAGAAATGTGGAAATCTAAATATATTGATATAATAAAAGATTTAAGAAATAAATATCCTAATGCATTATTTTTAGTTATAACAACTATTTTATGTCATAGTAAAGGTTGGGATGATGCTCTTGATGAAATGGTAGAAACTTTAAATGATGAAAGAATAGTTAGATTTAAGTTTAAAAGAAACGGATCTGGAACTCCAGGTCATATAAGAATACCTGAAGCTGAAGAAATGGCTAGTGAACTTACTAGTTTTATAGAGAGTTTTGGTGAGGATATTTGGAAATAAAATTTGATTTAAAATAGACTAAATGATAAGGTTGGAGGTTAATTATGGACAAAGTAAAAATTTTCGCAGATAAATTGAGCAATATGCCTTGGCAAGATAAACCGGAGGGATTTGATGGAGTAATATGGAGGCATGAAGGAAATCCTATTATAAATTGGAACCCTACAAAGAAAACAGCAAGAATATTTAATAGTGCAGTATTACCATATGAAGATGGATTTATTGGCATTTTTAGAGCAGATCATAAAAATGGCAAACCACAATTACATGTAGGTAGAAGTAAAGATGGACTAGATTGGGATATTGAGGATAAAGAAATACATTGGAAAGATGAAGAGGGAAATGATTATCAACCATATTATTCTTATGATCCAAGACTAGTTAAAATAGAAGGTACTTATTATATTGTTTGGTGTACTGATTTTGGAGGAGCTGCTCTTGGTATTGGTACAACAAAGGACTTCAAAGAGTTTGTTAGACTTGAAAACCCATTTATTCCATTTAACAGAAACGGAGTGTTATTTCCAAGAAAAATTAATGGAAAATATATACTTTTAAGTAGACCAAGTGATAGTGGACATACTCCTTTTGGAGATATTTTTATAAGTGAAAGTCCAGATCTAGTACATTGGGGAAGACATAGAAAAGTCATGAGCAAAGGTGGTTCAGGATGGTGGCAAGGAACTAAAATCGGTGGAGGTGCAACTCCTATAGAAACATCAGAAGGATGGTTAATCTTCTATCATGGTGTATCCGGAACTTGTAATGGATTTGTATATAGTATGGGAGCTGCAATATTAGATAAAGAAAATCCATCAAAAGTATTATACAGAACAAGAGATTATTTATTAACACCAGAAAAAGATTATGAAACAACAGGATTTGTTCCAAATGTTGCATTCCCTTGTGCAACATTACATGATTCAGAAACTGGGAGAATAGCGATTTATTATGGTGCAGCTGATACTTATGTAGCAGTAGCATATACACAGATAGATGAATTAGTTAAGTATATAAAAGAAAACTCAGAATTAGTATACGGAGATGAAATAGAACTTAAATAGTAGGAATTCTACCTAAAAATCTGAATAGGTTTTTAGGTAGAAAAAATTTATATTACTTACTTGCCACTATCACCATAGTTTGATAGAACTCTTGCGCTAGGGTCATTTACATTACAGCCTTCCCAAGATTTATTTGGCATCCAGAAGTCTACAATCATTTCAGCTTGATTTGAATAATATTTTTCAAATATTTCTCTATATAATAGTGACTCCTTTGTAAATGGCTTTGAGTGATAACTATATTTTTCACATAGATTTTCAAATTCTTCATCAGAGTACTTTGATGAAGAATATTCTTTTATATAATCTACCATTGAATGGCCTACAGCATCACTAAAGGCTGCTTTTTCACGATATAAGATATTAAGAGGAAGATAATCACCTTCAAATGCACGTCTTAATAAGTATTTTCCCATATTATATTTATTTAACTTCTTCTCTGGATCGATTGACATAACATATTTTACAAAATCTAAGTCTCCAAAAGGAACTCTCGCTTCTAAGGAATTTGAACTTATACAACGATCTGCACGAAGTACGTCATACATGAATAATTCTCTAATTCTTTTCTGAGATTCTCTTTGGAACTCTTCTGAATTTGGAGCAAAATCTGTATATTTATATCCGAAAAGCTCATCAGAAATTTCGCCAGTTAAAAGTACTTTTACATCTGAAACTTCGTGTATCTTTTTGCAAAGTAAATACATTCCAATGCTTGCCCTTATTGTTGTAATATCATAGGTTCCAAGAATTTTAATAACTTTATCTAAGGATTCAATAACTTCGTCTTTAGTCATGTATAAAGCAGTATGATCACTATTTATATAATCAGCAACTTCATTTGCATATCTTAAATCAATAGCATCTTCAGTCATACCTATGCAGAATGTTTTAATTTGCTTATTAGGATATAACTTTCTAGCTATAGCACATACTAAGGAACTATCTAAACCACCGCTTAATAAGAAGCCTATAGGTGCATCTGAATCCATACGTTTTTCTATAGCAGTTACTAATTTATCATGAATTTGTTTGAAAATAACTTCTAAGTCATCTTTTAAGTATTCACCTTTTACTTCACTGATGTCACAATAACATGTAAATTCACCATTATCATAATAATGCCCTGGTGGAAATGGCATAATTTTATCAGTTAAACCAACTAGATTTTTTGCTTCACTTGCAAATATAATATTATCTGATTTAGAGTAACCATAAAATAGAGGACGAATTCCAATTGGATCCCTAGCAGCAATATAACTATCCTTTTCCCCATCATAAATAATAGTTGCAAATTCTGCATCTAATTTTGAAAACATATCTAATCCATATTCGTAATACATAGGAAGTAAAACTTCACAATCACTATCAGAAATAAAATTATAACCTTTTTTTATTAGGCCTTTTTTTATTTCACGGAAACCATAAATTTCACCATTACATATTGCAGCATCTTTATTATTTGTAAATGGCTGCATTCCACTATTACTTAAATCCATAATAGAAAGTCTTTGAAAGCCAAAAATACCAGATGGTAAATTAAGAATTTTAGTCATATCTGGGCCTCTGGATTTAGTTCTCTTTAGCGACCCTTCAAATTTTTCACAAGTAATATCTGTTCCAGTATAACACATAATTGTACACATAAAAGTAAGCCCCCTTTTAGATATAAAAATAGCATCAATTCATCTTAATAATAGGACGAATTGATGCTTATCCGCGGTGCCACCTAATTTACCATAATTGGTCACTTCCCAGCAATTACTGGTATCCAAATAACGCATGGAATACGTCGCCCCTACTTTACATTAGCCTGTAAAAATAACAGTTGTTTTGTATTTCAGTTTGAAGCTACGGAGTGTTATTCAAAAAAATCCTGCCGCTAGGTTTACACTATCTCCAGCTCACTGTTGGTGGTTATTATTCCTACTTCTCTCCATCATTGCTTTTCAATTAATTGTTTTAATTCTAAATTATGGGAAATGCTTTGTCAATATATTTTTATATAAAATACTATAAAAATAGCACGTTATAAATTGTATGGGTACAATTGACTTGATTTCTACTAAGTTGTAAAATTTATTATAAGTTTTATAAATACAAGGGGGAATTACTTTGAATAATCAAATAAGGTTTAAAAAACTAATTCAAACAGCATTATTAGCAGCATTATGTTTTGTATCATTTACTTATTTACAAATAAAAATTCCACTACCAAGTGGAGATGCAAGTTCAATTCATATTGGAAATGCATTTTGTGTTTTAGCTGCACTATTACTTGGAGGATGGTATGGGGGATTAGCAGGCGCAATAGGTATGACAATTGCAGATTTACTTGATCCAGTATATATAACTGTAGCGCCTAAGACATTTATTTTAAAATTATGTATTGGATTGATTACAGGATTAATTGCGCATAAAATTGCTAAGATAAGTGAAAGCAATGATAAAAAATATATTTTTAGATGGAGCATTATTGCATCTATTGGAGGATTAGCTTTTAATGTTGTGGCAGATCCTGTTGTAGGGTTCTTTTATAAGCAATATTTGTTAGGACAGCCTCAGGATGCAGCTGTTATTTTGGCTAAATTAAGTGCCTTTACTACATTTATAAATGCAGTAGTTTCTACAATATTAGTAGTAATTATTTATAATTCAATAAGACCAATATTAAAGAAAGCGGGATTATTATTACCAGTAGGGAAAAGTAATACAGAGAGTCCGGTTTAACTAATAAAGAAATACTTCTATTATGATAGATAAAGTAAAAAACTATCTATTATAATAGGAGTATTTCTATTTTAGTTTTTATAAAAAATTAAGAATAGGTAGATGATAAAAAAGAAGGCTGATATAATATTTCTAGATTAACTATAAAGGAGATAATAAATGAAGTATTATTTAGCACCAATGGAAGGAATTACAGGACACGTATATAGAAATTCTTATGAAAAGTTTTTTCATAATATTGATAAATATTTTACACCTTTTATTGTTCCAACTAGTAGTAAAAGTTTTAAGACTAAAGAATTAAGAGATGTTTTACCTGAAAATAATCAAGGAATGAATATAGTCCCTCAAATACTTACTAATGATTCACAAGGCTTTATTAATACTGCAATAAAATTACAGCAGTTAGGCTATAATGAAGTAAATCTAAATTTAGGATGCCCATCTGGAACAGTTGTCTCAAAAGGAAGAGGATCTGGATTCCTAGCTAAAAGAGAAGAACTTGATATTTTCTTAGAAGAGATATATAAGAAAGATGATATAAAAATATCTATAAAAACTAGAATAGGAAAGGATAGTCCAGAAGAGTTTTATGAATTAATTAAAATTTTCAATAAATATCCTATAGAAGAACTTATAATCCATCCTAGAACTAGGCAAGATTTTTATGGAAATAAGCCTAATTTAGAAGTGTTTAAAGATGCGATAAATTTAAGTATTAATCCTATATGTTACAATGGTGATATTTTTACATCAGATGATTATAAAAACTTTATAAAGTCTTTTCCAGAAGTAAATGAATTAATGTTAGGAAGAGGAATACTTGCAAATCCAGGGCTAATTAATGAAATAAATAATAATATAGTATTGAATAAAGAATTATTAAAAGAGTTTCATGATGATATTTTATTTAATTACATAGAAGTATTTAAAGATGATAATATTGCTTTATATAGAATGAAAGAACTTTGGGGATATATGATTTATATATTTTCTAATAATAAGAAGTATGTTAAAAAGATAAAGAAGTCACAAAAGTTAAATGATTATAATAAAGCAGTATTAAATTTATTTGATGAACAAGACATAGTGAAAGGTGCTGGCTTATTTAGTAGTCATAATTAGATATTAAAGGTTATATAGAAAAATGTATTATAAATTCTATATAGCTTTTTTACTATTTAAGAAATTATAAGGATGTTACTCTATCAGTAATATCCTTATAATTTCTTTTTTTAGTTTTTTATTTATTTCAGAATAAAAAGTAATGAATAAAAATATAATACCATATAGCTACCTGAGTTTGAATAAATTAAAAATTTCAAATTATTATAAGGGTGAAGGTGTTAATATGAGACATTTAAAAAGTATTAGTAATGATAAATTTTTTAAAGAGCCTCTGGATTTTAATAAATATACTAATAAGGATTTATTAAAATATGCAGTAGGCTCTAATTTATATATGAATGCATTAATGGATATATATAGCAAAATAAAATTAGGAAAAATTAAAGATACTTGTACTATCACAATTTGTTTTGAGGATTCAATAAAAGAAAGTGATGTTGAAGTTGGAGAAAAAAATGTTTTAAGTTCTTTAAAAAAATTAAGTTATGATTTAATCAATGGAGATATTAATGAAAATATAATTCCATTGATTTTTATTAGGGTGAGAAGTGTTTCTCATTTTATTAGTTTTTCATCTAGGTTATCTAAGGGTCAATTGAAGCTAATTACTGGGTTCATATTTCCTAAGTTTAATAAGGAAAATGGAGAATATTATTTAAGACATTTAGAAACTATAGAAAATGAATTTTCTGAAAAAATTTATGGTATGCCTATTCTTGAAAGTGAAGAAATAGTATATAAAGAAAATAGAATTCAAGAAATTCTATATTTAAAGAAATTAATAGATAGGTATAAACATTCTATTTTAAATATTAGAGTAGGAGGAACTGATTTTTCTTCAAAGTTTGGATTAAGAAGAGATGTGAGAAGAAGTATATATGATATTGCCGTTATAAATGATTGTCTTTGTGATATAGTGAATATTTTTGGAAGATGTAATGAAGAGTATGTAATTTCAGCTTCTGTATTTGAATATTTTTCATCAAATGTTAATTCTAAAGAAGTTAAGGGATTAATTAAAGAAATAGACTTAGATAAAGAAAATGGATTTTGTGGAAAGACAAGTATTCATCCTACTCAATGTATATATGTAAATTTATTGCATTCGGTAGAATATGAGGATTATATTGATGCTATGAATATACTAAATTCATCAGAACTTGGGGGAGTATTTAAAGGGGCTAGTAGTAATAAAATGATTGAAATTTCACCACATTATAATTGGGCAAGAAAAATTTCTGATAGATCAAAGGCTTTTGGAGTATTAAACAAAGGTGTATGTTATTATAATTTATTGAGTGAGGTAGGACGTAATAGTGAAAATTAATATAAGAGAGAATATTTATAACTTAAATTTAGATGATTTAGTCTCTATAGGATATAGAGATAATAATAGTAAAAGAAATTTTTTATTTATTAGTAAGATTTTAGGTAAGCATATAGAAGTAAGACCTAATATATGCAGAATTACTGGTTTTTTATTAGTTTCAACTATTTTAGGGACAACTAAAGGGACAAGTATCTTAATTAATTATATAGAAAATCATGAAGATAATAATATTAAAGTTAATGAAGTGATGAAGTTAGCTTATAGAACTAATGAAAAGTTAGTAGTTATAGGATTTGCAGAAACAGCTACAGGCATAGGAATGGCAGTAGCATCAGCAATAGAAAATTCTTATTATGTTACAACCACAAGAGAAAATATTGAAGGAATAAAGTCATTTCTTAACTTTGAAGAAGAACATTCACATGCAACTACCCATAAATGTTTTCCAGAGGATATTTATAAATTAAGAGAGGCAGATAGAATAATTTTAGTTGATGATGAAATTACTACAGGGAAATCGATGCTAAATATAATAAAAGAATTAAAAAGAAATACAGGTGTTAGAAAATATGAAATTTTAACTATTTTAGATTGGAGAAATATAGATCAGAGGAATTCCTATAAAGATTTTATAAGAAAGAATAAAGTAGAAATAGAAGTTAAAGCTTTAATATCAGGAGAGATTAAGGTAGAAGATAATAATGTTTATTGTTATAAGAAAGAAAATATATTATCTGAAACAATGAAGGTAAATTATCTAAATATATTAAGTAGAAAAGGAAAGTATTTAAAATTTACAGGTAGATTTGGAGTAGATTTTGAGGATATAAAAAAAACTGAGGAAGAGTGTATTAAAGCAGCAAATAAAATTCAAGAAATAATAGGGGATAATAAAAAGATATTAGTGTTAGGGCATGGAGAAAATATCTATATTCCATCAAGAATAGCATCATATTTAAAAGGAGAGGTTTACTTTAAAAGCACAACAAGAAGTCCTATTTATTGTAGTGATGAAATAAGTTATTTAATTAATGAAAGAAGTAGTTTTTATCATAATGGGTTTAAATATTATTTTTATAATAAGTCTAGAATAGAAAAAGATTATGAGAAAGTAATTTTAATTACAGAAGATGATTTAAATATAAAGCTAACTAACAATTTAATTATAGTAAAACCATAAATATAAATTTAAATTACAATAATTATTAAATAATATTAATAATTATTGTAATTTAAAATAAATAGTATTATAATTATATAAATGATAATAAATATCAATTAATATTTATTTTTAATAAATATTATAAATAGTTATTTTAGAGTTATATTATAGTCTTATTGTTAGATATCTAACAAATTAAGAAAATACGGATTTATATAAGTAATGAATATATGTAAAAAGGAAGGAAAGATGAATATGACAGTAGAATACCCTATGTCAAAATTAATAAGTGAAAGAAGAACAATAAGAAAGTTTAAAGAAGAGGCTATATCAACAGAACTATTAAGTGATTTATTAGAAGTAGCAAGCTGGGCTCCAAATCATAAATTAAGAGAGCCATGGAGATTTGTTATTTATAATGGACAAGGTACTAAAGAATTAGCTGATGTAATGGTAGATGTGATATCAAAGGGAGGAAAAATGAAAAAAAGCCCAGAGGAAATGAAAAATTATTTTCTTTCAATTCCAGCACATATTCTTGTAGTAATGCCTGAAGATCAAAATCCTTTTATTAGAGAAGAAGATTATGCAGCTACTAGTGCATTAATTGAAAATTTCCAACTTGCAGCATGGGAAAGAGGGATAGGTGTATTTTGGAAAACTGATTCATACCTTACTTTACCAGATTTTAGGGGGAGAGTAGGGGCTAAGCCAGGAGAGAAGATTGCAGCAATTTTACATGTTGGATATCCAGATATGACTCCTAAGGCACGTACAAGAACTTCAATATCTGAAAAAATTACAGTAATTGATGGGAAGAATGAAAAATAAATTAACATAAAAGTGAAATATAAAACTAGATAATGGCCAGAATTGTAATAAAACAGTTCTGGCTATTTTTGTATTTACTGTAAAGTGTTATAATTAGTATTATTAAAAATTAATACTTAGATAAATTTAATTAGGGTAGGAGGGTTATTTATGACCAGTAACATTTCAAGAGAAGAGGCATGGGAGTTATTAAAAGAGTATAATGAAGAAGAATTTCATATACAACATGCAGAAACAGTAGAAGGTGTTATGAAGTATTTTGCAGAAAAATTAGGTTATGGAGATGAAAAAGAATTTTGGGGAATAGCAGGACTTCTTCATGATTTAGATTTTGAAAAATTTCCTCAAGAACATTGTATAAAAGAACAGGAAATAATGAGAGAAAGAGGAATATGTGAAGAAATTATACATGCTACAGCAAGCCATGGTTATGAAATCACAGTGGATATTAAACCAGAACATAAAATGGAAAAAGTACTTTATGCTGTTGATGAATTAACAGGACTAATAGGAGCAGTAGCACTAATGCGACCTTCAAAAAGTGTTCAAGATTTAGAATTAAAGTCTGTTAAGAAGAAATATAAAAGCAAGGGGTTTGCTGCTGGATGTTCAAGAGATGTAATTGAAAGAGGCGCAAATATGCTTGGATGGGACTTAGATTATTTAATAAATGAAACAATTCTAGCTTTAAGGAGTATAGAAAAATAAATATAAATTATAAGGGGAGTGGTATTATGAGATGTATAAAAGTAGCTGTTATAGGTGCTGGTTCTAGGGGAAGGCATGCTTATGGAAATTATGTATTAAATAATCAAGATAAAATAAGGTATGTGGCTGTTATAGAGCCAGATGTTAATAAAAGAGAGGCATTAGCTGCAGAACATAATATAAATTCAGAAATGTGTTTTGAAGACGAAGATGAATTCTTTAAGTTTGGGAAAGTATGTGATGCTATTATAGTAGCACATCAAGATAAGCAACATTATAAGACTACAGTTAAGGCATTAAATTTGGGGTATGATGTTTTACTTGAAAAGCCTATGACACCAGATGCATTTGAATGCTTGGATTTAGAGGAATGTGCTAAAAGAAATGGCGTAAATCTTATGGTATGTCATGTATTAAGATATACAGAGTTCTTTGAAAAAATTAAAGAATTAGTTGATGAGAAAGTAATTGGAGATTTAATTGGATTCGATCATAAAGAAAATATTGGACATTATCATATGGCACATAGCTTTGTAAGAGGAAATTGGAGAAATTCTGAGGAAACATCACCACTTATACTAGCAAAAACTTGTCATGATATGGACATTATTACATGGCTTGTAAATGATGAATGCACAGCAGTTTATTCAAGTGGGGATTTAAATTACTTTAAAAAAGAAAATGCTCCAAAAGAAAGTGCAAAAAAGTGTTTAGAATGTAAGTTAAATGAGGAATGTATATTTTCAGCCAAAAGAATTTATTTAGATAATTGTAGAAATGTATGGCCGGTGAATACATTATGTGCAAATCCTACTTATGAAACAGTTAAAGAAGTATTAGATAAAACAAATTATGGAACTTGTGTGTGGAAGGTTGAAGATAATGATGTTTGTGATAATCAAGTAGCTGTGATGGAATTTAAAAATGGAGTTAGGGGAACTTTCACTGTAACAGCATTTACACATAATCAGTTTAGAGAAACAATGCTTTTTGGAACAAAGGGATCTATTTATGCAAATACAAGAGATAATGAAATAATAGTTAGAAAGCATGGAATAGATGAATATTCAGAATCTAACATAACAATAATAAAACCTAAAAGAATAGTAGGAGGCCATGGAGGTGGAGATGTAGGATTAATGGAAGATTTCATAAATGTAGTTAATGGTTCAGGAAAAGAACCTAGAACAAGTGTAGAGCAATCAATTCAATCACATCTTATGTCATATGCTTGTGAAAAGTCTAGATTGGAAAAAAGAAGAATAGAAATAGAAGATTTTAAAAAAGAAATAAAAAGCTAAATATAAAAAGAAATAATAGCCAGAAATGTAATGATGCAATTCTGGTTATTTTTGTATTTATAAGTAAAGTGTTATAATTAAAATAGAAAAAATTACTATTTAAGTAATTTTAAAAATAATTATAAGTAATGGAGAATAAATATGGGGAATTACTCAGAATTTATAAAAAAAGCATGGGAAGAGTTTGTTTCTACAGGGGAGTTAAATTCAAAAATTAGAACTGAAATTATAGATTCATGGATAAGATGTAAGAAAAATGATGTTGATCCTTATAACGGGAAGGGAAGAGTTAGGCATCCCAATATAGATGAGCTAATTAAACAAAGTAGCGATCTAATACATATAGCTAGACCGATAATGGAGAGTATTTACAGTATGGTTTCTAAATCGGGATTTGCCTTATTTTTAGCAGATAAAGATGGATATATTATAGATGTAATAGGAGATAAAGATGTATTGAAGAGGGGAGAGGAACTAAATTTTATTAAA
Source organism: Clostridium nigeriense (assembly GCF_050585265.1). Taxonomy (GTDB): domain Bacteria; phylum Bacillota; class Clostridia; order Clostridiales; family Clostridiaceae; genus Clostridium; species Clostridium nigeriense_B. The sequence continues at coordinate 157,646 of NZ_JBNOOE010000005.1, read as the reverse complement.
GGGGAACTATGGTCTGAAGAAGTTGTGGGAACTAATGCAATAGGTACTGCCTTATATCTTAATAAACCATTTCAAACTATAGGTGCAGAGCATTATGGGATTAATCAACATTCTTGGACATGTTCTGCTGCACCTATTTATGATGAATACGATAATTTAATTGGATGTATTAATATGTCAGGAAGTTATTATAATGCACATTCTCATACTTTAGGAATTGTAACTTCAGCAGCTCAATCTATGCAAAAACAAATGGCGTTACTTTCCTCGTATAACTTACTTAATATAACTTTTGATTCAATATCAGAGGGAATGATAGTAGTAAATAAATATATGAAAATAAAAAGAATAAATGGAAGTGCGTTAAAAATTTTAAATATTTCTTTAAATGCTATAGAGGATATGGACATTAATAAAATTTTGACTGGAATTAACTTTCATAGATTTATTGAGGAGAAGAATTCTTTAAATAATTATGAGTGTGACATGTCTATTAATGATAGAAATATTAAGTGTATTATTAATATTTTTTCATTGTATAATAATGGTAAAAGCAATGGTGCAGTAATAACTTTTACTGAGGTTAAGGATGTTCATAAGTTAGTAAATAAGTTTGTAGGATATAGAGCTAAGTATGAGTTTAAAGATATTATCACAAATGATTTAGAAATGGGGAATATTATCAGATTTGCTAAAAAGGCTGCTAAAAGTGATTGTAATATATTAATTCAAGGGGAAAGTGGAACAGGCAAAGAATTAATTGCACAATCAGTACATAATTTTAGTAATCGTTCAAGAGGGCCTTTTGTTGCTGTAAATTGTGCATCCATTCCTAGTGAGTTAGTTGAAAGTGAATTATTTGGATATGATAAAGGCGCATTTACAGGTGCTTTAAAGGATGGGCGTCCAGGTAAGTTTGAACTAGCAGATGGCGGAACAATTTTTCTTGATGAATTAGGAGAACTACCACTAGATATGCAAAGCAAACTCCTTAGAGTTTTAGATAATGGAAAAGTAGTAAGAGTAGGAGGAATAAATGAAAAACAATTTGATGTTAGGATAATTGGAGCGACTAATAGAGAACTTAGAAATGAAATAGCTAAGAGAAATTTTAGAGAAGATTTATTTTATAGATTAAGTGTAATGGAGATTCAGACTATACCTCTTAGAAGAAGGAGAGATGATATAGATTTACTTGTAAAATATTTTGTTAATAATTTAAATAAAAAAAATAATAATAAATTCATAGATATAAAACAATCATATGTTGATGAATTAAAAAAATATGATTGGCCTGGTAATATAAGAGAATTAAAAAATGTTGTTGAAAGGGATTATTATCTAAGTGAATGTGAACTTGAAAATATTAGCAATAAATATTCTGAGAGTAAGTTGAATATTATTAAAATTGAAAATGATATTAGTATTGAAGAGAATGAAATAGTGCCTTTTGATAAAGTAGAAGAAAAAACAATAAGGGCTGCTATAGAGAAATGTAATGGGAATATTCAATTGACAGCAAAATTATTAAAGTTAGGGAGAGCAACTTTATATAGAAAAATAAAAAAATATGAAATTGATGTATCAAAATGAGAATTAAAAATAAAGTGTATTAAAATGAGAATGAATAAATGTATTATTTTGATACACTTGTTTTTATAATTTCTAATATGGAGAATTTATTATGATTATAAAATTATAGTGAATAACTAATAGTTAGCTAAAAAAATATTAAAAAGTAACTATATGTCTTTTCTTGGCACTATTATTGCTGTTAATATATGTGAATAATTTAACAATAAAATATGGGGGGATTATGTATGAAAGCAGCATTATGGTATTCAAAGAAAGATATTAGAGTAGAGGAAATTGAAGAACCAAAGGTAACAAAAAATAATGTTAAAATTAAGGTTAAGTGGTGTGGAATTTGTGGATCAGATTTACATGAATATTTAAATGGGCCAATATTTATTCCGGTAGGACAACCTCATCCATTAAGTGGAACAACTGCACCAGTTGTATTAGGACATGAGTTTTCAGGAGAAGTTGTAGAGGTAGGAGAAGGTGTTAGTAAGTTTAAAATAGGGGATAGAGTAATAGTAGAACCAATAGTTGCTTGTGGAAAGTGTCCAGCATGTTTAGAAGGAAAATATAATTTATGTTCTTCCTTAGGATTCCATGGACTTTGCGGTAGCGGTGGAGGACTTGCAGAATATACAGTTTTTCCAGAGGAATTTGTTCATAAGATACCAGATGAAATGTCATATGAAAAAGCAGCATTAGTTGAACCTATGGCTGTTGCTTTACATTCTATTAGAATTGCAAACTTTAAAATAGGTGATACAGCTATAGTATTAGGTTGTGGACCAATAGGATTAGCAACTATTGAATGTTTAAAATCAGCAGGTGCAAAATTAGTAATAGTTTTACAAAGAAAATCAATAAGACAAGAATATGCTAAAAGAGCAGGTGCAGATTTAGTTTTAGATCCTAATGAAGTTAATATCCCAGAAGAAGTTAAAAAGCTTACTAATGGAGTAGGTGTTGATGTAGCTTTTGAAACTACAGGAGCTCAAGTGGGATTTGATATAGGATTAGAGAGCTTAAAATTTGAAGGAACTATGGTTGTTACAAGTATATGGGAAGATAATGTAAGTTTTAATCCAAATACTTTAGTATTTTCTGAAAAGAAAATAATTGGTACTTTAGCTTACAGACATGAATTTCCAGCTACTATTGCAGAACTTAATGATGGAAGAATAAAGGCAGAAGGTTATGTAACAAAAAGAGTACTTTTAGATGATGTGGTAGAAGAAGGGTTTGGTGCATTAACAGGTCCAGAAAAGAAAAAGCATGTTAAGATATTAGTTACACCTGATGAGAGCCTTTTGTAAACATATAAAAGTTAAATTATATATTTTAAAAATTTATTAAGACATAGAAATAAAAGCAGTAGAAAGATTATTATAAAATCTTCCTACTGCTTATTTATTTAAAATGTCTTCCAGCTTTATCTGTATCTTTAATTGCTTGAATAAATTTTTCTTTGGTTGGATTTCCTGGCACATAAGTCCATTCAATTGAAGTTGAAGCTTTCCTTGCAATAATATCTAAATCATCTTCAGTAAGACTTATGTCATTTAAGGTAATAGGAAGGCCTACGCTTTTATTGAATTTCATAATTCTATTACGCTCTTCTATTTGATTATCATATGTTAATAGGCATAGAACTCCAAAAGAAACTATTTCACCATGTAGATGATTCTCACAAGCTTTAATTAGTGATGAGCCATAATATACACAGTGAGCTAAGGAACTATTATAGTAATAATTATCTTTAGGGTCTTTTTGCCCTTCATGAGTTACAAAGTTTGATACTATTCCTGTAGATACTATGATATCTAAAGCAACTTGTTCTAATTCAAAGGATGAAATATTATTTTTACAATCTTCTATTGCTTTTTTACCATATTCAATTAAAGGATTTGTACATATTTTTGACATACATACACCAATTAAAGGTGTATGATACATAAATTTATCTCTACTAGCAAAAAGTACTTCACATTCTTTTGATAATGCATCACCTATACCTGCCCAAAGTAATTTTTCAGGAGAATCAGCTATAATCTTTGTGTTAATAAAAGTATGATAAGATGGTTGCTTCATATAATAATATTCTTTGAATGTTCCATCGCTATTATATATAACTGAAATTGCTGTAGTACCAGCACAGTTAGAACCTAGTGTTGGAAATGTGAAAAATGGTTTATCTTCCATATCAGCTAAGGTCTTTACTGTATCACAAGCACGTCCACCACCTACAGCAAAAAGTATATCTGATTTCTGTACAATTGGATTATTTTTCAAGATTTCAATATTTTCATAAGTTGAATCACCACCATACCATATGAAATCTAATATTTCAATATCAGAATTGTTAATTGCCTTTAATAATTCCCCTTTAGATTTTTCTATAGCAGTTTTGCCCCCTATAACAGCTACTTTTTTTCCATACTTCCTTAAAACATAAGGAATTTCACTATAACAATTTACTCCTACGCTATAACTCGGTAAATATATACTATAATTTGACATTTGTTTAACCCCCTTAATGTTTAATATTTTAATTCTAATCTTTATTACATTTAATTTCAATATTTTCTGAATATAATAAATAATACTATTATTTTAGTTAGATAAAATTTTATCGTTAAAAGTATTTTCTTTTTTATCTATTGTTGGCATAATAAAAAAGTATTTTATAAATAATATAATGTAGAATTATGTTAATTTATAAAATGGATATACTAATTATAAACAAATGAATAAATAAAAAGGAGAGTACATATGAAAAAGAAATTACCTAAAGAAGCTTATGGAGGCGTCCATGGAAAAAAATATGTTCCATATATAACTGACAAATCCAATAAAGGAGCAAATTTATCAGTAATTATTATAGGTATTGTATTATCTGCTATATTTGCTGCATCTACTGCATATTCTGGTATGAAATCTGGATTAACTGTTGCAGCTGGAATACCTGGGGCCATAATAGGTTCAATGCTTATAGGAGTATTTGCACGTAGCAAGGGAATACTTGGTAAAAATATAACTCAAGGAATGTCAAGCGGTGGTGAATCTATAGCAAGTGGTATGATTTACGTATTACCTGCAATTATTTTAATAGGAAATCATATTACTTTTGTAGAAGGTTTAGTTGTAGGTGTAGGAGGAGTTCTATTTGGTATAGGATGCCTATCACTAGTTTATGATTATTTAATTGTTGAGGAACATGGAAAGCTTATGTATCCAGAATCGATGGCTATATCTGAAACACTTGTTGCTTCGGAAGGTGGCGGAGATGCTATAAAATTCATGGGAATTGGATTTGGAATAAGTGGTATTATAAATCTTTTAACTGGATCATTTTTAAATATAATTAACAATACTATTAGTTATGTAGGAAGTAAATTTTATAAGTGGAAATTCTCTACTGAAGTAAATCCCCTTTTGTTAGGAATTGGATTTATTGTTGGATTAGAAGTTTCTTTAACTATGTTTGCTGGATCTATATTAGCTAACTTTGGTATTGCACCATTAATAGGTTATTTTACTGATTTTGCAGATAAGAATATTCACTCTTGGAATGATGCTTCAATATTACTTCATCAAATTGATGTAAATTCAATATCAGGAAGTTACGTAAAATATATAGGAGCAGGAATGATGCTTTGTGGAGGAATTATAGGAGCATTGAAGCTTATACCAACAATTATTGTATCTATAAAAGAAACAGTAAAAGCTAAATCAAGTAATGATTCTAATTCTGAAAAAAGTTCTGGCGAAATAATAATACTGTTAATAGGGGTTGTTGTTGCATTTGTAGCAGCATTTATAATCTCTCAAAGTATTAAAATGACTATAATTGCAACTATAGTGTCTCTTATATTATCATTATTGTTTGTAATAGTATCTGGTAGATTAACAGGAACAATAGGAACATCTAATCTTCCAGTATCGGGTATGACTATAGCTTCATTAGTTATATTGACATTAGTATTTGTTGTAATGGGATGGACTACTAATGCAGATAATAAATCATTATTACTATTTGCTGCATTTATGGTTGTTGCAATATCTGTAGCAGGAGGATATAGTCAGTCACAAAAAGTTACATATATTATAGGTGGTAGTAGAAAAGAGATGCTAAGTGCTTTTGCTCTATCTAGTATAGTAGGAGTTGTTGTTGTTACAGGAACAATAATGGTGTTATCTAGCCAATTGGCAGTAACTGGATCAGAAGCTCAATTTGCATTACCACAAGCAAATTTAATGGCTACATTAACTTCAGGAATAATGTCAGGTGATTTACCATGGCCAATGATTTTAGTAGGAATTGTTATTGCATTGTTCTTATTCTTATTAAATTTACCGATAATGACTATTGCTATAGGTTTTTACTTACCAATATCAACAACTTCAATAATATTAGTTGGAGCATTAATACGTGTATTAGTTGAAAAAATGAGTAAAGATGAGCAGGATAGAGAAGTAAAAGTTTCTAATGGAATAAGCTTATCATCTGGACTTGTAGCAGGAGGATCTATTATAGGTTTATTAGGAATAATATTACAAGTATCAGGAATAATAACTCCAAGAACACCAGTTGGATTTGCTTCAAGTAATACTATGGCTATAATTTTATTAATAATCTTAGTTATTTTAACTACACTTCCTATAATTTTTTCAAAGCATAAAAGTAATAGTTAAATAAAAAATAATAAAAAACTATCGATTTTTAATTGATAGTTTTTTTATTTTTATATAAGCTTATAAAAAAAGATATATATTTATTAGTAAAAGTATATATCTTAGGTTGAAACATATCTAAAATGGTGATATATTTTATTGGAATACTTTAATTTAGTCCGAGAGACTAAGAAGGAGGAGTTTAACATGTCAAAGAAAGAAAACATAGATAATGAAGTATTAATGGTAGATGTAAATGAAAAAGTACCATTTGGAAAGGCATTACCATTAAGTATTCAGCATCTATTTGCAATGTTTGGATCATCAGTATTGGTTCCAATTCTTTTTAAAATGGATCCTGCAACAGTTTTATTTTTTAATGGAATAGGAACACTATTATATGCATTTATTACTAAAAAGAAAATACCTGCATATTTAGGATCAAGCTTTGCTTTCCTTGCACCAGTATTTTTACTTATGGGTCAAGGGTATGATTTTCAAACTATTCAAGGTGGCTTCGTAGCATCAGGAGCACTATTTGCAGCAGTTGCTATTATTGTTGGATATACTGGTATTGGATGGATAAATAAATTATTTCCGCCAGCAGCAATGGGATCAATAATTACAATAATAGGATTAGAACTTGCAGGTACAGCAGCAGATATGGCAGGGTTCCCTGTTGGAGGAAGTAATTCTCCTACATTAAATACAACTTGGGTAACAGTTTCAATGGTAACATTAATTGCAGTAATACTAAGTAATGTATTATTAAGAGGATTTTTAAAGGTAATACCAATACTTATAGGAATTATTGTAGGATATATAACAGCTTATTTTATGGGAATTGTAAATTTTACAGAAATAAGTAATGCAGCTTTTTTTACAGTTCCAAATATAAAATTAGCACACTTTGATACTACAGCTATCCTTACTATATTACCAGCTACATTTGTAGTTATAGTGGAGCATGTAGGACATTTAAAAGTAACTAGCAGTATAGTTGGAAAAGATTTAATTGAGGATCCGGGTCTTCATAGATCCTTATTAGGGGATGGATTATCAACTATGGTTTCAGGTATGTTTGGTTCAGTACCAACAACTACATATGGTGAAAATATTGGAGTTATGGCTTTAACAAAAGTATATAGTGTATATATAATTTGTGGAGCTGGTATAATGTCAATAATATTAGGATTCTCAGGAAAATTATCAGCATTGATAAGCACAATACCAACGCCAGTAATTGGAGGAGTAAGCTTCTTATTATTTGGTACTATAGCAGTTTCAGGATTAAGAACATTTATTGAAGAAAAAGTTGACTTTTCAAAATCAAGAAATTTAATTCTTGCATCAGTAACTTTTATAGTGGGACTAAGTGGTATAACTATTACAATAGGAACTGTAGAATTTACAGGAATGGGACTAGCAACTATAGTAGCAATGGTATTAGGAATAGCATTTATGATTTTTGACAAATTAGGAATAATGAATGAGGAAGAATAAAATAAAGGGAGTAGATTTTATAATAGAATCTACTCCTTTATTTTATTCTTCTTGATTTTTATAAAGAATTTATTAGTTAATATATTCAATACTTTTAAGTAGAATTTTATATTGTTAATATATTATGATAAGTATAAAATTAATAGGAAAACATTTACAGAAAATATAAATATATCAAATAAGGGGGTAGGTTGAATGATTAATAAGAAAGTTACAGCATTTTTATTAAGTGCAACAATTTTATTTACTAGTATAAGTGAAAGTGTAACATTTGCTTCAAGTGTAGGTGAAGGTCCTACAGAATGGAATGGACAGCCTGGAGTATTTCAAGTAAATAGGGAAGAAGCTAGGGCTACATTTTATAACTATGATAATGTTGAACAAGCACTTGAAAGAAATAGAGAAGAATCATCTAAGTATGAATTATTGAATGGGACATGGAAGTTTAGTTGGGCTGAAAACCCAGAGGATAGAATAAGTAAAAAAGATCCTAATTTTAATAAAACACAATATGATGACAGTAATTGGGAGGATATAACAGTGCCTAAAAATTGGCAGGTTAATTTCAATGAAGATGGTAGTTTTAAGTATGATCCTGTAATTTATTCAAATCAAAATTATCCATGGATAAACATTGAGGGAAAGAAAGATGTAGTTGGAACGGCTCCAACAGAATTTAATCCAGTTGGAACTTATAGAAAAACGTTTACTTTAGATCCATCATGGAAAGGAAAAGAGGTTTTTATTAATTTTGAAGGGGTAGAATCTGCTATGTATTTATGGGTAAACGGTAAGTATATAGGATATTCAGAGGATAGTTATACAAGAGATGAATTTAACATAAGCGAAGCTTTAAATTATGAGGGAGAAAATACAATTACTGTAGAAGTATATAGATGGAGTGATGGTAGCTATATTGAAAACCAAGATTTTATAAGACTTTCAGGTATATTTAGAGATGTATATTTAACAGCAAAGGATAAAATTGAAATAAGAGATTTTACAGTAGTAACAGATTTAGATGAAAATTATGAAGATGCTGACTTAAATTTAGAAGTTGAGTTTAGAGATTTAGGATCAGAAGTAGAAGATAAGAAAAATTTATCAATAGTAGGTACACTGTATGATTCAGAAAACAATATAGTTACCACAACGCCATTATCTTCAAAAGTTGTATTTGATGAGGATAGCGATAAAAAGGTTATTAATCTAAATCAAAAAATAATAAATCCAGAAAAGTGGTCAGCTGAACATCCTAATTTATATACTTTAGTTTTAGAGCTTAAAAGAGGGGAAGATTCTATAGAAACTACATCAGTTAGAGTGGGATTTAGAGAGTTTGAATTATCAAGTACAGGAAAAGAAATGATTTTAAATGGAAAAATAATTTCATTTAAAGGAGTTAATAGACATGAAACTGATCCAGATACAGGAAGATATTTAACAGAAGAAGATATGAGAGAAGAAATAGAATTAATGAAACAGAATAATATAAATTCAGTAAGAACAGCACATTATCCTAATGATCCAGTATTTTATGATTTATGTGATGAATATGGTATCTATTTAATGGATGAAGCAAATGTTGAATCACATAATGGAAGAGGGCAGTATGGAGTTCCAGGAGATATTCCAGGGTATATAGAAGCATGTTTAGATAGAGCAAAAAATATGTTAGAAAGAGATAAAAATTATCCTTCAATTCTTATATGGTCTCCAGGAAATGAAACAGGGGCTGGTGCATCTATAAATGGAATGCTGAAATACTTTGATGAAAATGACCCGACAAGATTAATTCACTATCAAGGATGGAATGATAACCAATACACAGATATGGAAGGATTAATGTATCCAGACTTAAATACTGTTTTAAGAAGAGGTCAAAATAATGCAAGGCCTTTTATTGCAATGGAATATGCTCATGCAATGGGGAATAGCTTAGGTAGCTTAAATGATTATTGGGATATTATGAGAAGTTATGATAATCTTCAAGGTGGATTTATTTGGGATTGGGTAGACCAAACTGTAAATACTCCAATACCAGGAAATCCAAGTGAAACATATTGGGCATATGATGGTGACTGGGGAGTAGAAACTTCATCAGGTAATAAAAATTTTTGTGTTAATGGTATAGTATCACCAGATAGAACACCCCAACCTGAATTATATGAAGTTAAAAAAGTATATCAATCAATTCAAATGAAGCTTAAGGATTCAGAAAATAATATTATTTCTATAACTAATGAAAATATTGATATAAACTTAAATGAATACAAAATGATATGGGAGTTAGTCAAAGATGGAGAAGTTGTTGAAAATGGAGATATGGTTATAGATATTGAGCCTCAAAATAATAAGGATATTACAATTCCATTTACTAAACCGCAATCAAATGTTGGAGAAGAATACTTCTTAAATGTAAAGTTTATAACAATAGAAAAGAATTCTTGGTCAGAAACTGGTCATGAAGTAGCAGCTGAACAATTTGAATTAAACTATGGAAATATTGAAGGAACATTAGAAACATTAGATACATCTAGTATGTCAGAGTTTAAAAATGTTAATGAAACTGAGGAAGCATTAAATATAGAAGGAGAAGAATTTAATATTACTTTTGATAAGAAAAAAGGTGAAATGACTTCATTTATATCTAATGAAAAGGAAATGATAGCTAATTCATTAGAAACTAATACTTGGAGAGCTTTAACTGATAATGATAAAACTCAAGATTTTAAATGGAAGGATGCAGTAAATAATTCTGAAGTAGTGGATGTAAGCATAATAAAAAGTGATAAGGTTGTATATATTACAACAAGGTTAAATATGACTACTGCTGATAGTTCACAAAACACAATAACTTATGCGGTGTATTCAAGTGGAGATGTTGTTGTTAAAAATACATTATCTCCGGGAACAGGCTTAAGTGATTTACCACGTTTTGGTATGAGGCTACAGATGCCAAGTGGATTTGAAAATCTTACATGGTATGGAAGAGGTCCTTCAGATAGTTATAGTGACAGAAAAGTTGGTTATGATGTTGGAGTGTATAATAGTACAGTTAGTGATCAGTTTATAAATTTCGTTAAGCCTCAGGAAACAGGAAATAAGACTGATACAAGATGGTTAGCGGTAACAGATAGTGAAGGTGATGGATTATTATTTGATTCTTTAAATACTATGGAATTTAGTGCTCTTCATAATACTCAAGAAGATTTAGAACAAGCAGGTCATCCATATCAATTAAAGGGAACAGATAATACGGTTGTAACATTAGACTATGCACAAATGGGTTTGGGAACTGGAAGTTGTGGACCAGTAGTATTAAGCAAGTACTCATTACAAGCTAATAAAAATTATACACATATATTTAGAATTAAAGCAGTAAACAATCAAACTGAAAAAGAGCTTATGAATGAAAGTAAAGTTATATTTAATGATGAAACTAAGCTTTTAGATTCCATTGAAATAGATGGAGAAGAAATAGATAATTTTAATAATGATATAAAGTACTATAAATCATATAAAAATTCTGCTAATGGAGCACCAGAAGTTACTGCAACGGCTGCTAGTGAAGATGTTGAAATCAAAGTAGAACAGGCAGCAAGTGTTCCAGGAAAAGCTGTTATTAAAGCAAGTAATAGTTTAGGTTATTCTAGTGAATATATTATTGATTTTGTGTATACTAAAAACCTTTATTTATCAGATATTCCATGGGAATCTGCTACTATTGGATATTCAAGTATAGTTAAGGATAAAACTGTTGAAAATATTCCAATAAAGATACAAACAGATAATGGATTAGAAACATTTGAAAAAGGAATAGGTACACATGCGACATCATCTATAGTATATGATATAAGCAAATATGATATTGAAAGACTTCAAACTTATGCAACTATTTCTTATAACAAAGTATCTGGAAAAAAATCAAGTTCTATAACTTTTATTGTTAAATTTGATGATGAAGAAGTTTATAATAGTGGAGAATTAACATATAAAGATCCATATAGATATATTGATTTAGAAATTCCAGAAGGAGTAAAGAAGGTTTCGTTAATAGCAAATGCTGGAGCTACAAATGGACATGATCAATGTGATTGGGCAGATGCGAAATTTATATTAAAGGATGCAGTACAAGAAGAAAAAGTAGAATTAAAACTAACAGAAGAAACAATAAAAGACACTGAAATGGAAATAGTTGAAGAAAATGGAGAAAAATATTTAATTAATGTTCCAAGAGGTATGACAGTAGCTGATATAAAGAAAATATTTGTTGAATATGAGAATTGTTCTTTACATTTTACAGATGGATATGGAGCAGATATAGTAAATGATAATGAACCAATAATATCAGATGTAAAAGTAATATTGAGGGAAAGTGGAACAAATAAAGATTCTTTAACAATTAGAGTAAAGCCAGTAGAAATTAAAGAGGTGGCAGTAATTGAAGAAATAGAAACAGAAGTTGGTATAGATTTCAATAAATTAAATCTTCCAACTGAAGTAAATGTTACTTTATCTGATAATAGTCAAGAAAAAGTGCCAGTAAAATGGACAAGTGATAATTATAATAAGAATGAAGTTGGAAAATATAGTGCTATTGGTAAATTAATATTACCTGATGATGGTTCAATAATTAACATCAATAATTTAACTGCAAGTATTGGTATACTTACAAAGAAGACAGTAGTAGTAAATAAAACAAAATTAGAAGAAGCATATAATTTAAATAAAGATAAAGAACAAGGGAATTATACAGATGAAAGTTGGAATGTATTTAAAGAAGCGTTAGGAAAAGCAAAATTAGTATTAGAAAATGAAGAAGTAAAGCAAGAAGAAGTGGATTTAATAACAGAAGAATTAATAAAAGCAGTAAGTGAATTAAAAGAGAAAGAAGAAGAAATAGTAGTAGATAAAACAAAATTAGAAGAAGCATATAATTTAAATAAAGATAAAGAACAAGGAAATTATACAGATGAAAGCTGGAATGTATTTAAAGAAGCATTAGGAAAAGCAAAATTAGTATTAGAAAATGAAGAAGCAAAGCAAGAAGAAGTGGATTTAGTAGCAGAAGAATTAATAAAAGCAGTAAGTGAATTAAAAGAGAAAGAAGAAATAGTAGTAGATAAAACAAAATTAGAAAAAGTATATAATTTAAATAAAGATAAAGAACAAGGAAATTATACAGATGAAAGCTGGAATGTATTTAAAGAAGCATTAGGAAAAGCAAAATTAGTATTAGAAAATGAAGAAGTAAAGCAAGAAGAAGTGGATTTAGTAGCAGAAGAATTAATAAAAGCAGTAAGTGAATTAAAAGAAAAAGAAATAGTAGTAGATAATAAGGACACTAATGAAGAAACTAATAACGATAATAAATCTCCAAATAAGCTACCTAGTACAGGAGGAATAAACTCTTTTGCATTGTTAATGATAAATGGAATATTAGTTTTAATAGGATCAGTATTATTTAAGAAGAATAGATAATATTAGACTAAAAGAATAAAATAACCTCACCTAATAGTTTAGGTGAGGTTATTTTTATAATATAAGCTACAACTTAGATACAGTTTTGCCACTTAAATGAGATATATGAAGGGTAATATAAAATTAAGAAATGAATTTATTTATATTATTTTAAAAGGAGAACATGGAATTGAATGAATGTAATATTATAAATAATCCTGTAATAATAATTCCAGCTTATTGCCCTGATGAAAGGTTGCTTAATTTAATAATTAAAATAAGAAAAAAAGTGAAATTTCCTATTTTTATTGTAGATGATGGGAGTGGGATTAAGTATCAAAAGATATTTACATTAGCAAAAGAGGTCCCGAATTGTTTTGTATATCAGTATAAGATTAATAAAGGTAAGGGATTAGCATTAAAAGAAGGATTAAAATATGCTTTGAACAAGTATCCAAATAATTGTGGTTATATTACTTGCGATGCTGATGGACAACATAGTGTGGAAGATATAATTTCTGTTTCAAATTCTCTTATGGAGAATAAAAAATCCTTAATATTAGGAGTAAGGGATTTTTCTTCAAAGGATGTTCCTATAAAAAGCAGGATAGGTAATTATATTTCATCCTTTATGTTTTATTTAATTACAGGAGTAGGATGTAAAGATACTCAAACAGGATTAAGAGGAATACAAAGGGAATATGAAAATATATTTCTTTCAGAATTAGGAAGTAGGTATGAGTTTGAAATGAATTTTTTAATTAGCATGGCTAAAAAGAAAGTTAAGCTTAAAGAAGTAATAATTAAAACTATTTATATTGATAACAATGAGGGGTCACATTTTAAGCCTATTAAAGATTCGCTTCGTATTTTTAGTGGACTACTAAAGTATACAGGAGCTTCTATAATAAGTGCAGTTATTGATATATCTATATTTACTATTTTATATATAACAATATTTAAAGGGTATGAATTAGGATTATTATATTCAACAATATTAGCTAGATTATGCTCTGGGACAGTGAATTTTTTATTGAATCAAAGATGGGTCTTTAATGGAAGCAAAGAAAACAAAGAATTAATTAAGTATGCCTTTTTATTTATAACACAAATGTTAATTAGTGGCGTGTTAGTGTCATTATTAACATATATAATTTCAAATGCTACATTAACAAAGTTATTAGTAGACTGTATATTGTTCTTTATAAGCTACTTTATACAGAAGCATATAGTGTTTTCACAAAGTAATAAAGAGTAGGGAGTAATAAGGAAAGATGATTAATTTTTTTAAAAAACCATATAGATATGCAGTTATTTTTTCTATTTTGCTTGTTTCTTTATCTATATTTGTTTTATTAGATACTTTTGTTATACCAAAATCACAAATGAATACTGAAGATAAAGTAATAAATAATAGTAGTGGGACAAGTGATAATAATGAGATTACTGATAATAATAGTAGTATTAGTGATGATAAGGGTGAAGTGGTGATTACTGAAAATAGTTATTCTGATGAAAATATTGAAATATCAATAGAAAGTGATCGGGAAAATGGAACTACATTTTATGTAGCCGATATCATTATAAAAGATCCTAGCTTATTAAAAACTGCATTTGCAGATAATAGTTATGGAAGGAATATAAAGGAAGTAACCTCTGAAATAGCTAGTGAAAATAATGCCATTCTTGCGATTAATGGTGATTTTTATGGCTTTAGAAATAGTGGATATGTATTAAGAAATGGCGTTGCTTATAGGGATAGTGTAAGTACTGATGAATATGGAGAGGCTTTAGTTATTGATAGTGAAGGAAATTTTAAAATAATTAATGAGGTAGAAACTTCAATGTCAGAGCTAGAAAGTCAGGGAGTTTTACAGGTACTTTCTTTTGGCCCAGCATTAGTGGAAAATGGAGAAAGTGTAGTAGGAGAAAATGATGAAGTAGGAAAAGCTATGGTTAGTAATCCAAGAACGGCAATAGGTCAAGTTGGACCATTACATTATATTATGATAGTTTCAGATGGAAGGACCAGTGAAAGTGAGGGATTTACTTTAAAAGAACTTTCAAATATCTTAATTAGTAGGGGGTGCATAACTGCCTATAACTTAGATGGAGGTGGATCATCAACTATGGTCTTTAATGGGAAAGTTATTAATAAGCCAACTACAAATGGGAAAAGCATAAAAGAAAGAGAAGTGAGTGATATTGTCTATATTGGATATTAGTAAAAATTTAATTAAATCAATAATAGTGTATTTTTGTATATCAGTATTTACTTTAATATTTGCTAAAGTATATTCAGTTTTTAGTCATGGAGTATATTCAAAATATATGGACTTAATGTTTCTTTATCCATTAATAGGAGGATCTTTCATTTATGCACTTCTTCTGTTGATTATTGGTAGTATTGATTATATGAAGTATAGAATATTCTTTAATATTTATAACTCAGGTATTGCATTATTAACTGTAGGAAGCTTATTACATGGAATTCTTGAAATTGCAGGAACCTCTTCTGAGTATATAATTTATTATTCAATTTTGGGGTGGATAGCTGTAGGTATTGGAATAAGCAGTTTTTTTATTAATATATTTAGAAAA
The DNA here is from genome assembly GCF_050585265.1 of Clostridium nigeriense. Classification (GTDB taxonomy): domain Bacteria; phylum Bacillota; class Clostridia; order Clostridiales; family Clostridiaceae; genus Clostridium; species Clostridium nigeriense_B. Next base: position 141,827 of record NZ_JBNOOE010000005.1, on the reverse strand, counting down.
AAGCAGCTACATTAAGCTAATGATGTGATGATTTAGTAAAATTAGCATTAAATAACTTTACATATATTTATATTAAATGAAATTAGTGTTAAAATTAACCTGTAGGTATAAGGCTATTTTAAAAGACATATTATTAATAGTTATTTTACTGATAAAAACCATTTTGAAAGGAGAATAAAAGAAATGAATTTAGACAGAAAAGTGGTAAATACAATTAGAGGATTATGTGCTGATACAGTTCAAAAGGCTAATTCAGGGCATCCAGGTTTGCCTTTAGGGGCAGCTCCAATGGCATATACTTTATGGTCAAAGGTTATGAATTATACACCTAAAGATATAAATTGGGTAAATCGTGATAGATTTATTTTATCAGGTGGACATGGATCAAGCTTATTATATACTTTACTTCATTTATTTAATGTTGGAGTAACTATGAATGATTTAAAGGAGTTTAGACAATTAGATTCTAAGACTCCTGGTCATCCAGAATATGGACATACAGTAGGTGTAGAAGCAACAACAGGACCTTTAGGAGCAGGTATGGGAATGGCAGTTGGAATGGCTATTGCCGAAAAACATCTTTCAGCTGTATTTAATAAAGAAGGTTATCCAGTAATCGATCACTATACATATGTATTAGGTGGTGATGGATGTATGATGGAGGGGATTTCATCAGAAGCCTTTTCATTAGCAGGAACACTAAAATTAGATAAATTAATTGTTTTATATGATTCAAATAATATTTCTATTGAAGGAAATACCAACATTGCATTTACTGAAGATGTAAAAATGAGAATGAAGGCTTTTGGATTTAATGTATTTAAGGTTGAAGATGGAGATAATCTTGAAGAAATTTTAAATGTCATTAATGAAGCAAAAAAATCTGTTGGAAAACCTGCATTTATTGAAGTAAAAACTAAGATAGGTAAGGGATGCCCAGCAAAAGAAGGTAAAGCAAGTGCTCATGGAGAACCTCTTGGAGTTGATAATGTAATAGAATTAAAGAAGAATTTAGGTTTACCAGAAGATAAGAATTTTTATGTTGATGAAGAGGTTTATAATTATATATCATCTCAACAAAAAAGATCAGATTCAGTATATGAAGAATGGAATGAAATGTTTGATAAGTATTTAGATGAGTTCCCAGACATGAAGGAATTATGGAATCAATATTTTACTCCGGATTATGAAAAAATATTAAATGAAAGTCTTGAATATTGGGAATATGATAAGAAAGACAATGCAACAAGAAATCTTTCTGGGATTGCAATGAATAAGATTAAAGATTTATTCCCTAATTTCATAGGTGGAGCAGCTGATTTAGCTCCATCAACAAAAACTTATTTAAATGATACTGGAGATTTTAGTAGTGATAATTATAAAGGACGAAATATACATTATGGAGTTCGTGAACTAGCAATGGCAGCAGTAGGAAACGGAATTATGCTACATGGTGGATTAAAGACATTTGTCTCAACATTCTTTGTATTTAGTGATTATGTTAAACCAATGGCAAGATTGTCAGCACTTATGAAATTACCATTAACTTATGTTTTAACTCATGACAGCATTGGAGTAGGAGAAGATGGGCCAACCCATGAACCAATTGAACAATTAACAATGCTAAGGGCAATGCCTAATTTTAATGTGTTTAGACCATGTGATGCAACTGAAACTAATATTGCTTGGTATATGGCAATGACTTCAAAAGAAGTACCTACAGCACTAGTTTTATCAAGACAAAATCTTCCTGATATAGAAGGCTCAAATAGAGAAGCTATGAAGGGTGGATATGTTATTGATGATTCTGATGGAGAACCAGAAATTATATTAATGGCTTCAGGATCAGAAGTATCTCTAGCTGTTGAAGCTAAGAAAAAATTAGAAAATAAAAAGATTAGAGTAGTAAGTATTCCGTGTATGGATATATTTAAACAACAAGACGAAGATTACAAAGAAAAAGTTTTACCAAGAAAAGTAACAAAGAGAATAGCTATAGAAGCAGGCTCAGGATTAAGCTGGGGAGAATTTGTTGGCTTTGATGGTAAGTATATAACTATGGATAGCTTTGGAGCATCAGCACCAGCTAATTTATTATTTGAAAAGTTTGGATTTACAGTTAATAATGTAATTGATGTTATTAATCAATTATATAAGTAAACTTATATAAGTAACAGCATAGAAAAGCCAGTTAATTAACTTTAGTTTAATTTATAAACTGGCTTTTTTATATTAAAATAGTTTAGTCTATTATCTGCATTTTTATCATATAAATTTCATAGCATAATAATTTTGGGGGAATTTTAGTGAAAGAAAGCAGATATTGTAATCAATATTTAGATGAAGACTATATACATTTAGTAATAGAATATAGAGGGGACTTTGAAGCACAAATAAATAACGTAGATTATGCATGTGGAAGTGTTGTAACTGAAAATTTGGGAGTTGTTGCAGTTAAAGAAGTTGATCTAAAGAGGTTAAGAAATGATGTGCCTGCAATTATATTTATTGAACCTAGAAGTATATATGTATTACAGGAAATTAACCCATCTAATTCAGATAATATAAATAAAGTAAAGACTAATCCGTATTTAAATCTAACAGGTAGAGATGTAGTAGTTGGAATGATAGATACAGGAATAAATTATCTTAATCAAGAGTTTATAAATGAAGATGGTACATCTAGGATTATTAAAATATGGGATCAGACGATTCAAACTACTAATAATAAACTTGGAACTATATATAATAACGATCAAATAAATAGTGCTATAGCAGCATATAAAAGTGGAAAAGATCCTTATGAAATAGTGCCTAGTAAAGATGAAATTAACCATGGAACTAAAATGGCAGGAATAATTGGAGCAAGAGGATATAGTAATAAATTTCAAGGAATAGCACATAATTGTGAATTTTTAATTGTAAAGTTATTAGAATCACCAAATTATTTAAAAATACTAAGAGAAAATAATCTTTCTAAAGTACCAGTTTATAGTAATGCTGAAGTTTTATCAGCTATAGAGTATTTATGGAGAACAGCTAGAGAGATTGGTAAGCCATTGGTAATATTCTTTGGGGTAGGGAGCCATGATGGAAGTCATGATGGATATAACATTACAGCTAGATTTATTACTATACTTGGAAGTAGAGAGGGAGTAGTATTTATAACTGGAACTGGAAATGCAGGTAGTTCTGATGGACATGTGTTAGAATTTATAAAAAATGTAGGTGAAATAAAAACAGTAGAATTATTAGTAACAAAGGACATGAAAAGATTAGGATTTTATGTATGGATTCAGAAACCTGATGAGATGTCTTTGAATGTAATAGATCCTTCTGGAGAAGAAATGGGATTTATGACTTCTAAAATCTATCGTGAAAGAGATAAAGATTTTTTGATGATAGATACAAATTTAAAAGTTCAAGCCTATAATCCAGAAAATTTTACTGGACATCAGGTTTTTGCATTGGATTTTACTGATATAAAGAGTGGAATTTGGAAATTACAATTAAGAGGTGAATATATAAGTAATGGAAGATTCGATATTTGGTTACCAGATATTACTTTATTACCAGAGGGTACTAAATTTTTAAATCCTAATCCATATAATACTCTTACAATACCATCTACAGCAAGAAAAGTTACTACTGTATCATATTATAATAGTATAAATAATTCTATAGTTGCAGAATCAGGAAAAGGATTTAATACAAATTCTTTGATAAATCCAGATATAGCTGCAGATGGAATAAATGTACTTACTACTTCTGGAATTAATGATATTGTTAAAGTTAGTGGAAGTTCAGTAGCAACAGCAATAGTGGCTGGAGCAAGCTGTCTTTTTATTCAGTGGCAATTAGCTAATGAAAAGTATTCTGGATTATACTCAACTAAATTAAGAAGTCTACTAATATATAGCGCTAAAAGAGAGCAAGGATATATATATCCAAATGAAGAAATTGGATATGGTAAATTAGATATATTTCAAGTGTTTAATGTATTAGGAGGAAGTAGGGCTGAGAGAAGTTATCTAGAATATTTTGTAAATAATCTATTTATAAGATTACCAATTAAATAAAGGAGTGTAATGTTATTGGAAAATAATAATGTTAGAGAGCATATTTTTAATAGTCCTGATTATGTACATATGGTCATAGAATATTCAGGAAAAATTCCAGAAGAAAAAGATAAAAATAAAGAAATATTCATAAGTATAATAAATAATGAGTATGCTATTCTTTCGATTAAAGATAATATTATTTCTAACGAAGATAGTTTAGCTAATTATCAGAATATTAATTTAATAAGAGAAACAATTAACAAAAGGTTCAAAGATATTGAAGGATTTAGAGTAATACATGTATTACCACCACAAATATATACTTTGCAAGAAATGTCAGCAATTGAGGCATCTGGAATAAATAGTTTAAAAGCAAATCCTAATCTGGATTTAACTGGTGAAGGTGTTATTATTGGAATTATTGATACTGGAATAGATTACTTAAGTGAAGAATTTAGAGATGTTAATGGTAAAACTAGGATAATATCTATATGGGATCAGACTATAGATAATAATGGAAATAGTAATGAAATTGTTTCATTCGGGAGAGTTTATAATAGAAATGAAATTGATAGAGCAATAGAAGCCTATAATTTAGGTCAAAATCCATATGAGATTGTGGCAAGTAAGGATGAAAATGGACATGGAACAGGAATGGCAGGAATTGTTGGAGCAACTGGTAGAAATGATAACATTGAAGGAATAGCACCAAAATGTGAATTTGTTATAGTAAAATTAGCAGAAACAAATTATTTAAAAGCTAGATTAGAAGTAGATATTCCAATTTATGATTTACCATTTGTTTTTAGTGCAATAGAGTATTTAAAAAGAGTTTTGATAAATGAAAAAAAGCCATTAGTAGGATTATTGCCTTTGGGAAGCAATAATGGAAACCATAAAGGAGATAATATTTTTGATAGTTTTATAGAAAGTGTATCTAGTAATGTAGGAATAGTTATTGTTACTGGTTCAGGAAATCAAGGTACTCAAGATGGACATGTATCTGGGACAATTAAAAATAAAGATAGTATAGAGGTTGTTGAAATAATAATTGACGAAAAACAGAAATTTATGCTTTTAGAGCTTTGGGTCGATTTACCTAGTATTTTAGAGATAAACTTAGTATCACCTGCAGGGGAAGAAACAGGATTTATACCAGCAGAACCCAATATAATTGATGTTAATAAATTTATATTTGAAAAAACTAAAGCTGAAATAATATACTTTTTGCCTGAAGAGTATACAGGTGAAGAGATGATATCAGTATATTTTGATGATTTAGCACCTGGAATATGGCAATTGAAGCTTAGAATAATCCGTGGAGAAATGGCAGTTTTTAATGCATGGCTTTTACAAAAAGGTATAGCATTTCCAGGAACAAGATTTTCACCAAGTGATCATTATGGAACTATAACTATTCCTGGTGATTCAGATTTTGTTGTTACAGTAGCTGCATATAATCAAAATAATAATAATTTATTAGCTTATTCAGGAGTATCTTTTAGATCTGAGTATACAGAAAAAATAGATTTTACTGCTGGTGGTGTTAATACAATGACTGTAGGGTTAAATAATTCTATTCAAGTAATAAATGGTACTAGTTTAGCAGCAGCAATTGGTGCAGGAGCTTGTGCTTTGCTTTTTCAATGGGGAATCGTACAAAAAAACTATCCATATATGTATTCTCAAAGTATAAAGACCTTTTTAAGAAGAGGAGTAATCAAAAGACAAAAAGAAACTTATCCTAACCCAGAATGGGGTTATGGTATAATTAATTTTTATAAAATATTTGAAAATATGGTATAAAAATTAAGAAAAACAAAGATAGATAAAAAGATTAATGATACATGTTTAATGGTATTATTAAATTATTTTAAAATTGGAGGATTATAGAATGATATATGAAAAGATAAATATTTGTGATATTAGTAATAGTTTAAAAGAAAGTAAAGCTTATATAAATGTTTATATTCCAAATAATAGTGAGGAAGTTGATATAAATAAAAAGAAAACTACTATAGTTATATGCCCAGGAGGAGGTTATGTGATGACTTCTGATAGGGAAGCTGAACCAGTAGCTTTAAGATTTCTTTCTGAAGGGTTTAATGTAATTGTCTTGAGATATAGTGTTTCTCCAAGCAAGTACCCAAATTCATTGTTAGAGCTTGCAGAAACTATAAACTATACTCGTAAGATGAGTAAAAAATGGAATGTAAATAATGATAAAATTATAGTTTGTGGATTTTCAGCAGGAGGACATTTAGCAGGAAGCTTAGGAGTTTTATGGAATAGAGATTTTATATCAGAAGCTTTAAAAACAAATAAAACTGAGGTTAAGCCAAATGCAATGATACTTTCTTATCCGGTTATAACAAGTGGAGAATTTGCTCATAAAGGTTCTTTTGATAATTTATTAGGAGAATATGCAAGTGAGAAGGAAAGAGAAGAGCTATCTTTAGAAAAATTAGTATCTAAAGATACTCCTAAAACATTCTTATGGCATACTTTTGATGATGGAGCTGTTCCAGTAGAAAATACATTAATATTTGCTAATTCCTTAAGAAAAAATAATGTGACTTTTGAGCTTCATATATATCCAACTGGTGTACATGGATTAAGTCTTTGTGATGAAACTTCTGCTAGAAAAGGTGAAGAAAATCACATAAATTCACATGTAAGTACTTGGTTTAAATTAGCTATTGAATGGATTAAAAATATATAATTAGGCACCTAATTATTTTTGTTGACATATATGATTAGTTAAGAATATAATAAAATTAGTTAGGAACCTAATTAATTTAACTGATTAAACAAGGAGGATATTGTTATGACAGAAAAAATTTCAAGTGAACTATATGATGCGGTTCAAAAGATGAATAGATATATGCATAGAAATAAGCATAGAGGAATTAAAACAAAGGAAGGAATTCATCCTGGACAAATGAAATTATTATCTATAATCTTAAAAAATGATGGAATTATACAACGTGAATTAGCAGAAATTTTAGATATGCGTCCATCATCCTTAACAGAAATACTATCTAATTTAGAAAAGAATTCTTTAATTACTCGTAAGCAAGATGAGGATGATCGTAGAGTTATGCATGTTCATTTAACTGAAGAAGGAAAGAGTAGTATTAAAAACTTTAAGCAAGCTAAAGAAGATCTACATGATTCTGTTTTTAATTGTTTAACTTTAGAAGAAAAAGAAAAAATGTTAGAGATAGTTGGAAAGATTAATTCAAGCCTTGAATCCTTAGATAATGTAAGTGAAGAAAATATTAGAGGAAAATGTGAATGTAGTCATAATGGACATGAGGGACATCATGGAAAATGTGGAAGACATGAAAAATGTCATCATGGAGAGCATAAGAAAAGAATGCATTAATAAGTTTAAATCTTTATTTTAGTATTTGTGTGGAGCTTAAAATAAAGACTAACTTTTATGGAGGACAGATTTTATGGCCGGAGGATTTGGTGGCAGGATGAGGTTTGCCAAAGAGGAAGATAAGAATATAAAAATTACTAAAGAAATTTTATTTAGGATATTTAAATATTTTAAGCCTTTCTGGAAACAGATGATATTAGCAATAGTTTTATTATTTATAGTTTCAGTTTTAGGCTTAGTTATACCAATAATGACAAAAAATATTATTGATAAAGCATTACCAGAAAAGAGTATGTATTTACTTGCTATGTTTATAGTTGCCTGTATTGTTGCAACGATATTAAAGGAGTTGCTATCTGTTGCACAAAATTATATTAATACATGGATATCTAAGCATATTATTTACAATATGAAAAATGAAATGTATAATCACTTACAACATATGTCTATGAATTATTTTTCTCTTTCAAAGCCAGGGGAAGTAACTACTAGGATGACTAGTGATATTGAAGGAATTCAAGACATTTTTAAAACAACTATTGTAAATGCATTAAGCGGTATATTAACATTAGGGACAACAATGGTTGCACTATTTGCGATGAATTGGAAGATGGCAATTCTAAGCATGTTAATATTACCAGTTTTTATTTTGCCAACAAGAAAAGTTGGTAAATATAGATGGAAAATTGCTTTAGAAAGTCAAGAAAAGCTATCAGAATTAAATCAATTAATTCAAGAAACTTTAAGTGTTAGTGGCGCTACTCTTATGAAGATTTTTACTAAAGAAAAAGAATCTTATGATGAATTTGAAAGAACTAATAAGCAGGTTATAAACTTACAAATTAAAGAAACATTAGCAGGTAGATGGTTCTTTATGACAATGAGTGTTTTTACTACTCTTGGTCCTATGATAATATATCTTTATGGTGGTTATTTATTTATGCAAGATATGATATCTATTGGTGAAATTGTTGCATTTGTAGCTTTATTAGATAGATTATATAAACCTATAACTCAGCTATCAAATATTCATATTGATGTTACTAGATCATTGGCATTATTTCAAAGAATTTTTGACTATTTTGATATGGAAGAAGAAGGTAGAGATAGAGAAGGTGCAATTAGATTAAAGGATATTAATGGCAGTATAGAATTTGAAGATGTTTGCTTTTCATATAAGGAGGGGCAAGAAGTATTGAAAAATATTAATTTTTCAATAAAATCTGGAACTATGACTGCCTTAGTTGGAGCAAGTGGTGCTGGAAAAACTACAGTTACAAATCTTATACCAAGACTTTATGAAGTTTCAAAAGGATGTATTAAAATAGATGGATATGACACGAAAGACATAACACTAAAATCTCTTCGTAAGCAAATAGGGATAGTTATGCAAGAACCATATCTTTTTAATGACACTATTGAGGCAAATTTAAGGTATGGAAGAGAAGAGGCGGATTATGAAGAAATAGTTGAAGCATGCAAAGCAGCATATATACATGATTTTATCATGTCGCTACCAGATAATTACAAAACTATAGTAGGAAATAGAGGAATAAAGTTATCTGGTGGAGAAAAACAACGAATATCTATTGCTAGGGTTATATTAAAGAATCCTAAAATTATTATTTTAGATGAAGCTACATCAGCTTTAGATTCAGTATCAGAAATGTATATACAAAAGGCATTAGTACCCTTATTAAAAGGTAGAACTAGCATTGTAATTGCTCATAGACTATCAACTATATTATCGGCAGATAATATTTTAGTATTTGAAAATGGAAGAATAGTACAATCTGGAAATAATAAAGAATTATTAGATGAAGGTGGATTGTATAAGAAGTTATATGATACTCAATTTAGAAAATAAAATAATTAAGTATAATAATATTAATAATATGATTGGAGAAGTGAGGTTATGATAAAATGGGGAATTATAGCACCTGGAACTATAGCTAATGCTTTTGCAAAGGAAGTTAAAAATACTAAAGATGGAATTCTTACAGCAGTTTATGGAAGAAATAATGATAAAACAAAAGAATTTGCAAAAAAACATAATATAGAAAATTACTATAGTGATATAGATGAATTTTTTAAAGATGAAAATATAGACGCTGTATATATAGCGACTCCACATAATTATCATATGCAATATGCTAAAAAGTGTATAGAAGCAAAAAAACATATATTATGTGAAAAACCATTTTCTTATAATTATAAGACAAGTGAAGAAGTATTAAATCTTGCAAGAAAAAGTAATATATTTATAATGGAGGCACTTTGGACTTTATTTTTGCCAGCAGTAAATCAAGCTAAGAAATGGATTGAAGAAGATAAAATAGGAAAAGTAAAACTAGTTACTGCAAATTTTGGATTTAACAGTAATGAAGATATAAATTCAAGATTATATAATCCATGTTTGGCTGGAGGAGCTTTGCTAGATGTAGGAATTTATCCAATATTATTTTCTGATTTTATGATAGGTAGTTTTCCTAAAAAAATTAAAGCAGATGCAGAGTTTACAAATACTAAAGTAGATGAAAGTGATATTATTAATTTGAAATACGAAAATGGAGTATTAGCATCATTAACTTGTTCTATTTCTGCAGATACTGATAATACTGCTATTATTTATGGAGAAAAAGGTAAGATAGTTATACCAAAGTTTTGGAGTGCAAAGGAAAGTTATTTATACTTTGAAGATAGAAAAGAAGAGTTTATCGATAGCTATAAAGAAGCAGGCTATAAGTATGAAATAGAAGAAGCAAATAGATGTATAAAAAATAAAGCTTTAGAAAGCACTATAGCATCTCATAATATTACTTTAGAATTAGCTAAAATTATGGATGAAATAAGAAATCAAATAGGATTAATATATCCTTTCGAATAAAACATAAATAATTCTTCATTTTTAATTTGGGCTGTTTGTACGACAGCTCTTTTTGTATTTAGAAAATCATAAAAAGATTATTTTATTAATAATTATGTTATAATATATAATAGAAGAAAATGTTTCAAGGAGGGGTATAAAATGATAAAACTTATAGCATCAGATATGGATGGTACTTTACTAAATAATAACCATGATATAGATAAAGAAACAGTTGAGGCAATTAGAAAGGCAGAAGAAGCAGGGATAATATTTACAATATCTACAGGAAGAGAATATGAAAGTGTTAAAGCAGTATTAGATAAACATAATATTAAAGCTCAATGTATATTATCGAATGGAGCAGAATATAGAGATGAAGAGGGAAATATATTAGATATAGTAAATATAAATGAGGAAAGTGCTAAAAAAATTATCGAAATACTAGAAAAAAACAATCTTTCAGCTAGAATATTTACTAACAAAGGTATATTTACAAATTCTACAATGGAAGAAGCATTGCAAGAAATTACTTATAGAACTATGAGTTTTAATCCAAACTTAACTGAATGTGAAGCAAAAGAGATTTCAAAAACGTTGCCTTTTTTTAAAGTATTACAGTATATTACTGATATTAATAAATTCTTTGAAGATGGAATAGAAGTAAGAAAATTTGTTGCTTTTCATAGGAATATAGATCTTATAGATAATATGAAAAAGGTAATTAGCCAAATTGAAGGATTAGCTATTTCATCATCTTTTAGAGATAATATTGAAATAACTGATATTAATGCACAAAAGGGAATTATTTTAGAACAAGTAGCAGCTAAGATGTCTATAAATATAGGAGAGGTTATGATCTTAGGTGATAGTTTCAATGATTATTCTATGTTTGAAATATTTGAAGAAACTGTTGCTATGAAAAATGCAATACCAGAAGTTAAGGCAATAGCTAAGTACATAACAGATACCAATGATAATTTAGGAGTAGCTAAAGCTATTTACAATGTTTTAAATAATGAAATGCATAAAATGCTTAAATAATTAGTATAACTTTAATATTGCTCAATGAAAATACTTTAATGTAGAATCATTGAGTTTTTTTATTAACATAGATATTTAGTTTTAAATGAGGGGGGAATTTAGTAAGTAGTATTATTTACTAAGAATAGAATGGTTACTTTAAAAGATGTTTTTACGGATATATGTAATAGTTTATATGAGGGATTTATTTTACTTGATAAGGATGAAAACATAGTTTTAATTAATGAAAGAGCAAAATTATTGTTAGAAGATTGTGGTGAGGGTAATGAAGGAATAAAGCTCAAGGAGAATATAAAAAAACTTAATTTTAAAGAACAAATATGTAATGGGTATCCAGAATTTAATAGCACCTTAAAATTAGGAGAGAATACTTTAATTATAAATAAAATACCAATACATATTCAGGGAATAATTAAAGGAGCTATTGGCATTTTTCAAGATAGTAAATTACAAGGAAATTTTTTAGATACTAATTCAAGCTCTAATATTTTAAACACTATTATGGATACAACAAAGGAATGTGTTGTAGTAGTAAATAAAGACGGTATTATAACTATGATGAGTAAATGCTATAAAGAATTTCTTGAATGTCAAAATCCTGAAGGAAAGCATGTAGAAGACATAATAGATAATACAAGACTTCCTAGCATACTAGAATCAGGTAATATAGAATATGGTGATGTGCAAATTATAAAAGGAAAAGAAGTAGTTGCAATGCGTGTACCTATAAAGAATAAGGAGTATATTATTGGAGCTATTGGTAAGATAATGTTTAGGGATATAGGGCAACTAGCATTATTAAATAATAAGGTAAGTGTACTTAAAAATGAAGTTGAATTTTATAAAAATGAATTAGGTAAAGAAAGAATTTCTAAATATTCATTTGATAATATTATTGGAATTTCAAAAAAAGCTTTAGAAGTGAAACGAATATGTAAGCTTTTAGCAAAGACTGATTCAACAGTATTAATAGTAGGTGAGAGTGGTACAGGAAAAGAACTGCATGCATCTGCAATACATAATGCAAGTAAAAGATCCTTAGGTCCATTTATAAAAATAAATTGTGGAGCTATTCCTGGTAGTTTGATTGAATCAGAATTATTTGGTTATGATGAAGGAGCATTTACTGGTGCAAAAAAAGGTGGTAAAAAAGGAAAGTTTGAATTAGCTGATGGAGGAACTATTTTCTTAGACGAAATTGGAGAAATGCCTATAGATATGCAGGTTAGATTACTTAGGGTAATTCAAGAAAAAGAAGTGGAAAGAGTAGGCGGAAATACTTTAAAGAAAATTGATATTAGGATAATTGCGGCTACTAATATTGATTTAGAAGAAGCTGTTGAGCAAGGGAGATTTAGAAGAGATTTATATTATAGGTTGAATGTAATGAAGGTAGAGATACCTCCACTAAGAGAAAGAAAAGAGGATATTGAATTGTTAGCAGATAGTCTAAGGGTAAAGGTAGCTAATAAGCTAGGATTATATGTTGAAGGAGTATCTAAAAAAGCTATTGATATATTAAAGAATTATAATTGGCCTGGTAATATAAGAGAACTAGAAAATGTTATAGAAAGAGCAATTAATTTATTAGACTCTGAAAGTTTAACGATAGAACCTAAGCATTTGCCAAAATCTATAGTAAAAAATAAATATAAAAATACATTTCGTGAAGAAAGAAAGTTAAGTGAAATTATTGAAAGTGTAGAAAAAAGATCAATTGAACGTTGCTTATCAGAAACTAAATGGAATAAAAATAAAACAGCAAAGTTACTAGGTATAAGTAGAGCTAGCCTATATAAAAAGATAGAAAAATATAATATAGAACAAAGATAAAATTTAAATAAAAAGTGTATATTAATTGGACATGTATAATTAATATACACTTTTCTTACAAAGCTAATGAATAGCTTTACATTTGGGTGTTTACTAAATATGAGTGTTTATAAAATATACACATTTATATTAATAAGATATAGTTATCAACAAAAAATCAAGTAAATATCAAGGATATATCAAGGGTAAGAATTGGCATACTTATTGCTTAAAATAATTGTGTGAATAAATAATATTAAATATTAAATTTGGGGGGGAATCTAAATGTTTAAAAAATTTACTAATGGTTGCGTTACATTAGTGCAGAGGTTTTTACCAGATCCATTTATTTTTGCATCAATATTAACCATAATAGTTTATATTGCAGGAATGATTGTGACTAAACAAGGTCCGTTTGAAATGTTGGGACATTGGAATGATGGTTTTTGGAGTTTATTATCATTTGGAATGCAGATGGCATTAATAGTTGTTACAGGACATACTTTAGCAAGTACACCAATAGCTAATAAAGGAATTAAAAAGTTAGCATCTATTCCTAAAAAACCATGGCAAGCAATTGCATTAACAACCTTAGTTGGAGGAATAGCTTGTTGGATAAACTGGGGATTTGGACTTATATTAGGAGCCATACTTGCAAAGGAAATAGCAAAAAAAGTTAAAAATGTTGACTATAGGCTTTTAATTGCATCAGCTTATTCTGGTTTTGTTGTTTGGCATGGAGGATTATCAGGATCAATACCACTAACAATTGCAGCTGGTGGAAAAGAAGTGGAAGCAGTTTCTGCTGGAGTAATTACTTCTGCAATATCAACTGCAGAAACAATTTTTAGTCCATATAATATTATTATGGTATTAGCAATTTTGATAATATTACCAATCGTTAATTGTTATATGCATCCAAAGGGAAAAGAAGTATTTGAGATTGACCCTAAATTATTAGAAGAAAGCGATAAAGCACCAAATATTAAGGTCGAGGATATGACACCAGCACAAAAACTAGAAAATAGTCCTGTAATATCTACATTAATAGGTATTATGGGAGTTGTATATATGGTTTACTACTTTATTAATAATGGATTCAAACTTGACCTGAATGTAGTTAATTTTACATTTTTATTTCTAAGTATATTACTCCATGGTACTCCACGTAAATTTTTGAATGCAGCAGCTGCTGGAGTAAAGGCTACAACTGGTATTATAGTTCAATTTCCTTTCTATGCAGGAATAATGGGGATGATGGTTGGGGCCAGTGCTAGTGGAGTTTCATTAGGAGGAACTATAGCAAATGGAATAATTAGTATAGCAAATGAAACTACATTACCAATCTTAGCAACATTAAGTACTGCATTTTGTACTATTTTTATACCATCAGGTGGTGGTGAATGGGCTCTTCAAGCTCCAATTATTATGCCTGCTGCCCAACAATTAGGTGTTAGTGCTAGTGTAGCAGCGATGTCAATAGCATGGGGAGATGCTTGGGCTTGCTTAATTCAGCCATTTTGGGCTTTGCCAGCATTAGCAATTGCAGGATTAAATGCAAGAGATATTATGGGATTCTGTATTATTGATTTGTTAGTTACAGGAGTAATTATATTTGGATCATTATTATTTCTAGTTTAAAAATATATAAGAAGGGTGAGATATATATGAATATTAAGAATATAGCAGTTTTAGGAACAGGAACAATGGGACATGGTATTGCTTTACTATCAGCTAAAGCTGGATTAAATGTAAAAATGTATGGAAGAACTAATGAAAGTTTAGATAGAGGTACTAGCAGTATTATTGCTAGTTTAAATAGATTAGTAGCAGAAGGAAATATTACTGAAGAAGAGAGTCAAGAAATACTTGGAAGAATTAAAGGTGTAAAAACTTTAGAAGAGGCAGCTGAAAATACAGATTTTATAATTGAATCAGTAGCTGAAAATTTAGAACTTAAGAAAGATATTTTTAGTAAATTAGATTCATTATGTAAAGATAATGTTATATTAGCAAGTAATACATCGGGACTTAGTCCAACTGACATAGCAAAATCTACTACTAGACCTGAAAGAGTTGTAATAGCTCATTTTTGGAATCCACCACAATTAATTCCACTAGTAGAGGTAGTTCCAGGAGAAAAAACTAGTAAAGAAACTATTGATATAACTGTGGATTGGGTTAATTTTATAGGTAAGAAAGCAGTTAAGATGGAAAAAGAGTGTTTGGGCTTTATAGGAAATAGATTACAATTAGCTTTATTAAGAGAAGCAATGTATATAGTAGAAAAAGGATGGGCTAAACCAGAGGAAGTAGACAAAGCTATGGAGTATGGACATGGTAGAAGGTTATGTGTTACAGGTCCGTTATGTAGTGCAGATTTAGGTGGATTAGATATATTTAACAATATTTCTTCATATTTATTTCAAGACCTATGTAATTATACAGAGGCATCTAAGTTATTGGAAGGAAAGGTTAATGAAAATAAATTAGGAATTAAATCCGGTGAAGGATTCTATAAATGGGATAAAGAAAAAATTGAAAATAAACAAAAAGAAAGAACCGAAGTCTTATTATACTTTTTAAATAGAGATGATAGAGAATAATTTAATTATTTAGGGGGTATATAAAATGAAGTCTAAGATAATAAGTTTAGAAGAATCTGTTAAGATAATAAAAAGTGGAGATGTAGTTGCTGTAGGTGGTTTTATTGGTAGTGGACATGCTGAGGCTATTACTGCAGAAATAGAAAAAAGCTTTTTAAAAAATGGTACCCCAAACGACTTAACATTGATATATGCAGCAGGTCAAGGAGATAGTAAGGATAAGGGGTTAAACCATTTTGGACATAAAGGGTTAGTTAAAAGAGTTATTGGTGGACATTGGGCATTATGTCCTAAGTTACAAAAATTAGCTGTAAATAATGAGATAGAAGCATATAATATTCCACAAGGAATTATATCTCATATGTATAGAGATATTGCAGCTGGAAAGCCAGGTACAATATCGAAAGTTGGATTACAAACATTTGTAGATCCTAGACTTGGTGGGGGAAAATTAAATGAAAGAACTACAGATGATATAGTTAAAGTTATTAATATTGAGGATAAAGAATATTTATTATATAAATCTATTCCAATAGATATAACAATATTAAGAGCAACTTATGCAGATGAAGAAGGAAATGCTACTTTTGATAAGGAAGTTGCAACATTAGATGCTACTTCAATGGCACAAGCTGCTAAAAATAGTGGAGGAATTGTAATTTTACAGGTAGAAAAGATAGTTTCAAAAGGGACACTAGATCCAAGAAAAGTTAAGATTCCAGGAATATATGTTGATGCTATTGTAGTTGCTCAACCTGAAGAACACATGCAAACTTATGCAGAAATGTATAATCCAGCATATTCAGGAGAAGTTAAATTCCCTGTTGCATCAGTTAATCCTTTGCCATTAGGAGAAAGAAAAGTTATAGCAAGAAGAGCTGCATTAGAATTGAAGGACGGTTCGATAATTAATTTAGGAATAGGTATGCCTGAAGGAATATCAAGTGTAGCTAATGAAGAAGGTATAGCAGATAGATCAACATTAACTGTAGAATCAGGTCCTATTGGAGGAGTTCCTGCAAATGGATTAAATTTTGGCGCATCATTAAATCCAGTTTCTATTTTGGATCAAGCAAATCAATTTGATTTTTATGATGGTGGTGGACTTGATATAGCTTTCCTAGGTCTTGCACAATGTGATAAAAAAGGAAATATAAATGTAAGTAAATTTGGAACTAAAATAGCAGGATGCGGTGGATTTATTAATATTACACAAAATGCTAAAAAGGTTGTTTATTGTGGAACCTTTACAACATCAGGATTAAAAGTTCAAGTTAGTGATGGTAAGTTAAATATATTAAATGAAGGAAAAGTAATTAAATTTATAGATGAAGTAGAACAAATTACTTTTAGTGGAAGTTATTCAACAAGTATTGGTCAAGAAGTATTATATATTACAGAAAGGGCAGTATTTAGATTAGACAAGGAAGGATTGATCTTAGAAGAAATAGCCCCTGGAGTTGATGTAGAAAAAGACATACTAGCTCTTATGACATTTAAGCCTGTAATTTCAAGTGAGTTAAAATTTATGGATAAGAGGATTTTTAGAGAAGAAAAAATGGCCTTAGATAAGTAGATTATAATTTAAACAGAATAGAAACCAAAAACTCTCCTAATAGTTATATTAAAATTATAAGGAGAGTTTTTTAAAATTGTATAAATTAAGCAATTATATTAAAATGAAATTATAAAACATCTAATAAAGGAGGGAATATTATGAGCAAATTTAATAAGTTTTTTAGTTCAATAGATAATTTATTAAGTGAAGAGAGGGAACAAAAATTAAAGGCTAAGTTAGGAAGTAAAATAAAAGATAATATTTTTACAGAAGAAATTTTAGAAAAATTAAATGAGCATGATTTTACTGGAATAGCTAATGAAGAAGAGGATATAGTTATGCTTTTCTCAACTATATTTCCTATATTTGTGAAAGATGATAATGTAGTTTTTAGGTTATATAAACATAAAATAGAAGTAGACTTATCAGATGAGATGAGGGATAGATATATTTATATATTCTCAGATGGAAGACTTACATCTGGTTTGTTTAAATGCTTTAAAATAAGTGATGACGAATATGTGTATGGTATAAAAAGAATAATAGATATTATTCCTTTATTTAAAAAGGAAATAATGGAGACATTATCTAATTATGATAAGAATATTAGTGAAGCTTATTTAAAGAACAATTTAAAACCTAGGATAGAGCTTGCAGAAAAAAATTATGAAGAACTTATAGAATATCTAAAAGAAAGATCTTAATTATTGAAATTGTCCTCTATATATAATATAAATATTAATGGATTTAGTTATATATGGAGGATTATATGCAGCATAATTTGGAAAATATAAGAACAGTAATTTTTGATATGGATGGAGTTTTGTTTGATACAGAAAAAGTTTATTTAGATGTTTGGACAAGTATTTGTGAAAAATATGGATATAAGATGACTAAAGAAATTTACTGTAAAGTAATTGCTACTGGACGAGAAAATGTTAAAAGAGTTTTTAAAAAAGAATTTGGTAATAATATACCTATTGAAGAAATGTATAAAGAGAAAGATATTAATTTAGCTATAGAGTTAGAAAAGGGTGTTCCAGTAAAAGATGGAGCTTATGAGTTACTAAAATATTTAAAAAATAGAAAATATAATTTAGCTTTAGCAACTTCTGCTTCGAAAGAAAGAATGGATAAGCAATTAGAAGATGCAGGCTTTAGATGTATATTTGATGAAGTAGTTTGTAGGGATGAGGTTATGGAAACTAAACCTAATCCAGAAATATTTTTAAAAGCAGCTGACAAGCTTGGAGTAGATCCTAAAGAATGTATTGTTATAGAAGATTCTCTAGCTGGGGTTAGAGCTGCCTACAGAGGAAATATGATTCCTATACACGTAGTAGATTTAAAAACTGCAGATGATGAAATAAATAAATATTGTTATAGAAGTTTCAATAATTTAATTGAAATAAAGGAAGAGATATTTAGATAAATTTAAAAACATGTTGATTTTACTATAATTGCTTTACAAAGAATGGATATATAATGAATAAAAAGGAAAAAATTCTTTTTTTATTTTAGAAATTGTGGTATATTTATAAATTGAAGAAGCATTATAACTAATTTTTAAGAATATAAATATACATAAAACACAAACTATTTGTAAATTATAGATTCGACAAATAACAAACTAAAAATTCGATTAATAGGTGGGTAATATAATTGTAAGAAATTTGTTTTAATTTAATTATAAAAAGTTAAGATGATGTTAAATTTAAATTTTTTTATATGAAAAAAACATAATATATTGTCATTGAAATGTATATTTAGTATAGTATATAGGGACGGATAAAAGTTGATATAAAAAATAAATATTAGAGGTGGCACATGATACAAATTGAAAAACTGAAAAAAGTTTATAGCAATGGTTATGAAGCTTTAAAAAGCATTGATCTTAAAATTAATGAGGGTGAGTTAGTTTGTCTTTTAGGTCCTAGTGGTTGTGGAAAAACTACTATTCTTAACTTATTAGCTGGACTTTTAGATCCTAGTGGTGGTGATATTAAATTTGATGGTGAATCTGTTATTGGAAAGCACCCTAAGGATAGAGGAATAGGATTAGTATTCCAAAACTATGCGTTATATCCACATATGACAGTGCTAGAAAATGTTATGTTTCCTCTTACTGTTGGTAAAAATAAACAACCTAAAAATAAGGCTATGGAAGAAGCTAAAAAATATATGCAGGTTACAAGTATTGAAGAATTAGCTGATAAAAAACCCGGAGAAATGTCTGGAGGACAACAACAAAGAGTTGCAATTACAAGAGCTTTAGTTCAAAATCCAAGAATACTATTACTTGATGAACCATTAAGTAACTTAGATGCTAGATTAAGATTAAGAATTAGAGAAGAAATTAGAAGATTAGTTAAAGAAATTGGTATAACGACTATTTTTGTAACTCATGACCAAGAAGAAGCATTATCTATAAGTGATAGAATTGTATTAATGAATGAAGGAATAGTACAACAATTTGATATACCTCAAAACCTTTATTTAGAGCCAGCAAATCTTTTTGTAGCTAAGTTTATGGGAAATCCAATAATAAACTTAGTAGATATGAAGAAAGATGGAAATATATTAAAATCTAAAGATTTTTCAATTGATTTAAATCTTTTAGATAAAAATAGATTTAAAGGCGAATTGACAGAAGAAAATTACATAGTTGGTATTAGACCAGAATACTTTGAAATTAGTGAAAATCCATTGTTTGAAGTTGAAGTTGAATCTACTGAGTTAATAGGAAAAGATTGTATAATAAACTTTAAAGTTAATGATACAAATTCAAAGTCTATAACTGATATAAGTAAGAAAGTATCAGAAGGAGATAAAATAGGCTTTGATATTGACTATAACGGAATTTACGTATTCCAAGAGAATGGAGTTAGAGTGTACTAATGAAGAAGTTTAAATATAGAGCGGAGAATTCACCACAAGCATGGCTGTTTTTGATGCCTGCTTTAGTAATAGTCGGAATATTTAATGTGTTACCTTTAATAAAGACTTTCATTATGTCTTTTCAAAAGGGAACCTTAAATAACTTAACTTTTAATGGATTTAAAAATTTTGGAGTAGTATTAAAAGATCCAAAGTTCCATACTGCAATTGGAAATACGGCATTATTTTCCTTTGTTGTAGTGCCAGTTGGATTAATAATATCTATGTTTATAGCTATAACAATATACGAAAAAATTAAATATAAGGATATATTTGAAACTATATTCTTTATTCCATATTTAACAAGTGTAATTGCTGTTGGTATAGTATTTAGATTCTTATTAAATGGAGAGTATGGATTTGTAAACTATGTACTAGGATTTTTCAATATAGGACCATTTAACTTTTTAGATGATCCGAGCATGAGCATGATAACATTAATTATATTTGGTATATGGTCAGGACTTGCATTTAATATAATAATATTACTTTCTGGTTTAAGAAATGTTGATAAAAGCTATTATAAAGTTGCTGATATGTTTGGAGCAACAAAGATGGAGCAATTTATTAAAATAACTTTACCTCAAATGATACCAATTATTACGTTTTTATTAATGGTTAATTTTATTAGTGCATTTAAGGTTTATGCCCAAGTATTCTCTATATTTAATGGGAAAGCAGGTATTGCTGATAGTGCAACAACTGCGGTATTCTATGTATTCAATAAATTCTACGTAGAAAATCGTTATGGCCAAGGTATGGCAGCTGCAGTAATTCTATTTGCTTTAATTTTAATTTTCACATTAATTCAAAATCGTATATTAAAAAGAATATCTAAGTAGGTGAAAAGATGAAAAAAGTTAGTTCAGTTTTATCAAAAACTTTTATAGTTTTAATGGCAATAATAACATTGTTCCCTTTTGTATATATGATTTTATCAAGTTTAATGACTTATCAAGAGGCAACTAGTATACCACCAACTTTATTTCCTAAAGAGTTTCAGTGGAATAACTTTTCCTTAGCAATGGAGCAAGCTCCATTTGTAAGATACTTCTTTAATACAATAATAGTTGCTGGAATATCAACAATTGGAACATTAATCACTTCTATATTAGCTGGATTTGCTCTAGTTAAATTAGATTTTAAAGGC
Organism: Clostridium nigeriense; assembly: GCF_050585265.1. GTDB lineage: Bacteria > Bacillota > Clostridia > Clostridiales > Clostridiaceae > Clostridium > Clostridium nigeriense_B. The sequence continues at coordinate 120,405 of NZ_JBNOOE010000005.1, read as the reverse complement.
AAAAATATTTTAATATTAGGTATGGCAGCTTTATTAATGGTACCTTATGAAGTTACAGTATTTACAAACTATCAAACAATTGCACAGTTTGGTTTATTAGACACATATGCAGCTTTAATAATACCATCACTTGCAAGTATCTTTTATATATTCTATTTAAAAGAATATTTAACAAGTATTCCTATATCATATTATAAAGCAGCAAAGGTAGATGGGTGTTCTGACTTAGAATTTATCCATAGAATATTAGTGCCTTTAGCTAAACCAGCATTATTTACTATGGGAATATTAAGTTTTATAAGTGGATGGAACTCATTCTTGTGGCCAATACTAGTAACAAATAGTAAAGAAATGAGGTTATTAAGTAATGGATTAAGCTCCTTTGCAACAGAAAGTGGTACAAATGTACAGCTTCAAATGGCAGCATCAACAATAGCTATAGTACCGATATTAATTTTATACTTAATATTTAGAAAACAAATTATTAGAGGAGTTGTTAAGAGTGGCGTTAAAGGATAAGAAGACAAAAATCACTTTTCACAATGGTATTTTAACTATAGGTGGAACAATAATTGAAGTGGTATATGAAGATAGCCATATATTCTTTGATTTTGGAAGTGAATATAACCCAAAGGCTCCAGTACAGCCAGAAAATTTACAGGATTTATTAGATGAAAACTTAGTTCCATATTTAGATAATATGTTTGATCCAAGCATACCATTAAAAGGGTATGAATCTAAGGAAAATAAATTTAAAAATACAGCAGTATTTTTATCACATATGCATTTAGATCATTCTAAGATTGTAAATTACTTAAATCCAGAAGTACCTTTATATACATTAGAAGGAACTAAATCTTTATTAAATACATTAAATATTAATAATGATTTTTTATTCCCTCTATATGAAAATAAGGGAAAAAATACAAGAGATATAATTGGAGTTAAAGAAAATGAAGTTATAGAAATTGGCAAGATTAAGGTTAAAGTAATGCCAGTTGACCATGATGCATACGGTGCTTGTGGATTATTAATTGAAACTCCAGACTTAGTAATTTCTTATACTGGTGATATAAGACTTCATGGGTATAGAAAAGAAGATACATTAAGATTTTGTAAAGAAAGTGAAAACTGTGATGTTCTATTAATAGAAGGTGTGAGTGTTTCTTTCCAAGAGTTTGATGATGATATTAGTGAAAAGGAAATTACAAATGAACCTGAGCTAATAGAAAAAATTAATGAAATAGTTAAAGAAAATCCAAATAAACAAATAACATTTAATTATTATATTTCAAATATAGAAAGAATCTTAAATATAATTAAGAGTAATCCTAGAAAGGTTGTTTTAGATGCATATTATTCATATGTTCTTAAAGAAGCAACTGGTTATGAATCTTATTATTATTCATTAGATAATAAGGAATATGGATTAAATGAAGATTTAAGAATAAATTTTGAAGATTTATTAAATGATGAAGGGGACTTTTTCTGGCAATTAGATACACTTGCCATTAAATATATGGATCAATTAAAAGAAGGTGGCATTTATATCCACTCAAATGCAACACCATTAGGGGATTTTGATCCAGCTTATTTACCATTCATAGAAAGTTTTGGAAGAAGAAATATTAAATTCGAAAGAGTGTCATGCAGTGGACATGCACATCCTATGGATTTAATTAAAATTATTAATTTAATTAAACCTAAATTATTAGTTCCAATACATTCTTATCGTCCAGAGAAACTTTATAATGAAAATGGTGATGTTCTTTTACCAGAAAAAAAACAAACTATATAATTGGAGGAGACAAAATGAAAATTAAGAAACTAATTGCTCTAGCACTATCAGTAGGTTTATTAACTGGATGCTCAACTAAGGGTGCAGAAAAAACTAATGAAGACATCGTTACAGAAATTACTTCACCTGTTGAAATTACTTTCTGGCATGCAATGAATGGGGATTTAGAAAAATCTCTTCAAAAGTTAACAGATGAATTTATGGAACAAAATCCTAACATTACTGTAACTTTACAAAACCAATCAAGTTATAAGGATTTACAACAAAAAATAACAGCAACAGTAGCAAGCCCTAAAGATTTACCTACTTTAACTCAAGCATATCCAGATTGGATGTTTAATCCTATAAATGATGGCTTAGTTACTGATTTAACTCCATACATTGAAAATGAAACTTTAAAATTTGATAATTATGAAGATATATTAGCAAGCTTTAGAGAAGCAGCTAAAATAGATGGTAAAATATATGGTATGCCATTTAATAAATCAACAGAAGTTTTATGGTACAACAAAACTTTATTTAATGAATTAGGACTAACTGCTCCATCAAATTATGATGAATTAGTTGAAGTTTCTAAGAAGATATATGAAGCAAAAGGTATTGCAGGAGCTGGATTTGACTCATTAAATACTTATTATACAACTTTCTTAAAGACTGAAGGTAAAACATTTGATAGTAGTTTTGATGTAACTAGCGAAGAATCTGCTAAGGCTGTTAATTACTATTTAGAAGGCGTTAAAGAAGGATATTTCAGAATTGCAGGAACAGATAACTACTTATCAGGACCATTTAGTAATGAAAATGTAGGAATGTACGTTGGTTCAAATGCTGGTGAAAATTATGTTAAACAAGGTGTTGGCGATAAGTTTGAAGTTGGTGTTGCTCCATACCCAACAAGTGCTTCATTACAACAAGGAACTGATTTATATGTATTCTCAAGTGCTACTGCAGAACAAAAAACAGCAGCTTATGAATTCTTAAAGTTCTTAACAAGTACAGAAAAGCAAATACAATGGGCATCAGAAACAGGATATATGCCAGTTAGACAAAGTGCAATAGACTCAGATGAGTATAAGAATTCAGGAAGCTTAATTGCTCCAATTCTTTCAGATGCAACTAAGAATTTATATACTAACCCAGTTATAACTGGTGCAGATGCTGCATATCGTGAAGCTGGTACAGTATTAGAATCAGTATTAGCTGATCCAAGCAATGCTGATGTAACTAAAAAATTAGAAGAATTTAAATCTACTTTAAATTCAATCTGGGAATAATATAGAATTATTTCTAGAAAATATAAATATGGGGGATGTTAAGAAGCTATATGTAGTTTTTTAACATCCTCTTTTAATAAGGAGGAATTATGAAATTAGTTATTTATCAAACTAGTGATTTACATGGATTTGTTTATCCAACTAATTATGTAAGTGACAAATCTCTTGGAATATTAAAAATTGGTACTTACATATTAGAAGATGAAAAAAAATATGATGCATCTTTAAAAATAGATTGTGGTGATCTTATTCAAGGTTCAGCATTAACACACTATTTATCTAAGCAAAAATTAAAAGTTAATCCTATTGTAGAGCTATTAGAAGATATTGGATATAATACTTATGTATTAGGAAATCATGAATTTAATTATGGATTAGATTATTTAAATTGTGCATATAAAAATGTTTCAGATAAAATAATAAATGCTAATATTAAAGGATTAGAATTTAATAGTAAGCCTTATAAGATTTTTGATATTAATGGCTTTAAAATTGGATGTATTGGATTTACAACATCTTTTATACCAAATTGGGAACAAGAAAAGAATATTAAAAACTTAGAATTTTTAGATCCTGTTAAAGTTTATGGTGAATATGAGAAAGAATTAAAAGAAAACTGTGATATGATAATAGTTTGTTATCATGGAGGATTTGAAAAGAGTTTAGATGGTAATAATATACCAACAGAAAGCTTAACTAAGGAAAATCAAGCTAGTGAATTATTAGAAACTTATGATTCAATAGATATAGTTTTAAGTGGTCATCAACATAGATCTTTTATAACAAAGATGAATGGAGTAATATGCACACAACCTATGCATAATGGACAAAATTTCACAAAAATAGTTATTGATACAGAAACAAAAGAATCTACTTATGAATTAGTAGATGTGTCTAAAATGGATGATGAAATAAATAAGAATTTAGAAAATAGATTTACTGAAATTAATAAAAAATTACAAGAATATTTAGATAAAGAAATAGGTCATTTTAAAAATGATATAATATTAGATGATATATTCATTGCAAGACTTAAGGGGCATCCTTTTATAAACTTTTTACATGAAGTTCAGTTAGATGTTTCTAATGCTGACTTTTCAGCATTATCACTATTTGATACTGCTATTGGATTTAAAAAGAATGTTTCAATTAGAGATGTTTTAATTAATTATCCATATCCAAACACATTAAAAGTACTAAAAATTAAAGGTAGTAAAATAAAAGAAGCTATTGAAAAAAGTGCTACATATTTTGTTTTAGAAAACAATGAAGTTAAAATAAATGAAGAATTCTTAGTACCAAAGGTTCAAAACTATAATTATGATACCTTTGCAGGTTTAACTTATGAAATAGACTTAACTAAAGATTTTGGAAATCGTGTAGTTAGCATGAAGAAAGATGGGAAAGATATAGATTTAGATAAAGATTATACTATTGTTTTGAATAATTATAGAGCTAGTAATACATCAATATACCCAGCTTATGAAAATGCTGAAGTAGTAAAAGAAATAAACATGGATATGAGTGAACTTATAATAGATTATTTCCAAAGAAATAATGAGGTTGATATCCCTTCTGAAAGTTGTTATATAATTAAATATTAGTATGTAAGATTATAAAAAGTAAAGTCGGAGCTGTTTTAGACAGCTCTTTTTTTTGTATCTAAAAACAGTAATTGTAATTATTAAGAGAAGTCAATAAGAATTATTTCTAGAAAAAGAACAAATAATAGAATAAAGGATAAGGAGATAATTATGGATAAAAATACTAAAGAAGAAAATAAAGATTATTATAATTTAATAAGAAAAACATTTAAATGGATTAAATTAAGCATTATTATGGGAATTCCAATTGGAGTTATAGTAGGTTTATTTAACAGAGTTCTGTCAGCAGCTAACAACTATAGAAAGGAACATGAATATTTAATATATTTTCTTCCAATAGCAGGAATGTTAATTACCTTTATGTATTTAAGAACTAAGAGAAATGCTTATTCAGGTGAGAATCTACTTAAGTCTGAAGTTCAATCAGCAGCTAAGAATATTCCTTTTTATATGACATTTGTGGTTTTTATAGGATCTTTAATTACTACATTTTTTGGCGGTTCTGCGGGAAAAGAAGGTTCAGCAGTAGCAATGGGGGGAACCTTAGGAGATTTTATATCTAGAAAGTTTAAATTAACTGATGATGAACAAAGAACTTTAGTGATATGTGGAGTAGGAAGTGCTTTTGGAGTAATATATGATGTTCCCTTTGCAGGAGCAATTTTAGGTATGGAATTGGTTTTAAAAGGAAGATTTCATTATCAAGCTCTAATTCCAGCATTTTTAACTACTGTTGTGTCTAATGAAATAGCTATTTGGATTGGGAGTAAGCCTGTTGAATATCCTAGCTTAGTCTTAGATGATTTAAGTTTTATAGTAATTATGAAGTTAGCATTATTAGGGGTGATATTTGGAATTGGTGGATTTATATTTAATTTAGTTTTAGATAATAGTAGTAAGATGTATGATAAATTCACTAAAAATCCATATATTAAGGCAATTATAGGAGGAGTTATTACAATAATATTATTTTGGATAGCTGGAGATAATTATAATGGACTAGGGCAATCTTTTATAAATGATTCCTTTAAAAATCATGTAAGCATAATGGATTATATATGGAAAGTTCTTTTTACTGCTGTTGCCTTAGGATCAGTATTTCAAGGTGGTAGAGGAAATCCGACATTTTTTGCAGGTGCAACTTTAGGAAGCTTTCTTTCTAAATATATTAATTTGCCACTTAATTCTGTTACAGCATTAGGTATGATAGGTTTATTTTGTAGTGCAACATCTCTTCCTATAACATCTATAGCTATGGCTTTAGAGTATTTTGGTGGAGAAGAAATGCTAGCAATAATTATAGTTATGACAATAAGTTATATAATATCAGGTTTTTATGACATCTTAGTAAAAAAGAAACTCCCAAAAGAAAAGGGGAAGATTTTCGAAGGAATTGTTCATAAGAATAGATAAGATTCTTATGAAAGTTTAATAAAATTAAACTAATGAAAAAACAAATGTAAGGAGGAAAATACTTTGTTTAAAAGAAATAGAAAATGGTTTATAGTTGCCTTTATAGAGATGGTTATTCTAATAGTTTCACTAATATCAACAACAAGTAAAAAGGAATCGGAGGTAATTGCAGATGCAAAAAGTATCAATAATACCATAATACCTAGGCCATTAACATATAAAGAAAATGATGGGAAATTTATAATTAATAAAGACACTACTATTTTTATAAAGGGAAAAGATGATGAAGAAACAGCAGAAATAGCTAAAATTGCAGAATATTTAAAGGAAAAATTAAAAGCATCTACAGGATATGATTTTAATATAAGTAAGAATGAAATTGAAAAACAAAATTATATTTATTTAACAACCGTAAATAGTGAAAGTACATTAGGTGATGAAGGATATAATATTACGATTACTTCGGATGGAGCGAAGATAGTAGCTAATAAACCGGAAGGACTATTCAGAGGTATTCAAACTTTAAGGCAGTTATTACCTCCTGAAATAGATTCAAGTAAATTAGTAAATGATATTGAATGGAGTATTAAAAGCTCAAAGATTTATGATAAACCAGAATATAGCTATAGAGGATTAATGATAGATGTAGCGAGACACTTTTTTACTGAAGAAGAAATAAAAAAGCAAATAGATATTGCAGCTCAGTACAAGATTAATAGAGTACATCTACATTTAACTGATGATCAAGGATGGCGTATAGAAATAAAGAAGTATCCGGATTTAACTATTATTGGTGGAAGTACTGAAGTAGGTAGTGGTCCAGGAGGATATTATACTCAAGAACAATTTAAAAGTATAGTTCAATATGCTGTGGATAGATATATTGAAATTATTCCTGAAGTAGATATGCCAGGACATACAAATGCAGCTTTAGCATCTTATGGATTTTTAAATCCTGATGGAAAGAGAAAACCTTTATACACTGGAACTGATGTTGGATTTAGTACTCTTATGACAGATAGTGAGAAAACTTATGAATTTATCGAAGATGTAGTAAAAGAAATATCTCAAATATCGCCATCTAAATATTTTCATATGGGTGGAGATGAAGCAGATAGTACTAAAAAAGAAGACTATAATTACTTTGTAGGAAGAGTTTCTAAAATAGTTGAGAAATATGGTAAGATTCCAATTGGATGGGATCCAATTGATACAGCGCCTGAAATAAATTCAAGTGTGATACTTCAAAATTGGAAGGATTCAAATGAAGATGCAAGGAAGAAGAATATGAATATGATAATTTCAATTGCTAGCAAAGCCTATTTAGATATGAAGTACAATGAAAATGTACCAACATATGGCTTAAATTGGGCAGGTTATATACCTATAGAAACAGCATATGATTGGGATCCAACAGATTTTGCACCTAGAAATTTAGTTTTAGGCATAGAAGCTCCTTTGTGGACTGAGACAATAGATAATGTTGAAAATATGGAGTTTATGATATATCCAAGATTATTGGGATATGCAGAAATTGGATGGACACCTAAGAGTGAAAGAACTTGGAATGAATATAAGATTAGATTAGAAAAACAAGGAGCAAAAATGGAGTATGAAGGTATAAATTATTATAAAGATAATATCATATGGAAAAATCAATAAATAAATATACTTTGAGCAAACTATATTTGTATTAAATATGAAAGGAGATATAGTATGGATAGAGTGCATTATAAAATAAGTGGAATTGCAAACGAGAATATCAAGACACAAGTAAAAAATTCTTTAGAAAAAGTAGATGGAGTAAATCAAGTTTGTCTAGATGTGGCAAGAGGAACAATTGAAGTGATTTACAATAAACCTGCTACTGAAATTCAAATTAAATCATGCTTGGAGAATTCTGGTCATATAATCGAATAACTTAACAAATAGGAGCTGTCGCACAAATAGCCATAATTAAGAATTTAAAATTAAAAATGAAGAATTATTGATGGAATACTTACAGAATTACTAAAATTAATTTCCTTTCAAAACTCTTTCAGGAGTTTTTTCATTAATTTTTCATTATTCATTCTTAATTTTTCATTGTGCTACAGCTCCTATTTTATTCTTTAGGAAATTATAAAGGGTCTACTCTAATAACCTTTTATAATTTTTTTCCTTTAGTTAAGAAGTGATTATATTAATTTTACAGTGATTTTGAGCTTTCGGAATAGGCAAAATTATATAGAAGTACTTTTTTGTTAAAAAAATATACATAAAATTGTTGAAAAATGATAAAAAAAGTTATATTGTTAAAATGTAGAATTATAAAATAATCTAGAAGTATTTTACATAATATGAAAGGAGATATTTCATGACAATTTCTTTTTTTGAATTTATTAGTCAGGTAATGGACAATCTTCCATTATTAATTACAGTAATTCTAACTTTAGGAGTAATTTTAGTTAATGGATGGACTGATGCACCGAATGCAATTGCTACTTGCGTGTCTACTCGTGCTATAGGACCACGTGCTGCTATTTTTATGGCGACAATATTCAATTTTTTAGGAGTCTTTGTAATGACAATGGTGAATGCAAATGTAGCACAAACTATATATAATATGGTGGATTTTGGTGGCGATTCACACTATGCATTGATAGCATTGTGTGCAGCATTATTTGCTATAGTTGTATGGGCTACTGCTGCTTGGTATTTTGGTATTCCAACAAGTGAAAGCCATGCATTAATTGCAGGAATTTCAGGAGCTGCAATTGCACTTCAAGGTGGAATGAGTGGTATAAACGGAAGTGAATGGATAAAAGTAATATATGGATTAATATTATCTACATTCTTAGGCTTTGGTATGGGATGGCTAACTGTAAAAATTATAGGCTTGATATTTGGAGGAGTTGATCGTAGAAAAACTAGAAGCTTTTTTAAATATTCTCAAATTGGTGGTGGGGCAGCTATGGCATTTATGCATGGAGCTCAAGATGGACAAAAATTTATGGGAGTATTTATGTTAGGTATTTTTTTAGCAAATGGAAGAAGTGACGTTCAAAATTTTGTTATACCAGTATGGCTTATGGTATTATGTTCATTAGTTATGGCATTTGGTACATCTATAGGCGGATATAAGATAATTAAAGCAGTTGGAATGGATATGGTTAAGTTAGAGCAATATCAAGGATTCTCAGCAGATTTAGCAGGTGCTGGATGTCTTTTACTTTCTTCAGTAACAGGAATTCCTGTAAGTACTACACATACAAAAACTACTGCCATAATGGGAGTTGGAGCTGCCAAAAGAATTAGTTCAGTAAATTGGGGAGTTGTTAAAGAAATGGTTTGGACTTGGATTTTAACATTCCCAGGTTGTGGATTAATAGGATTCTTAATGGCAGAATTATTTATTTGGATATTTTAAAATATAATTATAGAGGAGCAAGATATTAATGGTAGGTAAAAAAGCAAATAATTATTTTGAAATGTTAGCTGAGTTAGTGGATTATTCCTGTGAAGCAGCAAATTTACTTAAAGATACTTTGGTAAACTTTAATGTAGATAAACTAGGCGAAAGAATAGATGAAATGCATAAAATAGAGCATTCTGCAGATATAAAGAAGCATGAAATGATGAATAAATTAGCTAAAGAGTTTATAACTCCTATAGAAAGAGGAGATATAATAGATTTAGCACACTATATAGATAATGTAACTGATAATATTGAAGATATATTAGTTAAAATTTATATGTTTAATATTTCTAAAATAAAAAAAGAAGCATTAGGTTTTACTGATGTAATTATAAGAAATTGTACTGAATTAAAGAAGTTAATGAAGGAATTTCATAATTTTAAAAAGTCTTCTGAAATTAATAAGCTAATTATAAGTATAAATGATTTAGAAGAAGAGGGAGATAGACTATATATTAATAGTATAAGAAATCTTTATACTAGCTCTAAAGATCCTATTGAAATTATGACATGGACAGGCACTTTTAAATATTTTGAAAGATGTTGTGATTCTTGTGAAAGTGTAGCAAATCAGATTGAAAGTGTAGTAATGAAAAATTCGTAAATATATAAGATTTAAATGAGGATATTATAAAATATCCTCATTTATTTCAAATATTCAGAAAATATAAAATATTTTAAAAATGTATTGAATTTTCTAAAATGTGGATATATAATTAAATCAAGAGATGAAATCGATAACAAGATTGTTCAGTTAATCGGTTCACAAAGGATAAATAGTTAAAGAGAATATTTGAGTAGTTTATGTTAATCGGTTTCTTAATTGTATAAGTTGAAAACATAAAGCTTTAGCTGTATAAGGCTTATGTTAATCGGTTCACATAAACTATTTTTATTTTGTTAACCGGTTTACTATGTTTAGGAGGACTTTCTTAAAATGAGTGAATTAAGAGGTAAAAGAGCAACAATAAAAGATGTAGCAGAAATGGCACAAGTATCTAAAACTACTATATCGAGATACTTAAATGGACAATATGAATATATGTCTATAGAGACTAAAGAAAGAATTCAGGAAGTAATTAAAGAACTTAAATATAGACCAAGTAATATTGCAAGAAGTTTAAAAGCACAAAAGACTGGAGTAATAGGTTGCATAATTGCAGATATAGGGAGCCCATTCTCATCTATTGTAGTGAAAGGAATAAATGATGTTTGTAAACAGATGGGATATGATGTGCTATTTGCTAATACAGATAATAATCCCGATAGTGAAAAGGAAAGTATAAAATCATTATTAGATAATAAAGTTGATGGTCTGATTATAAACACTACAGGTAAGATAGATTATTATTTAATGAAACTAAATAATAATGGAGTTAAGATAGTTCTAGCTGACCGTTGCATAAAGGATGTTAATAAAATAGATACAATAACGACTGATAATTATAAATCTACCTATGAATGTATGGAGTTTTTATATGAACAGGGTTTTAAGAAAATTGCATTTTTTACTCAAGATACAACTGCAAATAGTAGTCGTTATTTAAGGCATGATGCATATATTGATGCAGTAAAAAAGTTATATAACATTGATGGAAAAAGTTTTACATACATTATTGATGAAAAAAATAAAGATATATGTGAAAAAAATCTAATTGATTTTGAAAAGAGATGTAATGGAGAACCAGGGGTAATTTTCACAGTTAATGGAGTTACATTACTTAATGTACTACATGGAATGAAAAATTTAAATATAAAAATATCTGGAAATCTAGGGATATGTGGTTATGATGACTGGGGTTGGGCATCATTAATTCCACCAGGAATAACTACAATAACTCAAGATTCATATGAATGTGGTGTTCAAGCAGCCAAGCTTCTTATTAATAGAATAAATAATGAAGAAATTGGATCAGCTAAATATATTGAATTGCCATCTAAACTTGTTGTAAGAGGATCAACAGATATTAAGATAAATAAAGGGGATGTTAGTAATGAATAAACAAGAATTAAAAAAACTAATGAAGGGAAAATTAATAGCAGTTATTAGGGGAAATGATTTAGAAGAAGCAAAACTTATATGTAAGACTCTTGTTGAATCTGAAATAACAACTTTAGAAATCACTTTTAGTTTACCAAATGCTGAAAAATTAATTAGAGAATTAAAAGACGAATTACCTAATGCAATAATAGGAGCTGGTACAGTTCTAAATAAGGAGCAAGCAGAATTAGCTGTATGTAATAAAGCTGATTTTATAGTATCACCTTGTATAGTAGAAGAAGTAGGAAGTTACTGCAAAGAAAATGATATCTTTTGTTCAATGGGGGCTGCAACACCAACAGAAGCGTATAAGTCATATTTAGCTGGTAGTGATGTAGTTAAGTTATTTCCAGGAGATTGTTTATCAATGAAGATGATTAAAGGAATAAAGGCTCCAATGCCATTTATCGAAATGATGCCAACTGGTGGTGTTGATGACACAAATGTTAAAGCATGGTTTGAAAGTGGAGCATATGCAATAGGTTTTGGAGGATACTTAACAAAAGGAATTAATTCATCAAATCTTGATTTACTTAAAGAACGTTGTGAAAGATTAATAAATGCAGCTAAATAGGTAAAAATAAATATTAATTTTTAGGGAATAAATGAGAATTTAGATAAGAGGAGGGATAGGTATGGAAAAAGAAAAATTAGTAATCAATACTTTGGTATTTATTGATGATTTAAAGAGTGGAGTACCTCAAAGCAATATAATTGATAAAGTAAATAAGCTTGGAATAAAAAGTATAGAAGTAAGACGTGAATTTATAAAGGATTTTAATAAGGAGATTATAGATATTAAAGAAAAGGCTAATATCTATAATATCAATTTATTTTATTCTGTTCCAGAATGTCTGTTTAGAGCGGACAAGCTTAGGAGAAAAGAAATAGAAGGCTATTTTAATGAAGCATACAATATGAACTGCCATAATGTAAAGATGAATATAGGGGAAGTTAATGAGTTATCAGTGGAAGATGTTAAGGAAATAGATGAGTTATGTAAGAAATATGAGATTAAACTTACTGTAGAAAATGATCAAACTTGCGAAAATGGAAAATCAGAGAAAATATATAATTTTTTAAAAAGAGATAGAGACTTAGGAGGAAATATTTCTTTCACATTCGATGTCGCTAATTGGATTTTTCAAGATGAGGATCCTATAAAAAATTCAGAATTATTAAAAGACTTTGTAAGTTATATACATTTAAAAAATGCAGATGATAATAGAAAAAATACTTTATTAGATACAGGAATATTAAATCTAGAAAAGATACTTAATAATTTACCAAAAAACTTGCCTATGGCTTTAGAATATCCATGCACTTCAATAGAAGAGGTTAAGTTAGAAATTGAAAAAGCTTTAAAATTATAATTTATATATATAATTTTTAATAAAGAGGGTGTTATATGAAAGAGGGTAATAAATAGATAATTTAATTTTTAATATTTATATAAAAGGGGAGAAAAATATTATGGATATGGTTATTGGAATTTTATTATTACTTACTTTTGTTGGATTTATAGTATATGCCGTAAGAGGTGGAAACATGATGATTGGTTTCTTAGTTATGGCAATCATATGGACAGCCTTAGGAATTATAGGTGGAGAAATTACATGGGCAGATGCTCAAACTCAAATTTTTCAAGGGGGACCAGAAAGTTGGGGTGCTACAGCAGTTGTAGTTATATTTGGTAGCTGGTTTGGACAAGTTCTTGTTAAAACAGGAATTGCATCTAAAATTATCAAATTAGCAGTTGAGTTGGGTGGAGATAAACCATTAATTACAACAATATTAATATCAATAGTTACATCACTTATATTTACTAGTACTTTTGGAGCAGGTGCAGTTGTAGCAATTGGTGTAATCGTATTACCAATATTATTATCACTTGGAGTCCCAAAAGCTCTAGCTGTTTCATCTTATCTTATGTCAGTTGGTTCAGGAATGTACGTTAATATAGTTCTTTTCAAGCAAATGCAAGGTATATTTGAAGGATTTCAATATGATTCAAATTACTTAAAATTTGGATTTACTGCAATGGCAATACAATTATTAGTAGTAATTATAATGTTAGCTGTAAGACTTAGAAAAACTAAAGTAAGCCATGCTTGGGCAGCTACTTCAACAAATACAGTGACTGAGGAACATGTGCCTGGAATAGCTTTAATAACTCCTGTATTACCTGTTATATTAGCGATAGTATTTAAATGGCAACCTATTCCAGCATTTATAGTAGCTTCATTTTATGCATTATTTATTTGTGGAAAGATTAAATCTTACAAAGATTGTGAAAAAGTTATTTCAAAGACATTTTATGATGGTGTTGTAGACGTTGCATCACTACTAGGCTTCTTATTTATACTACCTATGTTTAATAAGGTTGCAGGATTTGATTCAGTATTTTTCCAAAGCATATTAGGAGGAATAATGCCAAGTAGTACATTATTATTATGCGTGCTATTTGCAGTGATTGCTCCACTTGGATTATTCCGTGGACCATTAACAGTATTTGGTGCTGGAGCTGCAACACTAGGTATATTGAATGGTATGGGAATTTTCTCAGCAGAACTATTATTTCCTCTAATATATATTCCAACTATTACAATGAACATTTCTTGCTGTCCAACACAATCTTGGAATCTTTGGGCAATTAACTACTCAAAGACAAATACTAAAGATTTCTTACGTTCAGGTGTTATCTGGGGTTGGATAATTTGTGCAATTAATTCAGTAGTAGTTTACTTTATGTATGGCATGTAATTAGACTAAACAAAAGATATTAATAAACTAATAATAAAATAAAAATGGAGGAGTAATTATGGGAAATAGAGCAATTCGTGTGGGAATAGATGTTGGAGGAACTCATACTAAAGCTGTAGCAATAGATAATGAAACACATGAGATTATAGGAAAAGGTTCAGTTATGACTACTCATGATGATGAAATGGGAGTGGCAACTGGAGTTATTGAAGCATTTAAATTATGTTTAACTGCAAATAATATTGATCCTAATGATGTTATATTTATTGCTCATAGTACAACTCAAGCTACAAATGCACTTTTAGAAGGAGATGTTGCTGAAGTTGGAATTATTGGAATGGGAAAAGGTGGGTTTAGTGGATTTCTAGCTAAGAAACAAAGTAAAATTGATGATATTGATTTAGGAACAGGAAGAATAATTAAAGTACATCACACATATTTAAAACAAAAGGATGCAAGTGAAAGTAATATTGAAAAATCAATTAATGAACTAAGATCACAAGGGTCAAATGTTATAGTTGCATCAAAGGCTTTTGGTGTTGATGACTTAACTGAAGAAAATGAAGTTAAAAAAGTTGCAGAAAAATATGATATTCCTGTTTCAGTAGCATCTGAAATAAGTAAGTTATATGGACTTACAAGAAGAACAAGAACTGCAGCAATTAATGCTAGTATTCTTCCTAAGATGCTAGAAACTGCTAATAGTACAGAGGATAGTGTTCGTAAAGCTGGTATTAAAGTACCACTAATGATAATGCGTGGTGATGGTGGCGTAATGGATATTAGTGAAATGAAAAAACGTCCTGTATTAACGATGCTTTCTGGTCCAGCAGCTAGTGTTGTTGGTGCTTTAATGTACTTAAGGGCTTCAAATGGTATATATTTTGAAGTTGGAGGTACAAGTACTAATATAGGGGTAATAAAAAATGGTAGACCAGCGGTTGATTATTCAATAATTGGTGGACATCCAACTTATGTTAATTCTTTAGACGTACGTGTATTAGGAGTTGCAGGAGGAAGCATGGTTAGAGCATCTAAAGAAGGAATAGTTGATGTTGGACCAAGAAGTGCTCATATAGCAGGTATGCCTTATGCAGTATATACTCCAATTGAAGAAATTGAAGATCCACAAGTTGAATTCTTTAGGCCTAAAGATGGTGACCCTTCAGATTATGTTTATATTAGATTAAAGAATGGAAAGAAAATTACAATTACAAATAGTTGTGCAGCTAATGTCTTAGGATATGTAAAGCCAGAACATTATTCATATGGAAATCCTGAAGCTGCTCGTAAAGCCATTGAACCATTAGCTGAATATATGAATACTACTGTTGAAGATGTGTGTGAGCAAATTTTAAGAAAATCTTATGAAAAGATTAGACCAGTTATTTTAGAACTTGCCGAAAAATATAAATTAGAAAAAGATCAAATTTCTCTTGTAGGAGTTGGTGGTGGAGTCTCAGCATTACTACCATATACTGCTAAACTTATGGAATTAGGATATAGTATTCCTGAAAATGCAGAAGTTATTTCTTCTATAGGTGTTGCGTTATCAATGATTCGAGATGTTGTTGAACGTGTTATTCCATCTCCAACTAAGAAAGATATTGCAGATATTAAAAAGGAAGCTGCTAATATGGCTATTGCTAATGGAGCGGTTCCAGACAGTGTAGAAGTTCAAATAGAAATCGATTCACAAACCTCAAGAGTAACAGCCATAGCTTTAGGATCTTCAGAAGTTCAAACTACAGATTTATTAAAGGCTTGTAGCGAAGAGGAAGCAAAGGAAATTGCAGCAAAATCAATGGGAGCAACAATTGAAGAAACAAAATTAATAACTAAGAGTAATGTATTCTATGTATTTACTTCTAAAAAGAAAAATGGCTCTGATCAAATAAGAATTGTAGACAAAAAAGGTTTTATTAAAGTTCAACGTGGTGATGGTGATGCTAGAAAATGTACAGTATCAGAAGCACCAAAGGTTATAGAAGAAATGTGGGAACAATTATCAGTATTTAAAAATGACATTAAGTTAACACCAGATATGTATTTATGTACAGGGGGAAAGGTGCTTGATTATGCTGGAATGATGGATTTAGATCAACTTTACCTAGTTGTGGATACAGAGTTAGCAACATTAGAAGATAATGAAGAAATTATACTAATTGGAGCTAAAAACGATATATGATTGAAGAAAAAATAGATTTTCTTATTAATATAAATGATGAAGAGTGGGGGCAATATGCTTTTAGCAGAGACCCCCTTAAAGGTAAAGTTTCAGAGGAGTTAAGAAAAAAAATAATAGAAAAAGCAAGTGAGTGTGGCAAGAAAGAAGCTATAAAAATAAAAGAAAAATACAGAGATGTTCCTATTAAAAAAATTCTAAAAAGGATCGGTTTAGAATATATAGAAAAAGATTCAGATGGAACTGAATCATACATTATGTTTGCTTGTTACAATAGCCCCAATAAGATAACAGTATTTAAAAAAAATAAAATGTTAGTAGAAGAATTTATTAAAGAAAATGAGTTGAGTAGTAAGTTAGAATATATTGATGTTGAAAGTATGTTGCTTGCTCATGAATTATTTCATCATATAGAAGAAAATAACAAAAATATTTATACAAAAAATGAAAAGATAGTTCTATGGAAAATAGGTAAGTATAAATATAAATCAGGATTAGTATGTATTGGAGAAATTGCTGCTATGGCTTTTGCAAAAGAATTATTATCAATAAATTATAATCCTTATATTTTTGATGTTTTAATGCTATATCCATATGATGAAAATAAGGCGGTTGAGTTATATAAAGAAATAGAAGGGTTTAAAGGAGGACTTTGATATGAGTAAGGTAATATTATTTGGGGAACCGATGGCTATGTTTACAGCTGAGGAAGAGGGTCCTCTAGAAGAAGTAGAATTATTTAGAAGATCATTAGCAGGAGCAGAAGTTAATGTGTGTACAGGTCTTACTAGATTAGTTCATAAAGTAGAGTATGTAACTAAACTTGGAGAAGATCCATTAGGAAATTATGTAAAAAACTTTTTAGATAGAGAAGGAATAGGAACAGAGTTTATTACATTTGATCCTATATATAAAACTGGAACAATGCTTAAGAGTAAGGTTTCATCAGGGGATCCAGTAACTGCATATTATCGTAAAGGTTCAGCTTTTTCACATATGACTGCAGAAGATATAGATAAAATAAATTTTAATGGAGTCTCCTTAGTACATGTTACAGGAATACCACCTGCATTATCTTTAAGTTGTAGGGAAGCTACATATAGATTGATGGAAAGAGCTAAAGAAAATAATTGTTATATAACTTTTGATCCTAATTTAAGACCAGCATTATGGGAAAGTGAAGAAGTTATGATTAAGGTAGTAAATGAATTGGCCTCTAAATGTGATATGATATTACCTGGTATATCTGAAGGATTAATATTAACAGGAAGCAGTGAACCAGAAAAAATTGCTGATTATTATCAAAATTTAGGTATAAAAGATGTTATAATAAAAGAGGGTAGCAAAGGAGCTTATGTAAGAAGTGCTTATGAAAGCTTTAGAGTACCAAGTTTTAAGGTTAAGAAAGTTGTAGATACAGTTGGTGCAGGAGATGGTTTTGCAGTAGGTGTAATAAGTGGTAAACTAGAAAATTTAGAACTACATGAATCTGTAATAAGAGCAAATGCTATTGGAGCAATTCAAGTAACTTTTGTAAGTGATAATGAGGGATTGCCTACAAGAGAGGAATTAGATAAATTTATAAAGGAGAATAAAAATGAAACTTCAAGTAGCCGTAGATAGGGTATCTATAGAAAAAGCAATAGATATAATAAGAGAAGTAGAAGAATATGCAGATATTATAGAAGTAGGAACATCTTTAATTAAAGATTTTGGATTGGAATCAGTTCGTAGAATAAAAGGAGAGTTTCCCAATAAAATAATTTTAGCAGATATTAAAACTGTTGATGAAGCAGAATATGAATTTGAAGCAGTATATAATGCTGGAGCTGATATTGCTACAGTACTTGGAGGATCTTCATTAGAAACCTTAAGAATTTGTAAAAGGGTGGCTAATAAATATAACAAGGACTATTTAATTGATTTAATTGAAGTTTCATGTGAAAAGCAAGAAGCCCTTAAAGAATTTTCAGATGGGATAATTTGTGTCCATTTACCTTCTGATAATAGTGGAATAGGCCTTGAAGATTTAATTAATTCAACAATAGGCAATTTAAAAGATTTTAATAGATTAGCTGTTGCTGGAGGAGTTAGTAAAGATAGTATTAGTACTATTAAAAAAGCAAATTTTCATATAGCTATAGTTGGTGGAGCTATTACTAAATCTGAAAATATAAAAGAAGCTACTAAGGCCTTTAAAGTTCTTATGGAGGATGATAAATAATGGAACTATTAAATGTTATTTTAGAAGAAATAAAAGATGTAATTTCAAAAGTAAATGAAAGTGAATTTAAAAGTGCAGCATCAGCAATAACTAAGAAAAGAAGAATATTTGTTGATGGAGAAGGACGTTCAGGTTTAATGGCGAAAGGCTTTGCTATGAGACTTATGCATTTAGGTTATAATGTTTATGTAGTAGGGGAAACTATTACTCCATCAGTAAGAAAAGGTGATCTTTTTATCTCTGTATCAGGCTCAGGAAAAAGTGCTAATGTAGTTTCTGATACTAAAAAAGCAAAGAAAGCTGGATGTGAGATAGTTTCATTTACAAGTAATAAGGAATCAGATTTAGCAAAAGAATCAGATATTATTGTTGTAGTTCCCGGAACAGTAAAAGGGGATACAGGATTAGAGAGAAAATCAATACAATTGTTAAGTTCCTTATTTGATCAAAGCATTCATATAGTGTTAGATGGTTTATGTTTATATTTAAGTAAAAGAGATGATATTTCTAATGAGTCAGCTACTAAAATTCATTGGTAATCAAAATAAGTATTACCGATAGGTAGTATTTAAATGTAAATAAAGTATTAAATTCTTAATTCAGTTTTTAAGTGTAGCTATTAATTTTGTGATGACTTTAGCATATTGAAGTAATAACAAAATTAATATCTGCACTTTTTTTGCAATTTAAAATTGAATAGTCAGAAAATAGAAAACAATAAAAAAATATAAAGTTTTAACTAGAAAGTGCAAATACCAAAATAGTTAAATAATGTATAATTTTCTTTGGAAGCGTTAACATTTACTTTTTAGATACTTAAGCCATGCAAGTTATAAAATTTATGCATGATTATTTTAAAAATGAAAGGGTGTGTAATTATTTAAACTAAAAAGTAATATTAAAGTGAAAGGAGAAAGTTATATTTAATAAACTTAAAAGAGTTGGAGCTACAACATTGGCAGGAATGATGGCTCTAACATTAATTTCGACTCCATATAATACGGTAAAAGCAGATGTTTTGGGAGGGGAAGTTCGTGCAACTTATGAAAATGGTAAATTAACAATTGAGAATGACTACATAGGACGTACCTTTTCAACAACTGACGATAAGTTAAAAACAGAGAAAATTACAAATAAGAGAACAAGTAATGAATCTACTGACTTTATTCCAGAGGAAGGTAGTGAAGAATTTAAAATTAGGGTAACCAAAACAGAATCAAATCCTATTTTATTACCAGCTATTTCTAGAGAGGGGTGGACTGCAACAGCGGAGAGCTATCAAAATGCATCTGGCCCTAATGATGGACCTGCATCTAATCTTATTGATGGAAATGTATCATCAATATGGCATACAAACTATGGTGGAGGACAGGGAAGTAGACAATATCCTTATAATGTATTATTCACATTAAATGGAGTTAAAAAATTCCAATCATTCTCTTACACACCACGACAACAAGGTGAAGGTACTAATGGAAATATTAAGGGTTATGAACTTTGGGCTGCAACAAGTGATAGTGAGCTTACTACAAGTTCTACTGAATGGAGAAAAGTAGCTGAAGGTAACTTTAAATATGATGGCGTAAATCCTATTTATGTTAACTTAGATGAAGAAGTAAGTGCAAATCAATTGAAATTTGTGGCTACATCTTCAAATAATGGACAGAGTTTTGCAGGTGGTGCAGAATTTAATTTACATGGAGAAAAAGCACCGGTTGTTACAAATGATAGAGAGTTTGCTGCGAGTAATTTAGAATTAGATGGAGAGCCTGTTATTTCAGATACTAATGCAACAATAAATAATGTTGCTAAAACAGGTAAAAAAGTAACATTTAATTTTAAGCCATATACATTTAAGGGTGTTGAATATACTATTTCTGAAAATATTGTTATGTATGAAGGTGATCACTTTATGCGTAAATATTTAGAAATAAGTGTTCCAGATTCTCAAAAAGAGGAGGCGATAATCGATTATATTGATTTAGAATCTATGAATGTAAATGAAAACGATGCTACATGGACAATACCAACAGATGCTGGTGGAATTGTTGAAATGGATCAGTTTAAAGCAAATCTTGGACAACCGATTTATATTCAAGGAATGTTCTTTGGTTCTGAGTTCCCTTTAACAGATACAGAAATTGTAGATGATAATGGATATATAAGATATTATTCAGGGAAATCTTTTGAAAGATTGGAACAAGATAATCAACTTGCTAAAACAGAGGATGGCAGTGCAAAATATGTTACATGGCAAACAGTTGCTGGTGCAGCAAGAAGCACAGAAAATGAAGTTATTCAAGCTGATTTCTTTGAGTATATATCATCTATTGCTACACCATCTGAGTTCCGTATTCAGTACAACTCATGGTTTGATAATATGATGACAATTGATGATGAAAATATTCTTGATTCATTTATTGAAGTTGATAGAGAACTTAACAATGTAGAAGTTCGTCCTATTGATTCTTATGTAGTAGATGATGGATGGAATAACTATAATAATACTTCTGTTGTGGATGCAGTACGTTCTGGTACTTCATTGAATACAACAGGTTTCTGGGAGTTTAATACAAAGTTCCCTGATGGACTTACACCTTCAAGTGAGCTTGTTAATAAATTTGGAAGTAACTTTGGGGTATGGGTTGGGCCACGTGGAGGATATAATTTCTATGGGTCATTAGCTGATATACTTACAAAGAGTGGAAAAGGAAGTAAGGCTGGAGTCTCAATTGATGTTGCTGATCGTGAGTATGTAAAAAACTTTGGAGATATGGCAGTAGATTGGCAAAATGAATATGGTGTTAATTATTGGAAATGGGATGGCTTTGTAGACCGTGCACAATATAATGCTTTTCCAGCTGCAGATGGAGTACCTGGATATGCTAACCGTCATATGACTGGTGGATATCAACATATGTACCATGTAACAGATATGTGGGAAGCATGGATTGATATGTTTGAATTAGTTCGTGAAAATGGACAAGATATAAATAAGTTATGGATTTCTCTAACATGCTATGTAAATCCAAGTCCATGGTATTTACAATGGGCAAATAGTGTGTGGCTTCAATGTACTGCTGACCAAGCAGATGCAGGAAGTAGTAGTAGTAAGATGGATCGTCAAATAACATACCGTGATGCAGCTTATTATGATTTCATAAAGAACCATGAATTCCAATTTCCATTAGCTAATATTTATAATCATGATCCTGTATATGGTAAAGAAGGAACTGGAATGAATCTTACTACTGCAACAGATGAGCAATTTAAGAATTACTTATATATGCTTGCTACACGTGGAACTGCATTCTGGGAACTTTATTATTCTGATAGTATTATGACAGAAGGTAAATATGAAGTTACAGGAGAATTCCTTCAATGGGCTGAGAAAAATTATCATATGCTTAAAAATTCAAAGATGTTTGGAGGAAATCCGAATACTGGTACTAAACTTAGTGGAAATGGATCAGGAGAAAACTCTGCATATGGATTCTCTGGATTTGATGGAACAGATGGTATAATTTCATTAAGAAACCCTGCTACAACAGCTAAAGAAATTACATTTACATTTGATCGTACTATGGGAGTAGCTGAAAATGCAGGTGTATTAAATTATCATTTAGAACATTCTTATAATCTTACAGAAGGAACAGATGCAACTGGAACTCTTGAATATGGAAAAACATATACAGTTACATTACAACCTGATGAAGTACGTATTCTTCGTGTATCTAAGGATGGGGATACAACAGCTCCTAATTACACAAGAGCTTATACAGAGGGGGATAAGACAATTACTGTAAAATTCGATGAAAAAGTAAATGGTAAATTATTTGAAGTAGAAGGTGCGAAAATAGCTTCTATTAATAAGAGTGCAGATGGAATAACATATACTATTAAGCTGACAGAAGCACTTAAAGATGGTAATACTTTAAAGATTAATGCTAAAGATATTAAAGATTTAGCAGGTAATGCATTAGAAAATAAAACAATTATTACAACTTATCATAAAGATAACAAAGTAATTGAGACTAATGCTACAAGTTTAAATGGAAGTAAGCAAATATCAAATGTAGAAAAATCTCTTAATTCAAACAATGGATTCACTGTTTCTGCAACAGTGACAACAGAAGGAAAAGGAAGTGCTGTTTCACAAGAAAATGGCTATGATTTAGGAATTAATGAAGATGGAAAAGCATACTTCACATTAAATGGTGCAACATCAGTATCTGAAGATATTGTTAATGATAATGTTGAACATGTAATAACTGGAGTAAAAGAAAATAACGGTATTCTAAAATTATATGTTGATGGAGAACTTGCTGGGTCTGCATATAACAATAAAAACAGATATTTTGAAGTGAAGAGTGGAACAACTACAATTGGAAGTGCAGGCTTTACAGGAACTGTTGGTGTTACTGTATATGATACTGCTTATGGTTATGATGTAGTAAAAGAACTTTCTAAGCCAAGTAATGAGCGTAAGCCTCTAGATACTGATGGAATGACAGTAAGTGTGCCAAATACTAGTGAAGGTGATAAGAATAATATTTTTGATAATGATCCTACAACCTTCTGGACAAGTACTAGAGTAGATAATGGTATTGCTAAGGGTAACCCATATCTAGAAATTAACCTTAATGGTTCATATGTTATTGATAGAGTAGATTACACAAAACGTTTTTTTGATTCATCATTAAATATATGGAAATGTACTGGAAACTTACGTGCTTATGTTTTAGAAATAAGTAATGATAATGGACAAACATGGACTGAAGTTAAATCAGGAGAAACATTCTCTGATGAATCATTTACTGAAAAGAGTAATGGAGGAACTACAGAAATAACTTTTGCCCCAGTTGAAGCTACTAATATTCGTATTAGTGGTACAGCATCTTATCATTGGCAAAATGCTGATGTGAATAAGTATATGACTGTTGCTGACATGAAGATCTTCGGAGAGAAAGAAGTATCAACTAATCTTGCACTAAATAAAAATATTACAGGTAAATGGACAGAAACTAATGAAGATGTAATAGTAAATAAAGATAAACCATTATCAAATGCAGTTAATGGTAATAAGTCAGTAAATGACTATGCAGACTTTGGAGAAGATAATAATGTAGGTTCTGCTTATATTCAAGTTGATCTTGGCAAAGTAAGCGATGTTGAGTCTATCAACTTATATCGTTACTGGAGTGATTCTAGAATATATAAGGGAACTGTTATAGCTTTATCTGAAACAGAAGATTTTTCTAAGCCTATAATAGTTTATAATTCAGATGCTGAAAATGTACATGGATTAGGTGTAGGAACAGAGCCTACTTATGCAGAAACTGAATCAGGAAAAGCAGTTACATTGAATGAAGTAACAAAAGCAAGATATGTACGTGTCTATATGCATGGAAGAAATGGAGGAAATACAAATCATATAGTAGAATTAGAAGTTATAGGAAAAGGGGATAGAATTCCAGAAGTAGCTATTGATATAAGTACTTTAATTGATAGACTTACTGTATTGAGCGAGGTAGACACTACTAACGCTACAAAAAATAGCGTAATTGAGTTTAATAAATTAATGAAAGAAGGGTATGACTTATTATCAAATGTTAAGACAGAAGCAGATATTGATAGTATGATTGCTAAACTTCAAAATGCAGAAAATATTTTAGTTAATACAAGTGAACTTAAAATAGCTATTCAAGAAGCAAAAGATGTTATAGCTATAAAGACAACTAGTAGCTCTCAAGAATTAATTGCTAAAATAGAAGCAGCAGAAGCTTTATTAATTAATGGAACTACAGACAGTATAGAAACAATTATTGAAGAATTAAATGCAGCTAAATCAAGTGATAAACTTGTTGATCGTGGTAATACAAAAGAATTAGCAGATTTAATAAAGTCTTATGAATCATTAAAGGAATCAGATTATGCTAAGGAATCATGGGATTCATATAAGGCGAAACTTGATGAAGCAGTTGCTATTGTTAAAGATAATAGTAATAGTTCACAAGCAAATGTAGATGCTGCAAAGGCGGCTCTTGAAAGTGCAAAAAATGCTCTTATAAAAGCTCCTGTTGTAACAGAAGTAAATAAGGATGCACTTAAGAAAGCTATTGAGAATGCCGATAAAGTAGATAATAATGCTTATACAAATACATCTTATGATGTTATGAAAGCAGCATATGATCGTGCTATAGAATTTATGAATAGTAATACTGTTACGCAAGATCAAGTTAATGAAGCAACTAAGTTATTAGAGGATTCATTGAAGGAACTTAAAAAACGTGCAGATGTAACAGAAGGAGAAAATCTTTTAACTAGTATCCAAGAAGAAGAACTTAAATCAGATGAGTATACAGAAGAAAGCTGGAATACATTTGCAAAAGCTAAAGTAGCTTTAGAATCAGCAGTTAAAGACAATTCTGATATAACTGAAGCTAAGATTAATGAGCTTATTAAAGCTCTTAATGATGCAAAAGACAACCTTGAGAAAGCAACTCCAAAGGTTGATAAATCAGAGCTTGAAAGATTATATAACTCAAATAAAGATAAGAAGGATGAAGGTTACACAAGCAGTAGTTGGAATACGTTCCAAAATGCGATAAAAGTAGCTGATGCAATTCTTAAAAATGAAAATGCAACACAAGAACAAATTGATAATGCTTTAGCTAATTTAACAAAAGCAATTGATGAATTAGAAGAAAAGCAAGAAGAACCACAAACAGAAGAAGTAAATAAAGATAAGTTACAAGAATTGTATAATGAAAACAAAAATAAAAAGAAAGATAATTATACAGATACTTCTTGGAATGCATTTAATACTTCTTTAAATGAAGCAAGGGCAGTATTAGATAATAGGAAATCTACTCAAGAAGAGGTTGATAAGGCTTTAGCTAATTTAGAAAAAGCTATTAAGAACTTAAAAGAAAAGACAAAAGAGCCATCAACTAATACAGAACAACCAGGTAATAATAGTTCAGGTACTAATACTTTACCACAAACAGGAGGAAGTAATCCTATGGTAGGAGTATTATCTACTATAGTATTAGTAATTGTAGGAACATTCTTTCTATTTAATAAAAAAAGAATAAATAATGTTAAATAGGATATAAGGTAAATAAGGAGTAGCTAGAAAGTTATTAAATAATACTTTTCTAGCTGGCTCCTTTATTTTTTTGTAATTATAAAAGAGAAATAATTTATAAAAATATTTAATGTTGAAAATACTGAAAAAGAAGATGTATTTTTATAGGATATTCTATATTCAAATTATAATTTATTATACAAAGGCATTGACAATGTTTACACTATATATTACAATAATGTCATATTAATAAGGATTCATTTAAGGATTGTTACTGGTAAGCAGGCAAAACCTAAATTGATATCAAATTAGTTTTAGTAGATTTACTATGCTATTTGCTATTGGTTTAGGTTTTTTTATGTTTAAATATATTCTTATATGATAAAGTATTTCTAATAAAATATTAAGAGAGGGAGTTAGAGATATGTTTATAAACAAAGTGTTAAATAATAATGTTATAACCATTATTAACGAAAATAATGAAGAAGCAGTGGTTATGGGGAGAGGGATAGCCTTTCAAAAGAAGAAAGGTGATGCTATAGATGAGGAAAAGGTTGATAAGATATTTGTATTAAAAAATAAAAATATAAATAATAAATTAGTAGAGTTAATAAATGATATTCCTGCAGAAAACTTAGAGATGACAGAGGAAATAATAAAACATGCAGAAGATATATTGGAAATAAAATTAAATGAAAATATATATTTAACACTTACTGATCATATAAGTTTTGCATTGTCAAGATATAAAAGTAATTTAGAAATAAAAAATGTTCTTCTATGGGATATAAAAAGACTTCATAAAAAAGAGTTTTTTATAGGAGTTAAAGCATTAGAAATAATAAAGAATAAAACAGGTATAGAACTTTCAGAAGATGAAGCAGCAACTATAGCTATGCATATTTTAAATGGGGAGTTAAGTCAAGATATGCCTGAAATTGTAGATATAATAAACTTAATAAATGAAATATTAAAGATAGTAAAATATCATTTTAATATAGAATTTGATGAAGAATCAATAAATTATTATAGATTTATTACACATTTAAAGTTTTTTGCTCAAAGATTAGTTAATGGAAATTATTATGAAGATAATGATAATGAATTATATGAAATTATAAAAACTAAATATCCTAACTCTTATGAATGTACAAAGAGAATAGAAGGATTTATAAAGCAAAAGTTCAATGATGAATTAACTAAGGAAGAAAAATTATATTTAATAGTACATACTGCAAGAGTTGTAAAAGAAAATCAATAAATAAATGCAAACTTTTGGATTGTAACTGATTCGATCAGGTAAACCTAAGTTAACAAAAATATCTAATTTATAAATATAGATTTTATATTTACGTAATGGCATGTATTTATAAAAGTTAATTATTATGTTAATTTAGGTTTTTTATATAAATACTGATAATAATTTAGGGTTGGAGGCGATAATAGGTATTTAAATTTATAACAAGAAGTTTCATAGGATTGTGACTGATTCGATCAGGCAAAACCTTAATTCTTCAAATTTACTAATAATAAATTTTGAAAGTGAGGAATTAAGCTATGAATT
This sequence comes from Clostridium nigeriense, assembly GCF_050585265.1. Classification (GTDB taxonomy): domain Bacteria; phylum Bacillota; class Clostridia; order Clostridiales; family Clostridiaceae; genus Clostridium; species Clostridium nigeriense_B. The sequence goes on along the minus strand of NZ_JBNOOE010000005.1, from coordinate 92,992 downwards.
ATGAAAATTTAGCAAAATCAATTTTAGATAAAGTAGGCGGAGAAAAAAACGTATCAAATTTAACACATTGTGCAACAAGATTAAGATTTAATTTAAAGGATAGCACAAAAGCTAACACAGAGGCTATAAAAGCTTTAAATGGTGTTATGGGGGTTGTAGATAAAGGTGGGCAATACCAAGTTATTATAGGAAATGATGTGAATAATGTTTACAAAGAAGTAATGAAGATAAGTAATATAGAAGGAAAAGAAAATAGTGTAGAAGAAGTGGATAATAGAAAAACTTCTGCTAAGGTAATAGATACTATAACTGGCATATTTACACCTATATTACCAGCTATAACAGCTGCAGGTATGATGAAAGCAGTACTTGCATTATTAAGTGTATTTAAGATATTAACATCTGATTCTCAAACTTATCAAGTTATAAACTTTATGGCTGACGCTGCCTTTTACTTCTTGCCTATATTATTAGCAAATTCAGCAGCTAAGAAGTTTAAGTGCAATCAATATTTAGCAATGATGCTTGGAGGAATGTTGTTACATCCAACATTTGTATCAATGGTGAATGCTGCTAAAGAAGCAGGGACATCTATAGAAGTATTTGGATTACCTATATTATTAGCTTCATACAGTTCAAGTGTGTTACCAATAATTCTTGGCGTTTGGTTTATGTCATATGTAGAACCAATAGCAGATAAGATATCGCCAAAGTCTATAAAGTTCTTTACAAAACCTTTAATTACAGCATTAGTAACAGGAATAGTTTTATTAGTAGCAATTGGACCAATAGGATATATTGTAAGTGATAAAGTAGGATTAGCAATAAAGACATTAGAATCATATGCTAGTTGGTTAGTACCTACTTTAATAGGTGGATTATTACCATTATTTGTTATGACAGGAACTCACTATGGACTTATTCCAATAGGAATAAACAATCGTATGACTATGGGATATGATACAATAATATATCCAGGTACATTAGCATCCAATGTAGCTCAAGGGGGAGCGGCTTTAGCAGTAGCATTTAAAACTAAAAATTCAGAAATTAAACAATTAGCATCATCTGCAGGTATTACAGGAGTTTGTGGAATTACAGAACCAGCTTTATATGGAGTAAATTTAAGATTTAAAACACCTTTATATGCATCAATGATAGGTGGAGCTGTTGGTGGATTATTTTTAGGAATATTCCGTGTATGTAATTACTCAGGTGGATCACCAGGATTCTTGACTTTACCAAGTTATATTGGTGGAGAATCAATGATGAATTTTGTGTATGCATGTATAGGAGCAGTGATAAGTGTTGTAGTTTCATTTATAGCTTGTTTAGTATTGTATAAAGACCCTGAAGAAGAAAAAAGTACTAAGGAAGAAGTTGTTGTCAAAGAAGAAGCTTCTAAAAAACCTTTAGTTAATAAAATTACTATAGCTAGTCCAATAAAAGGTCAAATAGTACCTTTAAATAAAGTTAATGATGAAACTTTTGCATCGGAAATGATGGGAAAAGGAGTTGCAATAAATCCAAAAGAAGGTAAAGTTATTTCACCTATAAATGGAAAAGTTCAAATGCTTTTTAAAACTAAGCATGCTATAGGATTAAAATCTGATGATGGAGCAGAAATATTAATTCATATAGGAATGGATACTGTTCAATTAGAAGGAAAATATTTTACAGCACATGTTAAAGATGGAGATACAGTGAAAATTGGAGATACTTTAGTAGAATTTGATATGGAAGCTATAAAAAAAGAAGGTTATGAATTAGTAACACCTATTATAGTAACGAATACTATGGATTATTTAGAAGTAATAGTAAGTGATAAAAAAGAAGTTAACTCAGGCGATACTATTATAAGTATAATCTAAAAGTGAAAGGGCTATTAAATTAGCCCTTTAATTTAAAATTAATAATGTAGAATAAAGAATTGATGAAAAAAACAACCGTAGAGTTTTCAAATTAAAATATTTTAAGTGCGTTGTTTTACGGCATACTATATATTAAATATTTAATATACTTTTTTTTATTTTGTTATAGAAATTAAGTATATTTGGAGGTAAACATATGAATAAAGAATTCAATAAATTTCCAAAGGGTTTTCTTTGGGGAGGAGCATTAGCAGCAAATCAATGTGAAGGTGGATATAAAGAAGGTGGAAAGGGTCTAACAACAGTAGACTTATGTCCAGCAGGTGTAAATCGTAGAAATGTTATGGAAGGAAAAATAGATGTTTTAAGACCTCTAGAAAATGAATATTATCCAGCTCATGAAGCTATAGATTTTTATCATAGATATAAAGAAGATATAGCTTTATTTTCAGAGATGGGCTTTAAATGCTTAAGAGTTTCTATAGCATGGTCAAGAATTTTTCCAAATGGAGATGAAGAAACTCCAAATGAAGAAGGATTAAAATTCTATGATTCTATGTTTGATGAAATGTTAAAGCATGGAATAGAACCAGTAGTAACTATTTGTCATTTTGACACTCCAATAGGTATAATAGAAAAGTTTGGAGGATGGAAAAATAGAAAATTTATAGATTTTTATTTGAATTATTGTAAAGCAATATTTACTAGATATAAAGATAAAGTTAAATATTGGATGACCTTTAATGAAATAAATATGATATTACATCTACCTTTTATGGGAGCAGGAGTAAGATTTAAAGAAGGAGATAATGAGCTTCAAATAAAATATCAATCAGCGCATCATGAACTTATAGCAAGTGCTTTAGCAACAAAGATGGCTCATGAAATTATTCCAGGGTCTATGGTAGGATGTATGCTTGCAGCAGGAGAATTTTATCCATATTCATGTAATCCAGAAGATGTGTTAATGGCAAAGAATAAGGATAGAGAAAATTTATTCTTTATAGATGTACAATCGAGAGGAGAATATCCTGGATATGCAAAGAGATTTTTAAGAGAAAATGGAATTGAAATAGAGTTTGGAGAAAATGATAAAGAAATTCTAAAAAACAATACTGTTGATTTTATAGGATTTAGTTATTATTCAAGTAGATGTGCAAGTACTGATGCTGAAATATTAAAAGGACAAACAGCAGGTAATGTATTTAAAACTGTTAGAAATCCTCATTTGAAAGTTTCAGAGTGGGGATGGCAAATAGATCCAATGGGTCTTAGAATAACATGTAATTCACTATATGATAGATATCAAAAGCCTTTATTTATAGTAGAAAATGGGCTTGGAGCTAATGATGTGTTAGAAGAAGATGGATCTATAAATGATGACTATAGAATAGAATACTTAAGAGAGCATATAAAGGCTATGAAAGAAGCAATATTCGACGGAGTAGATTTAATAGGATATACACCATGGGGGTGTATAGATATAGTTTCTGCTTCAACTGGAGAAATGAAAAAACGTTATGGATTTATTTATGTTGATAAAGATAACGAAGGAAATGGAACATTAGAGAGACGTAAGAAAAAAAGTTTTTATTGGTATAAAGAAGTTATAAATAGTAATGGTGAAAGTTTATAATAATAAAAAAAGTTTGAGCAATAGTTCAAACTTTTTTTATGTGTAAATGAGAAATATTATCAATAAATTAGAAAAAAGAAGAACAAGAGAGTTATTTAAGCTAAATAGGTATAAATAATACTGATAATCATTTTCAATTAATAAAAATATATGATATTATTTGAACATAGTTTAATTTAAAAGAGGAGGAAAGCAATGGCTAGAAAAAGAAGCCCAAGATTTAAAGAATGCAGAAGGCTTGGATTAAATGTCTCAGGACACCCTAAAGCGATGGACAGAGCTACTAAGGGAACAAGCAGAGCAGATAAAAAATTATCAGAATATGGAGTAAGACTATTAGAAAAGCAAAGATTAAGAGCTTATTATGGTGTTTTAGAAAAGCAATTTAGAAAGTATGTTGAAGATGCATTTAAAGTGAAGGAAGGAACAACAGGGGAAGCTTTACTAATCAGATTAGAATCAAGATTAGATAACCTAGTATATAGAATGGGTTTTGCAAACTCTATAAGGGCAGCAAGACAAATGGTAAACCATGGACATATATTAGTAAATGGTAATAAAATAGATATACCATCTTATAAGGTTGAACCTGGAGCAGAAATTTCTTTAACTGAAAAGGCAAGAAAATCTCCAAACTATCTTGTAAACATAAGCAACCATACTAACACATTACCTTACATTGAGTCTAACTTAGAAGAGTTTAAGGCTGTATATAAAAGGTATCCACAAAGAGCCGAAATACCAATACAAATAAATGAAAATCTAATAGTAGAATTCTATTCAAGATAGCTTCTAGCTAGTGTATAAACTCATATCTTCTTTAAATTAAAGTATATTTTGCCAAAGCTATATAGTGCAGTATATAGTAAATCCGCTTTCATAATTATTAAAGGGTGATTCCTAATAGGAATCATCCTTTTAAATTATATTTAATTAGAATATTGATTGCTTACCACAGCTAAAAGAGTTTTAGGGGCACTTAGAACTGTTATATCCTTTGGAAAAACAACATCTTCAATAAATATTTTATCATGTAATTGCATATTAGATGCATCTAATTCAATGAATTCTGGTATTTTTTCTACGTCGCCATGTAAATGTATATATAAATTACGAACATCTAAAGTAAGTTTTTTAGATTCCAAAAGATCTTCCCCAATAAATTTAACAGGAATTTTCATCTTAATTACTTCATTAGGTTTTATATATTGAAAATCTACATGAATAATTTCATGTCTTTCATTTTTTTGTACTTCTTTAACAACACAGTGTATTATTTTTTCTTCAAGTGAAAGCTCTATTATTGAACCACTATTATTTTTTCTAAGAATTGCTCCAAGTTCTTCACTAGGCATCTTTACTGGTATAGTTTTTTCAAGAAATTCACCATATATTATTCCAGGAACTTGTCCAGATTTCCTAAGTCTGTTTTGATTTTCTTTAACATTTCTATTTAGTACCTTAAAGGCTAAGTTTGACATTTATAAGTACCTCCTTAAATAGCTTTTTAATTTTTAGTTATTAAGCTCATCAATAAAGTTAAGTTAATTATACTTAAGAACGATATTAGAACTTAATTTAAAGTTCACATATATGAATCATCCTCCTTTATGTTAAATTAATCCTACATCAATTTAGATTAAAAATCAAATATTGTAAAATTTGTTATATAAAAAAAATACAAGAATAATATGGTATTAATAAAAAAATATACCGAATAATATTATTAATAAATAATAATAAGGGAAAAAATAGCAATACGGTAAATTTACTAAAGTATTGGTGTAATATTCAATAATTTACATAAAAGTGGTATAATTTATAAGGAAATATGTAAAAGAATGAGGTCTTGAAGCAAATGCAAAATAGTATTATATAGTGAAATAAATTTTGAATTTAATGATAAATTAAAATAATTAATAGATATAAATAGCTAGAATTAATTTTTGAAATAGTTATATATAGTTTAAAAACTTACTAGTATAAATATTAATGTATACTAATAAAGTATAAATTAAAAATATTTTTCTTTAAGAGTGTTTTATAAATATTAATTAATATAATTTTGACTTAATTAATATAGATAAAACAAATTAAGGAGATATTTTATGAGAAAAACAAAAAAAATAGCTATTACAATACTGCTATTATTAGTAGTGCAGTTATTCTCTGGCTATGGTAAGGAAAGTGTTGTAAAAGCCCAGGAAAATAATCAATTTAAATTTATTACATCCATTGAACTAACAGATCTTGATGGAAAGCCTTTAGCTGACGGAATAGATAAATCATCAGGTGTGCGTGTTAAGTTTAATTTTGACATTCCAAATGTTGAAGATATAAAGGCTGGAGAAATTTTCACAGTAAATGTACCAAATCAAATAGAGCTTATAAGTGATTTTGATGAAGACATATATGATGAGGGGGGGGACTTAGTAGCAATAGCTCATTTTAAAAAAGGTGGAGAAATAGATATAGAATTTACTGACTATACAGGAGAATATTCAAATGTAAGTGGAAATTTCTACTTAGATACAAAATTTAATAGAAATAATATAGGAAATGATGAAAGTGAAAAAATACAATTTACATTTTCAGGTGAAGCAGAACCAATTGAAGTAGATGTGAAATTTAAACAAGATCCAGTTCAAGAAGCATCTATTTCAAAATGGAGTGGTGGTTATGATGGAAGTAAAAATGAAATTACTTGGTATATAGAATTTAATAAGGAAAATGCAAATGTAAATAGTGCAACAATTATAGATAATATTCCTTTTGGACAAGAGTATATTCAGGGATCAGCAACAATAGATAATGGAGCTGATATTAATGGATTTACTTATGTATCATCAGATGATAAGAGTGATTATTCGGGTACATTAACATATACGTTCCAAGGAGAAGTTAATACCAAACATATAATCTCTTTTAAAACTAGAATTAGTGATACAAGTATTTTACCAAAAAAACAAGGTGAAAGCGTACAATTGTATAATAAGGCAAGCGTTGATATCAACGGTCAAATTAAAGAATCTAATGAAGCTTCAGTATATGTTAAGACAAATTATATTGAAAAGTCTGGTAACTATGATTCTAATGCAAAAAAGATAGATTGGACTATTAAAGTAAATAACAACGCTTTAGAGCTTAATAATTTAAAGGTAGAAGATATTATTCCAGATGGGTTAGAGTTAATAAAAGACTCATTTAAAGTAAATAATGAAGCAAATAATGATTACAATTATGATGAGGTCAATAAAAAATTAGACTATACATTTAATGGAACAATTAATACTCAACAAATAATTACGTATTCTACTAAAATAGTTGATGAGAAAGTTTATCAATCAAATGATTCAACTAACTTTAAAAATACAGCAACTATAGTTGGAGGATTAGAAGGAAATCCCCAATCAGATTCTACCGTAGGAGTAGGTAGTAACATTTTAAAAAAAAGTGGTGTAGGTTATGCAGCTTCAACTCACTATATAACATGGAGAATTGAAGTTAATAATAATGAAGTAGAACTTCAAAATCCAGTAATAACAGATAATATTCCAATAGGGCAAAAGTATGTTAATGGAACTTTTAAGATAGATGGAGAAGATGCTGATACTAGCAAATTTAATTATAAAGCAGCTCAAGAGTTAGATAAAGAAAAAACAGGAGTTATTACTTATAACTTTAATGAGGCTATTAATAAAAAATATGTAATTACCTTTGAAACTGAAATAACTGATAGCAGCATTTATGCAGGAAATGTTAATGGAAAGCAATATACTAATACTGCAACTATTAATGCTGAAAATATATCAAAGGAAGTTAATAGTACAGGCTATCAAAATGTTACAAGTAATGTTATTGATAAACAATCAGTGAATTATGATTCTGTAAGTAAGGAAGTTACTTGGAAGATATTTGTTAACAAAAATAAGACTAATTTAGGACAAGTGGTTGTTACTGATAACATTAATATAGGACAAGAGTATGTAGAAGGATCTGCAACTATAGATAATAATGCTGATAACGATGGATTTTCTTATATAGAAGCAGATAAGAATGATAAAGACAAGACTGGAACATTAATTTATACTTTTAAGGATGAAATAAATGATACTTATGAAATAACATTTAAAACTAAAATAATAGATGAGTCTATTTTTTATACTAATGGTGAAAAAGTAGTTAATAATAAAGCTCAAATAACTGGTGATGTTATACCTCCAAATGTAGTTACAGAGGCATCAACTAAGATTGAAAACTCAGTGATTAAAAAATCGGCAGATTATCAGTATGGAAATGACTATATTGATTGGAATGTAATAATAAATTCTAACTCAATTTCTATGGGGAAAGTAGATATTGAAGATGATTTGCAAGAGGGGTTAGAGTTAGATACAACATCTGTAGAACTATACAAGCAAACTTTAAATACTAATGGAACTTTAGTAAAAGGAGAGGCTGTTGAATTAAATGAAAATAGTGTTAAGTATGATTCTAATACTAGAAAATTTATATTTAATTTTTCAGAAGAAGTAAATTCACCATATGTATTGACTTTTAGAACAAATATTGTAGATAAAAGTAAACAACCATTCACTAATAAAGTGCATTTTAAAGGAGAAAAAACCAGTGAAAATAGTACTAGTGACAATGTTTCTGTAGAATTCCAAACTGGTGGTGGTAGTGCAGTAGGAACAAGAGGATCAATTACTGTAGAAAAAGTAGATAAAGAAAATAAAGATAAGATGCTTAAAGGGGCTAAGTTCAATTTACTAGATAGATACAAAAATGTAATAGCTACAGGAGAAACAGATGATAATGGATCTTTAACTTTTAACAAAATTAAGTTCGATATTCCTTATTATTTAGAAGAAGTAGCAGCTCCAGAGGGCTATGTATTAAATAATAATGATATGCATGAATTTACGATAAATAGTGCAGATGATAGTAAAAATATAATTAGAACCTTTGAAAATAGTATTATTAAAGCTAGCTTAGAGTTGTTAAAATTAGATCAAAATAAGAATCCATTAAAGGGAGCAGAATTTACTATTTATGATTCAGATAATAATGAAGTGACAAAGGGAACAACAGATGAAAATGGAGTAGTTAAATTTAAAGACCTAGTTTATGGAAACTACTATTATGTTGAGACAAAAGCTCCAGAAGGATATGTAAAAGATAATAACAAGCATGATTTTACTATTAATGAAAATGGAGTAGTTTTAAAAGAAACTGTTGAAAATGAAAAAATAGTAGGGAATATTAATGTAGTAAAAGTAGATGAAGCAGGAAATGTATTACCTAATGCTGAATTTACATTATATGATTTAGAAGGAAATATAATTGAAACAGGAGTAACAAATGACAATGGATTAGTAACATTTACTAATATACCTTATGGAGAATATAAAATTAAAGAAACAAAAGCTCCAGAGGGATATAATCTTTCAAGTAAAATATTAAATGTTAGTGTAAATGGAGAAGAAACAGGCTTAACTTATGAAGCAGGAAAAATAACTAATACACAAATCAAAGGAAGTATTAAAATTAGAAAGATAGACCAAGATGGAAATAAAGTAGTTGGAGCAGAATTTACACTTTATAATAAAAATGATAAAGAGATAGAAACTGTAGAAACTAATAAGGATGGAGTAGCTTTATTTGAAAATATAGTATATGGAGAGTATTATATTTTGGAAACTAAAACCCCAGAAGGTTATATTTCAAGTGATAAAAAAATAGATGTAAATATAAAAGAGAATAATAAAGAATATGTCTATGAAATTGAAAATACAAGAATAAAAGGTAGTTTAGAGATTTCTAAAGTCGATCAAGACGGTAATGCATTAGCTGGAGCAGAATTTACTGTTTATGATTCAGATAATAATGAAGTGACAAAGGGAACAACAGATGAAAATGGAGTAGTTAAATTTAAAGACCTAGTTTATGGAAACTACTATTATGTTGAAACAAAAGCTCCAGAAGGATATGTAAAAGATAATAACAAGCATGATTTTACTATTAATGAAAATGGAGTAGTTTTAAAAGAAACTGTTGAAAATGAAAAAATAGTAGGAAATATTAATGTAGTAAAAGTAGATGAAGAAGGAAATGTATTACCTAATGCTGAATTTACATTATATGATTTAGAAGGAAATATAATTGAAACAGGAGTAACAAATGACAATGGATTAGTAACATTTACTAATATACCTTATGGAGAATATAAAATTAAAGAAACAAAAGCTCCAGAGGGATATAATCTTTCAAGTAAAGTATTAAATGTTAGTGTAAATGGAGAAGAAACAGGTTTAACTTATGAAGCAGGAAAAATAACTGATACACAAATTAAAGGAAACATTAAAATTAGCAAGATAGACCAAGATGGAAATAAAGTAGTTGGAGCAGAATTTACACTTTATAATAAAGATAATAAAGTCATAGAAACTACTTTAACTAATGATGAAGGAATTGCATTATTTGAGGATGTAATTTACGGCGAGTATTATATAATGGAAACTAAAACTCCAGAAGGGTATATTGGAACTAAAGAAAAAATAGAAGTAAGAGTAAAGGAAAATGGATATGATTATTTCTACCAAGTTGAAAACACTAGAATTAAAGGAACACTAGAAATTAAAAAAATTGATGAAAATGGAAATGTTCTAAATGGAGCGAAATTCACTTTATATGATAAGAATGGAAAAGAAATATCAAAGGCTATAAGTGACGAGAATGGAATAGCTAGATTTGATGCCGTTGATTATGGAAATTATATATTAAAAGAAACTAAAGCTCCAGAAGGTTACAAAAAGGATGATACTGTATTTGAAATAGTAGTAGATTCATCAATTACACAAAAATTTACTTTTAAAAATTATAAGATAAAGGATGAGGAAAATAATATAGATACAAGTGATTCAGAAAATAATCTTCCTTCAACAGGAGATACTTTTGATTCAAAATTATTTGTATTAGTAGGATTAGCATTTATTTTCCTTGGAAGTGGATTCTTATTTAAAAAGAAAGTAAACTTTAAATAAAATAGAAAGCCTTTGTATAATAATATGCAAAGGCTTTTTTAATATTAATTATTATATTTATTAAGCACAATTAAATAGAGAAAAACGTTGGATTTTTAAGAAATTATAAATATAATTGCATAGTATATTTTATGATTAATAATAGAGGGGTATTTAAATTGAAGATAATTAATAGAATTATTTCTTTAGTTAGAGGAGAAGAGAGTTATATAGAAAATGCAAAAAAGTATATTAATTCAGGGGATTTCTCAAGTAATACTAAATATTTTATTTGGGTTGATCTTAAAAATTTTAAGGTGAATATTTTTACAGGCTCAAAAGATAATTGGAAATTAGTGCATAGTTATCTATGTACTATAGGAAAAAAGTCTACTCCCACACCTAAAGGAAGCTTTAAGGTAGGAATAAAGGGGCTTTACTTTGGAGTGGAAAAAGGATATAAGTGTTGGTATTACACACAAATTAAAGGAAATTATTTATTTCATTCTATAATCTATAATTTAGATGGAAGTGTTAGAGATGGTAGACTGGGAATGGCATTATCAGATGGATGTGTAAGGCTAGAAAAAATAAATGCTAAATGGATATATGACAATATACCAGAAGGTACTAAAGTTTATATAAGTTAAATAATTTTTAAAATTTAAGTGTAAATGTTTATAAAAAGTTTATTGACCTAATGTTACTACCATGATAATCTGAGTGTAATAGCTTTTTATTAATTATAAAATATGAATTGGAGATAAAAGATGATTAAAATAATATCAGACTCATCTACACTGTATTCTATCAAAGAAGGACAAGCAAATAATGTAGATATTTCACCACTTGTTGTTACAATTAATGATAAAACTTATATGGAATATGAAGAAATATTATCAGAGGAATTTATTGACTTAATAGGTAAGGGATATATGCCTAAGTCTTCTCAACCTCCAATTGGATATGTTGTAGATTTATATAATAAGTATCCAGAAGATGAAGTTATCAATATTTCTATGGCTGATGGTTTATCAGGAACATATAGTTCTGCATGTATGGCAAAGAATATGGATAATAATCCAAATAGGATAGAAGTAATTAATTCTAAAACATTATGTGGACCTCAGAGATATTTAGTAGATTTAGCAGTTAAACTTGTAGATAATGGATATAGTAAAGATGAAATAGTTACAGAGATAAATAAATATATAGAGTTATCTGAGTCTTTTTTAATTCCTCATGATTTTGACTTTTTAGTAAGAGGTGGTAGAATATCATCACTAGTTGGAAAAATTGGTAATGCAATAAAACTAGTACCAGTAATGATTCTTTCAGAAGATGGTAAATCTTTGACAAAATTTACTGCTAAGCGTACTTTTAAAAAGGCAATAAAAAAGATAGCTGATTATTTTATTGAAAATAATATTGATAGCAGTTATAAAGTATATATTTCACATGCTTCAAATATAGAGTTAGCTTTAGTAGCAAAAAATATAATTTTAGAAAATATAGCTAATATAGATGTTGAAATTAGAGAGTTAGGACCTGCATTTATAACTCAAGGTGGACCTGGTTGTATCGCAATACAAAGTATAAAAAAACACAAGTTATTAGATTAGAATTTATTATAGAAGATTAAAGTGTATATTAAGATATTTATCAGGTTTATATTTATTCTTTAATAAAAAATTAATATAATTTTAGGTAGTTTAATAAGAATAGTACAACATAAGACTTGAATAATGTTGTACTATTCTTCATTATCTTCTATGTTAGTTTCCCTATTTATTAAAATTTCATAAAAAGCTTCTAGTCTCAATAAGTTTGCAAATACACTTATAAGGTAAGCAGATTTAAGTTTTTCGTAAGAAGATATCCAATTATTTTCATCTAAATATTGATTTCGTATTTCTCTAGTATAAACCCTTCTAATAGAAACAACCCATAGAATGGAGTATCCGACAACTACAATTAATTGACCAAATAAAGTAACATCAGCAGAAGTTACATCAACTTCGTTATTAGTTAGTATGTCATAAATGTCAATATTAGCTCCATAGGAAATTATTAAGTATCCAAGAGCGTTTAGGGAAGATCCTAAAGATTCAAGCTTTGCAGTATCATAATCTAAACTTCTTACATATTCCTCTATATATTTAGTAAATTCTTCATTATTCAAGCAGTATAACACTCCTTAAAATCATTCAAATTTATTATATGAAAATAGATATAGATTGTTTAAAAATAAGTTTTAAATTAATTTTAGATTTAAAAAATTCTAATAAAATGATAAAATATATTTAACATAATTAGAAGGGGAAGTTATATGAGAAGAAGTGTTAAGGTTAAACCTAGTAGACAATCATCTATAGTAGGTTTTATAGGCGGATTAATATTTGTTTTAATAGGTTTATTTGTAGTAATACCTGACTTTGGGCTATTTGGATTATTATGGACAGGAGGGGCTGTATTAATTACAGTAGCTAATGGTATAAATGCTTTTGGAGAAAAAGGAATTCCAACAGAAGAAATTTATATTGAAGATGATAGTAATCATAATTATGATCAGAGTATTCAAGTTACTAGGGAAAAATCAAAAGAAAAAGATATGGATTTTGAAGAAAAGCTAAGAAAATTAAAGTCTTTAAAAGATGATGGAATAATTAGTAATGTTGAATATGAAATGAAGAGAGTAGAAATTTTAAATAGTATTAAATAGTTATTAATGAGGATCTATTTTAGTATAGATTCTCTTTTTATATATTATTATTGAAATTTACATATCACTACTTCATATTAATATATTAAATAAACTTTTGAGAAGGGAGAGAAATTTATGAGGAAACCCATTATAGGAGTTACTGCACTATTTGATGATGAAAAAAAGAATATTTTTATGTTACCATCTTATTTAAATGCAATTATAGAATCAGGTGGGGTACCAGTTATCTTACCGTTCATAGATAATAATGAAGATATAAAAAAATTGGTTAATAGGTTTGATGGATTTTTATTAACAGGAGGTCAAGATATAAATCCTGAAATTTATAAAGAAGAAAAAGCCGATTATTGTGGAGATATTAATTATGAAAGAGATACTATGGAAATAATCTTGCTTGGGGAGTTATTAAAGGCTAATAAACCTATTTTAGCTATTTGTAGAGGCTTTCAGCTATTAAATTCATATTTAGGTGGAAAGCTTTATCAAGATATAAGTAAAGAAAAAAATAATGGAGATGCAAGTATTCATTGGCAAGAAAAGCCTTATAATAAACCTATTCATAAGGTTAGAGTAAATAAAGATTCTCTATTATTTAAAATAGTAAAACAAGAAGAGATTATAGTAAACAGTATTCATCATCAGGCTATAAAGATGATAGATCCAAAGGCTAATGAAGCAGCTATTAGTGAAGATAACATTATAGAAAGTATATATTTAAGAGATAAAAATTTTGTATTAGGTGTTCAATGGCATCCTGAGTTATTATATAAAGAGTATGATGAGCAATCAGAAATATTTAAGAGTTTTATAAATAGTTGTAAATAAATCTACAGAAAAATCCCCGTTTACTTATATTAGTAATAAGGTTAATATAGGATTATTAAAATAATAATATATTAGACGATTTAATAATTAATTAAATCGTCTAATATCATATTACCACCAAGTCTATAATCATAATCAGATTTACTATCTATTGATTTTTTATAACTCCAAGTAGCATTCCAAAGCTTAACTACATATAAATAATCCTTTAATTTTTCTTTAAGTTCTATATCAAAATATCCAAAGTATTTTTTTATTAAGTAATCTTGTATTTCATCCTTCAAAAACCATGAAATAGTTGCTAGGTCGAAAAAAATATCTCCCATACCAGAAAACTCAAAATCTATAAGATAAATAAAATTATTAGCAGATAAAATATTAGAAGTGTTTAGATCATTATGGCATAAACCATAATGAATTTTATTGCATAATTTTATTTCTAAGTCTTTTAATTTAGTTATTAATAAGTTTATATCATGATTAAAAATAAAGTTTACACTATTTAAAAAGGATATATTATTATAAATCTCATTAAATGGATTAAAGTAAGTAGTACACTCTAAATTATGTAATTTTTTTAGGGTATTAACTAGAGTATTAATAAAGGTGGTAGAATTATAAAATTCTAAATTAAATTTAGAACTTTCCATATACTTACTTAATAAAATCCCATTATCTTTATTATGGTATAATATTTCCGGAGAAATACTGTAGTGCTTTATTAAACTTAAAATATCATGTTCACTATAAAAATTATTAGTATTATCACTACTAGGAATTCTTAGAACATATTTTTCATCTTGTAATTCAATTAAATAATTAGAATTATTTAAGCCACCAATTTTTGTTATTGGTATTTTTTTTGATTTTTTATCCATAAAGTCTCCTATATATTTATTATTATCTATTATATCAGATATAATAAATAAGTTAGAAGTATTAAATATATAGGAGACATATATGAAGAAATATAGTTTTATAGCAGAAATAAAAAAACATGAAGGAAAAGATGCCACATACATAGAAGTACCATTAGATATTGAAAAAGAATTTGGAGCAAAAAGGATTAAGGTTAAAGTTAAGTTTGATAATGTAGACTATAGAGGGTCAGTAGTGAAAATGGGTTTACCTTGTTATATGATAGGAATTACTAAGGAAATACGAAGTAAAATAGGTAAAACTTATGGTGATATTATAAGTGTTGAATTAGAGAAAGACGAGGAAGAGAGAGTAATTGAATTACCAATAGAGTTTAAAGAAAAACTTATTCAAAATGATGTTGCATATAAATTTTATGAAAGCTTATCTTATTCTCAACAAAGAAAATATTATCAATGGATAACCTCAGCTAAAAAGGATGAAACAAAAATAAAAAGAATGGAAGAAGCTATAGAAAAATTAAAAAATAGTGTTAAGTTATAATTTTAGGAGTAATAGGTATGATTTTAAGAAGAACAAGACAAGAAGAAATAAATAAAGTAGTAAAGATTATAGATGAAGCTAAGGAAACTCTAAAGAAAAATAATATTAATCAATGGCAAAATGGATATCCAAATGAAGAAGTTATATTAAGAGATATTGAAAATAATGAAAGTTATGTATTAGAACATAATGGAGTGGTAATTGGCACGACAGCTCTTTCATTTAATGGAGAAAAAACATATGATAAAATTTATGAGGGTAAGTGGTTATATAATGGAAGCTATGCAGTTATTCATAGAATAGCTGTTACTAATGTTGACGGATTGAAGGGAATTGGAACTGAAATACTAAAAAAATCAGAAAAAATATGCATGTCTAAAGGAATCAAAAATATAAGAGTTGATACTCATAAAGACAATAAATCAATGCAGGGATTATTATTAAAAAATAATTATAAGTATTGTGGTGTAATCTATTTAAAAGATGGAAGTAAAAGAATAGCTTTTGAAAAAGAAGTAAAGTAGTATTATTTACTTTTATTATCTTTAAGAATTTTCATATGGTATTTTATACAATTAATAGAATTATATAGGAGTGTTTTATATGGATATAGGAAATTTAATAATGGAACTTTTAAAATCTGAAGATAAAAAAAATCCTTATACAGATGAACAAATTGCAGTTAAATTAAAACTTTTAAGAGAAGTGGTAACAGATTTTAGGAAAAAGAATAATATTGATAACTCTAGAAAGAGAAGATTACAGTATATAAGCAATGATGCATTAGAAATTATAAAAAGAGATAGGAATATATCAGATAGGGCATTAGCAGAAGAGTTGAAATCATTAGGGTATAAAATTGAAAGATATGCTGCCTCAAATATAAAAAAGGATATAATAGTACGTTTAGATTCTATATTAGTTAAAGAAGAAACTAATATTAATACAGAAAAAGAAAGAAAAAACTATTTTGAAAATGTAGTTGGATACAATGGAAGCCTTAGAGTTCAGATATCTCAAGCTCAAGCAGCTGTAAGTTATCCACCTCATGGATTGCATGTATTAATTTTAGGCCCATCAGGAGTAGGTAAAAGTCATTTAGCGGATACAATGTATGAATTTGCAAAACATACAAAGAATTTTGATGAGAATTCAAAATATATTGTATTTAACTGTGCGGATTATGCAGATAATCCGCAACTATTACTATCACAATTATTTGGAAGTGTTAAGGGAGCATATACTGGAGCTAATGAAGATAAAATTGGGATTGTAGAATCATGTGATGGAGGAATTTTATTTTTAGATGAAGTTCATAGATTACCAGTAGAAGGGCAAGAAATATTATTTAGTATATTAGATAGGGGAAGCTTTAGAAGATTAGGGGAAAGTGAAAACGTTAGAAAAAGTAATGTAATGATAATTGCGGCAACAACTGAAAATGTTGAAAGCTCGCTTTTATTAACATTTAGAAGAAGAATCCCTATGGTTATAGAGATACCTGGAATTAAAGATAGACCTTACGAAGAGAGATTTGAATTAATTAATAAAGTATTTCTAGAAGAAAGCCATAGGATAAATAGAGACATGCTTGTATCAAAGGATGTCATAAGTAAACTTATGAAATATGATTGTAAGGGTAATATTGGACAGCTGAAAAGTGATATTAAGGTAGCTTGTGCAATTAGTTTTTTAGAAAATAATTTGAATGATAATAAAAGTTTATATATAGATGAAAGGCATATACCAGATTATATAAATGACCAAATAAATAATAAAAACAATTTAGAAATTGAGAAGTTTATTATGGAAGATATCTATATTTCGTATAATGGACAAGTAGATAT
Organism: Clostridium nigeriense; assembly: GCF_050585265.1. Classification (GTDB taxonomy): domain Bacteria; phylum Bacillota; class Clostridia; order Clostridiales; family Clostridiaceae; genus Clostridium; species Clostridium nigeriense_B. The sequence continues at coordinate 75,641 of NZ_JBNOOE010000005.1, read as the reverse complement.
TGAAAAAAGTAATTTAGATGAAAAAGAGAGTTCCAATATATATAAGTTTATAGAAAAAAGGCAATCTGAGCTTAAGTTTGCAGGCTATAGTGATGAAGAAATATCTAAAATGTTAAGCCAACAAGTTGAACTAGAATTAATTAGAGGAGCAAAAGCTATTAATTATTCAGTTTTAAATAATGATGAGTTAATGAGTTTAGTTGGGGTAAAAAGTTTAGATATTGCACGAGAAATGGTAAAGATTGCAAAAAAGAACATTTTAGGATTGCAATCAGATATTATTTATCCGTTAGCTGTACATTTAAACTCAACATATGAACGAATAATTTTAGGGAAAGAAATAATAAACCCAAAGATAGAGATTATAAAGAGTAAATATGAAAAAGAATTCAAAGTAGCGATAATGATGTGTGAAATTGCTAAAGAAAGGTTGAATATAAACATACCAGAAGATGAAATAGGCTTTATAACAATGTATTTAAAAAATTATAAAAGAGAAGTTAAAGAAGAAGAGGGAAAGGTTTCTGTTATAGTAATGACCCATGGAAGAGTTGCTACAGCCATGGCAGAAGTAGCAAATAAATTTTTAGGCGTAGAGCATGCTATAGGAATTGATATGGATTTTAGGGATTCACCAGATATTATGCTTGAAAAAGCTATAAAATGTGTAAAAGAGCATGATCAAGGAAAGGGCTGCATACTTTTAGTGGACATGGGTTCATTAGTTACATTTGGAGATATAATAACAGCCAAAACAGGAATAGAAACAGAGGTAATTGGTAGAGTGGATACTTTGATGGTAATAGAAGCAGTAAGAAAATCAGCTTTAACAGATCAATCTTTAGATGAAATAATACAAGACTTAGAAAATGAATCAAAGGGGTATGGATTAAATCAATATTATATTGAGAATAATAACTTATCTAATACAATTGTGACTTTATGTATAACAGGTAAGGGGGCTGCTTTGAAAATAAAGGAATATGTTGAATCACAAATAGATTTAATAGGTAAGAATGTAGAAGTAATATCTTTAGGATTTATGGATGGTGATATTACTGAATCCTTATCTAAAATATCAAAGAATAAGAATATAAAAGCTATAGTAGGAACTATTAATCCAGAGTTCAGAAGTATTCCGTTTATATCCTTAGAGGAAATTATGAGAGGTTCAGGAGTTAAAAAGTTAAATGATATCGTTTCTGATAAAGAAGAAAATAAGTTATCAGAAATAATTAATAAGGATGTTGTTTTCATAAATGAGAGCTATAGATATAAGGATGAAGCATTAGAAGATATGATAAAAAAGCTAATAGATGGTGGCTATGTAAAAGAAGAGTTCTTATTAAGTGTATTTAAAAGAGAAATATTAGGTAATACTTATTTGAAGGGTGGTATAGCAATTCCACATGGAGATGCAGAGTTTGTTACAAAACCAACCATTATGATTACTAAATTAGCCAATAGGATATATTGGGATGGAAGTTGTGAAGTAGATTTAATTTTTTTAGTGGCATTAAAGGATGATTCAAGAAAATACTTTGAGCAGCTATATAAAATTATAAAAAAAGAAGAAATATTAAATAAGCTAAAATCAAGTATTAGCAAGGATGAAATACTTCAAGTTTTATTATAATTCTATATTTTACAAAACCAGCCAAAAAATTGGCATATTTATTGCTTTAATATATGGCAAGAAACTAAAGGAGGGAAAAATGATGAAAGATTTTTCTAAAGTTACAGTTATATTAAGAGGATATAACTATGATGAAACAAAGACTGTTATGGAAGCTTTAGTTCAGTCAAATATTAGAGCTGTAGAAATAACATTGAATACTGATGGTGCACTAGAAACAATAGAAAAAATATCTAAGGAATATGCAGATAGAGTTAGTATAGGCGCTGGAACTGTTAAAAATTTAGATGATGCAAAAAAAGCTATTAAAGCAGGCGCAACTTTTATTTTAACTCCAATTGTAGTTGAAAAAGAAGTTATTAATGAATGTAAAAAAAATAATGTTTTATGTGTAATAGGTGCAATGAGCCCAACTGAAGTATGGTGGTGTTATGAAAATGGAGCCGATATAGTTAAAGTATTTCCAGCAAAAGATTGTGGAATTACTTACATAAAAGATATTAAAGCTCCGTTAGGTAATATTCCTATAATGGCTGTTGGTGGAGTATCAAAGCATAATGCTAAAGAATTTATGAACAATGGAGCAGATTATTTAGGTATAGGGTCTAGTTTATTTGATAAAAAAGATATATTAAACAAAAATATAGGTAATTTAGTTAAGACATTGAAGGAACTAGAAAAAGAAATTGATTAGGGGGATGACGTATGGATCATAGAACATTAGTTTATAGAAATTTAAACTTTGATAGTAGAAATGAAATATTAAGTTATTTGGCAGAAAAACTACAAGAAAAAGGGTATTCTAAAGAAGGCTACAGAGAAGCTATTTTAAAGCGTGAAGAAGAGTATCCAACAGGATTACCAGCAGAGGTAAAAATAGCAATTCCTCATTGTGATCATACTTTAGTAAATGAGTCAGCCATAGCAATTGGAGTACTCAATAATACTGTTAATTTTCAAGCGATGGATGATCCAAGTAAACCATTAGATGTTCAAATTGTAATTATGCTTGCATTAAATGAACCTCATGGACATATTGAAATGTTACAAAAAATAGTTCAATTAATAAAAAATCCAGAGGATTTGAAAAAAATAATTAAAGCAAAATCTGATGAAGATTTACTAAAGATAATAAATAACTATTTAAATTAAAAATATAAATTGAATTTGGAGGAGTAAAAAATGAAAAGAATATTAGTAGCTTGTGGAAATGGAATTGCAACATCAACTGTAGTTGCAACTAAAATTAAGGATATTTGTGCTGAAAAAGGAATATCTATTTCAGTAACTCAATGCAAATTATTGGAAATTGATAGTAAGGTAGATGATTTTGATATATTAGTTACAACAGGAAGATATGGTGGTGATAGTGCAAAGATACCAGTAGTTTCTGCAATGTCTTTATTAACAGGAATAGGTGAAGAAGAAACATTAGAAGAAATCGTCAACTATGCAAGAGGATAATATATAAAAATGTTTTTATAATAAGGAGGATATTATAATGGAGCTTATTTATAACGTATTCCAGACATTATTAAATGCAGGACCTACAGTACTTTTACCACTAATTATTTTAGGAGTAGGATTAGTTTTTGGTGTTAAGCCTGCTAAAGCTTTTAGATCAGGTTTAACAGTAGGTATAGGCTTTGCAGGTATAAAGCTTGTAATTAATCTTTTATCATCAAGTCTTGGGCCAGCAGCTAAAGCTATGGTTGAAAGATGGGGATTTAGTTTAGATGTCCTAGATGTTGGTTGGGGAACAATAGCAGCAGTTACATGGGCATCACCAATAATACCAATCTTAATATTCGCAATATTAGCAATAAATATTATAATGTTAATTCTTAAGAAAACAAATACTCTAGATGTTGATATATGGAATTATCATCATATGGCAATAGTTGGTGTTATGACTTATTTCGTTACTAGTAACATACTTTTAGGAGTTGGTGCTTCTATAGTAATGGCTATTGTAACATTCAAATTGTCTGACTGGTCAGCTGGAATGGTTGAAGATTATTTTGGATTACCAGGGGTATCATTACCAACAGTATCAGCTTTATCATCATTAATAGTTGCAGTACCATTAAATTGGGTATTAGATAAGATACCAGGAGTAAATAAAATAAATTTTTCATTAAAAGATGCTAAGAAGTATTTAGGATTCTTCGGTGAGCCAATAATAATGGGGTTAATTTTAGGTGGAATCATTGGTGCTTTAGCAGGGTATAACTTTACAGATATAGCAAATGTTGCAGTTAATATGTCCGCAGTATTAGTTCTTATACCTAAGATGACAGCATTATTTATGGAAGGATTAATTCCGATATCTGAAGGAGCTAAAAAATTTGCTAAGAAGAGATTTAAAGGAAGAGATTTGTATATAGGATTAGATGCAGCGGTTGTTTCAGGAAATCCAGATGTTATTACAACTTCATTAATAGTAATTCCTTTAACTATATTATTAGCAGTAGTATTGCCAGGAAATAGAATGTTACCTTTCGCAGATTTAGCAGTAATTCCATTTAGAGTGGCACTTGTAGTAGCATTAACAAGAGGTAATTTATTTAAAAATATTGTTATTGGGCTAGCTACTACTGCAGCAATATTATTAGCAGGAACAGTAACAGCGCCAACATTAACTAACTTAGCATCAAGTGTCGGAATAGATTTAAGTTTAGCGGCTGGAGCATTAATATCATCATTTGCAGCAACTAGTTTAACACAAAGTTTCATAATATATATGGCATTTACAGCAGGTAACCCATTGATAAATATCCCAGTATTATTAATAGCTTTTGGAGTGATTTGGTTCTATATGGATGTCATTAAGCCAAAGAAATTAAATAAAGAAAATTCAGGAAAAAGCAACGAATTAGAGAAAAGCATATAAATAGATTTAATTAAAAGGAGACTTTGTAATGAAGATAACAAAAATTAAAGTATATACTGTAAAACCAAGATGGATATTTATTAAAATTTCAACAGATGAAGGAATTGAAGGTTGGGGAGAGATGATATCTGGAACAAAGACAGATACAGTTGTAGCAGGAGCATATGAACTTGGAAAAAGAATAATAGGAAGAGACCCGTTTGAAATAGAAAGAATATGGCAAGAACTTCACAGATCATTCTTTAGAGCTGGTCCAATTAATGGAACAATAGTATCTGGAATAGAGATGGCACTATGGGATATTAAAGGAAAGGCATTAAATGTTCCAGTATATGAATTGTTAGGAGGAGCAGCTAGAGACAGAATAATGGTTTATTCATGGATTGGTGGAGATAGACCACAAGATGTTGCTAAAGAAGCTATAGATAGAAGAGATAGAGGGTTCAAAGCTATAAAGATGAATGCAACAGAAGAACTTCATTATATAGATTCTTTTGAAAAAGTACAAGCTGTAGTTGATAGAGTTAAGTCTATAAGAGATGCAGTAGGATTTGATTTAAATATTGGAGTTGATTTTCATGGACGTGTCCATAAGGCAATGGCAAAGGTTTTAGCAAAAGAATTAGAACCTTATAAGTTAATGTTTTTAGAAGAAGTAGTATTACCAGAAAATGAAGAAGCTTTCAAGGAAATAGCTCAACATACTTCAACACCACTTTCAACTGGAGAAAGACTATATAGTAGATGGGGATTTAAAAACATAATAAAAGAAGGTATAATTGATATAATTCAACCAGATATAGCTCTTTGTGGAGGAATTTTAGAAGCTAGAAAAATTGCGGCTATGGCAGAAGCATTTGATATAGCAGTTGCACCTCATGCACCATATGGACCTATTGCATTAGCAGCAACTTTACAATTAGATGTATGTACACCTAATGTATTTATACAAGAGCAAAGTTTAGGTATCCATTATAATAAAGGATTTGATTTGCTTGACTTTGTTAAGAATAAAGAAATATTCCAATATAAGGATGGATTCTTAGAGATACCTACTAAACCAGGTTTAGGTCTAGAAATTGACGAAGAATTAGTAGAAAAGGTTTCAGCAGAAGGGTTATATTGGAGGAATCCAAGTTGGAAAAACTATGATGGAACAATAGCAGAGTGGTAAAATAATAAAATGATCTGTATTTATTATACAGGTCATTTTATATTGTAAAGAAGAAGTCATATATGGAAAAAACAATATGTAAGTAGGTTAGTAAAATAAATATTTTTATAAAGAAAAATTCAACAAACATACAAAGAAAAAAATGTAAAATAAGTTTGAAAATGGTTGGAGATTCAATTATAATTAAACTGTAAGATTATAATATACAAATTTAAAATGAAAGGAGAAAAAAATGAAAAGAAAGCTTACAAGCTTAATACTGGTTATACTTATGACTTGCAGTTTTATACTTAGCCCAATAAAGGGCAGAAAAGCACTAGCAGATGGAAATACACAAATAGTTAATCCAACAAGAGAATACTCAAACAACAAGGTAACTACAATAGAAAATGGAGTTGGGGCGATTGAGGCATCAGAGGAAGATGTTACTACATTTAAGGATCTTGATAACTTTACAATGAACACGACTCTTACAATGTCCGCGGGAACAAGTACTGTACAAGGAATTTTCTTTCTTGGAGACAGTAAACAAAATTCTAATTACATCACAATCTACTTTATACCAGGTAGTAATAAAATTGGTATTGAATCAAAAAATGGAGGAATTAATACATCATTTAACACATCAGTTACAATAACTGATGGACAACCTCATACATTTACTTTTACTGTTTCAAAGGGTAACTATTACAGATTCTATTTAGATGGTGTAATGGTAAATGAGGGGAAAACAGCAGCAACTTTTTCAAAGGGAATTGTTCCAAATGCAGATCATATGATATTTGGAAATGGAAAACGTGCTAGTAATGGAAATGGATATCCTCTAAAAGGTACACTAAAAAATATTGAATTATTTGATAGTGCCATAAGTGAAGAGCAAATTCTACAATATCATGAAAATGGAGGAGAGGAAGAGGTCTTTTCGTATAAAAATGCTTATTATAAAAATACATCAGATACAAAATATGAAAATACATCTGTAAATAATGTAAACGATCTTAAGTCATTAGAGAGTGGGTCTATTACAGTTAGATATAGAGCAAATGCAGCAACCAATCAGTTAATGACGTTGTTTAGCTTATCAGATAGTACAGATGAAAATAAATATTTTACTTTTTATGTTAACCCTGGTAGTAATTCAGTTGGTGTTGAGGTAAAAGGCGGAACGGAAAGTACAGCAAATGGTAACTTTGTACTTAATAATAATCATTTAACAGAGAAATCTGTATCAATAAAAGATACAAAATGGCATACTTTAACAGTTACAAAAACAGATAATACATCTAATAATCGGTATACATTTTATATTGATGGTAAAGTGGTAAATTACTATAGTAATAAGAAAGGATTCCTTAATAATGTAACATCAGCTAATACAATAAGTATTGGACAAGTGAAAAGAGGAAATAATGCTAGTACAATGCCCTTCGAAGGAGCTATAGATTATGTAAAGGTTATAGAAGGGATTCTTACTGAAAGTGAAATAAAATCATTACATCAAGAAACAGCAAATACAACAACTACTGAATTAGATTTAACAAATGCATACAAAACTGAAGCAGAGCCAATTTTCTATTCTGGTTATGATAACTCTGCATCCTATAGAATACCATCTTTATTAACTACTAAAGAAGGCACTGTAATTGCAGCAATTGATAAGCGTAACCAACATTCTGGAGATTGGGGTAATATTGATACTATGATACGTCGTAAAGAAGTTGGAGAAGAGGATTTTAGCGAAGGGCAAGTTATTTTAGATTTAGTAGATAATAATAGTGGCTCAGCTAATTCAGCATTTCTTATTGATCCATCTATGGTTCAAGATGAAGAAACAGGAAGAATATATTTATTAGTAGATATGTTCCCAGAATCAACAGGATTGGCTAACTCTGGTATATTAGAAACTGGAACTGGATATAAGAATATAGATGGAAAAGATTATCAACTCTTATATGATGATGAAAACAATGAATATACTATTAGCGAAGATGGAAATGTATATAATTCTGAAAATGAATTAACAGGATATAGAATAATAACAGAGTGTGAAGCCCCATACAAAGAACTAGGAAATATATATAAAAATGGAGAATATAAGGGTAACATATATATGTTTTCTGGAGAAGATAAGGGAGAATTAAATGTAGTTCGTACATCATACTTATGGCTTATGCATTCAGATGATGATGGAAAGACATGGTCTATACCTAAAGATATTACGCCTCAAGTAAAGAAAGATTGGATGAAGTTTATAGGAACTGGTCCAGGGGTTGGTATTCAAATGGATAATGGTAAATTAGTATTCCCAGTTTACCATACGAATGAAAATGTTGGAGCAAGTCAATCTTCAGCAGTAATAGTAAGTGATGATAATGGTGAAACTTGGACAATTGGAGAATCTCCAATGGTCAAATTAGGAAGAGATCCTGAAACTATGACAAGCGGAGGAATGCTTACAGAATCACAAGTAATACAAACAAATAATGGTGAACTTAAGCTATTTATGCGTAATACTATAGCCAATACAGTTTATGTTGCTACTAGTAATGATGATGGTAGTACTTGGTATAAAGTTGAAAATGATAGTAATATACCAGAATTTTATTGTCAGCTATCAGTTATAGATTTTGAAAAGGATGGGAAGGAATATGTAATGATATCTAATCCATCAATGTCAGGAAGAACAGACGGAAAAGTTCATCTTGGAGAAGTTTCAGAAAATGGAGATATTACATGGACTAATTCACAATTGCTTTCAACAGGGCATTTTCAATATTCATCCCTTACACAATTATCTAATGGTAATTTTGCTGTACTTTATGAATTAGATGATTCTAATGGAAATATTGGAATTTATTATACTGAATTTGATGAGGCTTGGATTAAAGCTACTAATAAAACAATAGATATTCCAAATCCTGTAGTTACTTCAAGTAGTGCAAAACTAAGTGATAATATTATGACTATTGATTTAAATTTATCACAAAATGTTTTTGTAGCAGGAAATCCTACACTTACTTTAACAATAGGAAATAATACTTTAAATGCTGAATATATTAAGGGATCAGGAACAAATAAATTAGTGTTTAAAGCAACACTTACTGGTAATGAATCAGGAAAAGTTATTGCTACGAGTGTTGATGAAACTAATGGTATTATAGAAAACACTATTGGAGGAAAAATTACTGAAGTAAATGAAAATATATATGATCTAACTAAAATAAGTAAAATATCTTATGAAGGTGTTGATTATACAACACAACATAGTGACTCAACTGCAGAAAATACAGATGGAGCAGCAGTAAACGTTATAGATGGTAATGCTAATACTTATTGGCATTCAACATGGGGAAATTCCAATATTAGTCTTCCACAATCAGTTACGCTAAAATTAAAAGAAGAAACAAAAATTTATAAGCTTTCTTACATTCCAAGACAAAATAGTTCTAGTGGACGTGTTAAGGAATATGAAATTTTAGTAAGTACTGATGGCATAAATTTTACAAAAGTAGCAAGTGGTACATTCTTAGATAATATTACTGAGCAAAGTATAGACTTTATACCAGTAAATGCAAAGTATATAAAATTCCAAGTGAATTATGCCTATTCTGGAGGGGCAGCGCAAAGTGCAGCTGTAGCAGAATTAAGTCTTCATAAATATACTGATGGGCTTTTTGGAGAAGTTAATAAATCTGAGCTTATTGCAGAAGTTGACAATGCAAAAGAAGTAATTAAAGGAGAATATTCTCAAGCAAGTATAAATAGAGTCCAAGAAAAGATAAGTGAAGCAGAAGAAATTTTAGATGCATCTATTGTATCTCAAAATATGATAGATAATGCAATTAAGAACCTTAAAGCTTCAGAAGAAGCTTTAGTAAATATATCAAATATATTAAATGCTATATTAGAGTTCGAAGATATGGATTCTAAGGATTATACAACTAGTACTTGGGAAGCTTATAGCAATTCAATTAAGGAAGCAAAAGATGTAGCTAAAATAGCAACAACCAAAAAACAGGTAACAGATGTACTTATAAAAGTAATTTATATGAAATCTAATTTAATAGAAGAAGTGAAAGTAGATAAGAAGGAATTAAATACACTATATGAAAAGTCTAAAAGCTTTGTAAAAGATGATTATACAGAAGAAAGTTGGAAAGCTTTTGAAGAAGCCTTTATAAATGCTGAGAAAGTAATTAACAATTTAAATGCAACTCAAGAAGAAGTAAATTTAGCTTTATTAAATTTACAAGAAGCAGTTGCAGCTTTAGAAAATGCTGAAAGTGAAGTAGATAAAACAGAATTACAAAAATTATATAGTGAATCTTTAGTTCTTCAAGAAGAGGAGTATACAATAGAGAGCTGGATAATTTTTAGCAATGCAAGAGACTTAGCAAGAAATACACTTAATAGCGAAGAAGCAACTATAGATCAAGTTAATAATGCTTTAGATACACTTAATTTAGCTATTAGTAAATTAGAAAAAATAAAGGCAGAAGAAATAGATGTAACATCACTTCAGTCTCTAATAAATTTAGTTGAGGGTATAGACTTAGAACTTTATGTTGAAAAAGGACAAGCCGAATTTAATGCAGCTTTAGAATATGCTCGTGAAGTTTTATCATATCCTCAAAGTAATGAAAGGGTCATGGAAGCAGTAAAGTCCCTTAGTAAAGCTTATTTAGATCTTCGTCTTCTTCCTGATAAGGAGCTTATAAATCAGTTAATTAATTTTATTAATGAAGTTAAGGATATTGATATAAACAAGTATTCTTTAAATACTAAAAATACTATTTTAAAAGTGATAGAAGATGTAAATAATTTACTTCAAAATGCTAATATGACAGAAGAAGAAGTTTTAGAAGCAATAGATCAAATAAATGATATAAAGTTATTAATGGCTAAGGAAGATAAAAATATTAAAGAGGATAATACTGATATTATAGATAATTCCTCAGAGACAATAATAAAAGGGGAATTACCTAATACAGGGGCAGATTCAATATATACAAGTGTTATTCTAGGATTTGTATTTTTAGGCAGTGGAGTAACTTTGTATAAAAGAAGAAAAGTAAGGTAAATTAAATATAAAAAATAAGTACCCCACTAAAAGATTTGCATAGTCTATAATATACTATGTCTTTAAGGTGGGGTATTTTTGTCTAAAAAGAAACATAGAAAAAAAAGAGGTAGAGCAGCAGCAGATTTTTTTGGAGGAAGAAGAACTAGTTCAACTACAAAAAGACAAGAAGAAAGAGAGCCTGTTTTAGAAGAAGAAGAAGGTGCAACTACAGAAACGCCTACTAGAGAGGAACTTTTAGAGGAGTTAGGTATTATAGATTTAAGTATAGATCTAGTTACTATAATAGTTATTGCGACAATTTTAAATTTGTATTATGTTCATAGCTTAAAAGCACAAATTTTAGACGAGTTATTTAATACAGATTTTAAAGAAAATTTTATAGATACAACTAGTTTTCCTAGATTAACTAACACTATGTTTCTATTTACAACAGGAATGTTTTTAATATTAAATTATACATTGCTTCAAGAAAGCAAGATGGAACATATAAATGATTGTAATAATAAAGAAGTAATATCAAGTTATAAATCATTTTTAGCTAGCATATTTACTTTTTTAGCAGTAACAATAAGCAGAGATAATTTAGAAATTTAAAAAGAGCCATTGATAAATTTATATATGGCTCTTTTTTACTATAATATTTTTACTTTATTAAGAGTTAATCCATTCAACCACACCAGGAGTTAATGAAGCAACATCATCTTTACAAACCTTAGTTACGAATAGTAAATCACCAGCTTCTAAAAAGGTTTTGATTTTTTCAGATATCTCTTTAGCTGAAGTATTAGTTTTAACTAAATAACTATCAGGCATGAAGTTAGCCCATGCTCCTAAAGATTTTATAGTTGCAACTATATCATAATCATCACGATGATGATGTTCATGATCGTGATTTTCACATCCACATGAGTGAGAATTTTCATTTAAATAAAATGTTATTGCATAAGTTTCCATAATTACCACCTTAAATTTATATTTACCTTTATAATAATATATATTGTTGATAAAATCTAGTTAATTATTATGTGAAACAATATGATATTTTTAAATATTAAATATATTTATTTATAAAATTTTTTATAGTTGACCAATATAAATCTGGATCTACCTTTGAGGATTTAGCATGTCCAGCACCTTTTACTGTTAATTTTTCTTTTTCACAGTTTGCAGCATTATAAAGCTCATCCATCATTTTATAGGGGACAAAGTCATCCTCATCTCCATGAATAAATAATATAGGAGTATTAGATTTTGCTACTTGTTTTAATGCTGAAGCTTCTTTTAAACCATAACCAGCTTTAAATCTTGCAATAGCAGAAGAAGCATTCATTATAGGAAAATTAGGCAATGAATACATTGATTTTAATTTATGAGAGAATTGTTCCCAAACAGAAGTATAACCACAATCAGAAATAATAGCTTTTATATTACTTGGAAGCTCTTCACCAGAAGTCATAGATACTGTAGCAGCACCCATGGACACACCATGAAGAATAATTTTGGAATTTTTATTTTCTTTAAGAACTAAATCTATCCATTTTAAGATATCAAGTCTATCGTACCAACCCATGCCAATATAGTTTCCTTCACTTTCGCCATGGCCTCTCAAATCAGGAATTAATATATTATATCCCATATCATAAAAATTTTTAGCATAGTTACTCATATAAAGACCTTTACTTGTATAACCATGAACTGTTATTACCCATTTATTACTAGTATTTTCATTTAGAATTTTATATCCATGCATGGTTAAGTTATCGAAAGATTTAATATATACGTTAGAATAATTAGATTTGTTAAGTATCCAAACTAAGCTTTCATTAACGACTTCGCCACTAGTAGATTTTGATTCTTCTTTACTACCAAAAATAGAATCCTTTGAAGTCTTAGGGTTAAGTGCTAGATTGTAAAAATAATTTCCAATAACACTTAAAGCGCCAACGGATAGTGTTCCTAAAATACCTGTAGATATTAACATAGCTTTTTTCTTATTCATATATCATCACACCTTAAATTAAAATAATATATAATATTCAAAATAAAATATAAAGTTGTTATTAAGGATTATTTTAACATTTTTAAATTTGTATAACAATAATATGTTAAATTTATAAAAAGCTTGACAATTTAAAATATTCTTCATATGATGTAAGAGTAATAAGAATTAAATAATTCGGTAGGTGAGGTTACCACAAGGATAAGGGTTGCTACCGCAAAATAGTGGAGACACTATGAGAAGGTTAGCAGTCTATGTCGAAAACAAGGCATAGACTAATGCAATTTCATCGCCTTGTGATGCTGAAGCTTGAACGATGATAAAGTAATTAAGTTACTTTAAGTTTTATGCAAACTTTTTTATTTATATTATTTTTTATAATGTATTTATAAGTTTACTCACCTTACCATTTACATATGGTAAGGTTTTTTTATTCTCAAATATCCATTTTATAAAATTTGATTTTAGGAGGTGAAGAGGAATGGATGAAGAGAGTAGTAAGATTATAGATCCTTTAGGACAAATTATAAGATTATTTATTAGAGAGGAGTCTATTCCTCTCACAAGTTAAAATTAAATATTTATTATAATACTTCTTTCGGATCTATGTCTTGCATCTAGATTAATTAAAAATTAGGAGGTAAGACTATGAAAAAGAGATTATTTAAAAGAGTAATTACAGAGAAAGTAAGAAAGAATGTATCAGCTAATAACTTGATAGTAGCTTCTAAGCTAAAGGAAAAAGATGTTTTAAAGAAATATAACACAAGCTATCAAGGTTATGAAAAAAGTAAAGTAGAGTTAATGAGGGAAGAGTATGGAAAAAATGAAATTACTCATCAAAAAGGTGATTCTATATTAAAAAGATTAGTAGAAGCCTTTATAAATCCCTTTACAATAATTTTATTAATATTAGCAGTAATATCTTTTATAACAGATATAATAATGGTTGAACCAGGAAAAAAGGATGGAACTTCAGTTATTATAGTAACTTCAATGGTATTAGTTAGTGGAGTACTACGATTTGTTCAAGAAGCCAAGTCTAATAAAGCTGCTGAAAAGCTAGGAGAAATGGTAGAGACTACAATTAGTGTAGCTAGAAAGATTGAAGGTATAAAAGAAATCCCAATAAGTGAGATTGTAGTTGGAGATATAATTCATCTTGCAGCAGGAGATATGATACCAGCTGATGTTAGAATATTAAAGTCTAAAGACTTATTTATTAGTCAATCATCTCTTACTGGTGAAAGTGAGCCTGTAGAGAAAATATCTGATTCATTATTAACAGATTGTAAGAATCCACTAGAGCTAGAAAACCTAGCATTTATGGGAAGCAATGTTATTAGTGGTTCAGCTATAGCAATAGCAATTAATGTTGGTGACGATACAATATTTGGTTCAATAGCAAAGGATTTATCAGGTAAAAAAAGAGATACTAGTTTTGAAAAAGGTGTAAATTCAGTATCTTGGGTATTAATTAGACTTATGTTAATTATGGTTCCAATAGTGCTATTTATGAATGGATTTACGAAGGGAGACTGGATGGAAGCATTTCTATTTGCAGTATCAGTAGCAGTAGGATTAACTCCAGAAATGTTACCGATGATAGTATCTGCAAATCTTGCTAAAGGTGCTGTGTCTATGTCTAAGAAAAAAGTAATAGTTAAAGATTTAGGAGCAATACAAAACTTCGGAGCTATGGATATTCTTTGTACAGATAAAACTGGAACTATTACTCAAGATAAAGTGGTTTTAGAATATTCATTAAATATCCATGGAAAAGAAGATAATAGGGTTTTACGTCATGCTTTCCTTAATAGTTATCATCAAACTGGACTTAAAAATTTAATGGACATAGCAATAATAAACCATGCTAATGAAAGTGATATGATAGAACTTTGGAGAGATTATAAAAAAGTAGATGAAATTCCATTTGATTTTAGTCGTCGTCGTATGAGTGTTGTAGTTGAAAGTAAAGAGGGAAAGACTCAACTAATTACAAAAGGTGCTATTGAAGAAATGCTAGAAGTATCTACTCATGTAGAATATTACGGAGAAATAAAATCTATTACAGAGGAAATTAGAAAAGAAATTTTATGTAGAGTTTCAGAATATAATAGCCAAGGAATGAGAATTTTAGGTGTTTCTCAAAAAAATAATCCTCCAAGAATTAATGAACTTTCTATTAATGATGAAAGCGATATGGTATTAATTGGATTTTTAGCTTTTTTAGATCCACCAAAGGAAAGTACAGCTAATGCAATTAATGCATTAAATGAATATGGAGTTAATGTAAAAATTCTAACTGGTGATAATGATAAAGTTACAGCGTCTGTTTGTAAACAAGTTGGAATTAAAGTAAATAATTTATTATTAGGTTCAGATATAGAAGAAATGGATGATGAATTATTAAGAGTAGCTGTTGAAGAAACTAATATATTTGCTAAGCTATCACCTACCCAAAAGACTAAAGTTGTTTCAGCTCTTAAAGCTAATGGACATACTGTTGGATTTATGGGGGATGGAATAAATGATGCAGCTGCAATGAGTGAAGCTGATGTTGGAATATCAGTAGATACAGCTGTTGATATTGCTAAGGAATCTGCAAATATAATATTATTACAAAAAGATTTAATGGTATTAGAAGATGGTGTAATAGAAGGAAGAAAGATTTATGCTAATATAATAAAATATATTAAAATGACAGCTAGTTCAAACTTTGGAAATATATTTTCTGTACTAATAGCAAGCATATTCCTACCATTTATACCAATGCTACCAATTCAATTATTAATGTTAAACTTAATTTATGATATTTCATGTATTACAATTCCATGGGATAATGTTGATGAAGAGTATTTAAAAGAACCACGTAAGTGGGATGCAAGCTCTATTAGTAAATTTATGTTATGGATGGGACCTACTAGTTCATTATTTGATGTTGTAACATTTATAATAATGTATTTCTTTATTTGTCCATTTGTATTTGGAGGACAATTTAAGAGTTTAAATGAAATACAACAACTTGGATTTATAGGACTTTTCCATGCAGGATGGTTTGTTGAATCATTATGGTCACAAACTCTTGTGATTCATATGATTAGAACGGAAGATGTACCATTTATTAATAGTAGAGCATCATGGCAATTAACTTCATTAACTACTTTAGGAATAATAGTAGGAACAATTATTCCATATACTAGATTTGGTAATGCTTTAGAAATGGTTTCAATGCCATTTATATATTTTGTATGTTTAATTATAATCATTATTCTATATATGTCTTTAGTTACAGTTTTAAAGAAAAGATTTATAAATAGATATGGAGAATTACTATAAGTTTTTTGAAGAGTCCTAGCATAAATATATAGGACTCTTTTTTTACAATAAATATATTGAATATTTTACAAATATATGTTATTATGCTTTTGAAATAAACTTTCAAAAGTTAATATAAAAGGTGTTGGAGATAACATATGGGAAAGTATAATTGTATAATTTTTGATATAGATGGAACAATTTTAAATACAGAAAGAATGAATCTTGTTCCGTTGCAAAGATTAATCAAAGAGGAATTAGGATTAGAAATACAGTATGAAAATTTACTTAAATATAAAGCCTATGCTGGAAAAAGAACTATAGAGGAACTAGGATTCAAGGATGTAGATAAATCTTATAGCAAGTGGGTGGAGTATGTAAATGACTTTGAAGAAGGTGCTGTGTTATATGATGAAATTTCTGAAGTTATAAAAATATTAGACTCAAAAGGAATTATATGTGCCATAGCAAGTTCTAAAATGAAAAATCAGTATGAAATAGACTTTGAACCTACTGGATTAAATAAATATATTAAATGCAAGGTTTTAGCGGAGGATACAAAAAAACATAAGCCATATCCTGATCCATTATTAAAAGTAGCTCAAATACTAAATATTAATCCTGTGCAGTGTATGTATATTGGAGATACAATATTTGATTTTAAAGCAACTAAAGCTGCAGGAATGGATTTTGGAATAGCTCTTTGGGGAGCTGATAATTTAGATGGGATAGAGGCAGATTTTGAGTTTAAAAGACCTAGTGATATTTTAAAAGAATTAGGACTTTAATAATGAGAAAAATTGCAGGAAAACCAAAAGAACTAAAAAATGTGAATACTTCGTTAATAATTAACTCAATAAAATCTAGAGGTAATGTAACTAGGGGAGAGATTGCAGATGATACTGGTTTAAGTCATACTACTGTAAGGTCTATTCTCAATGAATTATTAAATATGAATGAAATAGTATCTATAGGAGTTGGAGAATCCAGTGGAGGAAGAAGAGCTGAAAGGTATGAAATAAATTCTAATAAAAGATATTTAATAGCTATTTCAATTGAAGAAAATAAGATAATTTATAGAGTTGTAAATGCTTTAGGCGAAGTTTTAGAAGAAGATAGTAAAGTAATAAATTCATTAGAGGATACTGATATAGTTATAAAATTAATAGAAAGTTTATTCAAAGTTCATCATAATATAGAAGGTATTGGTATTAGTGTTCCTGGAGTTGTAACTAATGATGGATACTTATCTGGAATCAGAATGGAAGAATGGAAAGAAATATTAATAAAAAAACAAATTGAAGAAAGATTCCATATTCCAATATTATTGGAAAATGATATAAATTCTGCTGCAATAGCCTTTTATAATGAGTACATAGAAATGAATAATTATGAATCAATAAGCCTTGTTTATATAAGTTTTTCTTCGTTAGGAGTAGGAGCTGGAATAATAGTAAATGGAAATGTTATAAATGGCGATAACGGATATGCAGGAGAAATTGGATTTATCCCAATTGAAAATACTTATTTAAATGTAAAGATGCTTAATGATTTAGATGATTATGAGTATTGTAGTTTAATTATAAATACTGTTAAAACAATAGCAGCCATAATTAATCCAAGTGTGGTTGTTTTAGGTGGAAGTAGTTTTAGATACAATATAAAGAATGAAATTATAAATCGATATAATGAAGAATTTAGAATAAGTACAAAGATATTAGTACAAAAAAATCATGATAATTATGCTTTAGAAGGAATAAAAGAAAAAGCTTTATGCTTGATAAATAAAGAAGTTAAGCTAATTAGAAGTTAAATATTGTGTTATTATTAGTACAAAGGGCGTAATAGATTTTTCTAGCGTTACCAAAGTGCTTTTTAATAAATTTAAAGCTATGATATTTTATTAAGTCATAGCTTTTTTTATATCTATTAAAAAAGGGATTATACACAATTTTGCTTATTTAGTTGTAAGCTATAAATCATTTCAAAATTAATAGAAAAACTTCAGAAATAAAGGAAGGAAATTATAAAAGGTTATGACAGAGTAACCATAGTATACTTTTCTGAACAATAAGAAAAAAAATTTCTTGTAAATTAATTATAAGAAATTTTATTTTACAATTTTATATTATATTGATATACTTATATTAAGAATAAATATCATTGCAAGGAGTAAAAGTTTATGAAAAATAATAAATCAGTTATTGATGGGATTTTTGCTGAATATGAAAGTTTCTTTGAGGCTGAGAAGAAAATTGCTAATTACATTTTAAATAATCCTAAGAAGGTAGTTGAAATGACAATTTCAGAATTGGCAGAAAAGGCTGGAACAAGCGAAGCAACTGTATCTAGATTCTGTAAAAGGTGCAATATGAAAGGCTTTCATCACTTCAAAATTACTCTTGCAAAGGAATTAGTAGAATCACAAAAAGAAATTTTATCACTTTCAGGAGAGATAGGTGAAAATAATATAAAGCAGTCTCTTCAAAATATATTATTAAATAAAATTGATGAATTAAAACAAACTATTTCTGGAATTAATGAAAAAGAATTGAAAGAAATATTAAGTTTATTAAGTAATGCAAGAACTGTGCAATTTTCTGCAGTTGGTAATACAATACCTGTAGCTATGGATGGAACATATAAATTTAATCAAATAGGTATTGCATCTGTTGCTAATATAATTTGGGAAACACAGATTGCGTATACATATAATATTTCAGATGAAGATGTGGTTATAATAATATCTAATTCTGGAGCATCTAAAAGGCTTATTACTATAGCAGAAATAGCAAATGAAAGATCAGCAACAACTATAGCAATAACAAATAGTGAAAATTCACCTTTAGCAAAAGTATGTAAATATCATATTAAAACTGCAACCAGAGAAAAGCTATTTTTAGATGAGTATTACTTTTCAAGGATATCTGCTATGACTGTTATAGAAGTATTATTTCTTTTCTTAACATTAGGAAAAGAGCATACATATAAAAATTTAAGTAGACATGAACAATCAATAGCAGATGATAAGATATAGAAGGGATGGATATTATGAAAAAAAGATGTGCAAAAGAAGCTTTAAAATATATAAAAGACAATAGTATTATAGGATTAGGTGGTGGAAGTACTATTTCTCATCTAGTAAATTATATAAAAGAAGAGCATATAAAAGTTAAGGTAGTGACCCCATCCTTCAGTACTGAAAATATTTGTATAAAGAATGGGATAGAAGTTATTCCAACTTGGTCTGTAAGTTCTATAGATATTGCATTTGATGGTTGTGATGAAGTTGATTATGATTTAAATGCTTTAAAAAGTGGTGGAGGAATTCATACTAAAGAAAAAATTATAGCTAAGATGGCTAATGAATATATTTTGCTTGTAGATGAAAGTAAGGTAGTAGAAAAAATAGATTTTAAATATCCAATAGTATTAGAGGTAATACCTGAAAGTATGAGTTATGTTAAAAAAGTAGTAGGGTCTTTAGGTGGAGATATATCAATGAGAAGTAGTAATTCAAAGGATGGATTAGCTTTAAGTGATCATGGGATGTTCTTAATGGATGTAATTTTTGATAAAAATAAAGTGGAAAGTATTGAGAAATTAGATAAAGTTCTTAATGAAATATCAGGAGTTATAGATACATCTTTATTTTATAATATAGCTACAAAAGCATTAGTAGTTAGTGAAAATGGAATACGAGAAATAAAAAAATAATTATAAATGGGAGTGAAAAATATGAAAAAAGAGTTTAATTTATTAGCAAATGGAGTAAAAATACCATCAATAGGTTTTGGTACTTATAAGCTTGGAGAAAATGAAAAAGCAGTAAACACTTTAAAACATGCTTTAGAAGTAGGATATAGACATATAGATACAGCAGCATTTTATGGAACTGAAGAGGCTGTAGGAATGGCTATTAAAGAAAGTAATGTGAAAAGAGAAGATATATTTTTAGCAACTAAGTTATGGAATGATTGTCATGGTTATGAAAATGCTATGAATGCTTTTAAAGAATCTACTAAAAAAATGGGAGTAGATTATTTAGATTTATATTTGATACACTGGCCAAATGAATTAAATGCTGATACATGGAGAGCATTAGAAGATCTTTACACTGAAGGAAAGGTTAAAGCTATTGGTGTATGTAATTTTAAAATAGGTCATTTAGAAGAATTAAAGAAAACAGCTAAAATAATGCCAATGACAAACCAAATAGAAATACATCCAGGATGTACCCAAAAAGACATGATAGAGTATTGTAAAGAAAATAATATTCAATTAGTAGCATGGAGTCCTATTATGAGAGGAAAAATTTTAACTGAGCCTATAATGATTGAATTATCAAAGAAATATAATAAAACAATTCCTCAAATAACTTTAAGATGGCATATACAAAATGGAATTATTCCTATACCAAAGTCATCAAATGAAGGTAGAATTAAAGAAAACTTTAATGTATTTGATTTTGAAATATCTAAAGAGGATATGTTAAAAATAGACTCTTTAAATAAAAATGAAAATGTATCAGGAGTACCAGAAAACACAAACTACTTAAAGTACTAAAAATTAAATATTACAAATAATGGAGCTATCGCAATGATAGCTCCATTATAATTAAGAATGAATTATGTTTTAGAAAAGAAATTACTGTAAATCTATAAATTACACAATATATTGTTAAAATCTTTTAACCTATATACAATGGATGTTTTAAATTGTAAATGTTATAATTAAATGAGAATTATTGTAATTAATTGAGAGCTATAGGGGGAGAGATAATAAGGGTGAATAAATTAGGTGTTAAGTCAATAACTGATGTTATAGTTAAAAGATATTCTGTAAGAAGTTATAATGGAGATTTTCTATCTGAAGAAATTATAGAAAATATAGAAGAATACATAAGTAATCTAGATAATCCTTTTAATGTAAACGTAAGAATTAGATTTATAAAAAAAGAAAAATATGATGGTGTAGTAAGTTTAGGTACTTATGGAGTTATCAATGGAGCAAAATACTATCTAGTAGCAGCATGTGAAAATAAAGATTTTGCTTTAGAAGCACTTGGATATACTTTTGAAAAGGCTATTTTATATTGTACATCATTAGGTCTTGCTACAGTATGGCTTGGGGGAACATTTAGCAAGGGGGATTTTGAAAAAACTATTAATCTTAGAGACAATGAGATATTGCCAGTGGTATCGCCAATTGGATACGAAGGAGGTAAAAAATCTTTAATTTCTTCTTTTATTAAAGAAAATAGAAATAAAAGAAGAAATTTTTCAGATTTATTTTATAATAAAGATTTTGATACCCCTCTTAATAAGGAAGAGGATGAGTATAGTGAAGCTTTAGAAATGGTAAGATTAGCTCCATCGTCACTAAATAGTCAGCCATGGAGAATAGTCAAAAGTGAAGAAAGTCTTCATATATATTGTAATGGAAAAAAGAAAATGAATAAAATTGATATAGGTATTGCACTTTCTCATATTGATTTATATATGAAGGAAAAAGATATAAAGGGAGAATTTAAGTTTATAGATCCTAATATAAAAAGTAAATATAAATATGTAGTTAGTTGGGTTAAAAATAGTAAGGTTGATATAAATTAAGAAGTTTATATTTTGACAATTATTACATTTAGTATTATAAAACATATATTATTTTATGGTGACTTGGAGCAAAGCGACGGAGCAAATAAGATAATATATGTTTTATTTTATAATTTAATATAATAAATATACAAATAAAATAATTAACTTGCAAATTTTAGTGCTTAGACTTGGTATTATTATAATTGAAAAGGATTTAATTAAGTCAGTAACTTATAGCAATAATAAATAATAATATTAATAAGGAATGAATTTATTTAAGGGTGGGATAGAAAGATGGTACAAGAAAATTTATCAAAAATTCTATATGAGAGATTTGAAAAGACAATAAAAGAAGCAGGTAATGAAGAAATCTATTTAGCTTTATTAGAGTTAACAAAAGATTCCATTAAAGAAAAAGGTAATACAAAAGGAAATAAAAAACTTTATTATATTTCTGCTGAATTTTTAATTGGAAAGTTATTATCTAATAACTTAATTAATTTAGGACTATACGATAAGGTTAAAAATGTATTATTAGAAAATGGAAAGAATCTTACAGAAATTGAAGAAATAGAATTAGAGCCATCTCTAGGTAATGGAGGTCTTGGAAGACTTGCAGCTTGTTTCTTAGATTCAATTGCAACATTAGGATTAAGTGGAGATGGAATTGGACTAAATTATCATTTTGGTCTATTTAAACAAGTGTTTGAAGATAATAAACAAAAGGCTGTTAAGAATCCATGGATAACTAGTGAGAGTTGGTTAAATAAGACAGATATAAAATTTGAAGTGTTATTTGGAGGATTTAAGGTATCATCAACTCTTTATGATATAGATGTTACTGGATACAATAAATCTTGTAATAAACTTCATTTATTTGATATAGATACTATAGATGAATCATTAGTACAAAAAGGTATTAACTTTAATAAAGAAGAAATAAAAAAGAACTTGACTTTATTCTTATATCCTGATGATAGTGATAAGGCTGGAAATTTATTAAGAATTTATCAACAATACTTTATGGTAAGTAATGCAGCTCAGCTTATATTATTAGAATTTGAAGAAAAGGGATATGATATTCATAAGTTATATGACCATGTTGTAATACAAATTAATGATACACATCCATCAATGATTATTCCTGAATTAATAAGACTTCTAGGTGAAAAAGGAATAGAGATGGATGAAGCAATTGATATAGTTTCTAAAACATGTGCGTATACAAATCATACTATTTTAGCAGAAGCTTTAGAAAAATGGCCAATGGAATATTTAGATAAAGTTGTTCCTCAATTAATGCCAATAATAAGAGAATTAGATAATAGGGTAAAGGCTAAATATTCTGATGAAAAAGTACAAATAATTGATAAAGACTGTAGAGTTCATATGGCTCATATGGATATTCACTATGGATTTAGTGTAAATGGAGTTGCTGCTCTTCATACTGAAATTTTAAAACGAGAAGAACTTAAGTCATTTTATGATATTTATCCAGAAAAGTTTAATAATAAAACTAATGGTATAACCTTTAGAAGATGGTTAATTCATTGCAATAATGAACTTTCAAATTATATTAGTGAATTAATAGGTAATGAATTTAAAACTGATGCAACAAAGTTAGAAGATTTATTAAAATATATAGAGAATGATGAAGTCTTAAGAAATTTAGAGAAGATTAAAAGAAATAATAAGATAGCATTAAAGAGATATTTAAAGGAAACTCAAGATATAGATATTGATGAGAATTCTATATTTGATATACAAATTAAGAGACTTCATGAATATAAGAGACAACAAATGAATGTACTTTATATAATCCATAAATATTTAGATATTAAGAAAGGTAATATTCCTAAAAGCCCAATTACAATGATATTTGGAGCAAAAGCAGCACCAGCTTATGTAATAGCTCAAGACATAATTCATACTATATTATGTTTACAAGAAATAATTAATAAGGATACAGAAACAAATAAATATTTAAAGGTTGTAATGATTGAAA
Source organism: Clostridium nigeriense (assembly GCF_050585265.1). Lineage (GTDB taxonomy): Bacteria > Bacillota > Clostridia > Clostridiales > Clostridiaceae > Clostridium > Clostridium nigeriense_B. The sequence goes on along the minus strand of NZ_JBNOOE010000005.1, from coordinate 51,939 downwards.
ATTATAATGTAACAAATGCATCTAAATTAATACCAGCTTGCGATGTTTCAGAGCAAATTTCACTAGCATCTAAGGAAGCTTCAGGAACTGGAAATATGAAGTTTATGTTAAATGGTGCAGTAACTTTAGGAACAGAAGATGGAGCAAATGTTGAAATTCATGAATTAGTAGGAGATGATAATATTTATATTTTTGGGGAATCAAGTGAAGAAGTTATAGAGCACTATAAGAAATCAGATTATATTTCAAAAAAATATTATGAAAGACCAGAAATTAAAGAGCTAGTTGACTTTATAGTAAGTGATGAAATGCTATCTGTTGGAGATAAGGAAAATCTATCTAGACTTCAAAGGGAATTAATTAATAAAGACTGGTTTATGACATTATTAGATTTAGAAGATTATATAAAGACTAAAGAAAAAGTCTTTAAGGATTATGAAGATAGAAAGTCTTGGAATAAAAAGGCTTTAGCTAATATTAGTAAAGCTGGATTTTTCTCTTCAGATAGAACTATAGAAGAATATAATAAGGATATATGGAAACTTAATTAAAAGATTGGTAAGCAATCTTTTAAATTGATAATGCATAATTTATAATGGATAATTGAGGATGTTTTACTACGTAAAACTTTGAATTTAATAGGTGCAAAGCACTCTTTATTCAAAAAAATCCCTAGGGATTTATATCCTTAATTATGCATTATGCATTATCAATTATCCATTATAAAAATACTTGTATTTTTATCTGAAGTTAACTTCACGTTCAGGAATATTAAATTGTAAGTATTCTTCGATTTCTTCTAAAAGATTATAATTTTTAGGATCTGTAATTAGACAAGTATATCCACTATCTCCAGCACGAGCTGTTCTGCCTATTCTATGAATATAGCTTTCAACACTTTCAGGAGCATCATAATTATATATATGAGTAACCCCAGTAACATCAATACCTCTTGAAGCAACATCTGTTGCTATTAAAAATTGTATGTCACAATTTCTAAAAGCTTTCATAATTTTTTCTCTTTTATTCTGAGGTACATCACTATGTATTTTTGAAGCGTTGATACCTTTAGCTGAAAGTTTAATTTCTAATTCATCAGCACGTCTCTTAGTTCTACAGAAAATTATAGCCATAAATGGATTATCTTCTTCTATGATTTTACATAGGGCGTCAACCTTCCATCTGTCAGTAGTTTTAACTACTTCTTGTTTAATATTAGGAATTTCAGATTTTTCATTTTCTGTAATATCTATAATTTCTGGATTATCCATATATCTATAAGCAAGTTTTTTTACTTTAGAATCCATTGTTGCAGAGAAACAAAGAGTTTGAACTTTTTTTGGAGCATAAGACATTATTTTTTCTATTTCATTTCTAAAGCCCATTAAAAGCATTTGATCTGCTTCATCTATAACAATTGTATTTAACTTGCTTAGATTTATGCTTTTTCTCTCTAAATGATCTATTAATCTTCCGGGAGTAGCAATAATAATATGAATACCATTATTAAGCTTTTTTAATTGAGATCCAACATCTTTGCCACCATAAGCAGCTAATATACTTAGATTGTTTACGTTAAACTTATTAGCTTCCTCAGTAATTTGAATAGCTAATTCTCTTGTAGGAGATAAAATTAGAACCTCTGTATTTTTAGAATTATTGCTTATCTTTTGAAGAATAGGTAATAAAAAAGATAAAGTTTTACCAGAACCAGTTTTAGATTTTACTATTAAATCATTCTTGTTAATAATTTTAGGAATAACCTTTTCTTGTACTTTAGTAGGACTTATTATTCCATTATTCTTTAATAAGTCAATTAATTTTGTATTTATTTTTAAATCTATAAAATTCATATATATCCTTTCTATAAAAAACTATAAATAGAGAGGAGCTTGGTATCCGGCGAAAGACAACCCAAGCTCCTCGAATAATTAGCACTTACGTACCAACTGCTTAAATAGAATAACATTAAATTAGAAAATAATCAATAAAAATTTATTTTACAATTTAATTATTATATGAATTTAAAAATAACTACAAAAAAGTGTATAATTAATACAAATATAACAATTAATTACTATAACAAAATGTGAAAAAAAACTTACAAAACTTCTAACTTACATTTTGGTAATATTTAGATATTATTAATATATAGGGGGAAGCGAATTAGGGGGAAGAAAATGCTAAGTGGGCGCATGTTAAAGTTGATTGATTTTTTGCAAAATAATTATAAAACAACTTATAAAGAAATATCGAATGAGTTACAAATTAAAGAGAGATATATACGATACGATATAGATAGAATAAATAGTTTATTAGAATTCAATAAGATGCCTTTAATTGAAAAGCATTCAAAAGGAGTAATAATATTTCCTAAAAATAGTGATATATCAAGCTTTGCTAAAGAAAAAAATTTTATATACTCTCAAGAAGAAAGAACCTCGTTAATTCTATTAATTTTATTAATAGATAATAAGAGATTGAAAATAAACAAATTAAGTTTAGACTTTCAAGTATCGAGATCAACTATTAAAAATGATATGACTTTATTAGAAGAAAACTTAAGCAAAAATAATATAAAAATTAATTATACAGATCATTTTTTCTTAGATGGTATCAAAAGTAAGAGAGTAGCATTATTAAATAACGAATTTAAAAAGTATATATATTTATTAAAGGAGGATGTTATTACATTAAATGCTTTTGAGGTTTATGCAATTGATATCATTGAGAAAGCTTTTTTAGGAATAGAAATGAAAGATTTAATCAAATGGATCGATGAATTACTTGAAGAAATGAATTGTATATTAACAGAGGATTCATATAAATGGTATGTATCTAATATATTTGTAGTTATTTGGTTTGTATTAAAAGGAAAAGAAAATCCTTTAGAGTCAACTATAAGTATGTATAACTCACATAAGTATGATGAATATATAAAGAAACTTGAAGAAATAATTAATATAAAAATAGATAGAAAGAAACAAAAAGTTCTTATTAGATTATTAAATTACATTAATAAAAATGCAGGCTTAGATGGAGACATAGATTTAATTTTTATTGAGACTATTGTAGCAAATTTAATTACAACTATGTCAGAAGAGATGAGTATTGATTTTAGCAAAGATTCAATTCTTGTTGAAGGATTACTAAATCACATTGTTCCTTTAATAAAAAGAATTACGAGTAGAATAAATATTTGTGATGAAGTATTTTCAATTTTATCTGATAAGGATATGGAAGTATTCAAGATAGTAAAAGATGTAATAAGAGAAATAGATGGATTGAAGGATATAGAAAATTATGATGAAATAACGTATTTATCAATACACTTTATTGCAAGTATAAAGCGTCTAACTAAGGTTTTAAATAAAAAAGTTCTATTAGTTTGTGGGCATGGATATGGAACAACAACTATATTGAAGGAAACTTTATTAAATGAATACCAAATAAATATAATAGATACTATTCCAGTTTATAAATTGCTTGATTATAATAACTGGGAAAAAATTGATTGTATTATTTCTACAACTAAGTTAAATATTTCGAATGAAAAGGATTGTGTTGTCGTTAATCCCTTATTATCTGATAAAGACTATATTAATATTGATAAGCTAGGAATTAACAGGAAAAAAATAACGGCGAATTATTATTCTATAAATAGAAAATTAGATTTTTTAAATGATAGTGATAGAAGGAAAGTATTAGAGATAATCAAAAATGAGTTAGGATGCAAAAATATGGAAATGCAATCTGTAATTAATAAACTTAGCGATTTATTAATTGCTGATTGTATAAAGATAAGTTATGAAAAAAAATCATGGAGGGAAATTGTTAGTGACGCTACTAGATTACTTGAAAATCAAAAATTTATAGACAAGCGATATGAGAATGACATTATTAGTACTATAGAAACTATAGGGTTTTATTCGGTAACTGATGAATATTTTGCATTATTACATGGAAAGGGAGGTGAAGGGGTTAAGTGTAGCTGTATGAGTTTAATAGTTAGTAAGGAAGCTATAGAATTTGGAACTAAAAAAGCAAGAATAATATTTTGTTTAGCAAGCAAAGACAATAAGGAACATATTCCAGCAATTATAATGTTGATGAAAATGATAAAAAGCACAAATTTAATTAAAAATTTAGAACAAGCAAATTCATTAAATGAAATCAAAGAAGTGATTAGAAAGTCAGAATTGGAGGTAATTTTATAATGGAATCAATTATAAAAAAAGAATGTATTATATTTGATATAGAAGAAAAGGAAAAAAATAAAGTAATATTAACACTAGTAACGAAATTAAAAGAACAAGGCGTAATAACTGATATTAAAAAATTTTACGAGGATGTTCTTCAAAGGGAAAAATTATCTCCAACTTCAATTGGAAATGATATCGGACTTCCACATGGAAAGACAGAAAACGTTTTAAAACCAGCAATTTGCTTTGGCAGATTAAAAAATAAAATTATTTGGAATGATGAAACAGAAGAAGAAGCCAATATAATAATTTTAATAGCTGTCCCAGGGGATGATGAAGAAAATACTCATATAAAAATAATATCAAGATTAGCCAGGAAACTAATGCATAAGGAATTTATTGATAAGTTATTAATTAGTAATAGAGAAGAAATTTTTAATATGTTAAGGGAAGGATTAGGTGAATAATATGAATTGGAAAAAAAGTTTATCAGTTTTAAAGCAACATGTATTAACAGGAACATCGCATATGATTCCATTTATAGTTGCAGGAGGAATATTATTTTCTCTATCAGTAATGCTAAATGATGTTCCTTCAACTCCAACAGATGGCTGGCTAGCAGGGTTAGCACAAATAGGTTTGGCAGGATTAACACTATTTATACCAGTCTTAGGTGGATATATTGCATACTCTATTGCTGATAAACCAGGATTAGCACCAGGTATGTTAGGAGCATATTTAGCAAAGGAAGTCGGAGCTGGATTCCTTGGTGGGATGGCAGCTGGATTTATAGCTGGCTATGTTGTAAAGCAATTAAAGAAAATTAAGCTTCCTACTTCATTAAAATCGTTGGGATCAATATTCTTATATCCTTTATTTGGTACTTTAATCACAGGTGGTATTATAATTTGGGTAATAGGAACTCCAATTGCAGCGCTTATGACAGGTTTAACAGATTGGTTAGCCGGATTAGGTGATATTGGTAAAGTGCCATTAGCAACTATTTTAGGGGGAATGACTGCTTTTGATATGGGAGGTCCAATAAATAAGGTTGCTACATTATTTGCTCAAACGCAAGTAGATACATTACCATACTTAATGGGAGGAGTTGGTGTTGCAATTTGTACACCTCCAATAGGAATGGGATTAGCTACGTTATTAGCTCCTAAAAAATATAACACAGAAGAAAAAGAAGCTGGCAAAGGTGCTTTATTAATGGGGTGTGTAGGTATTACAGAAGGAGCAATTCCTTTTGCAGCTAATGATCCTATTCGTGTTATTCCATCAATAATAGTAGGAGCTATAGTTGGAAATATTATTCCGTTTTTACTTGGAGTTTTAAATCATGCTCCTTGGGGTGGACTTATAGTTTTACCAATTGTTGAAGGAAAACCTGGTTATATATTAGGAATAGTTGCTGGATCTATAGTAACAGCAGTAATGGTTAATATATTAAAGAAAGTAAATTCAGATAATGAAATTAAAGTAAATGAAGAAGATTTTGATTTAGAGTTTGAAGAAATATAATTAGAAAAGGAGAGATAAAATATGAAAGTTGTAGGAGTTACATCATGTCCTTCGGGAGTTGCACATACTTATATGGCAGCAGAAGCATTAGTTTTAGCAGGAAAGAAATATGGTGTTGAAGTAATTATTGAAACTCAAGGGGGAGCTGGAATAGAAAACAGGTTAAAGTTAAAAGATATAGAGGAAGCTGTATGTGTAATCTTGACAAATGACATTTCAATTAAGGATGAAGATAGATTCAAAGGAAAAAAAGTTATAAAGATGGGAGTATCTGATGTTATAAAAAGATCAGATGCAATAATATTGAAAATAATAGATAAATTTAAAGAGTAATTTAGTATATAAGTAAATTGGGGGGGAAGTATAAGTATGTAGTTTTAGGCAGTAGGTGGTTTAGCAGATGAGCATATCTACTGCTTATTTTCTTAAATATTTTAGAAATGATATGCATTTTAAATGAGAATATATTGAAAATTATAAAATAAAAAAATAATTTTAATAAAGTTAATCTAGAAAGGAAAAGAGAAATGAGAATTAAGGGGAAAAAATTGCTTGCTACTCTTTTAGCTATGACTTTAGCTGTTACTACTATTAAATATTCATCAGTATTTGCTAAAGATTTAACTACAAATGCAAATACAAAACCTGAAAAACAGATACTATTTGAAACATCTTTTGAAGAAAATGAAACAGATAAAGAGTTTTTAGTTTCTACTATTGACGAAAAAAAAGGAAGTAATAATGTATCAGGGATATCAAAAGAAGTAGTTATTGATGGAAGTATTAATGACAAAATAATTTTATCTAGTATTAAATCAAGTACAAGACATAATGATAATGAAATTGCAGAAAATTTATTTGATGATTCGACTAATACGAAATTTTTAGCTAATAATACAAACGGTATAAATAGTACAAATCCTGTTTGGGTATCATTTGAGGTTAAGGATAAAGTATTAGTTGATAGATATCAAATTGTGGCAGCCAACGATGCTCAGGAGCGTGATCCGAAGACATGGAAGTTATTGGGGTCAAATGATGGAGAAAAGTGGGAAGTTTTAGATTCGCAAAGTAATCAAAGCTTTTCAACAAGATTCGAAAGAAAAGAATATAGAATCAATAATGCTGTAGAATATAAATACTTTAAATTAGAAATTACTGAAGTATATAAATCAAGTGGAAATAATATGGCTCAATGGTCAGAGTTAAACTTAGGAACAGGAATAAAAGAAGATGTAGAAACAGTTAATAAAATGACAACTGCTATTACTAAGGGACCTTCAGGAACATGGAATCAAGCTTCAGGAAAAGGGTGGACTGGAACTAAAGCAGTTGAAGTGGCAGGAGTTCATGAAGGAAATGAAAGAGCTTATTCCTATAATGTAATTTATAAGGATTTAGATATTAAAGTAAGTGAAGATACAAGCTTAAGCTATACCATTTTTCCAAGTATGATTGATGAAAGAGATTATGATTATGATTATACTCAAATGCATATTGCAGTTGATGTAGAATTTAGTGATGGATCTTTTTTAAGTGATTTAAATGCAATAGATCAGTATGACACTAAGTTAAATCCTCAAGCACAGGGAGACAGTAAAATACTAACAACAAATCAATGGAACTATATATCAAGCAATATAGGTAGTGTTGCAAATGGAAAAATAATTAAGAATATTTTAATTGCATATGATAATAAAGATAATCCAAAAGAAGATAATGCAAAATTTATAACTTATATCGACGACTTAAAAATTTATAATGAAGAATCAATTACTTTTACACATAAATCTGACTACGTTAATATATTACGTGGTACAAATGATTCTCCAAGTTTTTCCCGTGGATTAACGGCACCAGCAGTAACAATGCCGCATGGCTTTAATTTCTTTGTACCAGCAACTAATTCAAATGATAACAAAATTTATAATTATCAATTAGAGGGTAATACACTAAAACATATAACTATTTCTCATGAACCATCTTATTGGGTCGGAGATCGTGGAACATGGCAATTTATGATAAATACTTCAATTGATGCTACAAAAGTAACTAATGGAGATAAAATAAATGCATCAGCACGTCAGGCAGAATTTACTCATGAAAATGAAACTGCAAAAGCACATTATTATTCAGTAAAATTTAATGAGGGATCAAATGCAAGCAATTCTAAAATAGAAGTTACTCCAACTGAACATGGAGCAGTTTCAAGATTCACATTTGATAAAGACTCCAAAAATAGAAATATAATATTTGATTCTACAAGAGCAGATGGAACATTAAAGTTTAATGATGATGGGACATTTGAAGCATCAAGCAATCATAATAGTAATGGTATGCAAACTATGTATATTTATGGTGAATTTTCCGAAGAACCATACTATACAAGTACACAAAATACTAAACAAGGAATAGTAAGCTTTAATAGCGAAGTTGTTGAAATGAATCTTGCCACTTCATTCATAAGTATAGAACAAGCAAAGAAAAATCTTGAGCTAGAAATTACTAATAATGATGATTTTGATTCTATTTTTACTAAGGCACAAAATACTTGGGACGATACATTAGATATGATAGAAGTCAAAGGTGCAAGTAAAGATCAATTAACAACATTATATTCTAATTTATATAGATTAAATGCTTATCCTAATTTATTATCAGAAAACACTGGAACTAATGATAATCCAAATTGGAAATATAGCTCACCATATGGAGATCATGAGGTAGTAGAAGGAACATTATATTATAATAATGGTTTCTGGGATACTTATAGAACAGCTTGGGCAGCGTATGCATTATTTACACCGGAAAAGGATACTGAACTACTAAATGGTTTAGTTCAACATTATCTTGATCAAGGTTATGTGCCAAGATGGATAGCACCAGGTGGTACTAATTCAATGGTTGGTACAAGTTCAGATGTTATATTTGGTGATGCCATTGCAAAAGGAATAGAATTTGATTGGGAAAGTGCTTATGCATCAGCAATTAAAAATGCAGCTGTTGCAGTTGATTCTGAAAACTTAACAAATGGTGGGCGTGCTAAATTAAATAAATCAATTTTTGAAGGATATACAGCACATAATTTACAACATGAAGGCTTCTCATGGTCAATTGAAGGATATATTAATGATTATGGAATATATCAACTTGCTAAAAAATTAGGAAATGAAGATGAAGCTGAATATTATTTAAATAGAGCATTAAATTATTCTAAATTATTTAGTTCTACTGGAGATAGCGTAAATGATAAATGGTTGAGAGGAAAAGATGAAAATGGAGAGTGGTCATATTCAGATAATGAATTTAATCCATTCTTTTGGGGAGATGATTACACTGAAACAAATGCATTCAATATGGCAGTTTCTGTACCACAAGATGGTCAAGGTTTAGCCAATTTATATGGAGGAAGAGCTGCCTTAGCTGAAAAGCTTGATACAATATTCGAAACTAATGGAGATTATTGGGGATATGGAGCTACAGAAAGTATAGGTGGTATTCATGAACAAAAGGAAGCAAGAGAGATTAAACTAGGACAATATGGACACTCAAATCAACCGTCTCATCATATTCCATATATGTATAATTATGCTGGAGAGCCATGGAAAACTCAAAAATATGTAAGAGATATATTAGATCGTGCATATGTTGGAAGTGATTTTGGGCAAGGATATATTGGAGATGAGGATAATGGTGAAATGAGTGCATGGTATATATTCTCAGCACTTGGTTTTTATCCAGTATCAATGGGGAATGATGAATATGCAATTGGTTCACCATTATTTGAAGAAATGACAGTTCACTTAGACAATGGTAAAAGTATTACAGTAAAAGCTAATAATAATAGTAATGAAAATATCTATATTCAATCAATGAAACTAAATGGAGAAGATTATACTAAAAATTATTTAAAACACTCAGACATTGCGAATGGTGCAACAATTGAATTTACTATGGGAAGTACTCCTAATAAAAATTGGGGGTCTAGTGAAGATTCTTTACCTACATCAATTACTAAAAATGATGATATTCCAAATCCATTAGAAGATTTAACTATAAAAAGTGTACAGGAGATTGAAAAACCATCTCAAAATGTACATTCTGATAGTATTCATTCTAATATAGAAGATGTCACAAAGCTTTTTGATAATGATTCTAATACTTTTGTAACATTAAACAATAGTGGTAATAGTGAAATTATTTATGACTTCACTAAGCCAAGTAAAGTAAGTATGATTACATTAACATCAGCTAAAGATGGAGATGCTCCAATTGCATATAAATTAAGTGGAAGTTATGATGGGGAAGAATGGGAGCTTATTGATGAAAGAAGTAACTTAGAGTTTGAATGGGGACGATATACAAGACCATTTAAATTACAAGAAGAAAAAACATCTGCGTTTATAAAATATAAATTAGAATTAGTAGGTGGTACAGCTTTATCAGAAGTAGAATTATTAGGGCAAGAAGGTGATACTTCTGGAATCGATATAAATGTATTAAATAAATTAATTATAAGTGCAAAAACAATAGATCAAAGCAATTTAATACAAGTTATTAAAGATTTATTAAATAATGCTATTAAAAATGCAGAAGCTGTTGCTAACAATGAAAATTCTACTCATGATGAAATTGTTAATCAGTATAATGAATTAAGTAGTGCTATTAGAAGAATCAATTCCATAAAAATAGCTAAAGATCGAGTAGAAGCAGAAAATTTTAATTCATCACATTCAAGTATTGTAAATGATGGAAATAATATAGGTGGAGTTAAGAAGGATACTTGGGCTAGATATAATGATATTGTATTCGATGGAAATGAAGATTCTATAGAATTTTACTATTCAGCACAACAAAAAGATGCAGGCGGATATATTGAAGTTCATATAGATAGTATAGATAGTGAAGTATTTGCAAAAATAGATGTTCCAGTAACAGGTGATGATTGGAGTACCTACGTTCTTAAAGAAGTTGATTTGTTAAAGAATATTGAAGCAGGCTTACATGATGTATATTTAGTATTTAAGAATGAAACAGATAAGGCATACGTATCTAATGTTGATTACTTCAGATTTGGAAATAAAATAGATGTAGATATAACTCAAATTGGTGAAGGAAATATAATCAAAGAAAATGGATATGAAGGTAGACCGTATACAATAACTTTTGATGGAGATGTAAGATATGTATTTATTAATGGTATATCAGTAAATTTTGATAAGATAAATAAATTATATAAATTAGATAATTTGACATCTGATACCAAGATTGTTGTTGTATTTGGAGAATTAGTAGCTCATAAAATTATAACCGAAGTTAAAGGCGGAGAAGCTGATGTTGAGCTAAGCAAGAATGAAGCTACAGGATATGAAGAAGTAATATTGACAATTAAAAATATAAAAGAAGGAAAGATTTTATCATCAGTGAGATTTAATGGAGAAGAAGTAAATGTTTCTAATGCTGTTGATGGTGTTTATACTATTAAATTAATAATGCCATTTGAAGATTCTAAAGTAGATATTATCTTAGAAGATAAAATAGAAATGGTAAATATTAAAGTAAATCAACCAGAGCATGGATTAATTACTACGACAGCAATAGATGATAAAATAATTAAAGGAAAAGATTTAACAATTAATATAATTCAAGAAAATGGATATAAGATAGAATCATTAGTTATAAATGGAAAGGATGTAACAAGTTTAATCGAAGATAAAGCACTTGTTTATAAATCGGTGTTAGATGACTTAGAGATTAGCGCTACCTTTGTTATAGATAGCGATAAAAAAAGTATAATTCAACTAATTACATCTGCTAATGAAGTAATAGAAAAAGGATTATTAGAAGGGGTTAATGAAAGCATTGTTGATGAATTTAATAATGCCTTAGAAAATGCAGTTAAAGTAAACGAAGATAAAAATTCAACACAACAAGTAATTGATGAAGCAGCAAATACTTTAAGAGTTGCAATTAAAAATGTAATAGACTTTGAAAAAGTTAATAAAAGTGAGTTACAAGAATTAATTATTGAAATTGAGAAAATGGATCTTTCAAAATATACAGAGGAATCTGTAAAAGAACTTAAAGATGCTATTCAAGTTGCAAAAGTTGTTTTGGAAAATATTAATACTGATGAAATTGAAGTAGAAAGTGCAATTAGATTATTAGAAGAGGCAAAAGGAAAACTAGCAAAAATAGAAGATTCAAATATGAATCCAGGTTCTACTCCAGGAACAGAAAATCCAGGAGAAAATAATTCAGAAAAGGATGATTCAAATGAAGATAGTAAGGGCTCATTACTTCCATCAACGGGAGATGATTCATCACTAAAACAATATATTTATATTATGATTAGTTTAAGTGTTGGTTTATATCTAGTTACTAAAAAAAACAAATAAATGATTAGAAATACACAACTGAAAAAATAAGGGATAATATATCAAAAGAATTTTTAATAATAGCAGAGAAGAAAGGGAGGATTTAAATTAAATTTGAATCCTCCCTTTAAGATTATATTTAGAAATTCTTAAGATTTAATTATATTTTTTCTTTAGAAGTAAGAATTAGAATAATATCATAATGTAAATATAAAAAAGTTAGCTAATGTTATATAATATTTATATTAAAAATTAAGGAGATAAGTTATGAATTCATATAATATTTTAGTTGTTGAAGATGATATTGAAATAGCAAAAGCTTTAGAAATATATTTAAAAAATCAAGGATATAGGATTTTCATTGGACATAATGGAGTAGAGGGCCTTGAAATATTAAATAGGGAGATTATACATCTAGCTGTTGTTGATATTATGATGCCAGTTATGGATGGAATACAAATGACAATAAAGCTTAGAGAAAGATTTGATTTTCCTGTAATAATGCTATCAGCAAAATCAGAAGAGATTGATAAGATAATGGGTTTAAATATTGGAGCAGATGATTATGTAACTAAGCCTTTTGCACCATTAGAATTAATAGCAAGAGTAAATTCGCAAATAAGAAGATATTCAATATATTTAAATTTAATAAAAAATAATAGACAAGAAGATAAAAAAGAAGAAATACTTTCTATTGGAGGATTAGAGTTAAATATAGATAAAGTTGAATTATCTGTAGATGGAAAGGTAATTAAAGTAACACCTATTGAATTTAAAATTCTACATTTACTTATGAGAAATCCAGGAAGGGTTTTTTCTTCAGAAGAGATATATGAAAGAGTATGGAATGAAAAAGCAATAAATACAGATACAATAATGGTTCATGTAAGAAATATAAGAGAAAAAATAGAATTTGATTCAAAAAATCCAAAATATTTAAAGGTGGTGTGGGGAGTTGGATATAAAATTGAAAAACTCTAAAAATAAATATTATATAAGTGGAATAACTATTTTAATTTCAATGATACTTTCAATAGTGATGTGTTCATTGTATGGGAAAATAGATGAAATAGCTAAAATTAATAATAATGTAATAAGATATGATTATATACAAGAGGATTTATATAGAAGTAACTTTGTTTTAAATAAATTACTTATTGAAAAAGAAACTGGGAAAACAGTAAGTTATAATGATTTATATTTAACTAGTAATGAAAAAAAAGATCCAGATATATTAGAACAGTATGAAATTCAATTTAAAGACTTTGAAACAAAACTAAGAAATAATTTGAAGAATTTAGATTATTTAATAATAGATAATAAAAATGATGAAAAAATAACTAATACAGAACAAGATTTATCATTACTTACAAATCAAACTGAAATAAGCCAAGAAGTATTAAATTATTATAGTTATTATATAGTAATTCAATTTGATAGTGAAGGAAAGTCAAATATTAAAAATACTAATCAATATGGATATAATTATAATGTATATTATAATAACGATAATATAGAAATAAAAAATTATTTAGGATTGAATGCTGAAGAAGTAGTAAATGGGCCAAAAGATGTAACTATAGTTTATGGAATACCTAAAACTCTAACATATTTTGATGATAATATTTATTATAATTCTTTAAATATAAGTTATTGGACTTATGGAAGTGTTATAACACCTTATGTATTAGTTATGTATGCAATGGTAGTTTTAATAGCATTAATAATTCCTTATAAAAAATCTAAAGCAGATAGGATAATAGGAAAGTTATTAGATATTCCTTTCGAAATATTATCAATATTAATAACAATTATTACAGCTTTTGTTGGATTATCATCACAAATTATATATGGAACTTTACATAATACAGAAGTTGTAAATGAACTTAAAATTTATGGTATAAGTGAAAGTGTTTCAGGGTATGGAATAGATTTAGCTAATATAATATATTGGATGGTGTTGTTGTTTTCAGCATTTATAGGAGTAACTTTAATAAAATATGTATTTGGAAAAGGAATAATAAAATATATTAAGGAGAATACTTTAGTTGGTAGATTTACGTTATTAATAATTAGAAAATTAAAAGTTATAATAGAGAATTTATCAAAGATTGATTTTAGTGAAAATAATGATAAATACCTTTTAAAAGTAGTAGGTATTAATTTTGTAATAGTAGCTTTTTGTAGCATTTTGTGGCTAGGAGGAATATTTGTAGCTATAGTTTATTCAATAATATTATTTTTTATATTAAGAAAATATATGATTGAAATAAAGGAAAAATATAATACCTTATTAGAATCAACAAATAAAATAGCAGAAGGTAATTTAGAGGTAAAAATAGAAGAAAATCTTGGTGTATTTGAACCATTAAAGAATGAACTTCAAAAAATACAAAAAGGTTTTAAAAAGGCTGTTGAAGAAGAAGTGAAAAGTCAAAGAATGAAAACGGAGCTTATATCAAATGTATCACATGATTTAAAAACTCCTTTAACTTCAATAATTACCTATATAGATTTGTTAAAGGATGAAAATATAAGTGAGGAAGATAGAAAATCATATTTAGATACTCTTGATAGAAAATCTCAAAGACTTAAAAATTTAATAGAAGATTTATTTGAAGTAAGTAAGGCTACAAGTAAAAATATTAAATTAAATATAGTTAATATTGATATAGTATCTTTAATGAAACAAACACAGCTTGAGTTAAGTGATAAAATTGAAGAGTCCTCATTAAAATTTAAATGGAATTTTCCAGAGAATAATCTAATTGTTCCTTTAGATAGTCAAAAGACTTTTAGAATATTTGAAAATTTATTAATTAATATAGTGAAATATTCAATGCCGAATTCAAGAGTATATATTGATATTATTGATGAAGATAAATACGTATATGTTACATTAAAGAATATGTCAGCAAATGAAGTAGATTTTACAGCCGATGAAATAGTAGAAAGATTCTCTAGAGGGGATAAATCAAGAAATACTGAAGGATCAGGTCTTGGATTAGCAATAGCAAAAAGTTTTACAGAACTTCAAGGGGGAACATTTAATGTTGAAATAGATGGAGATTTATTTAAAGTAATTTTGAAATTTAATAAATAACATTTTATATAAATAAAAGGAGCTGTCGCACAAGCAGTACAAATTAAGAATTATTGATGTAATTCTTACAGAATTACTAAAATTAATTTCTTTTTAAAACTCCTTCGGGAGTTTTTTCATTAATTTATCATTATTAATTATTAATTATTAATTTTTAATTTTGCGACAGCTTTTTAGATTAGTTTATATAATTTACAGTAGTAAACATTCCACCTATACCTGGTGCTCCATTATTAGTTACATGATGAGGCATATGACAATGAAGAGGCCATATCCCAGGATTTTTAGCAATAAATTCTACATCCCAAGTTTCACCAGAAGCCACTAACATAGTATTTTTATAAATTTGAGTTTCTTTTCTAATTGGGAAGCCATCTGCTCCAACTACTTTAAATTGGTGGCCATGAAGATGTATTGGATGATGATGCATTTGTATATTACAGTATCGTATACGTACTGTATCTCCGTAGCAAACAGGTAATGGTTTAGTTAAAGGATAGCATTTTCCGTTAAACGTAAAGAAGTTAAAATCAGGCATTTTAAAGTTTAAGTCATAAGTTCCTTTAGCTACGTCTCCCCAAGGCAATTTATCTGCTGCCCATTCCTGAAGAACTATTAAATAATCCTTAAAATTTTTCCTTTTATCATCTTTTGGATCTTCTACTATAAAGCCACCAAGTAATCCTGCATTATCTTGAACCATAACATTTACATGTGAATGGTACATATATGTTCCAGGTGGATTATTAATTTTAAAATGATAATCAAAATATTCTCCAGGATAAATATAAGGTGAAGGTTCAACAGGAGGAACACCATCCATATCATTTGGTACCTCTAACCCATGCCAATGAACACTAGTTTCTTCAGGTAAATTATTTATTACTCTAATACAAACTTTATCATTTGGTTTAACTTTTATAGTAGGTCCTGGTACTGAACCATTGTAGCCCCATGCTTTTACGAAAAGTCCAGGGATAAGTTCAAGGTCAACTTCTTCAGCAATTAAAGTAAAATGTTTAATTCCATCTTCATATTTATAATCTAAATCCTCAATTCCAGGTGTTATAACCATATTAATCTCCATAAAAAATACTTATACTACAATATATTAGTATAAGTATTTTTTGTGTGATGAATGAAAATTATTTAAAATATAACGTGATTAATTTCCTTTCTTATATTTAATTTTTCTTTTTTTAAACATAGCTACAAATATTATGCCTGCAATTAAAAATAATAGATATCCACCTAAGATTATAATATTATTTTTAATATTGGAGGAATTAACTTCAGTATTTGGCATATTTCCCTTCATAAACATAGTATCATTATTATTAGGATTTTGCCTTTGCCCATCTTGAGTAGAGCTATTTTCGAAAGTATCATTAGCTTGTGTATTCATATCATTATTAGAATCTGGGCTCTGCATTTTATCCTGTGAACTAGCTTGATTATCTGTAGAATTTTCTGTACTAGCACTAGTAGTTGAATCTACATTATTATTATTATTAGCAGCAGGTTTTTGCATTGGATTTTCTTGATTATTATTATTAGGACTTTGCATTTTTCCCTGATTATTTGTAGTGTTTCCTATACTAGTATCTACATTATTTATATCATTAGGTTTTTGCATATTCATATCTTTGTCCTTATTACCACCGCCTTGGCTACCCATTGTTGTCAAATTAACAGTAGTTTCAATGGTTCCATAGCTAGTTGAAGGCTGACTTCCATCAAGTTGTGCAGATATACTTTTCGCTCTATCTATTCCAAAGTTTATTAACTCAGGAAGTGAAGCTTCATATTCTTCATAAGTATAGAATGCTGTAGCATCATTTTTTACATATTCAGATATAAGTGAATTTACTGAATTAATTGTATTTTCATAAGTTCCATCATTAACATAATCAACTATTTCTTGAAGATATTTATGATAAGTTTCTTTATACTCATCAACTTCTAGTAATTTTTCTATTAAAGGACTATTTCCAGTAGTATCTGTAACAGGAGTATCAATAGGGAAATTTATAGCACTACTAGCATTTCCTATATTAAATGCTCCAAAAGAAAGATTATAGTCCCAAGGAAGTATTTCGAATACGCCATCTCTTTCATAAAGATAATAATTATGTTTCATATTAGAAGCATAGCTATCTAAATTTACAAGGAAAGTATTTACTGCAAAATATCTAAGTATTTCATCTACATTAAGATATTCTTCTAAATTAGTTCCTTCATTTAGATTTTTTATCATCTCAATAACTTCTTCTTCATCAGATTCTGTAGTTGTTTTAAATACTTCATTATCAAATATATCGGAATAGGAATCTTTATTATCATCAGTATAAACTAGGCTTCCACCATTAGAAGATCCTATTCCTCCACCACCCATCATTCCACCTCTAAAGCCATTATCTTTAAAGTTTTCATTTGATTGAGTATTATTATTTTCATCACTATTAAAATTTTGAGTTTTTTTATTTTCTCCATTTTGAGAATTATCCATAGTTGGAGGAACCACATTTTGACCATTTCCATCATTACTCATATCAGGAGGAGTAACATTTTCTCCATTACTCATAGTAGGGGGAGTAATGCTTTCAGAAGTTTCTTCTTGTTCTCCAGTAGGAGGCGTGAAGCCTTCAGGAGCTTCTCCTTGATCTTCAGTAGTAGGAGTGAAATCTTCAGGAATTTCTATGTTATCCATATCAGGAGGATTAAAGCCTTCCATGTTTTCTTTATCATCCATATTGCCTATATTGTCCATTTCACTACCTTCAGGTTTATATAGGTTTCCTGATAAAGAGCCATAATTTCTCTCTATAAATTCTTCTTCAATTACTTCAACTGCAAAGTACAATCCCCATTCTTCACCGTTTAATGTTATGTTAGTAAATGCAAAGGCAGGAGTAGGTACACCCATTCTATCTAGTAAATCATAAGAAAGATACTCTTTCATGTATGTTGCATCAGATATTATGTTGTTTAATGAAATTTTGCTTAAACCATCTAGTGTTTGTCCAGCTACATATTCATCAAATTTTACCTTAAAGCTATATCTATCAGTGGTATCATCACTTGCAACAGTAGAAAGACTTGAATTACCTTTTGCTCTAATACCAACATTATAATATTTAGTTCCGTTAACAGTTATATTCGCAGTTATATATTCTTCATCTGTAGCATTTTCTAAAAGATAATTCCAATTGTCTTCATCAACTTCTATATCAATGTCTGTTATTTGTTCTTTATTAAAAACAGTACTAAGATAAGTAAAGTTACTAGATGAACTAGTTGCTTCAGTAGTAGTTACATTTTTAGAATTTATATAAATTAAAGTAGTAAAAAATATAGCAATAGTTGTTATTGTAGCTATAATAGCGTTTATATATTTATTTGAAATCATTTTATAACACCACCTTAAGGGTTAACTCATATAGTCACCATTGTAGCTTACTAAAACAACGTTATTAACTCCTTCTAAATTATTAATTTCATTTACAAATTTAGTTGACATTTCTTTTAATCTTATTTCAACAGTAAGCTCTATACCATTACTAGCTGATACAGTTTTTGATTTAATAACATGTTTTTTTACTGATTTATTAATATGTTGCATTGCTAAGTTTTCACTATTATCATCAGTACAATTTACTATTAATATGTAAGGGTTATCTGAACTTTTTTTGTTTACAAATATAAGCATTATAATTCCGATAAAAACAGATCCAAATATAGCTAGAGGAATAAGTCCAGCACCAAGAACTATACCAACACTTACAGACCAGAAAACAAAAGCTATATCTAAAGGTTCTTTAACAGCAGATCTGAATCTTACTATTGATAAAGCACCAACCATACCAAGTGATAATACAACGTTTGAAGTTACAGCTAAGATTATAAGTGTTGTTACTAGTGTCATAGCAAGTAGTGATACACCAAAGTTTTCAGAGTACATAACGCCTCTAAAAGTCTTTTTATAAACTAAAAATATAAATAATCCTATAGCAAAAGCAAGGGCTAGAGCTATAACCATATCAAGCATGTTAAAAGTAGAAGCTTTTTCTAAAAAGCTAGATTTAAAAATATCATTAAAAGTCATTTTTTTACCTCCAAAATATTAATTATACTGTAAATAATCTACAAGCTGCATATTTTGATACAGCAGTCTGATTACGTGTATTAGTCTGAATTAAATCCCTTATAATATCGGGAAGAAAATTATCATATTTAATTTCTAAAATTATAGGATTATCATTTACTAAGCCTAATGTTGGAAGAGTAGAATCAAAAATATTTGTAGAGTATAAACCGCTCTTTATATTACTATCAATTGTTATTCTTACATTTCCAGCATCATATATATAGGCTTCTCTAGTGTAATCAACTATAGTTTTAGGTTTAAGGCATTGGTATTTTAATTTACAATAAAATTCTTTTAATACATCTTTATTAGAATCTTTTAAAAATTCAATATCTCCATTTAATATTTTTTCACACTCATTTTTAGTTAATGGAGCAGAAGATTTATAACATAAGCCGTTAGATTTACTTTTCTTTTCAAGCCTAATAAAAGAATGATTATGATTATAGAATCTAATTCTAAATTTTTCTCTATTGTTATATCCATTTATTTTTTCCATTAAAGCTTTATCATTAAAATTATCAAAGTATAAACTACGTATATAATAAATTCCATTTTCACTAGCATTTCGATCAAGTTTAGCAAAAGTTTTTATTCTATTTCTTATAGAAATATAGTCGGAGTAATTAATGAATACTTTAATTTCATGTCTTGGCTTTACCATAAATATCACCTCCTGTCAAAATGATATTATTATAGAAAGCTTAATTTAATCTTAAATTCTAAATTCAATTTTAAATTTAATTCTATTTTAAGATTTATATGATAAAATTTTATTAAATAAATATATAAAAATAAGTTAGTTATGCAAAATAGTATAAAATATAGAATTTATAATTAATAATAACAGTAAATAATTTTATATTTTTAAAATAGAACATTATTGTAGCAGTTAAACTAATTTATCGAGGAGGTTAAATTATATGAAATTACTTTTGATTGAGGATGAAAAAGAGTTATCTGAAGCTTTATTTCAAATTTTAACAAAAAATAAATATATGGTTGATGCAGTATATGATGGAGAAGATGGATTAGATTATGCATTAACAGGAATATATGATGTAATAGTTCTAGATATTATGTTGCCTAAGTTAAATGGATTAAGTCTATTAAAAAAGATAAGAAAAGAAGGTATTTTAACTCCTGTAATAATGTTGACAGCTAAAAGTCAAATTGAGGATAGAGTTGTTGGACTAGATTTAGGAGCAGATGATTATTTAACTAAACCTTTTGCAGTGGAGGAATTGCTTGCTAGGATAAGATCTATAACTAGAAGAAAGGGAACTGTTATTAATGAGAATATATTAGCTTATGGAGATATAAGCTTAAATATAAATACTTATGATTTAGATGTAAATGATGAAAGCATTAGATTAACCTTAAAGGAATTTGAAATTATTAAATATTTTATGGAAAGACCTAGATGTGTAGTTAGTAAAGATGATTTAATAACTAAACTTTGGGGATTTGATTCAGAAGTAGAATATAACAATATAGAGGTATATATTTCTTTTATTAGAAAAAAATTATCTTATTTAAAATCCAAGGTAAATATAGTAACAATAAGAGGCGTTGGATATAGAATGGAGGACTAACTTTGTTTGATAAGTTAAAGAAGAAGTTTATATTAATTAATATGTCGTTATTGACAATAGTATTTATATTAATTTTTGGAACAATATACATATCTACCGCTATAAGTATAGAAAAAGATTTAGAGCATGAATTAATGAACACAGCATCTAATCCAAGGAAACCAACACCCAATTCTCCTAGGATGAGTAGCAGTATAATAATTGAGTTAGATTCTGACAATAATATTGCAACTGTCAATACTTATATGGAAATAGATGAAGCTGTGCTTGAAGATACAATATATACAATAATTAAAAATGAAAATAAGCTTGATAGAGTAAAGATAGATGGAAGTAGTTATGGGTATTTTAAGGAATACTCTAATAAAGGTTTAACAATAGTCTTAATGAGTAGGGAACAGCAAATTGAAGTATTAAATAATCTATTAAAAGTATTTATATCAATTGGAAGTATAAGCCTTATTTTATTACTTTTAATAAGTATTTATTTGACTAATAAAACTATAAAACCAATAAAAGAAACCTTTGAAAAACAAAAACAATTTATAGCAAATGCATCGCATGAACTTAAAACACCACTTACTATTATAAGAACAAATACTTCATTAGTATTATCAAATAAAAATTTAAGTGTAGAAAGTCAAAGCAAATGGTTAAATTATATTAATAATCAAATAGAAAGAATGTCAGAATTATTAGATGAAATGTTATCATTAGCAAAACTTGATACAAATATGGGACTTAATGAGTTTGTTGTTTTTGATTTAAGTAAATTATTAAATAGTATTTTATTAACTTTTGAAGCGGTTATATTCGAAAATAGAATACAACTAGAGTCTAATATTCAAGAGGGTATATCTATAAAAGGTGATAAGGAAAGTATAAAAAAGGTAGTTATAATATTATTAGATAATGCAATTAAGTATACTAATAAAAGTGGAAAAATAGACGTAGAATTAAAGCAGGATAAAAATAAAATAAGACTTAAGGTTAAAAATACTGGAGAAGGAATAAAAAAAGAAGATATAAATAAAATATTTGAAAGGTTTTATAGGGTAGATAGTTCAAGAGCTAGGGAAACAGGTGGATATGGCTTAGGATTATCTATAGCTAAATCTATAGTAGAAGGCAATAATGGGAAAATACATGCTGAAAGTGATATTGGTAAAGATACTACATTTATAATAGAATTTAATAGCTAAAATAAAAATAATTTATTTTAAGGGCTAAAATAAGTTAATAAATATGTTGATATTTTTATTCTGTAGGATTAAAATTGTACTAGTTAGTCAAATTGTGATATTTATTTACAAGGGGAAAGATACAGTATGAAAAATATAGCAAAAGTATTTAAAAGAGATTTAAAAAGTATTATAAAAAATCCAGTAGCTATAATAATTGTAGCTGGTGTATGTGTTATACCAGCTTTATATGCTTGGGTAAATATAAAAGCATGTTGGGATCCATATGGAAATACAAGTACAATGCCTATAGCAGTAGTTAATAATGATAAAGGTGCAGAGGTTTTAGGACAAGAAATAAATGTTGGACAAGAAGTTATTGATGAACTTAAAAATAATAATAATATAGGATGGAAATTTGTTAGTAAAGAAAATGCTGATTCTGGAGTAGTAGATGGAACTTACTTTGCATCTATAGAAATTCCAGAAAGTTTTTCAGAAGATTTAGTTAGTATAACAAGTGATAAAACTAAGAAGGCTGAAATAATTTATAAATTAGATACAAAAGCTAATCCAGTAGCAGGAAAAATAGCAGGAGTAGCTGAAGAAACATTAATTGATCAAATAACAACTAATTTTATTGAAACAGTAAATAAGAAAGCATTTGAAAAAATTGATGGTTATGAAGAAAAAGTTGATAAGAATAAGGTTGATATAATAAAGCTTAAGGACCTTATAATAACTGCATCTAAAGGAATAGATTCTGTTATAAATGTTTTAGATGGTGTAAATTCAAATGCGGGAAATTTAAATAGCTATCTAAAGGAAGTTAAATCAACATTGCCTTTATTAACAAGTGGAATGTCTACAGGAGAATCTATAATTCAAAATGCACAAAATTTAATAAAAACAACTACAGATAGTTTTACTAATTCGGTTTCTATCTTAAATCAAAATCTAAGTCAAAATAAAGTTTATATAGATAAGATAATATCTATATTAGATACAATAGGAAGTACTGATAGTACAGTAGAAGTTAATAGCCAATTAGGAGATATAAAAAATACATTTACTTCAATAAATGATTCTACAACTTCTAATATAAAGTACTTAGAGGCTATAAATGAAGAAAAACCGAATGAAACTATAGCGCAAAATATTTCAGATTTGAAATTATTACAAAGTGATATTAGTGAACAAGAAACTTTATTAGAATCAATATGGAA
This sequence comes from Clostridium nigeriense, assembly GCF_050585265.1. Lineage (GTDB taxonomy): Bacteria > Bacillota > Clostridia > Clostridiales > Clostridiaceae > Clostridium > Clostridium nigeriense_B. The sequence continues at coordinate 28,581 of NZ_JBNOOE010000005.1, read as the reverse complement.
TAGTTATTCTAATGAAAATAAAGAAAATCAAGAAGCTATAAATCAACTAAAGGAAAACTTAAAACAAATTTCTAAAAATATTGAAGGCTTTCAAAATAATTTTGAAAGTACAACAGTACCAATTCTAAATGAGATAAATAATAGTTTAGTTGATGCAACTAAAAAGGCTTATGAACTTCTAGATGATTCGCAAAAATCTGTTAATGGTATAACAAATTTATTAAATACTGCAGAGCAAGGAAGTGGACTTGCAACTAAGGTTTCAGGAGATCTTTTAGAACAATTAGAATATTATAGGGATGATATTAAAAGCTTAGGAGAGCAATTATCTAAGTTAAATGATGAGGATTTAAATGGAATTCTTGCAATATTACAAAGCAATCCAGATATGATTTCTAATTTTATTTCAGATCCATTTAATATTAAAGAAGTAAGTGTATATTCTGTACCTAATTATGGATCAGCTATGGCTCCTATATATTCAGTTTTAGCACTATGGGTTGGAGGATTAATATTAACTTCAATTTTAAAAACAGAAGCACCTAAAGTTGATTGGGGAAATGAACCAAATATAAGAGAAAAATATTTTGGAAAAATGGCTACATTTGTATTATTAGCAGCAATACAAGGACTTATAATAGCTTTAGGAAATATATTTTTATTAAAAGTATACTCTGTATCGCCTATTTTAATGGTGATTTTTTCTGTAGTTTCAGCAATTACATTTTCAATAATAATTTTTACGAATGTATCTTTATTTGGAAATGTAGGAAAAGCCATAAATATTGTTTTTATGATAGTTCAATTAGCTGGCTGTGGGGGAAGTTATCCAATACAAGTAGATCCACTTATATTTAGAATACTTCAACCATTCTTCCCATTTACTTATGCAGTAGGTGGATTTAGAGAGGCTATTGCAGGACCACTTGTAAGTAGTGTAATTTTAGATATAAGTATTTTATTACTATTCTCAATACTTTATTTAATATTAGGTTTTGTATTTAAGCCAAAACTAAAAAGTGTAGTTAAGAAATTTGAGTTAAAATTCCATGAGTCAGGAATAGGAGAATAGTGAGGTTAAATTATGAAGATGTTATTTAGAATATTTAAAAGAGACTTACTTAAAATTAAAAGAAACTATGCAGCAATAATTATAGTTATAGGTCTTTGTATTATTCCTTCATTGTATGCATGGATAAATATATATGCATGTTGGGATCCATATGCTAATACAAGCAATTTACCAGTTGCTGTAGTCAACAAAGATGAGGGCGCAGTGGTGAATTCAAAGGAGATAAATGTAGGAGAACAGGTTATAGAAAATTTAAAAGAAAATAATTCTATAAAATGGGAAATAATAGATGAATGGCAAGCAAATAATGCTTTAAATCAAGGAACATATTATGCAGTAATAGAGATACCAGAAAATTTCTCAAGTGGATTAGTAAGTTTAACAACAAATAATCCTAAAAAGCCCAATATAGTATATAAAGCAAATGAAAAAGCAAATGCAATAGCAACTAAAATAACTAATGTCGCAAAAGATAAACTTACAAAAGAAATAAAATCAAATTTTGTGGAAACAGTAAATTCAGAAGCCTTTAATGCTTTAAATAATATAGGATTAACTTTGGATAATAATCGTTCAAAGGTATTATCTATAAAAGATGCTGTAAGTACAGCAATAGTTGATTTAGCAAGTATACAAGATTATATAAATACTTCTGCTGAAAATTCAGAGAATTTAAAAGAATATATTTATAGTATGCAAAATGATTTACCTATTATTACTGAGCAAATTAATGATTTACAAAAAGCTACAGAATTAAGTAAGAATTTAGTAAATGAAAATAAAAATAATTTAAATAAAATAAATAATGATATAAATAATAGTATTATAGACCTTCAAACCTTATCAAAAAAAATAGATAATTCGTTAGATAGTATAAATATTTCTTCTACTACTAAGGATGAAATAAATAAAAAATTAGATGAAGTCAATGATTATATTGAAAAAATGAAAAATATAATTGATATATCAATTAAAGAGATAAATGAAGTTAACCAAAATATAAATAATGAAAATTTAAATAAATTAGTAGATGAGTTAAATAATCTTAATAATATTTTAAATGATCAAGAAAGTTCTATTAATGAATTAAAAACATTAGTCAATAATGGGACAGCAGAAGAAGATATAAATAAAAAAATAGATTCAATAATTAAAGTTAATGATAAAGTAATGAGTGATATTGTTACTATTTCAAATAATTATTATAAAAATAATAGCAATATTATTAATAATATTTCAGAAGAGTATACTAATAACTTAGATAATTTAAATTCTATACTTGAAACATCAAAGATAATAGTTCCACAATTAAATGCATTAGCAAACTATGGAATAGCATCAAGTAATGAAGCTATAGAAGATGCAGAGGAATTAAGTAATAAAATAGCTGATATTCAAAAAAGTGTTTCAGACTTAGATTCTAAGTTAGAAAATTTAAATGATGAAAGTTTAAATCAAATAATTGAGTTACTTACAAAAGATTCTAGTGAAATAGCAGATTTTATATCATCTCCAATAACTGTTACTCAAGTTGATGTTTATGGGGAAGGAATATTTGGTGTAGGGCTTACTCCATTTTATTCTGTTTTAGCAATTTGGGTAGGTGCTCTTTTAACAGGAGCATTATTAACAACAAATTGTGAGGATTTTGAGGATGGAAAGCAACCGAATATGCTTCAAAGACATTTTGGAAAAATGCTATTGTTTTTAAGTATAAGTTTAATTCAATCATTTATAGTAATTTTAGGAGACTGGCTAATACTTAAGGTTCCAGTTTATAATGTGCCTTTATTATTTGGATTAGCAATGTTAACATCAATTACATTTACATTAATAATATTTACATTAGTTTCTATTTTGGGTAATGTTGGAAAGGCTATAGCTGTTATAATAATGGTATTCCAAATAGCAGGTGCTGGAGGAATATATCCAATACAAACAAATCCAGAGATATTTGGTATGTTATATCCACTTTGGCCATTTACTTATTCAATAAATAGTTTTAGAGAAGCTATATCTGGACCAGTTTGGGAGAATGTTTTTACAAGTGTAAGGGCACTTTTAATATATTGTTTAATTTTTATTATTATTGCAGTATTAAAGAAGCCATTTCATAAATTAACACATTTTATGGAACATAAATTTGAAGAAGCAAATTTATAAGGCTTTATAGCAATAGGTAAAAGGAGAGGCTATGAAAGATAGAGAATATATAGAGAAAGAGGCAAGAAATCTTTATAACTATATAGTTGAAGATAATGAAAAATTTGACAGTAAGAAACAACTATATGCAAGAATATTAAATAATATAAAGAATACAGCTGAATGAGATATAGGTGGAATTGAGACTTTAGACTTATCTTTAAGTGAAATAAAAGAAATAATTAAAAATGTGGTAGAAAATTAAAAGAAGAAAAACTCAGCAAATTGCTGAGTTTTTCTTCTTTTAATTTTGATTATAAATAATTTTACTATAGTATCATAATGAAAGTGCCAATAGTAATAAATATACCGCCTAAAATAGTTTTAAAACTAGCAGCTTCTTTTAATATTACAAAGGCTAAAATCATAGTTATTACAACACTAAACTTGTCAATTGGAACTACTTTAGAAGCTTCCCCAATCTGTAGAGCCTTATAATAGAATAACCAAGACAGTCCTGTTGCAATACCAGATAAAATTAAGAATAGCCAGCTTTTTTGACTTATGTTACTAATTTGATTTATACTACCATTTATTAGTACTATTCCCCATGCCATTACTAAAACAACCACCGTACGAATTGCAGTAGCTAGATTTGAATTTATGTTTTCAATTCCTATTTTAGCTAATATTGAAGTTAGTGCTGCAAATAAAGCAGATAATAAAGCGTAGATAACCCACATATGAATAACTCCTTTGGAATTAATATTTTTTAACAATAGAAACATCCTCCATCTATAGTTTAAGTATAATAGTATTATATAATATCATTAAATATAAGAAAAGGTGATAGAGTTTTTTAATTAATAAAATACTATTTATACATATATTAGCATAAAATTTGTTAAAATTTTAAAAATACACATATATTATACATTTTAAGCATTATATATACTAAAGATAGTTTAAATAAAAATTATAATAGAATAATAATTAAGTTATAAAATTAATTATTATAGGGTAAAAAATGAGAGAACAAGCTTATGGTATAGAAATAATAACTGTAACAAATATTATGGAGGGGATAGTATGGTATTATCAACTAATCCGGCAGTTAGACTATACGAAATTTTAAGTGAATCAAAAGAGCTTTGTAGTAATAATACTAAAAAACAAAGGAGATTTAAATCTGTAGCATCAGTTATTTCTGAAATTTTTGATGTAGATATTAATAATGATGAAAAAATATTTAAATCTATACTTCAAGTTGTTGAGATAATAGAAAATATAAAAAAACAAATTAGCAAAATTCAAAGCAATTCAAAAGAAGAACTTATAAAATCTTTGACTAATTTTGAAAAAAAGATTATGGCTATAGGATTAGATGACGATATACACCAATTAGATACTATAATTACAAATGAAATATTAATATCAATTAATGGATTAGCTTTGGCTTTAGATGTAAGTAATCAATATAAAAATATTGAGGAAGATAATTTAACTATATTTAAGGATAAAATAGAAATATTAATAGAAGAATTAAAGGAATTAGAAGTAAATGAAGAGATTAAAGTATTTCTAGGTAATGTACTTAGTGATTTGTATAATAAGATAGATGAATATAAAATATATGGTATAGATGGATTGAGGGTTTCTATTGAACAAGGACTTGGTAGTATAATGCTTAATAAAAATGTTTGTGAAGAAGTCTCTAAAAATAGTAAATTTAAAGAAAACATTAAAAAGGTTTTAGGTTTACTTACAAGTATTAATACTACAATTTCTTTTGTTAAAAATATAATACCAATAGCACAGGAAGCTAATGAAATGGTAAGTAGATTATTAGGATAAAAGTATAAAATACCGTTTATTATTGTAAACGGTATTTTATACTTTTAATTTTATTTATATGTAGTATTTGGAGAAGGTTCATCTTCTCCAGTAGGAGTTTTTTCTATAGCCTTATTTCTTATTTTCTCATTATACTTTGGTGAATTTGGATTTATATTATTTTTAGATCCTTTAGTTTTCATTTATAATCCTCCTTGATATAGTTATCAATATTTAGATTTACCCAATTATAAAAAAATATTAAGGTATTTAAATAAATTAACTTTTTATAATATGGTATCTAATAAATAATTAGGATATAATTATATTAAATTGGAATTTACAGATTAAGGGAGAGGGGTTTTGATGAAAAATACTAAAGATTTTTATAATAAAACAGCATCAGAATGGGCTGATAAATGGTATGATGATGAATCATTAATTCCTTATATAAAGGAATTTTTTAATTATTTACCTAAAAAGCCTCGTATTTTAGATTTATGTTGTGGAGCAGGATATGAGAGTATGAGAATGAAAAAGCTTGGAGCTGATGTAGTTGGACTTGATTTTAGTGAGGAAAGTATAAAAATAGCAAATAAAAGAAATTTAGGTATTAGCTTTGTTGTGGAAGATATGTTAAATGATTATTCTTATCTTGGTAAATTTGATGGTTGTGTAGTAATAGCAGGATTAGTACATATTCCTAATGAGAAACTTTCTAATGCTTTTGAGAAAATTGATAATGTATTAAATGATAATGGATTTCTATTTATTGTTGTTAAAGAAGGAACTGGTAAGAATGAAAGGTCAAGTTATACAGAAATTGATGGGGAAAAGTACGATAGAGATTTTAATTTACATACAATTGAAGAATTGAAATTATATTCATTTAAAAAGTTTAAATTTATAAATGAGATTGTATTTGATAAAAATTCTATATGGAAATACTATATTTTTAAAAAGGTTATAAGATAATTAATGAATATAAAATTAAGAACAAGGAGAAAAAATGAAAAATAATAGTAAAATAGATAAAGTTAAAATAGGAGATGAAAATATACTAGCTCATATACAAACAGAAGCTTGGAAGGAAGCGTTTAGTAAGATTATATCAGAAGAAGATATGAAAAAATATTCAGATATTAATAAAGCAAGAGAAATGTATAGTATGTTACTTAGTAAAAATATTGGGAATGGATTTATTTTATCAATTGATGATATGCCACATTGTATAGCGTACTGGGATAAATCAAGAGATGAGGAATATAAGGATTATGCAGAAATAATTTGCATACACAGTTTATCATCTAACTGGGGAAAAGGATATGGCTCAACAATGATGGAGCACATATTAAAAGAGATAAAAGAATCTGGGTTTAATAAAGTAATATTATGGGTGTTTAAAGAAAATAGTAGAGCGCGTAAATTCTATGAAAAACATGGATTTATTTTAAGTGATAAAACTAAGAAGTTCTGTGATGCTATTGAGGTTATGTATTGTAGAGAGTTATAAAAATAATTAAAAAGGAGAAAGCTTATGAAAATGTTATTTATATCTATGTGGTCAATAATAAATATTATAATTTTAGTTACAATTTTAGGTTTAGGAATATATGTACTTATACTTGCAATAAAAGCTTTGAAAATTTATATAAATAAAAATTCTTAAGATTTATAATCTCAATTTAAGTTATAGGAGATACTTTTTATTCTTAATAGTATTATATAATTTATTTAAATAAATTTTTAGAAGGTGATTAAATGGATGCAAATAAGATTTTTATTATTGAAGATGATGAGAAAATAAGAAGTGAATTATGTACTTTTTTAAATAGATATGGTTATGAAACTACATATTCATTAGATTTTGAACATGTTATAGATGAAGTTTTAAGAGAGAAATATCACTTAATTTTATTAGATATTAACTTACCTTATTTTGATGGATATTATATTTGTAGAGAAATAAGAAAAAAAAGTTCAGTACCTATAATAGTTGTAACTAGTAGAGATAGTGAGGTTGATGAGCTTATGAGTATGAATTTAGGAGCTGATGATTTTATAACAAAACCTTATAACACACAAATTCTCTTAGCAAGGATATCATCATTATTAAGAAGAACTTATAGTAATAAAGAGTCAGAAATACTAGAATATAATAATCTTCAACATAACTTATCTACAAGTGAGGTGGAATATAAGGGAAATAAAATAGAATTAAGCAAAAATGAAAGTAAAATTTTATATGTACTTATGAAAAACAAAAAGAAAATTGTATCTAGAAATGAAATTATAGAGTCATTATGGGAATCTGATGAGTTTGTTGATGATAATACATTAACAGTAAATATTAATAGACTTAGAAAAAAGTTAGAAGAAATAGGTGCAGTAGACTTTTTAAAAACTAAGAGAGGTCAAGGTTATATATTAATATGAAAATAATAGATTTTGTTAAAGAAAGAATATTATTTATAATTATTAGCCTAATGATACTATTATTTACTTCAATTTTACTTTTAACTTTAAAAGTAGATTTTTATGCAATTGTATTTATATTTGTAATAAATTTTATAGGTATTTTAATTTATCATATATATGATTATTTTAATAGAAAAAAATATTATGATGAGCTACTTAATAATTTAGATGCTTTAGATAAAAAATACCTAATTTCTGATGTAATAGATGAGGGAAGTTTTTTAGAAAGCAAAATTTTATACAATATAATTAATGAAACAACTAAATCAATGAAAGATGATATATCAGATTTACGAATAAATAATAAAGAATATAGGGAGTATATTGAGCTTTGGGTCCATGAAGTAAAGACACCAATCGCAAGTAGCAAGCTTCTTATAGAAAATAATAAATCAGAATTAACTAAAAGTATAGACGAAGAAATAAGCAAAATTGAAATGTATATTGAGCAGGTACTATTTTATGCAAGAAGTAATACATTAGAAAAAGACTATATTATTAAGGAACTTGATTTAAAGACAGTAGTCAATAAAGTAATAAGAAGAAACTCAAAGGTGTTAATTGAAAATAAAATTAAAATTGAAATATTAGATATAGAAAAAATAGTTTATACAGATATCAAGTGGTTAGAATTTATTATAAATCAAATAGTATCTAATTCAATTAAGTATGTGGATAAAAATAAATTAGAAAATAAAGTTAAATTCTATACAAAAAATATTGGGGAAAATGTAGTTCTTTATATTGAAGATAATGGAATTGGAATGAATGAAAAAGATGTAATTAAAGCTTTTGAAAAAGGATATACAGGTGAAAATGGACGTAGGTTTGGAAAGTCAACAGGAATTGGATTATATCTATCTAAAAAGCTAACTCAGAAGCTTGGACTTGCAATTAATTTGGAGTCAGAAATAAAGAAAGGAACCAAAATAGGAATAGTATTTCCTATAAATAAAATGTTTATATTTGAATAAGTTATGAGATTAATATAATATTATTTTTTCCGTCATGGTATCCAAGATGAAATAATATTACATTAACCTGTTTTTATATTAAGGAAAGAAATTACTTATAGGTTGAGAGTTTCAAATTATTATTTAAAGAAAGTGAAAATCATATATTTATATATAGGAGAATATCTATTAATAAAAAGTTTTATTAATGGAGGTGTTTATATGGGATACTATGTTAGAGTAGAGCTTAATGTATCAATTTATGTAGAGGATCTTAACCCATATGGAAATAAGACAATATTATTTTTACATGGTTGGCCTGGAAGCCATAAATTATTTGAGTATCAGTTTGATCAGCTTCCCAAAATGGGATATAGGTGTATAGGAATCGATACTAGAGGCTTTGGTGATTCAAGTAAGCCTTATGAAGGCTATGACTATGATCGTTTGTCAGACGATGTTAGGAGTGTAGTTGACGCATTAAAATTAAAAGATTTTACACTAGCAGGGCATTCAACTGGAGGAGCTATAGCTATTAGATATATGAGCCGTCATAAGGGACACGGAGTATCTAAACTTGCTCTTTTTGCAGCAGCAGCGCCTAGTCTTATTAAACGTCTAAATTTTCTATATGGTCTAGAAAAAGAAGTGGTGACTAATATTATTCAGGGAACCAATAATGATCGTCCTAAAATGCTAAGAGATTTTGGTGATATATTTTTCTTTCAGAATATAACACATCCATTTTCTGATTGGTTCTTTCAATTAGGATTACAGGCAGCCGGATGGGCAACTGCTGCTATTGCAAATACTTGGATAGATGAAGTGTTGTTTTCTGATCTAGGAACAATAAATGTGCCTACTTTAATTATTCATGGTATTCATGATAAAGTTGTTCCATTTGAGCTAGGTGAGATACAAAATAAAAGTATTAAAAATTCAAAACTTATACCATTTGAGTACAGTGGTCATGCATCATTTTATGATCAACGAGATAAATTTAACGAAGAATTGATGAAATTTATAGAAGAGTAAAGTTTTTGTTACTTAGAATATATTAATAAAAAGAATAGAGATGAATATCAATAGAGTACCGTAATATTAACTGAATATGCGGTATTTTTTTATTCATTAATTATAAAATATTTACTTATTCCTGAATAATAACAAAATTTGATATGTAAACATTAAAGTTTTGTTTGGAAAAATATGTTATAATTGATTTGTAATAGTATATAATATTCATTAAACAAATTATAGAGTTAAGACAAACGTATAAGGAGAAAAAAATATGTATTATCATGCTTCTCAGAAGCCTAATTTAACTATTTTAAAACCACATAAATCTAATCACAATAAATCATTAGTATATTTATCTAAAAAGAGAGAGAACACTCTTGTATACCTAAGTAATGCTATAGAAAAATATTGTAAAGAAATAGGTTTAAATTATGATGGTACTTACTATAAATGGGCAAGTTATGGATTTACTAAAGATGGTATTTTAAGATTAGAAGAATATTACCCAAACGCAACATATGACACATATAAAGGAGCTTCTGGATATATTTATTCAACAGAATTTATTAAAAAATTTGATAGTTTAATAGATATACCTGATGTAATTATAAGTGAAGATGATGTTAAAATATCTAATTGCGAATATATACCGGATGCATATGAAGCGATTATGAATGCTGTGAAATCTGGAAATATTAAAATTGTAAAGTATGAAGAAAATAGCGAAGATATGTTAGGATGGATTGAAAGAACAATTAAAATTGAGTATAAAAATGCTATAGAACATCCAGAATATCGAGAATTTTTAAAAGGAAAGTTTAAGTTCATTGATTAAGTATTATATTTATATAAATTTTAACAATGTCCAATAAATTTCATACGTGTATAGCTATCACAGATAGATACTTGGCATTTTCAGAAGGATTTGCCGAACATCTTGAAATAGTTACTAAAGAAATGAAAGTTAATAATATGCAGGAAATTGATTTATGGGACCATGCTTTTGATGTTGATGCTTGGTTATGTATTAGGGACTCTCAGTTAAGAATACATGCTGTAAAAAATAATAGATTCATTTATCAAACAGCAGTTCCTTACGAAGAAGATTTCGATACATATCAACATTTACATATGGCTCATATTACATCCTCAGCATTTACTCCCGAAAGATTAAAGAATGGGTTACAAATGATGTCTTGTGAAGGAGTGATAGCTTCATTCTTTTATCAATTATATAAAAAAGAAATTTCTAAAAATAGTACTATAAGTCAACAAATTTACAACTCTTTTGGCATAGAGTCTTCTGGAGTTTCTTCACTAATAAAATTATATATAAAAATATTATATGTAATATCTAGAATAGATTTAAAAAAAGAAACTTTAATGACTGATTTTGTGAAAGCATATGGAGAATGTTTTCCGGAGGAAAGAGAAGAAGTAATAAATATATTTACAAAAGTAACACATTTTTCTACGGTTGATTATGATGCAAAAGAATTATTTGGACATATGTATAGAGTTGGTCGCAGAGGAAATATAGAAGAAGTAAAGGGAGAATTAAATAACTTGAATATGATAAAGAATAATTTGAATGCTAGTATTTTAAAGGGAGAAACAGAATTAGATGCTGCAATATATAGTAGTATTTGGATTGAAGGAGATAAAGAAATTACCCCTATTCCTTGGGGAGTGAGAAAAAAGAAAAGTATTATTTTGATATCAATGCGGCAACAGAAGTTGATTTCTATTCTTTTAATAATCTTTCATTTAAACAATGCTGTAAATTAGTTAGCATTAGGGAAGAAGTAAAAGGATTTTTAAATATTGAAGAATTTAATACTAAGATGTCAGAGATAAAAATGTCTTATAAATACTAATTTATAAAGAAAACTAATTATTCACATCTTTTCGTAGAAGTAACTTCCATTGACTAAATCAAAGATTTAGTCAATGGAAGTTAAATTTTCTTTAATAGAAAACTAATTAATAGATTTATCGAGGAAAATATTACTGAAATTATTAATACATTAGTTAAAAGTAAATTATATTTAACCATATTTAAATAAGACAATAAGTTAAAATTAATTATATTAAATATCAATAATATTAAGAAGATAAATATAACACCTATAAATGCTCCTTTAATATCTGCTTTACTTAAAGAAATATGAGAACAGATGCTAAACACTAAGTATAAAAATAAATAGAACTCAGGTCTTTTAAAATTTTCTAATGAAAATATATTTTTTAAAAATATGAATAAACCATTAGCACTCAATAAATCATTTGTAGCTTCTAAAGAAGCTGGTACAAATATTTTAAGTAGTAAAATAATAAGTAAACTTCCACATAGAATAGGTGCTATTCCTATAAAAAAGTTACCTATTTGATGATATATATTCTTAGGATTATATGAATGATTAACATATCCTAAAGTTCCATCTCCATTATTAGCTTGAAAGAATTTAACTTCTTTAATTTTATGTCCAAATAACTTAGCAACAATAAGGTGGCTAAGCTCATGGACAGGAACACCTACGATACCAGTAACATAAATAGCTTTTCTACCAAACTTTCTTTGGTAGTTATTCATAGAAGTATTTCTTAAAAGACCAAGGACTAGCCCAATAATAACTATAACACCAATAAACCAGCATAAATCTACTAACGTCTTTAATAATATATTTTCAACTTTCATAAACTAATCACTCCCTTATTATAAATTGAATTAATTGTTAAATTAAATTTTATAATAATATTATATTTTAGTCTAATATTTTAATTAAATTAGGTGATTTTATGTTATATAATATTGTTTATATTACAAAACTGTAAGGTTTATGTTATATACTTCAATGGATGTAAGATAAGAATAATAATACAATAGTTCTATAGTAAGAAATAGGAGGATTAATTATGGGAAAAGAAATATTAAGAGTAGATAATATAGAAAAGTACTATGGTAGAAAAGGAAATATAACTAAGGCTATAGACAATATAAGCTTCACTGTAGAAGAAGGAGAGTTCGTTGGAGTAATGGGGGCTTCAGGAAGTGGTAAAACAACGCTTTTAAACTGTATATCAACTATTGATAAAGTAAGTAGTGGACATATTTATATTTCTGGAAAGGATATTACAAAATTAAATTCTAAAAAAATATCAAAATTTAGAAGGGAAGAGTTAGGGTTTATATTTCAAGATTTTAATTTACTAGATACCTTAACAGCTTACGAAAATATAGCCCTTGCTTTAACTATAATGAGAGTTAATCATAAGGAAATAGATAAAAGAGTTAGGGATATAGCTAAAAAACTAAATATAGAAGAGGTTTTAAATAAATATCCTTATGAAATGTCAGGTGGACAAAAACAAAGAGTTGCATCAGCAAGAGCAATTATAACTAAACCTTCATTAATTTTAGCAGATGAACCAACAGGGGCATTAGATTCTAAAGCAGCAAAAATGTTACTTGAAAGTATGGAAGACTTAAATGAAAACTTAAATGCAACTATTATGATGGTTACTCATGATGCATTTTCAGCTAGTTATGCAAGAAGAATTTTATTTATAAAAGATGGTAGGATATTTAATGAATTAGTAAGAGGAAATGATTCAAGAAAGGAATTCTTCGATAAGATAATTGAAGTTATTACACTTCTTGGAGGTGAGCAAAATAATGTATTCTAAGCTTGCTTTTAGAAATTTAAAAAGAAGTTTTAAAGATTATGCAATTTATTTCTTAACATTAGTTTTTGGTGTTTGTATTTTCTATACCTTTAACTCAATACAATCTCAAAGTATTATGCTTGAATTAAATGAAGTTCAAGCTGCTGCTTTTGAACAAGTAGATTTAATAATGGGGTATGCATCAATATTTGTATCCTTTGTATTAGCCTTTTTAATTATTTATGCAAATAATTATTTAATAAAGAGAAGAAAAAAAGAATTTGGGATATATATGACATTAGGTATGGATAAAGGTAATTTATCTACAATTATATTTTTTGAAACCTTATTAGTAGGGATAATGTCTTTAGCAGTTGGTTTAGCAATAGGTGTTATTTTATCTCAAGGATTATCAGTATTAACTGCAAAGATGTTTCAAGTTAACTTCCTTAAGTTTAAGTTTGTTTTTTCATATAATGCAATGATAAAAACTTTTAAATCTTTTGGAATTATATATATATTAGTTCTTATGTTTAATTCAATATCTATTAGAAAAATTCAATTAATAGATTTATTAAATTCTTCAAAGAAAAATGAAAATATAAAAGTAAGAAATGTTTGGATTTCTGTAGTTGTATTTATAGTAAGTTTAATAATGATTGGATCAGCTTATCATATTGTACTAGCTAAAGGAACTTCAAGCATTGGGATTAATGTAAATGGAAAAAGTATTTTGCTTGGAATTATTGGTACATTTTTATTTTTCTTTTCATTGTCAGGATTTTTGTTGAAGTTAGTTCAATCAAATAAGAAGTTTTATTTAAAAGAATTAAATATGTTTGTTTTAAGACAAATTAATAGCAAAATAAATACTGTATTTATTTCAATGTCATTTATATGCTTATCACTATTTATAGGAATATGCATGCTTGCAGGAGGGCTTGGAATTAATAGTGCCATGAATGCTGACTTAAAAGATCTAACTCAATATGATGAGACAATTTGGAACTTTGAGGGAGAGAATATAGAAGAATATTTAAGTAATAGAAATATTAATATTAGAGATTATTCAAAGAACTATGTTAGCTATATAAATTATAAGGGAAATCTTAAATATAGTGATTTATTATCTGAAAAAGATATGAATAATTCAAAAGATTTATATCCTATTGTAACAGATGCTGAAGTTCAAATTATTCCGTTAACAAAGTTTAATGAAATATTGAAAATGCTTAATAAGAGTCCCATAACATTAAATGATGGAGAATATGCTTTATTCTCAGATATAGATAGTTTAATAAATTCTCTAAATAATGTGTTAGAGGATAATAGAGAAATTAATATTAATGGCAATATTTTAAAACCAGGTATTAATAAGACGATAGAAGTAGTAGCTTATAACCAAATGATGAAAAGTAATCTTTGTACTGTAGTAGTACAAGATGATATTGTTAGTGGACTTACGCCATGGACATCATTTTTAAACTTTAATTACAATGAAGATAATGGAGTTGTTATTAATGAAAAACTAAATATTATTAGAGAAGAGGCTATAAAGGGAAAGGATAATATATTATACTCTATTACAAAAGAAGAATTAATTGCAAGTTCTACTAGTACTGGGGCTATAATATCTTACTTAGGTATATATATAGGAGGAATATTTTTAATTGTTTCAGCAGCAGTATTAGCTCTGCAGCAGCTATCGGAATCTACAGATAACATTTCAAGGTATAACTTGTTAAAGAAGATAGGTGTAGATGAAAAGATTATTAATAAGTCTTTATTAACTCAAATAGCAATATATTTCTTAATGCCTTTATCATTAGCGTTAATACATTCAATAGCAGGGTTAGAATTTTCAAAAAGAATTATAACTTTATTTGGTAGTATAAGTATTATGAAAAATATCTTAATTGCTTTATTAGTACTAGTAATAATTTATGGAGGATATTTTATCGCTACTTATTTAGGAGCTAAGAAGAATATTAATAATATAATTTAATGATTTAAAATTATAGGAGAACATTATAAGTTCTCCTTTTTTCATTTTAAATATGGACTTGAAAATATTTTTCAAAGGTTTATAGTTATATAATAAGAGTATAAAATAAACATTTTAGAGGAGGCACTGAAATGAATATAAAATTAAGTGCATTAGATCAATCGCCTATAAGAGAAGGTTCAACAGCTACAGAAGCATTAAGTAACACTATAATTCTTGCACAAGAGTTAGAAAAGTTGGGATATTATAGATTTTGGGTATCAGAACATCATGATACAAAGAGTTTAGCAGGATCAAGTCCAGAGGTACTTATCTCAAGTATAGCAGCAAAAACTAACAAGATAAGAGTTGGTTCAGGTGGTGTTATGTTACCTAATTATAGTCCCTATAAGGTTGCTGAAAATTTTAAAGTTTTAGAAGCATTATATCCTAATAGAATTGATTTGGGATTAGGGAGAGCACCTGGTGGAATGCCATTAGCAACTAAGGCATTAATGCAAGGAAGAAGCATTTTTAGTGATAATTATGAGGAAAAGGTATTAGATTTGGTAAGGTATATTTATGATATAGTTCCAGAGGAACATGAGTTTAGTGGACTTAAAGCAACTCCATTAGTAAATACTTATCCGGAAATTCATATACTAGGTTCTAGTGGGGGAAGTGCAGGACTTGCAGCAGGTATTGGTGCGTCCTATGCCTATGCTCAATTTATAACTGGAGGTATGGGAGTTAGCTCTGTTAATTGGTACAGGGATAATTTTAAAAAATCTATTGTATCTGAAAGTCCTAATACTATAATTTGTAGTTTTGTTATTTGTGGGGAAACAGAAGAAGAGATTAATAATCAGACAGCAATTATGGACTTAACATTACTTTTAGTAGAGATGGGGAAATCATTAGGAGTACCAACTTTAGAAAAAGCATTAGCATATAAATATTCAGATGCGGAAATGCAAATAGTTAATAGAAATAGAAAAAGGATGATAATAGGAACTCCAGATAAGGTTAAGGAGCAAATTACTAATATGAGTGAAATTTATAATACGAATGAATTTATGATAATAAATTTAAATACAGATTTAGAAAATAAAATAAAGTCTTATAAATTAATAGCTGAAGCCTTTAGAGAATAACGAATTATTACCTTTAGTCTGTAGAAGTAAATATGTTGTGTTAGGTGACTTGGATCTTTGGATGGAGCAACTAATATAACATATTTATTTCTTTTTTTATAAATATTAATTTTTATGGTAGTATTATATATGTAATAAATGTATTTTATTTAAGGAGGATTCATATGAAAGTTTTAATTACGAATGATGATGGTATAAATGCAAGAGGAATATTAGCTTTAGCAAAAGAAATTTCAAAGAAACATGAAGTAACAGTTGTAGCACCTAGGGAGCAAAAAAGTGCGTCTAGTCATTCTATCTCGATTCATAATCCAATAAGGATAAGGGAAGAGAGTTTAGATGGAGGATTTAAGTCATATAGTTTAGTTGGAACTCCTGCTGATTGTACTCAAGCTGGATTATCATTATTGTGCAAAGATATAGATTTAGTTATATCAGGGATAAATAGGGGATTAAATTGTGGTACAGATATATTATATTCAGGAACTGTATCAGCAGCAGTAGAAGGAGCAATTTATAATGTACCATCTATTGCCATTTCTATGGAAGTAGATTGGGATAGATATGATGAGGATTATACAAAAGCTGCTAAATGGATAAGCAAAGTAGTAGATATAGCAGAAAAGAACTATTTAAGAAATGATGTTGTTTTAAATGTTAATGTTCCTAATGTAAATGAAGACGAAATAAAAGGAATTAAAGTTTGTAAGCTTGGAAAGTCTACATACAAAAATAGTTATGTATTATTAGAGGATTCAGATGATAGAGTTTATGAAATTAAAGGAACTAGAAATGATATATGCGAAGAGGATTCAGATCTTTATTTTTTATCAAAAGGTTATGTTACATTAACACCATTACATTTCGATTTTACGAATTTTAAGATTATAGATGAGGTAAAAAATATATTTGAAGATTAGGTGATTTAGGGGTGGAAGAAGAGAATATTAAAGAAATATTAATACAGAGAAATTATATGAAGTTTAGATTAATAATCCAAGGTATAATTATAGGATTAATTACAGGGGCTGTAATAGTATTAAATAGAATAATTATTAGTAAGTTAAATATATTATTTATATCTTTTTACTCCTGGGGAAATAAAAAGATAATTAATAGTCTATTAGTAATTATAGTAGTAGCTTTACTTGGATTTTTAGTTGGACTTATGGTTAAAAGAGAAGGAATGATATCAGGGAGTGGTATTCCTCAAGTTAAAGGAAGAGTAATTAATAAGCTTAAATTGAATTGGTTTAGAATATTAATTTACAAATTCATAGGAGGAGTTATAGCCTTAGGAGCTGGGCTTACTTTGGGAAGAGAAGGTCCATCTGTGCAAATTGGAGCCTCTATTGGTGAAGGAGTTGCAGATAAAAACTATAAAAAATATCCAGTAAAAAAAGAATTTCTAATTACAGCTGGTGCATCAGCTGGATTATCTGCTGCTTTTAACTCACCATTATCTGGAATTATATTTGCCTTAGAAGAGATACATAGAAATTTTTCTCCATTAGTTTTATTGCCAGCTATGGCAGCTGCGATAACAGCTGATTTTATCTCTAAGAATTTTTTGGGTATGGAGCCGTCACTAAATTTTAGTGAAATAACTGCTATTCCTTTAAAATATTATTGGATATTAATAATGTTAGGAATTTTAACTGGAGTTATGGGAGTTATATTTTCTAGGGGGATATACTTATTTCAAGATATATATTCAAGATTTAAAAAAGTTCCTCAAGAAGTTAAAACTATCCTGCCATTTATCATTACAGCAATAATAGGACTAAGTTTTCCAGTTTTATTAGGTGGTGGTCATGAGTTAATTTTAGAATTAACAACAAGTAATAATTCAATATTATTTTTAATTATTTTATACTTAGTAAAATTTGTTTTATTGCTTATATGTTTTGGATCAGGGGTTCCAGGTGGAATCTTTTTACCTATGTTATTACTTGGTTCTATACTAGGAAATATTGTTGGGGTGTTTTCTACAGAAGTATTAGGTGTTAGCAGTACATTTATTATTAATTTTATAGCTCTCGGAATGGCTGGATATTTTGCTGCTGTAGTTAAGGCGCCAATAACAGGAATAGTTTTAATTATGGAGATGACTGGATCCTTTAGTCACTTATTATCTTTATCAGTAGTAGTTATAATTTCATATATGACATCAGAACTTTTAAGAAACGAGCCTATTTATGAAGTATTATTAGAAAGATTACTTAAAAAAGTAGGAATACAAAATGAAGAGAATAAAAATAAGAAAACTATATTAGAATTTGTTGTTGAAATGGGAAGTCTAGTAGAGGGAAAGTATATAAATGAAATTAATTGGCCAAAAGATTGTTTGCTTGTATCTATAAAAAGAGGAGAAAAAGAAATAATTCCAAGAGGCTCAGTAAAATTAGTAAGTGGTGATTATATAGTAGCCCTAGTAAATATAGATAAAAGCTCTTTTATGATAGAAGAAATAAATAAGCTTACCTTAGTGTAAAAGTAAAAAAATAGGATGCAACTGATGAGAGCACTGAAAATTTTAAGCTTTTCAGTGCTCCTCACTAAGACAGCCTATTTTTTTCTTAGCTCTGATATAATATCTTTATTTTCTTCAACGTATTGTAATATGGATTTACTTAAAGCCTTTGCTACAGATTCTTGGCCGCTATCAGATTTTAAATATTTTTCATCATATGAATTACTTAAAAATCCTAATTCAAGTAATACGGGGATATTTTTATTTAATTCTAAAACTGCTAAAGCATCATCTTTACTTTCATAAGTTTTTAAACCTCTATCTTCAGTATAATTTAATTCTTTTAAAGAATTTTGAATAGTTTGTGCTAGCTTTTTGCTATTTTCATCATTATTCTTATACCAAGTTTCAGCGCCCTTCGAATCCTTATCATCAAGATTACTGTTACAGTGAATAGAAATAAATAAGTCTGCTTTAAATATTTCGGATATTCTTATTCTTTCCTTTAAGCTATCATTAGCAGTTTCAACCCAAGGAAGTAAATCATTTGTCCTTGTATAAATTACCTTAATTTCATTTTCTTCTAGTATCTTTCCAAGCTTTAATGAAATATCTAAAACTATGTCTTTTTCAAGAGATCCTGATAATCCTTTAGCACCTGTATCCCAATCTCCATGGCCAGGGTCTATACAAACTATAATCTTATCTTCATTATTAGAAGAAAATGCAATTTTTTTATTAACGTAATTTTTATTATTAATCAATAAAATGAGTGATAATATGCAAATTCCACTTAATATAACACATAAGCGAAATATTAATTGCCTTTTTCTTTTACGTTTATATAGGAGTTTTCTTTTGTGTGTAATATCAAATTTTGACTTTTCCATAACATACTCCTCTTATTATATATATATTCTACATAATATAATTATACTAAGAGAAATAATGATTGTAAATAAATGGATAATAATAAATGGAATATCATTAGTTGATAATATAGAAATATTGATATAAACTATAATAAAGGGGGAAGGTCTATGCCTAAGATTTTACAAAATCCAAGAGAAACAATATTAAAGGAAGCATATGCATTATTAGAAGAAAAAGGATATAAAAACTTTAGTATGAGAGAATTAGCTAATAGATGCGAAATAGGCCTTGGAACAGTTTATAATTATTTCGAAAATAAAATGGCTATTGTAGGAGAAATATTTAGCTCTACGTGGAATGAAATAATAGACGATTTAAAAACTGTTAAAGATAAGGACATATCCTTTGAAGAAAAAATAAAATTAATTTATTTAGGTTTAGAGAAATTTTTAGTATATCATAAAGAAGTATTTTTTGAGTTAACAAAAGAAGAAAAAACTATAGAAAATAAAAAATCTTATTCGTGCACTAAATATGAGGTATTAGATGAGTTATATTTAATAGTTGATGAAATAATAGATTTACATAAAGATACTAAAGATATAACTATGAATATAGAAACTAGGAAGTTAACTTCATTTTTAATAAATAATATGATATCTATATCTATGAAAAACACTGAATTTTCTATAGAAGATTTATTATATATAGTTGGAAATAAATTATAAAGGAGAAATTTTAGTATTATGAATTGGTTGAATAAGCTAGAGAGAAAAATAGGAAAATTTTATATAAGAAATTTAATGCTAATTATAATATTTGGTACTGCACTTGTTTATGGTTTTACCCTTTTAAGTGGAGATGACACATTAATTAATAATATAACCTTAGATCCATCAAGAGTAATGGAAGGAGAAGTGTGGAGACTTGTAACTTTTATATTTGTTCCAACAAGTAGTAGTATAATATCATTTATGTTTTCTATGTATTTTTATTATTTAGCAGGAACCGGATTAGAGCATGAATGGGGCGAGTTTAAGTTTAATTTATATTACTTAATTGGAATGCTTGCAACTATAATTCTTTCAATGATAACAGGTGGAACAGCAACAGGAACATATATTAATCTTTCGCTATTTTTAGCTTTTGCTAGGATTTATCCTAACTTCGAAATTTTATTGTTCTATATAATACCTATCAAAGTTAAATATTTAGCTATTTTTAACTGGGTTATTATAAGCTTTAACTTCTTATTTGCTGGTTCTTTTGCTGAAAGAATATTGATTTTAATTCCAATAATTAATTTTTTCATATTCTTTGGAAAGGATATATTTACTGGAACAAAGAGTGGAGCAGTTAATTATAGAAGGCAACAAAAGTTTAAATCACAAGTAAGACAAAGAGAAATACTTCATAAATGTGAAATTTGTGGAATAACTGAAAAAGATGATCCTAAAATGGAATTTAGATATTGCTCTAAATGTTCAGGAAAAAAGTGTTATTGCATTAACCATATAAGAAATCATGAGCATAAATAAAAATAGTATGTTATATCAATAGTGTTTAAGGCAAAAGTATTTAGATATACTTTTGCCTTTTTAATTTATAAAAAAATACAAATTAAGGATTTGTTTAAAATAATAAGAGATGTAATTGTTTTAATAGAAAATAATCAAGAATAATTATTAAATGATAGTAATAGTAATTATTGATTAAATATAGTATAATAAAATTAAATAAAATGAATGATGATTAAAATATAGATAAGTTTTATTGATAAGAAGGGAATAAAAATGGAAAGTAACGATTTAAAAAAGATATATGATAATCCTATGTATATAAGATATATAGATAATCCAAGTAATGAATTGATATTAGAAGCCGTTAAGAAAAATGGTTTAGCAATAAGATATATAAATAACCAAACAAAAGAAGTGAAGGAAGTTGCAATTAAAAATAATCCTTTATCAGTTGAATATATCAATGATTTAGAAGAGGATAATGCAGTATTAGCTGTTAAATTACTTTGGAATTCATTAAAGTATATTAAAAATCCAACAGATAAAGTTAAGCTAGAAGCTGTAAATGCAAAAGGATGGGCAATTCAATTTATAGAAAATCCTACAGAGGAAATGCAATTAAAGGCAGTTTCAAAGGATTATGATTCAATTAAATATATAAAAGAACCATCAGAAGAAGTTCAGTTAGCTGCTATAAAGAAGTATTGGGCTGCTATAAAGTTTATAGACAATCCAACTTTAGAAGCAAGAAGAGAAGCAATAAAGGGAAATGAAGAAGCAATTAATTACATTAACTTTAATTTAGATGAATTAAGAGTTTTAGTTGGAGATAATATAAAGGTTGTTAAATATGTATATGATTCTATTGATATTGATTTTGTAGTTAATGTAGTTATAGAAAAGGTTAAAGAAGAGTCAGTTGATGAAAAATATATAAAGGATTTTTTAGAGCTTGAAATATTAGAAATGGATAAGATAAATTTTATTAAAGAATATGGAAGTAAAAAGTCTAAAGTTTTATTAGTTGATTATAAACTTTCAAGATAAAAAGAGGTGACAATATGAAGTTTTCAGAAGCAATAAATACGGTGGAATTAGTTATAGAATCAAGATGTGTTCCATTAATAATAGGAGAAGCTGGTATAGGTAAGACTTCCTTAGTTAAAAGAATATGTAATAAGGATAACTATTATTTAGTTAATATAGATGCTAATCTTTTAAAAGAAGGTGAAATTGGAGGACTTCCAATAGTTGAAGGAGGAAGAACTAAGTACGCAACTCATTACAAGCTTATAGAAATTGAAAAGGCAGTATCAGATAATAAGTATAATGGTGTTTTATTATTTATAGATGAACTTAATAGGTGTGAGCATGCTGTTCAACAAGAACTTATGAACCTAATATTAAATAGAGAAATTAATGGATATAGATTGCATGAAAATGTAAAAATAGTAGCTGCAATGAACCCATCAAATAAATATGATGGCTTTGAAGATAGTGATTATCAAGTTGTAGATATGGATAAGGCCCAAGAAGATAGATTCGTTTGGATTCAATTAACTTCAGATATAAAAGAATGGATAAAGTGGGCCATGAGTGGAGAAGTAGATGTACATGATCATATAATTGAATTTTTATCAAATTTTCCAGAGTATTTAAATGTACCAAATTCAAATGAATCTATAAATGCCACTCCAAGAAGTTGGGAGAGAGTGGCAAAGGCTTATAATGTATATTTAAAAAATACAGGTGCATATTCAATGGATATATTTTATAACGTAGTTAAGGGGAATCTCGGAATAAGCATAGCTACTGATTTTATTAATTATATTAAGAATATAAAAAATCCGTTAATTAAGCCTGAAGATCTTTTCTCTTATATGATATTACCAATAGAAGTAAAGGAAGAAGTAAGAGGAGAAAGTCATTCAAGACTTTATATATTGGCTAAGAACTCTCTAAGATATTTAAGTGAAAATAATAGTGAAGTAAATAGAAAACTATTTTCAGACTTACTAACTTGCTATCCAAAAGATTTAAGACTTGGAATTATGAAAGAAATAAAAGGCGATGTAGAAGAAGAAGTTTACATGAATTTATTAAATGAGGATATGTTCTTAGACGCCTTCTTTAGTATTTATGAATAGGAAGAATGCTTATGGTATTTGAAGAAAAAAGAGAAAATTTATTAAAGCAAGCCTTAGAAATAAAAGAAAATGGAAAAGTATATAGTAACTTTGAAAGAGAGTTTTTTTCTTTAGTTGAAGATATAATTATAGATATGCTTGAAGGAGAAGATAGTTTTTTTGGACAATTTTTAGTAAGGATAGAAAGAAGCATTAGGTTTAATATTACTTGGCCATTAGCTACTGTTCCTAAAATGCAAGGATTTAAGATGTATTTTAATCCAGTACTTTTCCTTTATTATGATAAAAGGGAAATGCAAGCCTTATTTAAACATGAAATTTATCATATAATGTACGGGCATCATGAAAGAGAAAGAGTACTTAAAAATAAATATACAACATTAGCAGTTAATTTAGCTTTAGATATATCTATAAATCAATTTATAAAAAATCTTCCTATGGATAGTTATAAGCTTGAAAGGGTTAACTTAGAATATGGGTCAAACCTTCAAGAAGATAAACCTATAGAAGTATATGCTGAACAAATAGAAAAGGCTATTAAATCAAAGTTAAGCAAAAGTATAAAGGATGAAAAAAATGATTCTATTGGTGATATAATAGATCTATCAAAGGCTCATGATGTATGGGAAGAAAGTAATCTAAATCAGGATTCCATAAGAGATATGACTAAGAAAACTGCAATAAGTTCCTATAATGGTAAGGCACCAAAAGATATAGTTGGAATAATAAATGCTTATTCAGAAAAAGCAGAGATATCATGGCAAGATGCTTTAAAAAAAGTTATTCCTTCTTTAAGAGCAGGTGAAAGAAAAACTATTATGAGAAGGAATAGAAGACAGCCAGATAGATTAGATTTAAGAGGAACACTACCTAATAATGTACCAGAAGTAATAGTTACGTTAGATATAAGTGCTTCTATGAGTGAAGAGGAATTTAATAAAATATTAATAGAAGTTCTAGAAATAACTAGGACTAGAACTAACAAGATTACTGTAATTGAATGTGATAATGAAATAAGAAGGATATATGAGATAAAATCTAAAAATGATATTAAAAGAAGATCAGCAAAAAATGGAGCTACAAAGTTTTCTCCAGTGTTTAGATATATAAAAGAAAATAATTTAAGAAATTCAATACTTATATATTTTACAGATGGAGTAGGGGAAAGAGAATTAGAGGTTAGGCCTTTTAAACCGAATACTATTTGGGTATTAACTGGAGAAGAGGAATTATCATTAGAAAATCCATATGGAGAGATTAAGAGAATTACTACTAAAGCTGAAAAAGGCGAAGGCGGTACTGCTGGGTTAGATATGATAAAAGAATATCAGCAGGAACATGGAAGATACTTTTAGGAGCTGTCGCGCAATGAAAATTTAAGAATGAATAATGAATTATTAATTTATTAGTTTTGGGCTGTTTGTGCGACAGCCCAAAATAAAAATTAATCTTTTTTATTAGGAAATAGTTACTAAAAGCCCTAATACTATAAATACTAGAATATATTAATAAATTATGATATAATGATATTTATGTGGGGGTGTTTTATGAAATCTTACAAAATAAGTAAAAATAATAGTGTTATTTTAATAATTTTTGTATTGTTGGTTAGTTTACTTATAAACGTTTACACTTCAATTATGAATTCAAGGTATAAGGTATTGATAGGAAAAGAAACCTATAAGAGCGTGGAAGAAATTAGAAATAGAAATGAGAGTGCCTTGACTACCTTAGATCAATGTATAAAAGCTAAAAGTGTTAGTAATGAGGAATTATTATCATTGTATAAGAATTATAGTTCTATGTCAGAAGAATTTATCAATTTGTGGTCAAACTATATGAATTATGGTAAAGAAGAAATTATATCTTTAAATAATAAATCTAAAAAATCTAACGAAGTACCTAATGAGGTATATACAAGAATTGAGAGTTTGTTATTTGAATACTTAAGTTTAGAGATGAAAAATCATAATGAAAAGATCATTCTAGATGGAGAAGTTTTAGCTAACTTTACGACTATGTATAATATGGCAAATGAGTTAAATGATTATTATAAAGAATTCAATGAAACAAATCTTAAGGGCGTGGATATTGACAAAAAGGAAACTACATATATTAAAAATCACTATTGGGTAGATATTCTAAAAGGTATAAATTCTATAATGGACTCATATGTAAATTATGAATTTACAGTTAAACAATAATAGGAGAGATTAAAAAACTATAGAATAAATAGTTTTTTAATCTCCTTTTTTCTTTATTTTGTGATATATTAATTATATAAATATAACAAATAATACTATATAAAAAATATTATTGATTAAATATAGTATTAAGGAGGTAGGAAATGAATTTAAATAGAAATGATTTATGTTGGTGTAATAGTGGAAAAAAGTATAAGAAATGCCACTTAGATTTTGATGAAAAGATTGAGCATTTAAAAGCAAATGGATATGAAGTACCAACTAGAGATATGATAAAAAATCAAGAACAAATTGAAGGGATAAAGGCAAGTGCTAAAATTAATAATGCAGTATTAGATTTAGTACAAGAAAAAATTAAATTAGGAATGAATACTGAGGAAATTAATAAATTAGTTCATGATTTTACTGTTAATAGTGGGGCTATACCTGCACCATTAAATTATGGTGGATTTCCTAAAAGCGTTTGTGTATCTATTAATGATGTTGTTTGTCATGGTATACCAAGTGAGGAGACTATTTTAATGGATGGTGATATAGTTAATGTTGATGTATCCACTATCTATAATGGATATTATTCAGATGCTTCTAGGATGTTTATGATAGGCAATGTAAGCGAAGAGGATGAAAAGCTAGTTAGAGTTGCAAAAGAATGTTTAGATAAGGGATTTGCTGCAGTAAAGCCATGGGGATTCTTAGGTGATATTGGGGCTGCTATACAAGAGCATGCAGAAGCAAATGGATTTTCAGTAGTTAGAGCTTTTGGTGGCCATGGTGTTGGAATAAAATTTCATGAAGATCCCTTTGTAGCTCACGTTGGTGAAAGAGGAGAAGGTATGATTTTAGTGCCTGGAATGGTATTTACTATTGAACCTATGTTAAATCAAGGGGATTATGAAGTATTTATAGATGAAGATGATGATTGGACAGTATTTACTGAAGATGGTGGATATTCTGCTCAATGGGAGTACACAGTTTTAGTTACAGAAGATGGAGCAGAAATTATTTCTTGGTAATATTAAATTAATTAAAAAAACTCAAGCCTAAAAGCTTGA
Organism: Clostridium nigeriense; assembly: GCF_050585265.1. Taxonomy (GTDB): domain Bacteria; phylum Bacillota; class Clostridia; order Clostridiales; family Clostridiaceae; genus Clostridium; species Clostridium nigeriense_B. Next base: position 2,010 of record NZ_JBNOOE010000005.1, on the reverse strand, counting down.
GTTTTTTATCTTATGTTATGAAATTAGTGACATCCGCCACCGCAAGAGCCACATCCACCTTCAACTTCAATAACAGGTTTTAGAGATAATCCTCTTCCTTCATTTTCATCAGTTGAAAGTAACTTAAATCCGCCGAATTCATCTATTAATTTTTCTTCTACAACGAAAACTAAATCATTTACCTTTTGAGTAACGTCTCCATCTCTTGCTTCATCAACAGATATATTAAAAGCAGGACCGCTACAACCAAATCCAGCTAAATTGATTCTAATGCTATAGTTATCAACTTCATTCTCGTCTAAGAATTCTTTAAATTCTTTATATGCTTCTTCGCTTATTAAAATTTTATCCATATTTACACCTTCTATTTCTAAATGATAATTTATATCACTAGTATAACATAGTAAGATTAAATAGCAAGAGTTTTTTAGTACAAAATATAGTAAATTTTAATAAATAGTTATTGTCTTTAGATTATATCATAAATATAATAGTTATTATAAGCAGATAAAGACTTATTTAGAAGGGATGTTTTTATTTTGAAGCCGTATGATAAGAATTACTTAAATGAAAAAATAAATGAATATAATAATTTAATATCTTTAGGTAGAGTTGGAAATTTTGAAATAAAAAAATTGAATAATAATAGTGAGTATATAGATGGGTATATGTATAGAAAAAAAGATAGAATAAACTTAAATGTTTTGGAATTACATGGCCCTAATAATATTTGGATGAGGATTTCTCCTATAGAAATAGAAAGTTCATACATGTTTATTAAGTATGCAAAAGGAAAAGTTGGTGTAGTAGGGTTAGGACTTGGATATGTAGTTCAAGAGCTAGCTAAAAAGAAAGATATAGATGAAGTGATAGTCTATGAAATAGAAAAGGATATTATAGATTTATATAATTCAAATTTTGAAGAAAATAAAAAGATAAAGATAATTAATAAAGATGCTTTTGAGGCAGAAGGTGAAGAGTTTGATTATTTTTATGTAGATATTTACGAATATAAATTTGATTATAGAGTTATTGAAGATTACGAAAAGTTTAATAATATTCATAAAATTAATGAATATCTATTCTGGGGAATAGAGCATTTTCTTTTAAGTTGCAAATATGAAGAAATTGTTTGGGTGTATGTGCCTGAACTTTGGATGGAAATGAGCAAGAAAATGTTCTCAGCATTGCAAGAAGCAGAATTATTAAAGTACTATAGACAGTTAGATGAAAAATTAGTAAGTAAGGTATTAAGTAGATTTAAAATCCTTTTAGATGAATAAACAAAGGAGAAAAAATAAAAAAAATTATGTTTAATTTAGATAATATAGTTAACTTATTTCAAGAATATAGTATGTATTCAATACCAATATCTTTATTTATAAGTACTATAATTGCATTATTAGGAGTAATACCATCTATATTTGTAACAGGTGCAAACATAGCATTTTTTGGACCGTTTTTGGGGTTTACAATATCTTTATTAGGTGAAACTATTGGGGGATATATAACTTTTATTGTATATAGGTTGGGATTTAAGAAAGGTGTAGAAAATCTTAAAAATAAACATAGACTACTGAATGCAATAGTAGAAGGAGAAGGAAAGAAAGTTGGTCTTTTAATTTTTGAAGGTAGATTAATTCCTTTTATACCATCAGGATTTGTAACATTAGCTGCCTCAGTTAGTAATGTAAATGGAATTACTTTTAATATTGCAACATTTCTTGGGAAAATCCCATCTATAGCTTTAGAAGCTTTAGTTAGCTATGATTTAATAAATATAGAGCAAAACTATATAAGATTAACTTTTACATTAATATCAATAGCTTTATTATATTTTACATTGAAAAAATCCAAACTTAATAAAAGATAAAATTAAAGGTAAATCTTTTTAAAAATTATTAAAATAAAAAGGCACATATGTGCCTTTTTATTCAGTTTGTTGAAAAACCCCCTGTTTAAAAACAGAGGGTTTTTCTATTATTAGTTGTGGATAAAATTTAAGATTAA
>NZ_JBNOOE010000004.1:193264-256906 GCF_050585265.1 Clostridium nigeriense | reverse complement strand
TTTTAATCTTAAATTTTATCCACAACTAATAATAGAAAAACCCTCTGTTTTTAAACAGGGGGTTTTTCAACAAACTGGTAAAAAACATTTTACAAATGTAAAATGTTTTTTATATAAATACAGTTACTAATTTTGTTCATTATTTTCTTGGTTATTTTCATCCTTGTTTTCATCAGCATTTTGATCTTTATCTTGTTCTTTCTTTTCATCAGTATTTTGATTTTGATTTTCTTCTTTTTTTGTTTCTTCTTTTTTCTTAGTTCCCTTCTTTTTAACTGTATTAGTTGTCATATAAACATCTGTAGATATTAACTCTCTATCTACTTCAACTCCATTTTCATAAGTAACTTGATAAGACTTAGCCTTATATCCAGGCATACCATAAGATACAACTTTTTCAGTTCCTTCTTCCATAGTTGAATCTTCTTCATACTTAACTTCTGGATCGTACTTTTCAAGTATCTCATTTACAAGTTCATAAGTCTTATTTCCCATAGCTTCAACATTTCCGTAAATTGAAAAATTAACTACTCCTCCACTAACATACCCTTGAATATAAATTGGAAAATCGTAAGTATTAACAAACTTATAATCTAAATAAGGATTTGCAACTGTAGCATCTAATCCTGGTTCTGAGTATGAAACTGTCAATGAATGATTAGTTCTTTCTGTAGATCTTATATTTGCTCTCATTACAGCTCTATATAAAGTAGTTGATACTTGACAAATACCTCCACCATAATCAGGCACTATTTCATTACCTACATATGTATTAGCTTTTTCATATCCCTTTTCTGGTGTAGTATCTCCAATTAATGCATTGTAACTAAACTCTTCTCCAGGCATAACTATAGTTCCATTAATAGTGCTTGCTGCTATTTCCATGTTTTTAACTCTACCATCACCAGTATTAGAATATTTACTACTATAGCTACTAATAACTCCAGTTATTTTTTTCAAATCTTCTGTTTTTATTTTTGCTTCTTGTTCTACTAAATCAAAATTTAATTCTACTTCATCACTTGGATCTCCATTAATACTTTCTATTAATTTATTATGAAGTTCTTCTTTATCAATAGTCTTTCCTGAAACTTCTGGAGTAACTGTTATATCACCAGAATTTATTACTATCCCTGCATTTTTAGGTTCAATATTAAATTCTTCTAACACTTTATCTTCAAAAGCCACTAATGATTCTTCATCAAAAGATATATCAGCATTTAAATTTGTTGCATTCTTACCTTTAATTAAAGATTTCTTAGCAAATAACCCCTCATCTTTTCCATAAGCTAATGCTTCTGTTGCTATATCTTCAATATTGTATGTTAGATTTAATTCGCTATAGCTTAATTCTAGAATCTTATCTCCAACAACTACCTTTAGCTTCTTGTCCATAATTGCCTGAGGTAGATTATCATTTAATACAGATACAACCTCTTCCTTATTTAATCCACCTATATTTACCCCATAAATATAAACCTCTGGATAAACTTTATCTTCCCAAGCTGCAACTTTTTTATTTAACGAAAAAAAGTATCCAATAATTCCTATTATAACTAATACAAGTATAACTCCTGCAGCTATTAATGTATTTTTATTAATTTTTTTCAACATCCCCACTCCTTCCTACTAAGCATAATAATTCACATGTCCATAATATTATATTACATTTTCCACTTAAATTTAACATAAATATATTAACATTTAATTATTATTTTTAAGTAATTGTTTCCAATTGTTATATAAAAAAATAGACGGAAAATCTATTTTTTGTATATAATAAACCTTCCATCTTTATTAATTAAATTTATATAGAAACCTTACTTCTAACTTGAGAAGTTTCACCATCAGCATCGAAAGCTTCTATAGATATTGTTACTGGAACATTAGTTTTAACAGGAAGCTCTGATAAACTAATTTCAAAACTAGTATCATTTTTATCTACAGTTCCAATCCAGTATCCATTTGCAAATATATTATAGCCTAAAAGATCTATATCAGGGTTCTTACTCCAAGTAACTTTTAACATTCTATTTTGCTTAACTGCTCTTAAATTTCTAACTTGTTTAGGTTGCATTAAAAGATCTAAACTATCTGGCCCCCAGTTAGCATCTACTGGATTTCCAACTCCTTGAACCACTTCACCTTCACTATATTGCCATATCCTCCATCTAGTCCAACCTCCAAGATTCGGAGGGTAATCTGGATTTATTTCTACATTAGTATACATTGCAATCCATAAAGGCATAGTTTTTAACGGTTGACTTCCGTCAGGTAATTTAAAATCATTATAAAGTTCTATAAAGAATGCTCCTGTATATAACATTAATCTACGCCTAGTTTTTCTCTCAAACCTCTGTCTAAATCTTTGTATCCAATCAATCAATGCTTTTGTGCTTATTTTATTGTCTATAGGAGTTTCCACATCTAATACAGGGAATAAATCACCATAGTTCCTCGTTCCAAAACCCTCCTGTAATATGTTTATGAAATCATCACATTGTGAATCTGCTGTAGTTAAATCATAGGAAGGCACAGCAAAGTGATATGCTCCTACTGGTATTCCATAATTTCTAGCTGCTTTTGCAAACTCTAAAAACTTTCTATCTACTCTAAACCTTCCAGATCCAGAACCTGAAGATCTCAAGTATAAGAAGTCTATAGTTCTTGCTAAAGTTTGAAAATTAACATTTTGAGTATATTCATTTATATCTATTCCAAAAGTGCTATTGGGATTTTTATTTTGCATTTTTCCTCCAAGAAAAATAATCTCTATACTAGTTTATTAACTACCTTCTTAAAGGTTACTTTAATAATTAATTAATGCACTTTAACTTTATACAAAAGCTTACATCATTCCCTACGCATTCAGCCCAAATATCTCCATCATGTAATTTAACTATATTTTTTGATATAGCGAGTCCAAGTCCACTACCTTTAACATTAGAATTTCTAGCTTCATCTACTCTATAAAATCTATCAAATAATCTTTCTACCTTTTCCTTAGGTATATTATCGCCCTTATTTTTGATTACTATATTAACATAACCATCATGTTTATATGTAGCTACTGTTACTTTACCAGGTTTATATGAATATTTAATAGCATTAGAAAATAGATTTTCAATTACTCTAACCATTTTTCCTGCATCTATTTCAACTATCTGCTTTTCATCCACATTTTCTTTAACTACCTCTATTTCATTTTCCTCAAACATAGGAATATATTCTTCTATAATTTGAGATAAAAATTCAACTATATTAACCTTATTTTTTTCTAACACTATACCTTGATTATTAAGCTTAGTATATTCAAACAAATCCTCTATTAATTCCTTTAGCTGATTAGATTTATTAAATGCAATATTTAAATATTCCCTCATCATAACCTCATCCTCATATTTACCTTCTTTAATTAACCCTATATAACCCATAACAGATGTTAATGGAGTTCTTAAATCATGGGAAACATTAGTAATAAGTTCACTTTTAGTTTTTTCCGATCTTCTTTCTGCCTCTATTCTACTTTGAATTTCAGCTGCCATAGTGTTAATATTTTCAGCTAAATTTTTAATTTCATCTTTTCCTTTTTCTTGAACTCTATAAGATAAATCTCCATTTGATATTATCCTAACCCCAGATGCAATTTCGTCTATGTACTTCATTTTCTTATTAGTTACTATTATAAAAATAGAAATAAACACTATTACAGAAAATACAAGAGCTAAAAATGAGTTTGTATCTGTATAATATTCATACTCAATATACGGTGTTGGAGTTTTATAATATATAAGATATGCTCTATCACCCTTTATATTAACAGGATAAAGGTAAACCCTTTCAGCCCCCTCTTCTTGAATTGTATTAGTTCTATCTAATATAGTATATATGTCTAATTTATCTTGAACGTCTCCATTTACTTTATATAAAATTTTCCCATCTAAATCAGTTAAATATATCTTGGATTTGTCATCACTATACGAATTTAAAATACTTTCTATAGTTTTTTCATCTTCTAATCCATTAATTTCTTCATTCTCATATTCACTGCTTAATCTATTTGAAAGATCACTAGCTCTTTGTTGGATTTCACCATAATCATATTCAATATTAGTGATAGTTTTATCTCTTGATAGCATATTATTCGCAAATCCATAAAATAAAAATGAAGCTACAAAACATATAGCAAAGACTACCATAAGCTCAAATCTAATACTTTTTTCTATTCTTCTATACACATACTCTAAAATCTCTCTAGACTTAATTCCAAGTTTTGAGTTGTAAAACTTATAAAAAATTTTTAGGTTAAAGTTCTTTAATCGCTTTAAAAGTCCAACCTTCTTTTTTTCCACACTCTCCTTCTTTTCTTTTTTTCTACCTATCAATTTTATAGCCAACCCCCCAGACAGTCTTTATATATTTTGGTTTTCTAGGATCATCCTCTATTTTTTCTCTAACCTTCCTTATATGAACCATAACAGTATTATCAGACTGCATAAACTCTTGTTTCCATACACTATTATAGATATTTTCTATACTAAAAACCTTTCCTCTATTTCCACCAAGTAATACTAATATATCAAACTCAGTTGGAGTAAGTTTAATTTCATGCCCTTCTTTAAAAACTTCATGAGTTTCTAAATTAATACTTAATTCCTCTATTTCTAATATATTTTCTTCTTTTTCTTGAATATTCACTTGTGACGTTAAATTATTAAATCTTTTATACCTTCTAAGCTGAGATTTTACTCTTGCAACTAACTCCAAAGGATTAAAAGGTTTAGTTAAATAATCATCTGCTCCAGTGTTTAATCCTAAAATTTTGTCCATATCTTCCGATTTAGCTGAAAGCATAATTATTGGCATTTCTCTTTCTTCTCTTATTCTTAAACAAGCTTCAATGCCATTAACCTTTGGCATCATTATATCTAAAATTATTAAATCAACATTTTGCTTTTCTAAAATATTTAAAGCTTCTTCACCGTTTTCAGCTTTTAGGGTATCATATCCCTCACCTTTTAAATATATATCTATTAAATCTCTAATTTCTTTTTCATCATCAACAATTAAAATTCTTTCTTTACTCAAAATATACACTCCCCTTCTTTTCTAAGATTAGTTTACCATACTCTAAGATTTTATCTATATTCTAGATAAAATATCTTAATAATAAAGTTTATAAATTCTTAAAAAAAGCTTAAAAATATAAATAACATATTACTTTTTCTGTCACTTTGTTCCAAGTCACTGTAATATGTTATTTATATATTAATTTATCCGGTATAACCACTTATAATTCTATATTTATTTTCTCCTGTTTTTTCTATATCTAGGAAAGTTCCTTTATTTCTTATCCAATTATTATCTTCTATAACACCATTTCCTGCATACCATGGACTTTTTTCATTTGCTGCTTTTATATCATAAGAAATATCTACTGTAAATATATATTTCCCTTCTGATATTAGTTTAACATCATTTATCTTACTTTCTAATACTGATAGTTCTGGTTCTTTATCTATTCCATTACTTAAATTAAAAAACCAATTCGTACTGTGCATCTTTATATATTCCTCATAAAGTTTTCTTCCTATCTCTTCTTTATCACTTATATCTATTTCAATCTCAGGCTCAACTAAGCTAATATCAATATATCCCCCTTGTATTTTAACTACTCTAATAAAATCTTTTCTATTTATTTCACTTACAATGATCTTATTGTCTTCACTTGCAATTTTGTATTCCCATTTTATTAATATTTTTTCTTCATCAAACACCCTTATTTTTTGTAATAAATCATTATTAATTTTCACTTCACATTTATTTTTATTTTGCTTAATAAATCTACTATCAATTTTATAAGTTTCTTCCCCAATAACTATTTCTATTGGCTCTTGAATTCCAATCCAGTTAGATGGGTAAATTAAAGTTATATCCTGTCCAGAAATTCTAAGCTTATCCCTACTTAAACTAGCTAAAGGTTCTTCTAAAATTGAATTTAATGTATTTTTGATTTCATCATTATTTCCATTGTATAAACATATTATTTTATCTTTAAAATAAACTTCTTTAGCATTTCTTAGCTCTTCCTTATCTATTAAAGCATAATCTGTGTCATAGAAAATTTCACTTAATGCCTCTTCATTAAGTAAAGAAATTTCACTTAATGTAGCCATTTTATCATCATATTCATAAATCTTTAACTCTTCATTATTTACTTTTATAGTATAACTTTTTGCAGAATATCCATTATCCTTAGTTGATAATGATTTTTCTTCAATTAATTTAACTTCTAAGTTTTTATTCACAATCTCCTTAATAACAGAATGAAAGTTTAAATTTTCACTTCCATCATCAGTTACTTCATTTGATTCAATATATCTTTCTTCATAATCCAAGCTATCATAAAGAAATCTAATTTTATCAATTTCTTTACTATTTACAGTGTATTGTATTCCATTAATATTAATATAATTATCTATAAAACAGATCTCATAATTTTCTTCTCCTGTTAAATTTATTTTAACTTCCCATCCTTTATAAATTCCCTGCGTCTTATCTTTTACTTTTATAGAATTAATATATTTTACAATTTTATTAACATCCTCTTTATTATATATATTTTTACCTTTAGGAGATGACGACATAAAACTTACACTTGCTTCTTTTATTTTAGAGCTATCTACTAAACTTAAATTCTCACTTGTTAATTTATTTGTTAATACTAATGCCGATAAAATTACTATAGTTATAACTCCTAAAAGCATAGTCCTATAAGTAATTTTTTTATTTTCTGCAATAAATTTAATTCTACCTTTAAGTCGTTTTTTATTAGTAACCATAGAAGTTGTTCCTGGAATAGTATTTTTTATATTAATTAAATGAAGAACATTAAGTAGTGTGTTTCCATATTTAATATTTTCTTTATCATTTAACTTTGATAAAACCATTTCATCACAAGCTGATTCACAATCATATCTCATTATATTTACGCCTAAGCTAATTATTGGATTAAACCAATGTACAGTTTTAGCAATATAAGCTAACCATAAAACTAAAACATCTTTTCTTTTATAATGACAAAGTTCATGAAGCATTATATATCTTATATCTTCTTTATTAATATTACTTATCATATTTATTGGAATTAGGATTTTAGGCTTTAATACTCCACATAAACTTGGAGTATTAACTTGATTAGTGATTCTAATTTCTATATTTCTCTTTATATTTAAAGTTTTTCTTTCTCTTATAATATCTACATTAAAATTGTAATTTCTATACTTTTTATACTCTTTACTTATACTTAGTTTTAACTTTAAATATGAAATTAATATTCTAGATGTTATTATAATTATTCCAACAATCCATATAACAAATAAAATTTTCTTATATGAAAATTTTATATTTATTTCACTTTCATTATTTTCTACCTCATTATTTGAAATTATATTGTTATCTTCTGTATTTAAATCAATTCTAGTGTCTAAGGGTAAACTTATAAGATTAGAAGTTTCACTACTTATTTCTTCATTTGGTAATTTATAATTGTTAACTAATAGATTTGTCTCTTCCTTTGATTTGATATTTATTAAATTAAATAAACTAAGCTTACTTTCAGGTCCAAATGGAACTAATAATTTTATAATTAATATAAACCATAAATAATATATTATAGACTTCTTCATATGTTCTTTTAGGAATAATCTGATTAATAAAATCACCCCTACTAATAAACATCCAACTATAGAGGATTCTACAATATAACTCATTTTTTATCCTCCATATCTAACTTATTATTTAACATCTCTCTTAATTCATTAATATCATCTTTAGTAAGTTTTTCACTTTTAACTAAATTAAGTAGCATTTCATTTAAAGATCCATTAAATACTTTCTTTAAAAATGATTGACTTTCTTCTTTTATACATTCCTCTTCTGATATTAATGGATAATAAAAATACTCTTTTCCATTTTTTCTAAAGCCTATTGCTTCTTTTTTTAAAAGTCTGTTAATAAGACTTTTTATTGTTGTGTTTTTCCACTCCTGTTTTCCATTAAGACTATCAATTATTTCATTAGCTGTTATTTCTTTCTTTGACCATATAATTTTCATTACTTCCCATTCTGCATCTGATATTTTAGGTAGCTTATACATAATACCCTCTCCTTTAATTACAAACGTAATCTTTAATTAAAGTTTACGTTTGTAATCAATAGCTGTCAATAATAATCTGATTTTATAGTAAAAATATTAATAATAAGACCTAAAATTAATACTATAGGAAACATACTTGCAGCTATAATTCCAACTTTAATATTATCATTAAACATTCCAGATACTGTTCCTACAACTGTTGGACCAATGGAACAACCTATATCTCCTGCTAGGGCTAAAAAAGCAAACATTGCTGTTCCACCACCTTTTATTTTTGAAGATGACATGCTAAAGGTTCCTGGCCAAAGTAGACCAACTGATAATCCACATAGCCCACATCCTATAAGGGAAAATACAGGCCAAGGAGATATGGAGATAATAAAATAACTAATTAAACAAAGCCCTCCACTATATAGCATAGATTTCTCAAGATTCATTTTTTCTCCAAATTTACTATATAAAACTCTTGAAATTCCCATCATTATTGCAAAAAACATAGGTCCTGTTAAATCTCCTATAGTCTTATTAACACCAAGACCTTTTTCAGCAAATGTAGATGCCCATTGACTAACAGATTGTTCACTTGCTCCAGCACATATCATTAATATTACCATTATCCAAAACATTTTGTTAGAAATAAGATTTTTTATTGTCAAGCCCTTTTCTCCATCTTCATTTAATTTAGAAATAGGTACTTTAATAAAAAATATTGAATTTATTATTGGTATTATGGACCAGAATATTGCTAGCCATTTCCAATTTAAAATTCCACAGATAGAAAAAAATATTGTTGATATTAATACAACACCTACATGTCCCCAGCAATAAAAAGAATGTAAAAGACTCATTGCAGTTTCTTTATTATCTGTTGGACATGCTTCTACAATAGGACTTATAAGTACTTCAATTAATCCTCCTCCAATAGCATAAATCATTACTGAAATTAGTAATCCAACAAAAGGATCACTAAATAATTCTGGTAATATAGTTAGTGCTATAAGACCTGCTGCTGATGCAATATGAGCTATAACTACTGATGCTTTGTATCCAATTTTGTCTATAAATCCTGCCGATAATAAATCTATTAATAACTGTATTCCAAAATTAAATGTAACTAAGAAAGTTATTTTTGAAATAGGTATATTATAACTTGATTGAAAAGTTAAAAATAATAAAGGAATAAAGTTATTTATTATTGCTTGTACAATATAACCTATAAAAGATGCATACATAGTATGTTTATAATTAAATTTCAAAATAATTCTCCATTCTCTTTAAATACATATTACCTTATTATTTCTTCTACTATTATTATATTCTATAAGGTAATATGTATTTTATTTTTCTATAATGCTCCGAAAGCAAGTATTAGTGTACCAAATACTATTGATACCATTGACATTAATTTTATCAATATATTTATAGATGGACCAGTTGTATCTTTAAATGGATCTCCTACTGTATCACCAACTACTGCTGCCCTATGGCAATCTGATCCCTTTCCACCTAAAACTCCTGATTCAATATATTTTTTAGCATTATCCCATGCTCCACCTGAGTTTGACATCATAATTGCCATTGCAAATCCTGTTACAGTGGAACCAGCAAGTAACCCAGCTACTCCATTAGGTCCAAGAATTAATCCTACAACTACTGGACTTGCAATTGCAATTATTGCTATTGTAATAAGTTCTTGTTGAGCAGACCTTGTACAAATATCCACACAAGATTCATAATCTGGTTGTCCTTTTCCTTCCATAATGCCTGGAATCTCTTTAAATTGTCTTCTTACTTCTACTACTATCTTAGAGGCAGCTCGTCCTACTGCATCCATCGTCTTTGCTGAAAATAAAAATGTTACCATCCCACCAATAAATAATCCTATTAATACTTGTGGGTTTAATATAGATAAATCAAATTCAAAATTGTATGCTCCACTTTTAACTATATTTTCAATGGAATCCTTATATGCAGCTATAAATGCAAGAGCTGTTAAGGCTGCTGAACCTATAGCAAATCCTTTTCCTGTTGCAGCAGTAGTATTGCCTAAAGAATCTAAAGCATCTGTCCTCTTTCTAACTTCTGGATCTAACTCTGCCATTTCAGCTATACCTCCTGCATTATCTGCAATAGGCCCATAAGCATCTGTTGCAAGAGTAATCCCTAATGTAGATAACATTCCAACTGCTGAAATCGCTATTCCATATAATCCCAAATTAAAATTTTGTGCTCCTCCTGATAAATTAAAACTTATTAACACCGATATTGCTACTATTATTACCGGAATTGTAGTAGATGCCATTCCTAAAGAAAGTCCCCCTATTATAATAGTTGCTGGTCCTGTTTTACTCATATCAGCTAACTTTTTAGTTGGTTTATAATTATCTGAAGTATAATACTCTGTAAAGTATCCTATTAGCATTCCTGCAATAAGTCCTGATAATATACTAAAATAAATTCCTATGTTTTCTAATCCTAATAATTCTCTTACAATAAAGAATGATCCTATAGCTACAATTAATGAAGAAATATAAGTACCTCTTCTTAATGCACTTAAAAGATTTTTTTGACTTGCATCTTCCTTAGCGCTAACGAAGAAAGTTGAGAATATAGAGGCTATTACTCCTAAGCTTGCTACTAATAAAGGAACTGCTACTCCTTCAGTTGATAATCCAGCTGCTACTGCTAAAGCACATGAAGATATTAATGAACCAACATAAGATTCATAAAGATCTGCACCCATACCTGCAACATCTCCAACATTATCCCCAACATTATCTGCTATAACTGCTGGATTTCTTGGGTCATCTTCTGGAATTCCAATTTCAACTTTTCCAACTAAATCTGCACCAACATCTGCTGCCTTTGTAAATATACCTCCACCAACTCTTGCAAATAGAGCCATTGAAGAAGCACCAATTCCAAAAGTTAAAATATTTGTGGTTACTTGAAGTAGTCTTTCTACTTCTACTAAATCACTATAATACCAATCTAAGAATAAATAACCTAATGCTATATATAAAAGTCCTAAAGAAACTACTACTATACCAATTATAGAACCACTTTTAAATGAAATTTTTAAAGCTCCATTTAAACTTTTCTTAGCTGCAGTAGTAGTTCTTGAATTGGCATGAGTTGCTACCTTCATACCTATAAATCCAGTAAGCCCTGATAAAAATCCACCAATAACAAAAGAAAAAGGTAAAAATATTGAAACATATCCGAAAAAACTCATTAGCAAAAATATAAGAAACATTAAAACAAAAAATATTGCAACACCCTTATATTGTCTTTTTAAATATGCATCTGCCCCTTTTCTAATCTTAGCAGAAATGCTTTTTACTTTTTCATTTCCCTCATCAGCTTTCATAACTATTCTTGCCTGATAAGCTGAAAAAAATAAACCTAAAACAGATCCAAATAAAACCCAAAGAATAAAATTCATAAAAATTCCTCCCATTATATATAAAATAATTACCCTTACTTTATTATATGTTCCAATTTTTACTAAATAACTTTGGTTTATTTATTTTTGTCTTAGGCTTATTTATATTTTTTTCTAAAGTTTTATTAATTTTTCCTTAAAGAATATTCTATTATCATATCTAAGAATTCAGAGTAGTTTATTCCTTTTTCCCCTGCACTTTGTGGAAAAAGGCTAGTTGCTGTCATACCTGGTAATGTATTAACTTCTAATACGTATGGTACTCCTTCTTCAGTAATAATCATATCAATTCTAGAATAAACAGAACACTTTAATGCTTTATAAGTTTCTAAAGCCATTTTTTTAACTTCTTCATAAATCTTTGGTTCTAAATCTATAGCATAATGTTCTGCTCCATTTGCAGAGTATTTTTGTTCATAATCATAAAAATCTGTCTTCGCTTTTATTGCAAGTACTGGAAATAACTCATTATCAAACACCGGACAAGTTATTTCATCACCTTTTATAAACTCCTCAATCATAACTTCTTTATCCCACTTTAATCCTTCTATAACAGCGGCTTCAACATCTTCTTTATTAGTTATTTTAAATGTTGCAACACTTGATCCACCGTTTGTAGGCTTAATAAATACTGGATATCCTATCTTTTCTATTGCATCATAATCTATTTCATCAACTGAAGATACATTTATCCATCTTGCAGTTCTAATTCCTTTAGCCTTTAATATAGTTTTAGTTAAATCCTTATCCATACATAAAGAACTACTTAAAGTATTGCAACCTGAATAAGGAATTCCTAAAGTTTCTAATACAGCTTGAACTGTTCCATCTTCTCCAAACTTTCCATGTAAAGCAAGTAAAGCAAAGTCTAATCCCTTAACTTTTTCTAATACATCTTCTTTCTTATCTATAACAACTGGAACTACTTCATATTTTTCCTTGTTGATATGTTGAATCATAGATTTACCACTACTTAATGATACTTCTCTTTCTGAAGAAATTCCCCCCATTAAAACTCCTATTTTCATATATACAGTTCCTCCAACATCAAAATTTACTAAAAATATTTTATTTAAATTATTTTTTATTTCTTCTTAATTTCCTTTTTCTTAACTTCTTTATAATACTTACAATACTGAGTTAAATTACATATTTCACATTTAGGATTTCTAGCTATACAACATCTTCTTCCATGGAAAATTAATAAATGATGTGTTAAACTCCATTCCTTTTTTGGAAGTTCTTTTTGTAATTGCATTTCAACTTCTAAAACATTATCTGAATTAGCCATAGCTAACCTATTTGATACTCTAAAAACATGAGTATCTACTGCAATAGATGGAACACCAAATGCATTTGATAAAACTACATTTGCAGTTTTTCTTCCTGCTCCAGCTAATGAAGTTATTTCTTCCATCGTCTTTGGAACTTCTCCATTAAACTTTTCTTTAAGTTGATTACACATCATAATTAAATTTTTAGCTTTACTTCTGTATAATCCTATTTGTTTAATTCTCTCTTCAAGTTCTTCTACTGAAAGAGTTAAAAAAGCATCTAGATCTGGATAATCTCTAAATAAAGTTTCAGTAACTTCATTTACCTTCTTATCAGTTGTTTGTGCAGAAAGTATAGTAGCTACTAAAAGCTGAAATGGAGATTCATGATTTAGCTCACATTTAGCATCCGGATAATCCTCTTTTAAAATATCTAAAATAGCTTTAGTTCTTTTTTTCATTAAATCACCTACTTATATACTCCTCTATATTTTTCAGGGAGTAAGTTTGCAATTGACTTCATTATGTATTCCATGCATCTTTCATCATATTCATGTTTGCCTTCTTCTTTTTCTTTACTTGGCAATGATATAGGTTCTCCAAATTTAATATTTACATCTGAATAATTAAATTTTTCTCCTCCCATATCTCCATTATCATTTATAGGAAGAAGAATTTCTGTACCAGTCATACCAATTGGAACTATTGTTGCCTTAGTAAGTCTTGCAATTAATAATATACCTTTCTTACCTTCTATCATGGCTCCTGTTCTACTTCTAGTTCCTTCTGGAAAAATCATAAGATTTTCTCCACCTCTAACTAATTTAACTATATTGGTTATTGCTTCTTTATCAGCTGAATTAGGTTTAATTCCTATATTTTTAACCATCATAGTACCAAATTTAGTTACTGGATCATTTGATAATTTTATTCCAGCTACAAAGGTTGGATCATATTTTTCCTTAAGTATCTTATCTAAAATTAGGCCATCTGCATTGCTTAAATGGTTGCATATAAAAATTATAGGTCCTTTAGCATTTTCTATATTTTCAAATCCCTCTATTTTAATATTAGCATATTTTTTAAAATACTTATTTACAATAAATTTTGTTATCTTTACTACTACTGACTCTGGTAATGCATTTATTACCTTTACTAATGTTGGTGATAACATTATTTTCCCTCACTTCCTAGCTTTATATTTAATATTATATTTTATTACTATTTAAAAGTCTATCAACATAATCTTTTAAATATGGAGAATCTGTTTTAACTACACTAATATCTCCCTTATCATTATTAATTTTAATTAAAGCATTTCTTTTTAGAACATTCTTTCCTCTCCACCCACAAGAAGTTTTGAAAAAACTATCTTTGAATTCCTTTGTGCTAGAATTTATTAATTGAATGCTATTCTCTTTATTCATAAAATCATAAGGATAAAATTCCTCTATTTTAGAAAATTCAATTTTTTCATTGTATGGACAGCTACTTTGACAACTATCACATCCAAAAACTCTTCCCTTTAATAATTTTATATGCTTACCATCTAAATCCTTTTTTTGAGTTAAATAAGAAACGCAAATATTACTATTTTTTTTATATGGATTAATTGCTTTACTTGGGCAAGCTTTATAGCAAAGTTCGCAATTTCCACATTCTTTGAAGTCTTGAATTTCTTTATAATTTCTTTCATTAGTTTCTATTTCTAAATCTGTTATAATTTCTCCTAAAAATACATAAGACCCATACTTCTTAGTAATTATTAAGTTATTCTTTCCTATAAATCCTATACCTCCTAAATATGCTATATGTCTTTCAGGTAAAAAATTACTATCTACAAAAGCTAGAGCCTTCCCTCCAATACCTTCTATAAACTCACATATCTTACTTAAATAAGATTTAACTACTCTATGATAATCGGTTCCTCTAGTATAAACTGAAAAACCATTATCAAAATAATTAACATCATGCAGATAAGGGAAAGCTATCGAAATAATAGTCTTTCCCTCTTCCATATAATTAAAAGGATTTATTCTTTTTAATACATCCTTTTCTTCGAATTCATTTTCAAGGCCTTTTTCTTTTCTTTCATAAAAGAAGTCTTTAAGCTCTGTAAATTCTCTACACTTTATAAATCCTAAAGTATCTAAACCTAAAGAATTACAAAACTTTATAATTTCATCTTTCTTCATAATAAACCTCTAAATCATCATGTTATTATATATGGTTTTTCTATTTCCATCTTCATCTACTACTTCAATTATATCATTTACGTTTTTAATTATATTTCGTCCTGCACAACCAACCACAGTTGCCTTTTCTGGAACATCTTTTAAAACAACTGTATTAGCACCTACCCTACTACCACTCTTCAAAACTATAGGTCCAAGAACTTTTGCTCCTGCTCCAATTATAACATTATCTTCAATAGTTGGATGTCTCTTTCCCTTTTCCTTTCCAGTTCCCCCAAGTGTAACGCCATGATAAATTGTTACATTATCACCAATTTCACTAGTTTCTCCAATAACTACTCCCATTCCATGATCTATAAATAAGCCTCTCCCTATTTTTGCTCCTGGATGAATTTCTATTCCTGTAATAAATCTAGCAATTTGTGATATTAATCTAGCAGAAAAAAATCTTTTACGACTGTATAAAAAATGTGCAATCCTATAAGCTATTAATGCATGAATACAAGGATATAATAAAAATACTTCAATCTTACTTCTCGCAGCTGGATCGTTCTCTAATATATTATTTATATCGTATTTTAATTTATTAAACACAGTTGATCCTCCCTTAAGTGAAATTCAAAATCTTTGATTTTGTAAATTGAACTCACTCCTATGAACAAATATAAATAGTGAGTTTCCTTATTATAATTACTTATTGCTACTAATCGTATATACCCATGGAAATATATTTTTCTCCCCCATCTGGTGATATTACTAAAACCTTCTTACCTTTTCCTAATGTTTTAGCAATTTCTACAGCTACGTATATAGCTGCTCCTGATGATATACCAAGCAATATACCTTCTTTTTCAGCAACTAATTTAGTCATCTTAAATGCCTCTTCATCTGAAACATTAACTACTTCATCTATAATTCCAGGATTATAAATTTCCGGTATAAATCCCGATCCTAAACCTTGAATCTTATGAGCACCTGCTCTTCCGCCACTTAATACTGGTGATTTAGTTGGCTCTACTGAAACTATCTTTATATTTTTAATTTTCTCCTTTAATTTACTTCCTACCCCTGTTACAGTTCCACCAGTTCCTACTCCAGCAACAAATACGTCTAAATCTTTCAAGTCATTATATATTTCCTCTGCTGTAGTATCATAATGCTTTTTGCTGTTTGCTAAATTTTCAAATTGTTGAGGCATGAAATAATTATCTTTTTTTGAAAGTTCCTTGGCCTTTTCAATAGCTCCATTCATTCCCTCTGCTCCATCTGTCAATATAAGCTCAGCTCCATAAGCCTTAATTAAATCTCTTCTTTCTTTACTCATAGTATCTGGCATGACTATAATAACTTTATACCCCTTAAGTCTTCCTATCATAGCTAATGCAATGCCCGTATTACCACTTGTAGGTTCAACTATAATTGAATCTTTATTTAATAAACCCTCTTCTTCAGCTTTTTCAATCATCCCTAAAGCAGCTCTATCTTTAACGCTTCCACCTAAATTATATTTTTCTAGTTTAACATAAACATCTGCACTATTTTTATTAACTAAATTATTTAGTTTTAGAATTGGAGTGTTTCCTATTAAATCTAATGCATTACTGTAAATCATATAATCCTCCCAATATTGATAAAAAAAACTTCGTCTCTAAGTTTTATAGAGACGAAAATATTTATTGTCAATATTTCACTTATTATCTTATTTTTTTCTTCCATATTGGATATAGAACTTCATCTATTATATCATGAGCATTTACAGCACCTATTAACTTATCTTCTTCGTCTACAACTGGTATATTTAATAAATCATATTTAGCTGTTAACTCTATGGCTTCTTCTACATTCATATCATTTCTTAAAACTTCAATTTCTTCTTTCATTATATCCTTAACCTTAACTTCAGGTTTATTTAATATTAAATCAGCTGGAGTAATGGATCCTAGAATTCTTTCTTCCTCATCAGTTATATAAATTCTATATAGCTCTTCTTCCTCTAACTCTTCCATTTCTCTTAATATATCTATAATTTCTCCTACAGTTATGTCTAAATTAAAGGAAATAAAGTCTGTACTCATTATACTACCTACAGCTTCATCTTCATATTCAAGTATTTCTTTAACTTCATCAGCATCTTCTTTTTCTAAATTAACAAGAATTTTTTCTCTTTCCTCATCATCAAGTTCATCTAATACGTCTGCAATTTCGTCATTAGACATTATTTCTAAAAGTTCTGCTGCTTTTGTTTCACTTAAATCTTTAATTATGCTACCCTTATATTCTGGATCAATTTCTTCTAAAGTATCTGCTGCTAAATCTTCATCTAAAGATTCAAATATTTGCTTTCTTGAACTTGCATCTAAGTTTTCTAATATATCAGCTAAGTCAGCTGGATGCAATGTAGATAACTTTTTATATGGAACTGAAATTTGTAAATTGTTATTTACCATTTCTAATGATTCAACATCATCCCACATTAAAACTCTATCTTCATAATCCTTTCTTAAAACCTTATATATTAAGCCTCCAAACTTTGCACAATTAAGTCTTCTAAATCTAGCATAAGGTCCTGTTTCAACTGCTATAACTCTATATTCACCAGCAATTTCTGCAATTCTTAAATCATCAACCCTTACTACTTGTTTTCCATTAATATCTACTATTTTTTTATCTAGTAAATTTTCAGATAATAGGTAAGAATATGTCCTTGGTAGTATTTCCTTACTTCCTCTTGTAACTATTTTAATCTTATTACTATCTTGTTGATAAAAGTTTATAGTTCTAAATTCATAGTGAAAAGTAGATCCATCCCTTCTAATCTTATAACCAATAACCCTAGGATAACCATCTTCAGTAGTTACATAAATATCTTTAAGTTCGCCTATACTTTCATCAAACTCATCATAAATCTTCTTTCCTAGGATATTAGTATATAGAAATACTGATAGCTTCTTCATATCTTTTCCTCCTCACTTTTTAGAGGAGAAATTTAAAAATGCTAATTTATAATGAAGTTTATCTCCTCTAAAAATCTAATATTCAATTTTATTAAATTACTACTCTGAGGGACACCCTCCATTTAAATTCACCCCTTATTTATTTAGAATAAATTATTTTTAAATATATTATACATTCTTTCCAATACTATATTATATTAATTTTAACTAAAAAGGCAACTTATAAATTAACAAATAAGAGTTAAAATCAAAAAAAATTAAAAATGGCTGCCTAAATGACAGCCAATTTAAAAATAATAACTTTATATACTAACTTTTACATTTTAAAGTTTATTTTTATATTTAATTTTTAACACCTAAAACTTTAAGTCCACCTTTTATACATTTTATATTAAGTGGGAAATCAGGTCCTTTTTCCCCATCAATATCTGTTACTATATCCTCTTGTGATTCAATATATATGTTATTAGTTTTAAAATATATTATATTATCTGAATCTAAATGCTCTCCTTTTAATACCTTAACAAATAAAGGTATTAATTCAATAATAGGTATTGCTTTAAATATAATAACATCAAGTAATCCATCTGTTGCATTTGCTCTAGTTGCTAACTTAAAGTTACCTGCTGTTTGTCCATTGAATACTAACATAAAGTACATATTTCCTTCATACTGCATCTCTTCTGAACTAATTTTTATTGCAAGTTTTCTAAAGTTAGGTAATTCCTCAAGACCCTTTAAATAATATGCAAGTTTTCCAATAGTATTTTTTAAATTAACATCTGTTTTTTGAGAAACATCAGTAAATAATCCTGTACTTGCTACATTTACAAAATATTTATCATTAATACTTCCTAAGTCTACTGACGTAACTTCCGAAGATAAAATTTGTTTACAAGCCTTGCTTATATCTGATGGCATACCTAAAAATTTTCCAAAATCATTAGCAGTTCCAACAGGTAATATTCCAATTGGAACTGATATTCCACACTTAGCCATAGCATTAACTACATTATCTATAGTTCCATCCCCACCTGCAATTAAAACATAATAGTAATTGTTATCCTTAAAATCATTAAAAGCATTAATTACATCTACATTCTTATCTATTCTATATGGGACAATAGTATATCCTGCTTCTTGGTGTATTTTTATAACCTTATCAAGCTGATCTAGTATTAAATTTTCACCTGAGTATGGGTTATAAATAAATTTAACCTTTTTCAAACTACCACTCCTTGGTTTTTAATAATAAAAAATATAATAATTCCATAAAATGAAATATACTATATAGTATATTTCATTTTACATATAATGCAAATCCAATATAAGTCCAAATTCTTAATTTTATCTTAATTTATTTTAAATTTTCTAAATAATTAATTTAATATTTAAATACCTTATATTTATTGTTAAACTATGATATAATATTTCAATGATAATAGGGTAAGACAAATAAATTTCTTCTAACCCTTATAGCAGGAGTGATTATATGAAAAAAAGTTGTATCCCAAATGTTTTTACATTTATCAATTTATCATGTGGAATAATATCTATTTTATACACTTTTAACCAAAATTATTTATTTGCTTGCTTTTTTATATTAATAGCAGCACTTGTTGATAGATATGATGGAAGAGTTGCAAGATGGCTAAATGTTTCTAGTGAACTTGGAAAAGAATTAGATTCTCTAGCAGACCTAGTTTCATTTGGAGTTGCTCCATCTATACTTACATTTTTAATGTATGAATTAAATGAAGTAGGACCAGCAGGAATAATTGGAATTATAGTTTTACTAGCATTCCCAATTTGTGGAGCTTATAGATTAGCAAGATACAATACTTCAACTTTTGATGGAGTATTCACAGGAGTACCTATAACTATAGCTGGTAGTTTTATGGCTATTTTCGTATTCTTTACAATAAACCATCAAATATCACCATGGATTCCAATTGTACTATTAATAATTGGAGCATATCTTATGGTTAGTACATTTAAATTAAAAAAATTATAAAGAGCTGTCCTTTGGACAGCTCTTTATTCATCATAGTCTCCATCTTCATACTCATCATCATCTTCTTCTCTACCTGAAGAATTTTTAAAATCCAAATCTTTATTTATTTCAGTTAAGATATTATCTTTAATAGCTTTATCATCAATAAAACTTTTCTTCATCTTACAATACTTAACATAAGAAGTATTACAATCATCTAGTGTCTTTATTATCTCATCAATTATCTCACCTAGATTATCTGCCCTTTTTACTGCTTCCTTTACATCGCTTTTTCTAGCCTCTGATATATTATTAAGTTCATATGCTCCTCCAATTAATAATCTATAGGAATTAACTAATGAGTTTAAAAGACTTGTTAAGTTATTTACATCGTTGTATTGATCCTTTATTAAATGCCTGTAGGTCATTTAATCACCTGCTTATTTAACTATTTAGACATTCCCTGTACAAATTCATTGTCAATAGTATTATAGATATTATCACTTTCCTTAAAAGCTTTTTCTATATTATTATAACTTTTACAAGAACTTTCTTTATTAACTAAATTACAATTAAAATTTCTTATTTCTTCTCTTAATATATTTCTTGCATCATTTACTATTTCATCTATAGTCATTTCAATAGTATCGTAATCTAAATTCTCACAATTCAGCTCTGATAAATTCCTATTATACAAATCCTCAAGTCTACCAATATAATGATCTACAAAACCTTCTATATCAGCTGTATATAAAGGCCTTCTCACATTTGAAATTTTCTTAACATAATCATCATAAATATCTTTAAAACTTCTTGCATAGTAATTTATTAATTTTATAATTTCATCTTCACTTTTTCCTAAACAATTAGCATTTTTAAGCTCATTTATAAATTTCATAAAACCTTTTATATACTTTATTAATTGTTCTTCAATATCTTTATCTTTTATGTTTTCTATATAATTAGTTGTAAATTCCCCATCTTGTCTTATATCATTTATAAAATCAATATCAGCAAGCTTTTCTCTATTACTAATATTAGGAGTTCTACTTCTTACTGAAGTATCATATTCCATTGTGTCACTTTGAAAGTTATAACTAAAATCTTCACTAAATAATACTGGAACAAAAAACTCTTTTGGTATTGAAATAAACATAAGCACCCTCCTTAAACATTAGAAACCTTACAATAAGGCTTAAAATATGCTCTTGGATACTTACATAATGGACAAACTAAAGGTGCTTCTTCTCCCTCATGAATATAACCACAATTCATACATACCCATAAAGATCCTGCAGGACCTCTAAACATAGTTCCATCTTCGATTTTATCATAAAGCTCCTTAAATCTCTTTGAATGAGATTCTTCTACCTCAGTTAATTCCTTATAAAAATCAGCTATATCATTAAATCCTTCTGCCCTTGCTTCTTCTTCAAATTTTTTATAAATATTTTCAAATTCTTCAGTTTCCCCTAAAACACTATCTAGTAAATTATTTTTAGTACATCCTATTAAATTAAGATAACTTCCATAAACTTCTCTTGCATGAGCTAATTCATTATGTGCTGTTTCATCAAATATCTCTGCAACCCACTGATATCCATCAAGCCTTGCTTTTTCAGCATATAAATTATATCTAGTTCTTGCCCTTGCTTCACCAGCAAAGGTTCTATAAAGATTTTGTTCTGTCTTACTTCCTTTAAGATCCATTTTATTCTCCTAAAAATTTATACACTTATACATTATGCAAGGCTTAACTTAATTGTGTACTTAAAAACTTTACCTATGCTAATTCACAAAAATATTTCTATCCTCATTGCAAACAAGTTCTACAGACTTTCCATCTTTGTTTTTTGATAATAATATAACTTTATGTCCCCAAAGATCTTGTACATATTTTAAAGTTTCTTTTGCATATGAAATTTCTAGTTCTCTTCCATCAAAACAATGTTCTAAAGTTAAACTTAAATCTCTTCTATTTAGATTAGTTACCCTTATATATGGAATAGAAGCAACTCCACAAGTATCTGCTAAATTGTTTCTTATTTCTTTCCATCCTTCATCATCAGGAACTTCCTTAACTACATAATCAAAACTCTTTTTAGCATATTGGAATAAATTAAGCTCTTCACAAAGCTCTCTAGTCAAATATCTTCTTAAGAAAGAACTATCCCTTTCTGTTTTTCTAACTTCAAATATTTTTTCTCTTCCATATTTTTCATCAATATCTTGAAATACTTTAAAGCCTATATAATAAGGGTTCATCCCTCCTAAAATTGGTGCAACTACATCATTATGTCTCTTTAAAAACTCAAAATGTAGCCCATCATCTAATTCAAGGGACTTTAATATATTATAATGCCAAAAGCTAGCCCATCCTTCATTCATAATTTTAGTTTCAATTTGAGGCATGAAATACTCAGTTTCTCTTCTAACTATTTTTAATATATTTTTTCCCCATTCTTCTAAAGAACTATATTTTATAATAAATCCTAAAACGTCATCACAAGGTTCTAAAGGTATTTTGGATATATCCGGGAAATCAATTTCCTCATCTACATCTAATAGGCCCTTATTTTCTTTTTTATAATTATAATCTGAAATTAAACTTTCTCTAAGCTCATTATCAGACAATTCTTTTACTCCAACTACTCTAGGTATTTGATATCTAATAGCATGAGCTGCATCTAGTATCTTTTCCACCTTTTCATAGCCTATATTAGGATCATTAATATATCCTCTTATAATTTCTGCATCTAACTTGAACATCTCTATAACATTCTTAGCTTTAGTTCCTTCTACAAAAAGTCTATTGTTTGCAAAAAAGTCATTGTGCCCATATACATGAGCCATAGTTAATACTTGTAATAATAATGTGTTTTCTCTCATTAAATAAGCCAAGCATGGTTCAGAGTTTATTACCATTTCATAAGGTAATCCTGTCATATTTAATGAATATAGTGTTTTATTTTTATCGTAGGCTTTACCATAACTCCAGTGAGGATATTTAGAAGGCATACCAACGTATGCCTCATACCCTAACATTTCATTAAAGCCTATAATTTCAAATTCTTGTGGATAAAATTTAAGTCCAAATTCTATTGCCTTTTTTTCTATTATTTTATTCCACTCTTCTAAAGTGCTAACACTGTATTCCATGGTCATTCCTCCTTTAGCTCTTTAGATAACATTATCTTCAAGGCTCCCCATAAATCTTTTTTTTCTTTAACCATTACAGAAGTAAAATTTTTATGATCAATTTCCTTATTGAACCTATAATACATAGTCGTTGAATAAGTAGAAGGTAATAATTCTGCATATCCAAACATATTACTTATATTGCACAACTCTTTTACAGATTTCATAGCTTTTTCATTATCTTCGCTCCAGTTATCTCCGTCACTTGCATAAACAGGGTAAATATTCCACATCTCTGGTGGATATTTTTCTTTAATTAAATTTAAAGCTGTATTTATTCCACTAGAAATATAGGTACCTCCTGATTCTGCTTTATGGAAAAATTCAAATTCATTAACTACCTTTGCAACAGTTGTATGAGATACAAACTCAAAAGCAATATTATTATATTTTCTTTTAATAAATCTAGATAAAACGAAGAATAAGGATCTAGCTAAATATTTTTTAGTGCTATCCATAGATCCAGAAACGTCCATAATAAATATCATTACTGCATTACTTTCTTTTTTAGGTTTTTTCTTAACCCTATAATATCTAAGATCTTCTTCTTTAAATGGAAATCTTGCAATTTCATTATCTATTCCAGCCTCTGCTAAAGCCCTTTTCTTTCCCTGCTTCCTAGCCATCTTAGCTATTACGGTTTTCTTTTTTGCAAGCCTTGGATTTATTCCATATCTTTGATAACCACGCTTTCTACCTGCACTTTCTGTTATTATTTCTGAATACTTCTTTTTATCTAAGTTTGGCAGTTCTAAATCTTCAACTATATAATCCATAAGCTCTTCTAATGTTATTTCAGTTTCATATACATCATCTCCAGCATTATTACCTGCACCCTTATTTCCTGATTTGCCAGAGCCTGAACTGCTACCGTCACCAAGTTTATCACCTCTTTTTTCTGAACCAGTTCCAGTAGCAACCCCCTTATTATTTTTTCCAAATACAAATTGATATTCTTTTATTCCTTTAATAGGAATTTTAAACTTCTTATTTTTACTTTCACCAATTATACTTTCTTCAGAAAGGATATCTCCCAAGTTTTCCTTTATAGATTTTTCAACTAATTGTCTATGTCTTCTTCTATCTTCTATAGATCTATCATGCTCTAATGGATTGTCTGCATTATCTCTAAAGATTGCCATTATATCAATCCTTCCATAGGTTGTTTGCTGCATATTTAAGTGTTACATCACAGCAATGTAGGCAGTATCCATTCCTTTGCATTTCCTCAACCATAGAACTATATTTTTCTGCTTGTTCAGAATCCCTTACTCTAGACTTAGTTATTATTCTTGAAAGATCCTTAACAGATGCCATAAGCTTCTTCTCTATTGCTTCTTTTAATGGCTCATAAGAAGTATAATTAATCTTGCTTCCATTTCTAACTAAATAGAACATATAAGAAGTAACATCTGCTCTAAAGCCCTTAGAAGAATTTTCTGAAACCCCTATTTGTTCTTCTATACTCCTCATAAATTCTTCATCTGGATTTAATTCTTCACCAGTAGATGTATCCTTTATCTTGCTCTTATTTACATAAGCTTCTGCATTATCTATATAATTATCAAATAAGCTTTCTGCTTGTTCTCTAAATGAATGTATAAATGCCTTAGTAATTTCCTTTTCTAAAATCTTATTGTATTCCTTTCTTATTGTATCTTGAATAAATCCTAAATACTTTTTCTTATCCTCTGCTGCTATATCTAATTCTTTAACAGATTTAACTATACTTTCCATTATGCTTAAAGGATTAATACAATTATATTCAGAGCTAGATAAAGCATTATCTATAGCCTTAATTATAAATCTTGTACTTATTCCCTTCATTCCTTCATAAGCACCTGCTTCTTCTCTAAGCTCACTAATATCAATCCTCTTGGTGCCACCTTTTTCAACTATGTCTTCCCCATTATAAATCTTTAGCTTAGTTATAGGATCAACCTTTGCTGAAGGGGCTAATCTTGAAAGAATTGCAAACATAGCTGCCACTTCTATTGTATGCGGAGCAATGTGCGCGTTAAAGTTACTCTTCTTCAAAATCTTTTTATAAATTTTAACTTCTTCATCAAGCTCTAAGCAGTATGGAACTTCAATTTTAACAATTCTATCTAATATAGCTTCATTAGTATGATCTGATTTAAACTTATTCCACTCAGCTTCATTAGAGTGAGCAATTATAAGTCCATCAAAGTAAATCATAGAACCCTTTCCTGGTGAAGGAATGGATTTTTCTTGAGTTGCTGTAATTATTGTATGAAGATATTCAACATCATTTTTAAATACTTCAATAAACTCAACTAAACCTCTATTTCCAACATTGAAAGCACCATTTAATGAAAAAATTCTTGGATCATCTTCTGAATACATATCCATTTTAGAAATATCTACTGCACCTGTTAAAATAGAAGTATCTTGATTATTTGGATCTACAGGTGGTACTACACCAATTCCTTTTCTTGATCTAATAGAAAAATCTTTTCTTTCAACCTGGAAGTTTTCATATTCTCCATCATAATCATTTATTAATTTATACTTACATACTGGACATAAGTCACCTTCTATTCTTGTTCCCAATAATTTTTCAAATTCTGGTCTTAAATGATTTGGTATTAAATGTAGAGGCTCTTCATGCATAGGGCATCCCTTTATTGAATATATAGGTTCACATTGAACTAAAGCTTTTTTTAAAGCTTCAACTAAAGAAGATTTACCTGCTCCAACTGGTCCAACTAAATATAATACTTGCCTAGCTTCCTCTCCATTCATAGATGCTGAATGGAAATAATTAACTAATTTCATAATTATCTTATCAATACCAAAGAAATCATCCTTAAAGAATCCATATTTTCTTATAGAATCATTACCGTATATCTTCTTAATCTTCGGATTCTCATCACCCTTTAGTACTTCAACACCCTTACTAACTATCATGTCATAGATTCTTCTATGTGAAAGCTTAGCTATATCTGGGTTAGCTTTAACTATTTCTAAATAATCTAGAAATGTTCCTTCAAATTTTTCCTTATTTCTGCTATCTCTATCACTTTTAATAAATTCCTTGAAATTCAAATGACTCCCCTCCTTTTTATAAAATATATTCATCCTCCTTGTTTATATATGACAAATATTTTTTATCAAAAACTTCCTTTTGATTTTTTATTATTATGCTAAAATCAGAAAAAAAGTGAATATAACATATAAATATTTTTTTATAAATCTGGATATACTAAATTTTATTAAAATATTTACTATAGCATAAATCATACTTTTGATAATCTAATAAATATCAGACTTGATAAATTAATAACTATCATTTTTATGTAACTTTTATTAATAATATGATTATAATATAGTATACTAATACAATAAAACATAAAGGGGTGTTATTTATGGATGGATTAGCATGCATGCTTAGTAAAAAATGTAGAAGAGAAAAGTCACAAGAAATTGTAAAAAATATAAATGAAGAACAAAATGCATATGATATAATTTATGGAAAAAAAGAAAAGCAAAATTAATTTATAAATTTTGCTTAAATATATTAATTGAATAATTTATAAAAAAAGTAGAAGCAATTGCTCCTACTTTTTTACTATATATTATTCTATTGTATATGGGTCTATTGTATTATCTATAAACTCTACGCTACTACTAGAAAAAGCATTTCCAACTACAGTATTTTTATTAATCTTATACTTAAAATATTGAATATTATACGAAATAGTCATTCTATTTGTATCAAAAACTTCTTTATCAAATTTTAATCCTTTAGAGATTTCAAATACATATTCCCTTTCTTCATTAGGTCCAAAGTAAGAACTAAAATCATACTTATCTCCTTCTTTATAATTCAATAATGCTTTTCTTTCATCATTATCATATCCCTTAAATATAGGACCAGCATTTCCTAAATATACAGAAGAATTGTTTGAAAATTGTAAATTAATATCATAAAAACTAGCATAATAATCAGTGCTATTCTTTACACTTATTTT
This sequence comes from Clostridium nigeriense, assembly GCF_050585265.1. Classification (GTDB taxonomy): domain Bacteria; phylum Bacillota; class Clostridia; order Clostridiales; family Clostridiaceae; genus Clostridium; species Clostridium nigeriense_B. The sequence continues at coordinate 229,694 of NZ_JBNOOE010000004.1, read as the reverse complement.
TATCTTGTAAAAATCATCTTCTTCTTCAAATCCAACATATTTTATCATTGGCTTATCCTGCTCATAATTCACTGAATCTTCATATAAAACCTTATCATCTAAAGCAAATTTAAATCCTAATATAAAGATAAAGCTTAAAATGAAAATACTTAAACTCACTAATATAAACTTTTTATTCATCTTCTAGCCTCCTATCCTAAATCTCTATTTTCATATATTTTTAAAGTTATATAATTTGAAACCAAGAATAGAATTATTGCTATTATGAATAATAAAATAATATATATAGTGGTTGCTATAACTTTATAATCATAATTGTTAAATTTAAATATATTATAAGTTAAAACTCCAATTTTCCTAGATAAACTAATTAAGACTGTCTCTTTTCCGCTTTCAATAAAATTATTAATAGTATTAGCATTGCTTCTAAAACTTAAGTATCCAATAAATATGGTAATAAATGGAGCTAACACTCTTCCCACTTTATACTTAAATTTAAAAATAATAGGCAGTATTATTGAAAAACTAAATAATATAGTTGTACTACTTACAATAACATCATGAAGCACCATAACTCTTGTTGAGTTTAAAATATTTATTCCAAATAAGATGTACATTAGTATATTAGATAAAAATAATATTAAAAGTACTAATATATACTTTGAATAAACTACATCTTCTCTTTTATTTGGAAGGCTTAACATATAGCTTTCAGTATTATTTAAACTATCATAATAAAAACTATTCATAACTACCACATAAGTAATAATTATAGGAAGAATAGTCGGAAATATATATGAAAATATACTTAGTAAAAATAACCCAACTATAAAGGTTAATATAACTGCTTTTAATGACTTTATTTTAAATGATACTAATAAATCCTTTTTTATCAATTGAAGCATTACTTTTCCCCCTTTATATAGTGATACATAATATCTTCTAAAGATGGTGTACTTATATTTTCTAAAACTAAGTCTTTTTTGTTTATAAATAATCCCTCTTCATAATACTTATTTTTCTTAATAGATATAAAATTTAAATCACTATTTTCTAATTCTTCTTTTGACCCTCTAAAAAGTCTAAATCTCTCTCTTATCCATTCCATATCTTCTGTAAAAACTAATTTTCCCTTATTAATAAATGTTATATAATCTGCAATTCCATCTAAATCTGAAGTTATATGAGTTGAAATAATAATACTCTTACTTCCCTCTTCAATTACTTCTTGTAAAAGCTTTAAAATCTCTTTCCTAACTATTGGATCTAAGCCTGCTGTTGGCTCATCTAAAATTATTAGTTTTGCATCATGAGATAAGGCACCTGCAAGCATAACCTTAATAGCTTCCCCCTTTGATAGGTTACCAATATAACTTTTATTTTTAATTCCAAAGCCTTCAATATATGAATCAAACAACTTTTCATCAAATTTAGAATAGGACTTCTTTAATATTCTTTTATAATCTTTAATATTTAAGTGCTCATAAAAATTAAAATTATCAAAAACAAAACCAATATTATCTTTAACATAAACCTCTTCTTTAAAGATATCCTTATTGAAAACCTTAATTTCACCTTCATCAGGTTTTATTAACCCAAGAAGAAGTTTAATTAATGTTGTTTTTCCTGAACCATTTGGTCCAATTAATCCCATAATATATCCTTCTTTTAATTCAAAAGACATATTTTCAAGCTTAAAATTTCCCCTACTTTTACTGATATTCTCCAATCTAATCATACTAATCCCCTTCATACAATAAATCTATCATACTCTTAATATCATTTTTACTTATCTTTATAGACCTAGCTATATTCAAAATATCTTCTAGTTTTTCTTCTATTTCCTTTAGTTTTTCTTCATATACTAATTCCTTATTAAAATAAGATACATAGCAGCCCTTTCCTCCTACTGTTTCTATAAAGCCTTGATTTTCAAGTTCCTCATAAGCTCTTTTAGTAGTTATTACACTAATATTTAAATCCTTTGCTAAGGATCTAATAGAAGGTAATTTTTCATTTGGTTCTAAACTTCCACTTATAATGGCTTCCTTAATTGAATTAACTATTTGCTCATATATTGGAAGTTTTGAGGAATTACTAATTAATATCTTCATTGTCTCACCTCTTAAACTGTATTATCCGTAAATACTGTATATGTATACTATATACAGTATAGTTATAAATGTCAATATATTCTAACGTTTTTTCTATTATATAGATATATTTAAATAAATAAAGTGAAAAATATCCTATTGCTTATTTACTATAAAAACTATAGTTGATTTACAACAAAATTTCTCCACTTATAATTTAATATATAAATTCTCTTTTATTTCTTTTCCATTCTTATATTTTTCTCTACCATCCCCATTGCTTTATAAAATTCTAATGCACTTTTATTAAAACTCCATACACCAAGTTCTAAAGTATCTACACCTTTACTTTTTACTAATTTATAAATATATTCAAATAAATTTTTACCTAAGCCCTGTCTTCTAAAATCTTCTCTAATACAAATTTCATCTATATAAGCAAAATATTTATCCTTTAATAAATCTACATTTTTTAAATCTACGTACCTTACAATTGCATAGCCAACTATTTTTTCATCTAATGTAATAACCAATATTTCTATCTCCCTATCCTTTAGTAGTTCATTAAAGTAAGTTCTATAAATAGTTTTCCTAGCTTCCTTATATATATCCGGTCTATTCTTTACATGATATAAATGCAATTCTTTTGAAATACTACTTATATTCCTATAATCACTTAATTTAGCAAGCCTGATATTTACCCCATAAAATCCCCCCATTGATATATCAATATAAAATCCTTAATTAACAATTATTGTATGTAACATTATTAATTTTTTTACCTATAATAATTATAAAGTATTACATTAGGAGTTTATTTATGAATTATAACGATGATGACTCAATTCTTTATCAAGATGATTCTATGTTAAGACCACCTCAATTTACAAACTTCAATCCAATGATTCCTAATCCTATTCCCGGATTTCCAGGTGGTCCATCTCAAGGAAGTAACTTAAATATAGGTCCACCACCTAATTTTATTCCTTCTAAGGATAGTGCTGAAGTTAAAAGTTTAAATCAAGGTTCAACTGGAAAGAGTAAAGGAAGTGGTTCTCAAACTAAGGCTGTAAGTCCAGGCTCCATTAGCTTTTGCTTATTTAAATTTACTTATATATGGGAAAGAGGAGGTAGAAATTACTGGGCCTTCTTATTAAATGTAGATAGAAGAAGTGTTTCTGGATTACGTTGGTTTAGAGGAAGATGGGTTTACTTTGGTGTAGACCTAAATAGGATAGACTCATTTATATGCTATAGAAGTGAAGTAAATGATAAGAATGGTTTAAGAAAAGAATCATTAACCACTGCTAAGAAAGAGTTTACAACAGATAATATTAAAAATACTTATTCAAAGGTTTTATCTTCTATTGAAATACCTGAAGAAAGAAATGACTTTTTAGAAAATTACTTAGGAGAAGTAGAAGGAAATGATTTAACTGTAAAAATACCATGTAAACAAAGAAGAACTATAAGTTATAGAATAGTTCTAGAAGTTAAATATCCTGAAAGTTTTAATAAGGATATGATAGATGAAATTAATAATATAGCACTTGAAGCATCAAAGGAAGCAGCAAAATCTTTGGATGAATTTAGAGACAATAAACACTTCTTAACTCCTTTAGAGATATTTAATTCATCAGCAAAAAATATAGGGAAATCTATAAAAGTATTTTCTGAAGAATTTACAACTAAATTAAAAAAACTTAAACTTCCTAGAGAAGAATCAAAAGAAATTGAATACACTATAGTAGAAGAAAAAATAGAAGAACCTTGGCGAGTAATTTAGTGCTTCGCTTCGCTAGCACAATGAATGATGAATAATTAAAAATTAAGGAAAAAAACTCCTAAAGGAGTTTTGAAAATTATAAATTGAGCTACTATTGCGGTAGCTCAATTTTCTTATTTAGCTTCTAGTTTTTATTTATAGGCAAATTTTCAATCCTATAACCAATTTCTTTATTTGCCATTCTATAACCTTCATTTATCATTTCTTCTCTACTCATTTCATTGCCTAATAAAGCATCTATAGTTAACTGAGATCTATCTGGGAAATACTTATCTAAAACTCTTTCATCTATGTAATCTTGATCTTTAATACTTAAATCATCTAAAATATGCATAACATTAAAGCCTGCTTTCTTTAAAGCTCTACCAACTAAAATACTTCTATGACATCTTATAGGATCTTGCATAGCTCCAAGTAAAGCAATTCTATATCCCTTATTACAACCATCCCTAAGTCTTTCTATGCCATTAAGGAAATCCTCTTCTTCTACTACTTTTTCAAAGTCAGAATATCCTTCTTTATTATAAGAAATCTTATTTATTCTCTTTGCTGCTAGCTCCTTAGCCATATAAATATATATAAAGCCTGCCTTTGTTAAAGTATATTTTATTCTTTCCTTATCAAATTGAACATTATATTTAGAATAAGGAGTTCCTCTAATATCTACAACAGTATTAATATTGTAATATCTTAGCATCTGTATTAACTTTTCCATTGTATAATTTGAATGACCTATAGTATATATATCCATATTCTTCTACTAACTAAAAAGATTTAGTAATTCCTCCTCTGTAATTGAATTTAATTTATTGCCATTTAACATATTTCCATCAATAATTTTGCTTATTAATTCCTTCTTTTCTTCTTGTAACTTTATAATTTTTTCTTCTATAGTATCTTTTGAAATTAGCTTTATAACTTCTACTACATTTTTTTGTCCTATTCTATAAGCCCTATCTGTAGCTTGGTCCTCTACTGCAGGATTCCACCATGGATCAAAATGTACAACTATATTTGCAGATGTTAAATTTAGTCCTACTCCACCTGCTTTTAAAGAAATTAAAAATATATTTGTTTTACCTTCATTAAATTCTTCAGCTAGTTTTAATCTTTCCTTTGCATTTATACTTCCATCTAAATATAAATATTCAATATTATTATCTTTTAACTTATTTCCTATTTTATTTAAAGCTGATGTAAATTGTGAAAATATAATTATCTTCTTATTGGCTTCTATACCTTCATTAACTATTTCTTCTATTGCCTTTAGCTTAGAACTTTCTTCTTTAAAGTCTTCTATTAAAAGCGAAGGATCTAAACATAATTGGCGTAATTTTGTAAGGTAAGATAATATTAATATCTTATTATCTTTATTTTCCTTAAGCCTAATCTTAATTTCCTTCATAGAGGAATTATAAACTTGTCTTTGTTTACTTGACATTGGAATTATATATTCTTTTTCAATTTTCTCAGGTAACTCATCTAATACTTCTTCTTTTAATCTTCTTAATATAAACGGAGAAATAAGCTCCTTTAATTCTTTTAAATCTTCATCATTTCCCTTAACAAATTTATCTTTAAACTTCTCTACAGAAAATAAATACATAGGCATTATAAAATCAAATATTGACCATAATTCAAGTAAATTATTTTCAATAGGAGTTCCTGTTAAAGCTATTTTACAATTAGCTTTTATAGATTTAACAGCTTCTGAAATTTTTGAAGCTTTATTCTTAATATTTTGCCCCTCATCAATTATACAAAAATCAAAATCCTTATCTTCATACAAAAGCAAGTCTCTTCTTAAAGTTCCATATGTAGTTAATAAAACATCATAATCTTTATAACTGTCTAAAAGAATATTTCTTTCCTTTAAACTACCATGAATAATCCCAACTTTTAAACTTGGTGCAAATTTTTCAAACTCATTTTTCCAATTATATAAAACAGAAGTAGGTGTAATTATTAAACTCCTTTTTCCTTCCTTAGATAGTAATAATGCTATAGTTTGAATAGTTTTTCCTAGTCCCATATCATCTGCAAGAATTCCTCCAAAACCTAAGTCTTCAATAGATCTTAGCCAGTTATACCCTACTTTTTGATATTCTCTAAGATTTGCATTTAAATTTTCTGGAACAATATATTCTTTATTTTTATTTTTCAACTTTTCTAATAAAATATTTATTTTTTCTTCTCCAGATATAAATGGAAGCTTTTTATTATTTATTTTATTTTCTAAGCGAATTAAATCAAATTTATCTATATCTATTTCTTCCTTATAAATATTATTAAATAAATTTAATTCTTCTAATGTTCTAAAAAATTCAGTTACTCTTAAATCCTTTAAATCTAAGAAACTATCTTTTTTAGTTCTATAAAAAGGACTTGCCATTTTTATTTCCCTTAATACTTCTGGAATTTCTTCGTATTCTAAACCATCTATTCTATAATCAAAATAAAATCCTTCATTATATTCTCTTAATGAGCTAGTAATACTTTTAGAATCTATTAACTTAATATTTTTAAAATCCTTAGATAATATTACTCTTCCTATTTTATTTAAAAATTCTAGTCCTTCTTTTAGTAATATATAATTATCTTCTTCATTTCCTATAAAAATAAATCTTTCATCTTTCTTTATAAACTTATATCTTTCAAGAGCCATTTCTAGCTTTTCAATAGCTCTTTCATCCCTAATACCATCTAATTTATTAATATATTCTATTTTTAAAGTACAAAAAATATTAGGCCCTTCTTTTTCTATATAAAACTTAGGTGTATTAATCTTATTTACTTCACCCTTAATACTTTCATCTATAATTATATCTTTTGATACTTCACCTAAAATAAATACTATCTTTTTTAAATTTTCATCTGTACTTTTATAAACTAAATTATCTTTTTCTTTTAATTTTTCATAAATACCTTTGTAATATTTTAATTGTTTTTCTGAGGGTAAGTATATTTTCTTATCATAAAGCCATATATCTTTATTACTATCTAAAGGAATTACACTTTTCTTTTGAGATTTTACTACTATTGCTTCACCCTTTTTCTTTATAGTAAAAATTAAAGGAATATCTTCCTTATAAATTTGAGATGTATAATTCATATAATCAAAATTTAAATTAATAATCTTTTTACTATCAATTAATACTAAAATCTTCTTAAGCTCATTATCATAAATCTTAAAACTTCTTCCATTAACAATTCTGCTTCTATCTTCTTTAAACTTTTCCCTTAAAAATTCTATAATTAAATAATCCTTATATTTAAATTTATTATCTTCATCAAATAAGAATTTTCCTAAAGCTTCAATTGCTATAGTTCCCTCTTTTCCTGCCCTTAATTCAAGATAATATTCATTTTTATTATTAGTCTTAACTTGCTTTAATTTTATATTAAGATTTAAAGACTTATTTAAATCTTTTATATTTTTTATTTCTTGTTTTTTAACTTTGTTAGAAACTTCATAGTAGAACTTATACATAGTTGCAATTATATGACTACAGGTATAATTTCTTATTTCTCTACTATTTTCCTCAAACTGATTGCAAGTACATTTAACTTCTTTAACTTCATCATTTAAATTAAACTTTATATGAGTACTATATTCATTTTTATTATCTAACACTCTTCCATAAATATGATAGGTATTATCAATCTTTTTACTTATAACCTTATTAACAAAACCTGCTTTAAATAAACTTTTTCCATTATTCTTAGAAATACTAGATCCTAATTTTAATAATGAGTTTATCATATTTCTTAAATTCATATTATCCCTCCTTTGCAAAGAGTACTTAATATTATATCACTATATATTTTCACTATACACTCTAAATTCCAGAAAATGTAGAAAATTATTGAACTTAATAATTAAAAGTTTAATCCAATACTTTTCCATTTTAATCTAATATTTACCTCCAATTTCCTATTGATTTTAAATAAACTAATTCCCTATAATTCTTAACAGGGGGATTTATGGATAAAATAGAACAATTACGAAAAGAATTAGAAGAGCTTTATATAAAAGAAGGCCTTACGGAAAAAGTTGTGGAACTTAGCAAGAAACTCGACGAATTAATTATTGAAATTCAATTAAAGAATAAAGATTAAGAATTATTTACAAAATGTTATTCCAGTATATGATTTTATTTTATATCACAGTCAGTCTTAGGACAGCTTTTTATTTTGTATTAATTATTAACCTTAAAAATGAAATAATTATTAATATTAACTAATTAAATAATTATCGTTAAAAATAAAAAAGGAGCTGTATTAGATTGATTTTATAAATCAATTTTGATACGACCTCTTTCTCACTTTTTATATTATTTAAAGATTTTTCACTTCAAGAAGAAAATTCTTTGGATACTTGAATTTATTTATTATCTTTAGATTTTGTGCATTTTGATCTATATACGCAATACTTATTAATATCAGAGTTTTATGTATTTTGAAAGTTACACTGGGTTTGATGGATTTCATTAATAAGTACTGCTTACTTATATTTTATTACCCAATGCAAACGTTGTCAATATTTGCTGTTAATATTTTGACATTGGATTTAATATAGATGTAAGTTGACTATACTACATAAAAAAATTTCAATAAAAAAGTATTAAAATATCATATCTAGGTTCCGTCGCTTCGCTCCAAGTCACCTTGCTATGATATTTTAATACTTCAAAACTGAAGGATGGAAATTATAAAAGATTATTCACAGGGTAACCTCATTATAATTTCCTAAAGAACAAAAAAATAACACCCAACATAAGCTAAGTGCTATTCTCTAGACTAAATATCAAAATAAATATTTTTAATCTTATATATAAAATTTTTTAAATAATATTTTTGAAGAATTATTTCAAATCCCCTTTATTTCGAGGTCTGAAGTAGCATTGCAGGATTTCTAGTTTGAATCCATAATTCTCCTGGTCCTTGGAATTTACATACTAAACCTTCACCACCAGCAATTGAACTAAATACTCCAGACATAAATTCTGTGCTATACTTCATTCTACTATCCCAAAGTACCATATGATTACTATCTACTATATATGTTTCACCTGGCTGAAGTTCCTTTTTAATAATTGCACCATAAGAGCTAATAACTAAAGTTCCTACTCCAGAAGCTTGCATTTGAATTAATCCCTCGCCTGAAAACATACCACTTATCCCACCAGATTTAGTAGTTACATCTATTCCTGAAGTAGATGCTAAAAAGGTTGAACGACCAAGTCTATAAGAAATGCTACCATCCATTTCTACTAATTTAATATCTCCTAAAAATTGAGGAGCTAATATTAATTCTCCATCTTCTTTAGCTCTAAATCTTTGAATAAAGAATCCTTCACCAGAAAACATTCTCCCTAACGTCTTACCTAAACCTCCAGTTTTAGCTTTAACCTCAAATACCGGACTCATAGAAACCATAGCCCCTGATTCAATTACATATTCTTCTCCTCTAGTTGCATTGATTTTTAATGCCTTATTACTATCACTACATAAAAGTTCAAATTTATTTTCCATTATTATCCCTCCCATATTAAATATATTTATATATTTTGCTTGTCCTCTTTCTTTAATAAATTTTTTGAATTAAATTTCTAAAATGTAATTTATATTTCTCAATTTAATATCTTCAAATTCAAATACTACAATTAAAGGCATTACATCTTTAATTTTATTAAAGGAAGAGTGATTAAAATTACTATCATAATAATTAATTATTGTACTTAATGCAGTTCCATGTGTACCTATCACAATATTTTCTTCCTCATTTTCATTAAGAATTTTTTGTAATTCTTTTATGTTTCTATCTTGTACTTCTTTTAAAGATTCCCCATCATTAAGGTTGTAATTAAAGTCCCTCCATTGTTTTTCACAAAATCCATTAAATTCTTCTATCCATTCACTACTTATTTTTCTTTCCCTAAAATCTTCAACTACTTTAATATCCATATTTAAATTAGCCGCAAAATCCCCTATAGTATCAATTGCTCTTTTATAGGGACTTGAATATATTTTAGTTATATTCTTATCTTTTAAATATTCAGTTACTTTTTTACTATTATTAATTCCTTCTTCGCTTAAAGGTCTTAATAGATCATCTTTTACTGAAAAATCAGGTTTAGCATGTCTCACAAAATAAATTCTATTCATATATACCCTCCATTATTCTAACTAAAAATCTATTTAACCATTGTTCCTTGATGGAATATCATTTTCCATTTGTTATCATACAACTTCCAAATAGAACTTCTAAGTGAACTTTTTACAGTATTGTCATTATGATAGATTTTATTTATCTTATATGTTGCTAAAATACAATCATTTGATAATTTTCTTGAATTAAAATCTATTATTTTAAATTCTACATTCTCCTCATAAAAAGTGTCGTCAATATTATAATTATAAATAACTCCTGAACTACAATATTCTATAAAATCCTCTGATAGCAATTCTCTTAATTTTTCAGTTGATTTTCTAATCTCTGGTTTTAATAATTCATTTTCTAGATTTAATATTAGTTCTTCGTATTTCAATAAATTCTATCCCCAATCTATATTATTAATATTTACTACATTCTAAATAAATCTTACACTTCTTATCTTTATTAACTTATTATAAATTTATGATATTTTAGATATAAAATTTTTATCCCATTGACCTGGATTAGTATCGTCAGGAATTTTATTATTCACAATGTCAGAATAATGTTTAATTTTTTGTTTCATATACTTAACACGCTTTTCTGCTTCCTCTAATTGAGTCTCTGCTATTTCTTTTTGCTTTAAAATAATTTCATAACGCTCTGGAACAGTAGAATCTCCCTTAAGACATAGTTCAACATACTCTTTTATAGCTTCAATAGACATTCCAGTTGCTTTTAGATATTTTATACCAGTTAACCAATTAAGCGACTCTTCATCAAATAATCGATTATTATTTTTATCACGCTTAACTGATGGTACAAGACCTTTATCAGTGTAATAACGAATAGTATGTTCTGTTAAATCCATTAATTTAGCTACTTCTTTTACTGTATACATAAAATCTCTCACTTTCTAAAAAACTCTTGACTTCGAGTTACTCTAATCTATTAAAGTAATTATATCACGAGATATTTATCCTCGTAAATCCAATACTAGAAAAAACTAGGAGTGATTATAATGAAAAATGTAACTTTAAATAATGGTATTGAAATGCCTATTTTAGGATTTGGTGTTTATCAAATTGAAGATCCTGTACAATGCGAACAAGCAGTTTACGATGCATTAATGACTGGTTATCGTTTAATTGATACTGCTGCAGCATATATGAATGAAGAAGCAGTTGGACGTGCCATAAAAAAAAGTGGTATTCCACGTGAAGAATTATTTATTACTACTAAACTTTGGATTCAAGATGCAAACTATGAAAGTACAAAGAAAGCATTTCAAAAATCTCTTAATCGTTTAGGATTAGATTATTTAGATTTATACCTAATTCATCAACCTTTTAATGATTATTATGGAGCATGGCGTGCTATGGAGGAACTTTATAAAGAAGGAAAGATTCGTGCAATTGGTGTATGTAACTTCTATCCAGATAGACTAATAGATTTAATTGATCATAATGACGTTGTTCCTGCTGTAAATCAAATAGAAACTCATGCCTTCTTCCAAAGAATAGAGGATCAGAAGATTATGGAAGAAAGAGGTGTGCAAATAGAATCTTGGGGACCTTTTGCTGAAGGTAAAAATAACATATTTCAAAATGAAATACTTAAGAGTATTGGTGAAAAATATAATAAATCAGTAGCTCAAGTTATTTTACGCTGGCTTGTTCAACGTAATGTTGTATGTATTCCAAAGTCAGTTCATAAAGAACGTATAGAAGAAAACTTTAATGTTTTTGATTTTGAGTTAAGTCTTGAGGATATGGAGAATATCTATCAACTAGACACAAAGGAAAGTCTATTCCTCTCTCATACTGATCCACAAACTGTAAGTTGGCTTGGTAATGCAAAATTTGATATATAAATTATATATCAAAAGAGTGTATCTATAAAATGATACACTCTTTTTTATAAATATTTTTGAATTAATCTTTCATATTTCTATCAACTTTTCTTCTAGCTTAAGAATATTAATTTTAAATCCTACTAGCTATTATATTATTTACTGTATTATTTCAAGTATTCTTTCTATAGAATTTGTATCTTCAATATTATTTGCTATATTTAACATTAATTCTCTCATATCTCTATCATCAGTTATCTTTTCAATCTTTTCTCCATTATTTATCATAATACCTTTAATTTCTATAAATAATCTAGATAAACTAATATCATAACCTTTTGATGGTACATCCCTACCTTCTTTTAAAGCAATATATGCACTTTGTGCCGCAACAATATTCCCATATTTTTGAGAATAAGCAAGCTCATCATTTAAATTTACTGGACTTGATGCAAACATTTCAATATGATATTTAATTGTATTTTTCAAAATACTTCTAAGAGTATTAATTTTATTATACTGATAAACACTAAATGAAATTAAGCAAATTGCTATAATTGATATTCCAAAATATATAGCTCTTTTCTTCAAAACTCTTACCCTCCTTACCACACTTTTAAATTATTATGGTAAAAGTGAACCCTTAACTCTATGTTTAATCTTCCATTTTATTTAGTTATTTTAATTATAACATAAATTAAGTAATATTATGTTATTTAAAGATAATTTTTCCATAATTTAATGATTTATATCAATACAAATTCCACTTTTCAGCATATATTAAAAATTTTATGGGTATAATCACTATAATTATATACTATAGTGTGGTTTTTAAGAAAATTGAATAGCATTATTTGGTAAAATATGTTATATTTAGTGTGTTATGTTTTTATTTTTAAAATTAAAGTTAGGGGGATTTTATGAGAAAATTATTTAACAAACCTAAAAAATATAAGTTCATAATATTAGAATCATTCATTTGTTTTATTCTACTTTATATAATTAATTTTTACATTAATCATAGTCCATTAAAACTAACATTATGGATATTAGTTATAGTAGCTGAATACTTGTTAATACAATATCATAAAAATTAAATAGAAAAATCATGGGAATACTATTAAAGAAAAATAATATATAATTGAGTCATAGTTGAAATTAGTAGTATTTTAAGTAATTGAATTTTAGGGGGCTTGGATATGAAAATAAAGATATACGATACAGTACAAGGTTTTTTAAAAGAAAATGAAGAATCACTTTTAGAAAAATAGTCTGTAACTCAATTAATTCTTCATAATGCTTTTGTAAGCAAAGAAAAAGATACTAATATGGATTTGATATTTGGAAGAATAGATGATGAACAAGAGAATACAAAGCTTATATTTGCTAATGTCAAACCTTATAATCTTTTAATTTATAATTTAGATAATGATACGTTGGATGCTATTAAATCCTTAGCTGATTACATTATAAAAGATGGAATAGATTTAAAAGGCATTAATGCCAATAAAAAAATCTGTGACGAGTTTATAGATTATTATGGATATAAAACAAAATGTGCTTTTAAAGAATATTTAGCTATGGATGTTATGGCGATAACTGAACTTAATAATGATGTTATTTTACCTAAAGGAAATTTTAGAGTAGCTACCTGGGAAGATAAGAAATTATTAATAGATTGGCACATAAAATTTGCAAAGGAAGCCTTAAAGAAAGAAATATCCTATGAGGAGTTTAAAGACAAATTAAATGCACGAATTGAAAATAATAGTATTTATATTTTCGAGGATGAGAAACATAGACCAATGGCGATGATAGCATCTACAAGACAGCTTGTTAATGGTGTATCAGTAAGCTTAGTTTATTCAAGTAAAGAAGCTAGAGGAAAAGGTTATGGATTAGCTATAGTATATAACTTAAGCAAGGAATATCTAGGTAGAGGTAATAAATTCTGCAGTCTTTTCGTGGACAAGAAAAATCCAATATCTAATGGAGTTTATAAGAAAATAGGATATAATATTTTAGAGGATAACTATGACTATCGAATTATTTAAATTAGGATAATATTTCTAGAATTACCTCTAAAATTATTATAAATCTATGGTTTAATAACAATTATAATATTATCATATATCTTCTTAACTCTTTCTCATTTGTAAGATTTAGTGGAGCAAAATATTTATATAAGTTTAGTATCTATATTTTATATAATTATAATAACTTCTTTATTTTTTCTTTATATATTTCAACAATTTCATGATAATCCATTAAAATACCATCTTCTTTGACAAAGTTTTTGAAACCAATTGTCTCACCTTTTAATCGTGGAAATAAAGAAAAATGTAAGTGATTTCTTTTACCATCACACAATGTACACATGTATACTTTTTCTGCCCCTATAATTTCTTTATGCAACTTTATAATTGCATTTGATATTTTTAATATATGAGTCCCTAATTCTAGTGGCATTTCAGAAATATCCTCATAATGATCTTTTGCTACTATAGTTGTCTGACCAGTTGCCCGTGGAAATTTTTCAAATTGACACCTTACTTTATCATCTTCATAAATGATTAATCCTTCTCCTGGAAATATATCTTGTGTTTCAAAATTATAACACCCAAAGCATATCCCTTGCTCTTGTAACTCTTTTATTTTATTAGATCTTTGTTTTAACTGTATTTTTTCACTTTCTGATAATGCTTTAATATACAAACTCTCTCCCCCATTACTCTTCATTAATTTTTTTATCCAATTTATCTTCAAAATCTAAATAAGATACTTCTTATTTTAAAGTTTCTTTTAAAAATAATATCATAAGTCCTAATAAATACTTGATGTCAACTTTCTTATAAAGGAAACTCACTACTCACATTCCTTCGTAGGAGTAACTTCGACTGACTAAATCAAAGATTTAGAGTCTCAGTTAAATTTATAATCTTACCTGATAGCAACGATAACTACTAAAATAGTTAAATCCAATTTTTCCCACCATATCTAATTCTTCATCTTCAATATCATCAATAAAGAAAATAGTTTGTTTTATAGAAGGATTCTCGCTAAATAATTTATATACCCCTTGTGATAATAATGCCTCTTCAATCCTCTTTCCTTTATACTTATCTGAAACTGCAAGTCCAAAAACCTCTATTGTGTTTTCATCACATTCTGTAATAAAAACACTACCTTCTATAATACCTTTCTTCCTATAAACAAAAATATGCCAATCATCTAATGCTTCTCTTAACCGGTTGCTTGTCCAGTAAATCCCTTGAAAATGCTTATCATGAAAAGGCTTATAAGAATCAAAGTCAGATTTACAGATTTTAAAAATATTATCATTGCATTTTGTTCCTTTAAAGTCAGCTGTGCTCAATCTCATATCTAAACAAGAATCTATACATTCATAGCTATTTTCAATAAAATAATTATTAGCTTTTATATTTTCTTTGGGAAAACCAAACAAAGCTCTATAATTAGGATACTTACTTTTTAACATAACCATTAAATCATCTATAACTTCATTATATTTTGAAGAAATATAAACCCCAGTAGTCTGAAGATATTTTTCAGTCTCAATAAAAAAGAAGTTAATTACTGCAATAAGTTCATTATTTTCATAGTATCCAAGCAATATATTATTATCTTTTAACAAGCTCCTTTGGAAATTTTCTTCAAGCTTTCTTTTCTCCTTATACAAAGGATAACTTGATGTTTCTGGCATTTTACTTAACTCCCAAGCAAAATCGACTGCACTAGATATGTCATTTTTACTAATTTCCTTTAACATATAGCTTCCCCCTTAAAGCATCCTAAAGTTATTTTTTTAATAACTCATAGACATTATCATAATCATTCTTATGAACATATATATAATATGTTTTTGAATAATTAATATTTTCACCAAAGGTACCAGTTCTTGCTCGTCTAGATGATCCAAAAAAGCTTGGACTAGTATTGTCAACTACTCTATATTTATAATTAATTCCATTTGCAGAAAGTATATCACGTACTTCATTAAACCTTTGTAAATCAGAACTAACCAAAACCTCTTTTTGATTCCAAAACATTATCATATATCTTTCTCCCTTTTAAATTATTTTCTTCCATCTTCCCAAATAATATAAATTTATATTTTTAGTAATAAGTCTATTCGTACTTCCCTATTTTCAATATCATTATTTGTATACTCATTAATATCTATCCTTGAAAGTTTAAACCCATGTTTCTTATATAGTTGTATAGCTGGATAATTACAAGTTTGAGTTTCAAGAATAATGCCTCGACAGTTATTTAATATTTTGGCATATTCAATCATTTTTTCTATTAATCTATCTGCCATTCCTCTTCTTCTAAAATTCTCACTGACAAAAATATTACTGATTCTAAAAAGTTTGTGCCATTCTTCTGTACTACCTTCAATAAAAGCAACAAGAATATCATTTTCAATAATTCCAAATACAATTGGATCCTCTAACCACTCAGAAAACAATTCATCTTTAAACTGCTTTTTAGTTTTACTATTTTCAAACATTTTTAATTCAAGGTTAAAGCCACTCTCAGAACATATAACATCATAATATTTATCAGTTACATATTTAGCTGTAAATTTATATCCCTTATATTTATTTTTATCAATCGAAATTATTTCCATAAAATCACCCCACTAAACGCCTCTTTATATAGCTAATGATATTTTAATTAATCTAGATGAATTTTATAAATTGAAATTCTTAACTTTCCTTATGTTTATGCTATGCATTAGCATCTATAATTTATTTATAAATCATTTTTATTTAATTGTATTTACAGCATTATTTTTCTTTTTAATTGATACATATAAACAACCTAAGTAAATCAAAGCTATATTGCCAAAATATATAATTCCAGATTCCATTTCACCAGTTAAAAGTGCAACTATTCCACTAAATGTAACTATTGATAATGTCAATTTTTTATTCATTATATATAAACCTCCTTTCAAAATAAATATATCTATATTAATTATAGCCCAAAAATTAACAAATAAATTACTTTTCCTTATAATCGATTAATAAATCTAAATATCGATTATATATTTTAAATCAGCATTTAAACTTCTATCTTTCCAACATCTCTCTAAATAATTCCCATTCACTATTGTTAAATAGTACTTTGGCATTTAATTTCATTTTTTTCGAAAAAGTTATTATCGCATTAAAAACCTTTGTTATGAAATAAAATTCCTCTAATTCATTTTTATTAATTTTATCATCACAAATGAATTTAATTTCAAAATCATTATTATTAATATCAACTAAAATATCTTTAATATATTGTAACTCCTTCATTCCCTTTACATGATATCCTTCTTTTGCTACCCTAGTGTATTTTATATCCAATTTATCACTTAAAATTAGAGTTAATGCAATGATATTATCACTATCAAATCCATCACTATGAATCTTTATTGCCTCTAAAACTAACTCCTTATTTTCTAATATAATATTATTACCTTCAAAGTACTGTTTTGCAAAATTATAGCTTCTTATGGCATGATTCTTTTTTCCTTCTATTGCACCAGTATCATGTAAAATAGCTGCTATTTTTGCTTCCTCTATAAAATTATCATCATAATCTAATTTCTTTAATAAAGATTCAACTAAATGAGCAACATTTTTAACATGTTCTAAGTTATGATGAGCCCATCCTTTATCTAAATCTTCAAATTCAGATATTTTATTATAAACTTCAATTATTGTTTTATCATTTTCTATTTTTTCAAATCTGTTCACTTTCTTCACCTATTTAAACCAATATATTATTCTTTTATACCCTAGTATAGTAATGAACTAACACACTTTTATATTAATTATAATGAATCTACTACAATATTATCATTTAATATTAGTTTTCCATCACTATTATATATGGCACATTATTGCTATTTCTCATTAATAAAAATATTTAATATTTTATTAGCTACCTTCTTCATATTATATACATATTTTAACAAAATTAAAAGGAAACCTAAAAAGGTTTCCTTTATAGTTTAATCTTTAAAATCTCTTCTTTACTAAGTTTTGAATATTTAATTATTTTTTCAATTGGCTCATTATCTTTAAGCATTTCTTTTGCTATCTCAAATCTTTCCTCTATTTTTCCTTCTTCTCTTCCTTCTTCAATCTTCTCTCTATCACGTTCTAAAAGTGTCATAAATTCCACCTCCACATTCTGACTATTCTTAACTTTAAGTACTTTTTTATGTACATTTTTAACAAGAGTCCCTTTAGATTCTTCTGCTATTTTATCATTTGACTGTTCTACATATCTTAAGAATTCAATAAGTTCATCACTTATATCCTTCATTACACCCCTTGTATTTAATATTATCTTATTAGTATCATCTTTTAATTTTATATTATTATCTTCTTTACATACTGTTTCAAATGTATATTTATGTCTTCCTTTTTCAAATAAATCAAAAGTACATATAAAAATAATATAACTTTTTGCAAGTTTATTGTAATCTTCTCCCTTGCTTATTAAATCTAAATCAATATTCCCCTCCTATTAATCTATCTGATTACTTACCATATATTAATAGCTTATATTTTTTCTTATTAATTAATAACTTCATGTGGCATATGAAATATAAGTTCTTCTTCACTATATTCACGAGCCACTGGTGCAAAAATATTTTCATCACAGTCTATACCAACTTTTCTAGCCACCATAACTGCAAACTCACGAAATGCAAATCCTATTGCAGTAATTAAATTTTTATCTTCACATACTGGCTTTCTAATAATATTTTCTCTTGGTATAAAAGAATATTTATCTATATCTTCTTCAAATAATCCACAACAAAATTTATGATTTTTTAATAAACCTGCTTTTCCAAGTAAAATTGGTGAGCTTGATATACTAGCAATAACTATTTTTTTATCATCAGAAAACTGTTTCAAAAACTCAATATTTTTATCATCATTTAATGCCTCTCTAAAGTCCCATATCCCAGGAGTAATTATACAATCATATTCATCACGATTAAAATCTGAAAATGTCTTATGTGGTAATATTTTAAATCCATCTTCGCTATTAACTGGACTCAAAGAGGATGCAAATACCGTAATTTCTTTATCATACCACTTAAATATTTCTGTAAGACAACTTATTTCTTGCATACAGAATTGTGGAAATATCATAATAGCCGCTTTTTTCATATACCTATCCCCTAACCTAATATAAATTATCTGTAAATTCATTATTTTACAGATTTAACAACAACAACCCCAAACCATTCTCCCTCAAAAGGAATTAAATCAGAATCAGACTTTTCTCCTATTGATTCTCCAATAGTTATTACATCTGTACTATTAAAATTTGCTTCAATATGAGCTCTTTTTATTTCTGATTACATTTTGGACATTTTAATAATTTAAGAACTTCTTTATACATAATTTTTCAACTCCTTTTAATTTTCTATACCCAGTTAATTAGTAAATGCAATATTATACCTGGAGTAAGTGATTTAGAATTTAAATATACTTTTCCTAAAATATATCCAATTAATATGTGCCAACAGATCCCTAGAGGAGAAGAAACTAGATATAGGTGTGGTATTCCAAAAAGTATTGATTGTATAATATTTACTTTCGTATCACTTAATTGAAATGATTTTAAGGCCGAAATTAAAAATCCCCTAAAAATAATCTCTTCAAAACCTGCATTAAAGATTAACGCCATAATTATATTAAAAATATAATCAAATAAAGATGAAAAATTCCTATACATAAATAATGAAGTTCCATACTTGTACAATTCAGGCATCAATAAAGCAAAAAAATCACAATAATAATAACTAACCACTTAAATGAAAGTTTCCAGTTGAAATCTCTGAGCTTAATTTTCCAAAAATAACATGAGAAAATGGGTAATATAATAATAATAATTCTTACAAAAGTTAATGTGAAAATACTTCCTATAAAGGGTAATAAATAAATAAATATTTTGTTTGGGTATAATGTTATAATGTAAGCTAAAATAAAAGTAAATATAGATTTTCTATTTCCAAAAATACTCTCATCATCTTTATCACAAAACTTTAGAATATTTAATAATATAACTACACTAATTCCGGTTACAGATGAATATTTTATATAAAATTTCTCATAGTAGATAACTATCCCCATACATAATATTATTATAAAAATCCACTCTAAAATTAATTCTTTAGTTTGAACCTTGCTTTTGATATCACTTAGTATGTTCATAATCCCCCCAATAAACTTATATTTTTAAATTATTAAAAGCAATAACATCTCCAATTATTAAAAAATAATTACCATCAATAATTATTCCTCCATTATCTTTTATTGCATAAACTGTATCATCTTTTTCTTTTAAAATTCTTTTTATACAATCATTTTGTATTTCAGTACCTTCATAATGAACTTCAATATATAAATCTTTATCTATCATCCCAAGACCATTCAAATGTAAAAATTCCGAATAATCTTTATCTGGTGATATATAATAATTTTTAAGTTGCATTAATGCTCCAGCACTTGCACCAATAATTATTTTGCTATCATCTATATAATTTAGTAACTTTTTCTCCATAACTCGGTTAACAGCCCTATCAGGTAGCCCCCCTGTTAAGAATACAATTTTACTATTTTCTATAATCTTTTTTATTTCTTCATTAGAATCCTCAAAGTAATTAATCCATTTAATATTATTTTCCTTAATACCAAAATCCATAAATGGAGTTACTATTTCTCTGTAATACTTCCCGTAGTCACTATTGTATGCATTCTGCCATTCTATATTGTTACTTATAAATTTTTCATTAAATGCAAATGGAATAATAACTACTTTATCATCACTATTTATATATCTTTTGAGTTCATTTTTAGCCCAATCTTCATTAAAGCTATATTTACTTAATAATATATTTACCATAGATACCTCCATAAAAATTCTCACTTCTACACAATTATAATAATGAACTACCGCACATTTATATTAATTAAAGTAATATTACTTTTCTTTAATAGCCATTAATAATTTCTCCAAAATTTTAATAGAATTATATGATGCTGATACACAATTAACTTCAAATGTTTCTACACCAAATTCCTCTTCTGTATCACTTATAGATCTTATAGCAATAAACGGAATCTCATTTACATAACATACATGAGCAACACTTGCTGTTTCCATATCTACACATAAAGGACTATACTTCTCAATTATTTCTTTTCTTCCATTTTCACTTATAAAGGCTTCACCAGTTACTATTTTTCCGAAATACACTTTTTGAGAAAATATATTTTCTTCTACTACTTGTCTACTTAATTCAATAAGGTTACTATCACATTTGAAGTATATACTTTCCATCCACGGGTGATATTCTGTTAATATTCCATCTGCAACATCATGATATGATACTTCTGTTGAAATAACTGTATCACCAATTCTTAATGTATTATCAATTGCCCCTGCTACTCCAGTTACGATAATATGAGTTACATTAAATTTATCTATTAATATCTGAGTTGCAATTGCAGCATTAACTTTACAAACTCCACAATATAATGCTACAACATCTATATTATTAAATTTTCCAATATAGAATTTTAACATTGCAATAGAATATATCTTTTTATTTTGTATTTGCTCAATAAAAGGCATAATTTCATCTTCAGATGGTCCTATAATTCCAAATTTCATAATATCACCACTTATATATATTTTTTTCTTCTTTTCTAAGTCAATGAATACTTAACAAATTCATATTTATCTATATTTTAAATAATAATTATTCATTTTATTATACCATATAATTAAATTACTGTTATATTTTTACTTGTAGTTCAATAGAGATTATTTTTAACAAATCATAGTACATATTTAATAAAAAATAAAAGGAAACCAATTTTTAGGTCTCCTTTATAGTTTAATATTAAAAATCTCTATTCACTTTTATATGTTTCAATTTGACCGCATAGCATTGTATAAAAACCAAACTTTTCATAAAAGCTTCTTAGTTCTTCTCCTCCATAAATTACAGAAATCATATAAATTTCTTTCTTTTTTATATAGCTAATAGTTTTGTTCATTAGTTCTGTTCCTATACCTTTATTTTGATAGTCAGGTCTAACCATTAGATCTTGTATATATGCATCTAACACACCATTACTTACCACTGATACATATCCAATTAACTTCAAGTTTTCATAACAAGCAATTGTAATAAAATCTTGTAATTTTGGATTTTTCAATTCATTCTCCATTCTATTCCAACCAACTGATTGACGTAAATCTGATAAAGAACAAACATCTACTTTCTCATTTATAATATAATACATCTTATACCCCTACTATATTTTCACTTACAATATTATTTATAAATTTACTTCATGAATACCTTCTCCATAGAATATCTACAAAAAAACATAATATACTTAAATAGTATTCAGCCACTCACTTCTTAAAATTGAGTAAACTGCTAAACTGCTAAATCTATCATTTCTAAATTGGACCTCTCTCAATGTCCCCTCATAGATCATTTTGCACTTTTTCATTACTTCTCCAGAGGCTATATTATCTATATTGTGTTTTGCACAAATTCTATTTATTCCAACTTCTTTAAACAGAAAATTTATTACATTTTGAAATGCCTCAGTTGTAATGCCTCTATTCCAATATTTGCTTCCAATAGAATAACCTATTTCACAAGATTTATTAACATTATCTAATTTAACAAGTGATATACTTCCAATTACTTCATTAATCTCTTTTAACTCAATTACCCAGTTATAAACACTACTGTCTTTATAATCTGATATCCATAAATTAATAATATCTTCTGAATCCTTAATGTCTTTATGTGTTTGCCAAGATAAATATTTAGTTACCTTAGAGTCGCTTCCCCAATTTTTAAACATATTTTCAGAGTCAGTTATTTCAAATTTCCTTAAAATTAATCTATTTGTTTCAATAAGTTTTGTTCCTATATGATTCATACTATTCCCCCAATATTTTTAACAATATAATCATCTATTCCTTATAAGCATCGATAATAATTGATACCATGCCTAATTTACCATCATTATTTCTAGTATCAAATCTTAGTGACCTCCCAATTATACCTTCTTCGGTATTCCAATAATTAAAATGAAATCTTCCATTTTCGTCACAATATTCAAGTAAATCTACTTTAAAACCTGCTTTTTCAAAAACTTCTATTAAGGTTTTATAGTCGTAGAAAACTTTATGAGTATATGCTGGATGATCTATACTCCCTGGTCCCCCTGGTTTGCACATATTATAGTACCATTCATTTTTATAATTAACATCTGGAACAGCTACTCTAATATATCCACCAGGTTTTAAAAATTTATATAAATTTTTTCCTGCTTCTATTCCTTCTTCATAATTTAAATGCTCAAATACATGTTCAGCTAAAAATGCATCAACAGATTCTTCTTTTTCAAATAACTTATAATAATCATTAATATTTAATAGATTTAATTCATTTTCTTGCGTTGCAATCCATCCTTCATAAGAAGTATTCCCTGCCCCAATAATAACTCTCTTCATCTAACTGATCTCCCCCTTCAAAGCTTATTTATATACTTAATATTACATTGCATAATAACTAAAAATTTTCTTTACAAACTATGAATAATTCTCATATATTTGAAATTTGTTAATTAAGTTCGTACTCTATTACAATAATTGATTCTTCATGTTCACTAATCATTTCAACAGATATCTTTCTAACAATAGTACTAAATTTATCATTACATCTATTTACATCATCAAAAGCTTTATTAAGCAACTCAATGGAAGATAATTTTCCAACTGTCATATGTGGAATATAATCATATCCTAAATCAACTTCCCTCAGTTTATCTTTATATAAAGTATCATGAATTTCCTTAATTATATTCATGCCTTGTACTACATTTAAAAATAAGTAATTTCCATATCTATCTTTCTGTTTACTGAAGCCTTCTAACTCAATTTTAAAAGGGTGTATATCACTTAAGCACTCTTTTATATATAAATTAAGTTCTTCATTACTCAAATCACTCTCAAAAGGAAACACTAAAGTAATATGTGGCGATACTAAATCTACTAAAGGATCATATTTCCTACGTATATCATTTATAATATTTATATTTTCAAACTCTGGAAAAATCATAATAGTTCTTCTATTCATTATTCTCCTCTTCTATAATAGCCTTCTTTATTATTTAGATATGTTTATATAACTTTTAATATTTTTTCGTAAATATACTTTTCTATTATATGTTTATTTTCTTGATTAATCTAAATTATAATTACAATATGAACATTGCTTTATATTATCAGTAGATTTTCCTTTAGGTAATTTTGATTTACATTTAGGACATCTCCAAATAATATTTTCTAAAATTTTAAAACAACCATATATTATAAGTCCAACTATCCCCTTATCTATATTTTTAGTTACACCCCATATAATTGTTGAAATTAAGAATATACTTTCAATAAAAGATATTATAGATATCAATTTCACTCTTGTTTTAAAGTTAATATTGTTCATGATTATTTAAATTAAATCCCCTCTTCTAAACTAATAATTTTTTCATTATATTTTGCAAAGTTTTCTTCTTTATTATCCTGAATACTACCTTCACCAAACCAATATCTATCTTTATGTTTTGAAATAACAATTTCTTTAATGCTTGGTTATATAATTATATTGTGAAAAAGCTTTATCTAAATAAGGAAATTTTATAATTCTAATTTCTTCCATTTTCTTATCTTAGTTCTAAAAGTCCCAAAGGGTGCAACTGTATTTACATGAATAAATTTATATACTTCCCATACAGCTGTTTTGGTAGCTTCATCAGCCCACTTCCTTTTATGAGGTTTAAATAATTCCTCCTCAGTCATACTATCTATCATTTTATAAATATCATCAATATTTTCGTCGAGCATATTTTTTAATTCCCTTAAAGATAAGTGAGCATATTTATCTGTAAACCATTGATACAGTTCTCCTAACTGGTTCCATTTAAACTTTTCAGTTGGTGTTTTTACTTCTAGTCCTGCTCTCTCATCATTTTCCCACTTTAAAATTAAAGTCGTCCACCCCACTTGATAGGCAAGATTTTCAGCAGGAGTTCTGTCAACTTCTTCACATCGTTTATCCTTAAACTCTTCCGGAATACTATCAAATTCTAAAATATATTTTTCATACGTTTTCTTAATTTCATTTTTTAATTCTTCTTTATTTTCGTATACTCTCACTTAATATCTCCTTTTCAAATTCTAATTATAGCTATTTATCTCATAACTTCTTAATATAATAGATTGAGCATTAGTTACTTAATTATTCTCATACTCAGATCTTAGAATGTTGTAATATAATGCATTAACCTCAATATTATCTAATCGTTCTAGATTTTCTTTTCTTGTAAACTTATATTTAAAACCACATTTTTCATTAACTCTTTTAGAGTTATTATTAAAATCATAATGCCCACACCATATTAAATCTAAGTTCATTTTTTCAAATCCATACTTAACCAATGCTCTTACTGCTTCTGGAATATATCCATTTCCCCAATACTTTGGATTTAAAACATATCCAATTTCTCTTTGTTCTAAACACTCCAAAGAAATATCTGGTTTTCTATTATGTAATCCTATGCCTCCAATTACCTTATTTTCTTTCTTTAAAACTATTGCATATGAATCATTATTACTTATGAACATATTTATTATTTCTTTACTTTCCTCTTCTGATTTATGTGGCTTCCATCCAGTATTTGGGCCAACTAATTCACTTTGAGCATATTCATACAAATCACTGCTATCACTTATGCTCCAAGGTCTTAAAATTAATCTATCAGTAAATATTGTCTCCATTTTCTGCCCCCTTTTAATTCTTTAGATAATTTCTTCCTTATTATTTACTAAACATTCAACTGATCTTTTCCATTCAAAATAATATCTGATAAAATCTGTGCATTTTTATAATAGTAATTAAAGACTTCATCTCTATCTATAGTACCATCATTCAATTCACTTTCTATAAATTCAATGCATTCATTTAGACATGAAAGTATTACATCCCATATAAACTGTTTATAATCAGGTTTGTATAACAACTTATTATATAATTCCTTCAAGAAAATCTTTCTATATTCATCTGTCATATAAAAAGGAAATGGAAAAAAGTCTTCTGAACCATGCGCTATTAAGCGTGCAATATCTAATGAATAGGGCATAACACCTGAAAATCCCCAATCTATTAAAATAATTCCACTATCATTTTTTATTGCATTGCACTGAAGAAAGTCTCCATTACATAAAGTACGTGGACATGTTAATTGTCTCTCTAAAAAAACACTATATGCAAAATATAATTTTGATTCATTTTTAAGACAATTTGCCCTTCTATTTATTCTTCTCAAATATCTATCAAAACGGTTATCCAACTTATTTTCTTCAAAATGATTTTCTTGCCAATACATATTAAAAATATGTGAAAGACTATCAGCACATTCATAAGACATATTTTTATTAAATCTTCTTAAATCCATTCCAGGAATATACTCAATTAAGATCCAATTTATTTTATTAACGCAAGTCCATCCCTCAAATTTAGGAACAGGTAAATCTTTACCTTTAAGAAAGTTCTCATAAACCTCTATCTCATTTTCATCTGACTTTTTTAAAATATATATTAAATTATCTATCTTTACTTTATAAACATTATAGGTTCTATCAACACCCTTATCTTTGTCGTAAAATCTCTCTATATCTACCTCTTGTTTAAGTTCTGGTTTTATTTTCTTAAAAATTTCCTTTAACATATTAATATGATTAATATCTTCAATTCTCTCTGTATATACGCCTTTCACTTAATATCACCTTTCCTAATAAGGTACATTTCCCCTTTAATCAAATTTATATTAATCTATATGTAGCTTATAAACATGTGATTCATAGATAATATTTGTCTTAGGTTGCTTAAAGCTACTTTTATGATCTATATGCATTCCGCATTTTTCTAAAACTCTCCCAGATGCAACATTTTCTATAGCACAATCTGAAATAAAATCTTTAATTCCTAAACTATATCCAAATTTAATTACTGATTTTACAATTTCAGTAGCATAACCTTTTCCCCAGAATCCTTGTTTAATTGAATATCCAAATCCCCACTCATCTTTATTATTTGTAAGTCCAAAACAACAAGTTCCAATAACTTCACCCGTATCTTTTAATATTGCAACTGTTAAGAAACCATTCCCATTCCCCTTTTCTCTCCTTTCACATATAGATATAACCTCTTCTATTGATTCAACTGGATCTCCCATATATTTTTCATTTTCAGAATTACTCCATATTTCCCAAATATCTTTAGCGTCATTTTTTATCACTTTACGAAGAATTAATCTTTCACTAACAATATTATCTGACAACATATTAACTTCTCCCCTTTTAAAGCCTTATTTAATATAGAATAGAATTATCTTTATATAAATTTCTTTCTATCTCTAGATAGTTTTTATATTTATTAGTTCAAGTTCTAAAAAAAGTCATTACAAAACTTATTCCACTTTTTTTTATATTCATCATGGGTTAATATTGTTAAATCATATGGAGTTAAAACATTTCTTCTTTTTGCTTCTAAAACAAAATCTACAATATAATCTTCTTCTTGGGTATAAAATCCATATACTTGTTTATAATCTCTTTTAGTAGCTAAATATAATCTTGTATGACCATCTAATGAAACTAATTCATCATTAATTTTAGTTAATGGAATAAAAATATTATCTCCACTTTTAATAAATGATGATACTGATTCAACTTTACTTTCATCTACATAAAACTGTGATGGTTGAATATCTTTAATACTTACCTTAAAGATATCAATATCGGGAAATGATTTTATAAGTTTATTATTTATATCATAGAATTTAGTTATATGCTCAGCATAAAATCTAAATTCATCAATTACTTCCTCAATGTTTATTTCCTTATCAAACTCGACCATTGCTGTATTCTTACTAGTAATTTTAAATGAACATTTATATTTATCATCTATAAGGAATGCTCCATGCTCTAATAATACTTCTCTAGGAAATCTTATATCGTCATATTCATTTATTCTTTGTATTTTGTGAGACATAGCATCACTTCCTTTTATTTTTTTCTTTACTCCTATTATCCAATTATTTTAGCCATATAGTATTCGTCTATATATTCTCCATCAATATACAGTGATTTTCTTTTTATACCTTCTATTTCGAAACCATTTTTCTTATATAAATTTAAAGCTATTTTATTAGTACAAAGTACTGTCAATTCAAGTCTTACAATCTTTTTCTCCTTTTCCCACTCATTTAGTCTTTTAAAAAACTCTGTCCCAATTCCTCTATTACGATACTTTTCTCTTATACCCACAACTATGTATGCACTATGCTTTTCTCTTCTTACCCTACCAACCTGTGCTGTAATATATCCAACTATTTCATTTCCGTCCAATGCTAAAAAACATAAATCATTACCATCAACCGCATTATCAATAGCACCTTGAAGTCTAGTTAAATTTTTACCTCTTTCGCCTGGCTCATATAACATAAACTTTGTTTCATAATCTAATTGATTCATCATATTCCATAAAGATTCTGTATCTGATCTTTCAATATTTCTAAATATAATATTTTCCATAAACTACCACCTCATTATATAAATAACTCATTTGTTTTTTTTAGTTATCGTAAGTAATAATATGTTCTATTTCATTCTTAAGATTATCTAATTTATCCTTCTCACAATTTTCCATTTTTAATCTTAAGTATATCAAAGTCTCTTTCCATTTACAATATATGGTTTGAATTCTTTCTAAATTTGATTAAAGAATTTTTAATTTTCTCATTAAGAAGATATTCTAATCATTTTTTTAATGTACATCTATCAAATTTACCAAGAAATAATAATCTCTTAGCGTATCTTTAATCATAAAAAATAAAAAACTCCAACAAATTGAATCGTTGAAGTTTTCCATGTCATACTATATTCTCTATTTTAATAATATTGATTTTAATAACAATTTTGTATATTCACATTTAGGTTTATTAATAACATTATATACAGAACCTTCTTCTACTATATTTCCATCCTTTAAAACAATTACTCTATCACAAAAACTACTTACTAAAGCTAAATCATGAGTTATGAATATATAAGAAATATTAAATTCCTCTTTCATCTTTATTAAAAGCTCTAAAACCTGAGCCTGAACAGATGCATCTAAAGCACTTGTTACTTCATCACAAATTAGTACTTTAGGATGTGATGATAAAGCTCTTGCTATAGCTACCCTTTGACACTGTCCTCCACTTATCTCATGTGGGTATCTATCTTTAAATTCTATTGGCAGTCCTACTAGCTCTAATAATTTATCTACCTTTTCTTCCTTATCCTCTTTAGTTAATGAACATAAACTACAAACATATTCCTTAATGGATTCACCAATAGTCATTTTAGGGTTAAGTGATCCTATTGCATCTTGAAAAACCATTTGCATTTCTTTATAAACCAAATTTAACTTTTTCCCCTTTATATTGCTAATATTTTTACCATTAAAAATAACTTCTCCTGAATCTACTTTCTCTAAATTCATAATAATTCTTGCTAATGTACTTTTACCACAACCACTTTCTCCAACAATTCCTAAGCATTCACCTTTCCTAAGTTCAAAACTTATGTCATTTGCTGCTATATGATAATGGTTCTTTTTCTTATATTTCTTTTTTATATTTTTACATTGCAAGATTATTTCATTCATTTTTTCAGCTCCATTTCCTCTATGTAACTACATGCTATCCATCTATTATTACCAATATCTTTTAACTTTTGCGTTTTATATCTACAATTACTATTGGCTTTATTACAACGTGGTGCAAAGCTACATCCTTTTTCCTTTTCATTAAAATTTGGTTGGCTTCCCTTAATACCTATTGGTAATTTTCCATCTAACTTAGGAATTGCATTAATCAAAGCTTGTGTATAGGGATGCTTTGGATCTTTCAAAATACTTTCTTTATCTCCATATTCTACAATTCCACCTGAATACATAACTGCAACTTTATCTACCATATGAGATATTACTCCCATACTATGAGTTACAATTATTATACTTGTATTAAAATTATCTCTTAAATTCATCATTTCCTTTACTACCTGTGCTTGTACTGTAACATCTAAAGCACTTGTTGGTTCATCTGTAACTAAAAGCTCTGGTTCCATTATCATTGCTAAAGCAATTGCAACTCTTTGGTTCATACCACCACTTAATTCAAAAGGATAACTATTTAGAATACATTTTACATCATTTAAATTTACTTTTTCTAACATTAATTCTGCACGTTTTAAAGCTTCCTTTTTACTTATCTTAATATGACTTTTTAATACTTCTACAAATTGCTTTCCAATCTTTTTTATGGGATTTAATGTTGAACCTGGATTTTGAAAAACTATTCCTATTTTATTTCCCTTTACTTTTCTCAATTCCTTTGAAGTCATATCCAAAAGGCTTTTCTCCTTAAAAAATATATCTCCCTCTACTATTTCTTCATCATTTTCCATATCTCTGATTAAACTTCTAATTAAAGTGCTTTTTCCAGACCCACTTTCCCCTACAATCCCTAATATTTCACCTGCTTTTATATCAAATGAAATATCTTTTATTATTTCTGTTCCTTTATTATTTATATGTAGATTTTTAATTTTTAATATACTACTCATTATTTCACCTATATAATATCTGTATTTGCATTAAATTGATAGTAATCTGTAGGATGTGGGTTTATACCAGTAACATTATTTTTCATTACAAAGCTCATCTTCATATGTGCAATAAAATTATATGCATTATCATTTATTGCTATATTTTGAATTTCTATTGCAAGCTTATCACGCTCTTCTTTATCAAATTCAATCTTTAATTTATCAATTAAGTAATCAACCTCTGAATTGCTATAATCTCCATAATTAGATGCCCCATTAGTTCTTATTGTATTATTTAAATATGCTAAAGCATCTCCAGTTGCAGTTGTTATATTGGAATATAAAGCTAAATCAAATCTTCCCGAATCTAATATATCTGTAATATTATCACTTATTTCTATATTAACCTCTATTCCTATATTCTTTAAATCATTTTGAATTGCTTGAGCAATACTTGGAAGTTCAGCTCTTGCTGAATATGTTACTAAATTTAAAGATAAGTTTTCTCCATCCTTATCTAATATTCCATCATTATTTGTATCACTATAACCTTCATTTCTTAGTATTTCTATTGCTTCCTCTTTATTAAATATTATATCTGAACTTTCTAAACTATAGTTAGTGTTACTAGGAAATATTCCTAAGCTTTCAGATGCTTGCCCTTTTAATATTGACTTACAATAAAGCTCTTTATCTATAAGCATATTAATAGCTTTTCTTACGTTAGAATTTACTAAGTGTTTGTTATTTTGATTAAAGTACATAGCTATAACTCTTGATGTATCTATGCTACTTACCTTATAGTTGCTATCACTTTCAAATAAATTAACCATATAATATGATAATCCTTGGGCTACATCTATCTCACCTGATTGCAATGCCATAGCTAAAGTATCAGCATCAGCTATTGGAATAACCTTAATACTATCTAGTTTAACTTCCCCATCCCAATAATTATCATTTTTCTTAAAATAACTTGAGCCACTGTGATTAAACTCTTCTACCATAAAGGGTCCTGTACCTATTGGATTTGTATCTATATCTTCATTTGAATATACATCAATTATAGATACAAATGGATCACACAAATCATTTATTAAAGTAGGATTTTCTTCAGTTGTAGTTATTATTATATTATTTTCTTCCGTACTTATATTTTCAATTTTTAATGTTGCTTTTGCTCTAGAATTTAATTCTAATGTTCTTTCTATTGAAGCTTTTACAGCTTCTGAATTTAACTCCTTACCATTTTGAAAAGTTATATTATCCTTAATCTCTATTTTCCATGTTTTATTATCAATTTTCTCATAATTCTCTGCAAGCCATGGTATAACTTCCATATTCTCATCTAATTTAAATAAAGTTTCAGCAACACCATATCTTACAAGAAACCAACCACAATATCCATTGGCAGGATCCAATACCTTTGTACTTAATGTTGTTCCAAATACCAATTGTTCTTTACTATCCCATTGTACTTCCTCACTTAAACTACTACATCCAATTAATTGTGTTGCAAGTAAAAGTATATATATTAAAACTATCTTTATCTTCTTAATTCTTTCCACCTACTTATAATATTTTACTTTGAATCTAATAAATCTCTTGTTACATCTCCTAATAGATTAAACAAAATAACTACTATTAATATTGCCATTCCAGGAGCTAACATAGTCCACGGTGCAAATTGAATAAAACTTTTTCCTTCACTTATCATAGCTCCCCATTCTGGAGTTGGTAATGGTGAACTTAAACCTAAAAATGAAAGAGAGGACATTTCCATAACAACAGTTCCAATATCTAAAGATGCTGTAACTATGAGATATGATAATATATTGGGAATAATATGTTTAAACATTATATAAATCGAACCATGCCCACTGATTCTACTTGCCTTAATAAAAGTTTCTTCCTTCAATTCTAATACCTTACTTCTAGTTATTCTTGCATACTTTGTCCAGCCAATAGCTCCAATTGCTATCATTGCATTTAACATTCCCCCTCCAAGTATACCTGCTACTGCAATAGCTAATACTAATCCAGGGAAGGCTAAAAATACATCTACTATTCTCATAATAAATCTATCAACTTTTCCTCCAATATATCCGCTTATAACCCCAACAATTGTTCCAAATAAAAAAGTAATAATAACTACAATTAAAGCCGAAAATATTGTTCTACTTCCTCCATATATTATTCTAGATAGTATGCATCTTCCTAAAGAATCTGTTCCTAATGGAAATTCTCTACTTGGAGATTGTAATGTATTTAATAAATCTATAGCATATGGATCATTAGGTGCTATTTGGGAAGCAAATAAACTGATAGCACATATTATTACCAAAATTACTAATATTATGTAAAGCTTAATCTTGTTCTTATCTATATTTTTAATTCCAAAACTTCCTTTACTGTTTTGCTTATATGATATCATTTGAACTCTCCTTATACATCCCTAACTCTTGGATCAAACACTCTATACAATAAATCAGTTATTAGGTTTATTATTATAAAGATAACTGCTATCCAAAGAACATATCCTTGAATAATTGGATAATCACGATTTGCTATAGCATTTAAAAGTACACTTCCAATCCCAGGCCAAAGGAATATTGATTCTACAACCGCTGTTCCCCCCATAAGTGAACCTATAGATAGCCCTGTCAATGTTATAACTGTAATCATAATATTATTTAAAACATTGCCATAAATAATAATACTCTCTTTAACTCCTCTTGCTCTTGCACCCTTAACATATCCCTTTTCTAATTCTTCTATTACAACAGATCTTATTTGACGTATATATTTACTTATCATTGATACTGATAATGTTACTGTTGGTAATACTAAACTCCTTATACCACTTTCACTTAATATTGGTAACCATTTAAGCCTTAAAGAAAATATAAGTAATAATATTAATGCAAGAAAAAATCCCGGTATCGAATTTCCTATAAATGTGAAAACTCTTATTATACTATCTATAAATTTATCTTTTCTAATTGCTGATATTATCCCTAAAGGTATTGAAACAATCAACGTTAATATCATTGAGCTACTTGCCAAGATTATAGTATAAGGAAGATGCTCTTTAAGCTCTTCTGTCACATCTATCCCTGTTGCATATGAATTACCTAAATCACCATGAATGACACCTTTTAACCAACTAAAATACTGATTTATAAATGGTTTATCTAACCCCATCTCTCCCCTTACACTCTCTAACAACTCTGGCGTTACTACTGTCCCCTGGGAAGTTAATATAATTTCTGCTGGGTCTCCTGATGCCAAATTCATTAATGCAAAAGATATGAATGATACAACTATTAAAATTGGTATAGTACCTATAATTCTTTTTATTATGTATCTAACTATATTTCTCACCTATCTCTGTTCAACTAAGTTTTTCTAATATAAATTACATTTTAATATTAATTAATTCTACCGTATGCAATAAGGGAGCTATCTTTTGTAACAGAATAAGCAACTGTATTATATAAAACTACTGCATCAAACTTTGCATAATATGTATCTATAATATTACCAAAATAATCCGTTACCTCCCCTAACTTTTCGCCTTCTTTTATTTCTTGTCCAGCCTTTACAAAGCAAGTCCAACACCCGTCATTTAAAGCCTCTAAATATACCGCTTCTTTTATTTCCCTTGGAGAAAACTCATTTTCTTTTATTTCACAATCCAAAACATTTAAAACTGATAAAACATTTAATATATCTCTTTTATATTCTTTTACATCCTCTTCTTTACATAATCCACAGCCACCACGTTCTATCAATAAACTTGGAATATTCTTTCTTATTGCAGCTGAAGTATAAGTTCCATTTGTAGTATTTGATTTAACATAATAAGGTACATTAAAAGATTTAGCCATATTAATGGAAGCCTCAATTATACTCTTATCTGCTAATCCAGGATAATATATATGTGGCAATAAATCTTCATGTATATCACCTCCATGAATATCTAAATAAAAGTCAGCTTTTTCTTGTAACTCATTAGATATTACATAGGCTATTTTTTCTGAAATAGTCCCATTCTTATCTCCCGGAAATACTCTAAGTATATTTTTATTATCCTCTGGCACAACTGCTGCATTCCTTCCGACAAAGCCTTGTGTATTAACAGGATGAACTATTATTATTTGCCCACTAACTTTCTTAGGATCAATTTCCTTCGCTAGTTCTATTGCCGCTTTTATACAAGGGTACTCTCCACCATGAACACCAGCAGTAATAAGCACTGTACTACCTTCATTAGCTCCATTTATTATTGTTACTGGCATTTTTGTTTCTGTATTTAATATATTAATAAATCCTTGTTTTTTCTCTCCAACTTTTGCACTTAATTCGCATATAATAAATTCTTTTTTCAATATATAATCTCCTTTTCTATTTTTAATAATTATTATAAAATATATATATTTCATCAGCAAGTCTAATCTAAGCTTATCATTTAATTGAACTTATATAATAAAAGTGCCTAGTACATAGACACTTCCTAAATATATTATAATTTTTATTTTAATAATATTTTAAAATTATTTTCACAAGGTTAAATAATCTATTTACCTCATTGTAATCAATAAATTTAAACTTTTAATACTTATTTATAATTTCTTGAATCTTTTCTTGATTTATTTTACTGACTGATAGAAATGGCTCTGGTTCTATATTATATGGCATAATTTGCTTTTCAAACCATTCTACATCATGCCATTTATTATTTTTGTATCCCGTATTGTGATAGATACCAAGACTTGTAAATCCTAATCCCAAGTGAAGTCCTTCACTTCTTTTATTAGGAACAGTGACCCCACCATATACAGTTTTTATTCCCTGTAATTTCAATATATCTATCAATATGTAATACAGTTTTTTTCCTATTCCTTTAGAGGTGAAAGATCTATCTAAATATATTGATAGTTCTGCATTCCACTGATATGATTCTCGTTCCATTTGCCTATGTGCATAAGCATATCCTAAAATCTCTCCATTTTCCTCACACACTAAATAAGGATAATCTTTAATAATAGCAGCAATCCTCCCTTTAAAGTCTTCTTCTGTTGGAAGTACACATTCAAATGTAATTGAAGTATCTATATATTGAGAATATATCTTTAACAATGCCTTGCTATCATTTATAGTAGCTAATCTAATTATCATTTTATTTTTCCTTTCAAATTACTATCTATATAATAATGAAATATTATTTATTTAGTATTATAATACAATTTATAATTTTTGTAACATATTTTACCAATACAAACATTATTCAATTTTCAGTTATTAAAAAAATACCGCATATCCTTTTTTCTAACTTTTGGGGTCAGATTATTTTGGATAATGCGGTATTTCTATACTTATTCTATATTTTTAATAATACTACTAAAATAATTAGTTATTTAAATTTTATTATATATACTATTTTTCATGTCTAAATCTAAAAAGTCTAAATCCAGTAAAAGTGATTAATAATGCTAACATCATATATAGATAAGTATCAGTTCCACCAGTATTCGGTAAAGCGTTGTTAGATGTATTGTTATTATTTGGCTTATCTGTTTCTTCTAACTTTTTATTAGTCATGCTTGCTTTTACTATTTCACCACTTGTTTTTATTTCAAACGGATATAGCTTTTCATCAATAACATATCCTTCTGGTGCATCAAACTCTTGGTAATAATACTTTCCATATCCTAATTCAAATGTTGCTAGTCCCTTTTCATCTGTACGTC